>NZ_JBHTLS010000135.1:0-589911 GCF_042678845.1 Sphingobium olei | reverse complement strand
CTTGACCAACAACGAACAGGAATGACATCTTCACCCAACGATCAGATGATCCACCTGCGCGCGATCAGATCGGAACGCTGCGCGGCATCAGATCGGAATAGATGCGCGCGATCGTCGGAATCCGCACATTGTCCTTAAGCCGGCCGAAGTAACGCCGATGACGGCTATGTATCTTGGTCGCCTGATTCTCGAGGCGGGTATCCCCAAGGGTGTCGTCAACATTGTGCCGGGCTATGGCGCCGCCGCAGGCAAGGCTCTGGTCGAGCATCCCGATGTCCATCTTGTCAGCTTCACAGGGTCCACGGCGGTCGGCCGGGAAATAGGGGCAAGCGCCTCGCGCAACCTCAAGCATGTCAGCCTTGAACTGGGGGGCAAGAGCCCTATCGTCCTTTTTGATGATTGCGACCTGGAGCCGGCCATCGATGCGGCGCTGAGCGGCATCTTCCTCAACACCGGTCAGGTCTGCAGCGCTGCAAGCCGTCTTCTCGTGCAGGACGGCATCTATGACAAGGTTGTTGCCGGTCTCTCCGAGCGCGCGCGCAAGATGAAGGTCGGACGTGCGTTCGAAGCGGGCACGGAGATGGGACCGGTCGTTTCGCGCAAACAGTATGACACGGTAAGCAGCTTCCTTGAACTGGGGCGAAAGGATGGTGAGATAACCGCAGGAGGGGTCGCCCATGATCCTTCTGGCGGTTATCTCATCGAACCCACGATCGTCGCCGGACTGAATGGGGATTCCCGCCTCGTGCAGGAAGAAATTTTTGGCCCCGTCTTGGCCGTTGAACGCTTTTCCGATTTCGAGGACGGCCTGCGCAAGGCGAATGCAGGGCGATATGGCCTGGCCGCCTCGGTGTGGACCAACAACGGTTCGACCGCTCAGCGCTTCGTCCACGGCATCGCTTCGGGGACCGTGTGGGTAAACTGCTATCATATGTACGATATTGCCGTGCCGTGGGGTGGCGTGAAGGATTCTGGCATCGGACGCGAACGGAGCTTCGATGGCATCGCCAACCTTCTCTCCAAGAAGACCGTCTGGTCGGCCATTCGCTGAAGTGGAATGAAATGATGTCTCAATCCAACGGAAATAAAACTCCTGACGTGCTCATTATTGGAGCCGGGCCGAGCGGTGCGGTTGCCGCCAAGCGTCTCGCGGAGGAAGGCTTCTCGGTCATGTGCCTCGAACAGGGCACCTATCCCGATTACACCGTCATCAAAAGCATGGAGCCCGAGTTCGAACTGACGAAGGATGCCCATTACGGTTGGTACCCTAACCGGCGCAAGGCACCCTCCGACTATCCGATCAACGATGAAGAATCGGATGTCGCGCCGCTGATGTGGAACGGCGTCGGTGGAAGCTCGATGCTCTACGCCGCTGCGTGGCACCGCCTCAAGCCTAGCGACTTTCGGGTTCGGACAGTCGACGGCATAGCGGATGACTGGCCTTTCAGTTATGAGGATCTGGCTCCCTATTATGATCGAACGGATGTGGATTTCTCCGTTTCGGGTGTTGCTGGCGATACTTGTTCTCCACATTTCGAGGTGCCCCTTCCCCCCTTCCCGCTGGGCGATATGGAGCGCCGATTTGCGGCTGCTCACGACCGGCTTGGCTGGCACTGGTGGCCCGGGACCAACGCGATTGCGACCGTCAAGAACGGTGTTCTTGAGCCTTGTGTCCGACGCGGATCATGCCTCTGGGGATGCTTCGACGGCGCGAAGGCGTCCGTCGACCGCACCCATTGGCCGATCAACCGGAAGCTTGGCGTCGAGCTTGTGCAAAACGCACGGGTGTTGCGGATCGAAACGGATCGACAGGGGCTTGCGACCGGTGTCACCTATGTCGACAGGACGACGGGTGAAACAAAGTTTCAGTCGGCCAGCGCCGTAGTGCTCGCGGCTAACGGGATCGGTACGCCACGGATTCTGCTCAACTCTGGAAGAAGCGGTGCGGCCGAGGGTCTCGCCAATTCGTCCGGGCTCGTGGGCAAGCGCCTCATGATGCACCCCTATGGCACCGTGGTCGGGCTGTTCGATGAATTTTTCGAAGGGTGGCAGGGTCCTTACGGACAACGCGCCTACTCGCTTGAGTTCAGCGAAACCCGCCCTGACGTTGGCTTCCTGCGCGGTGCAAAGTGGCAGCTCATGGGCACCGGCGGTCCGCTCAACACGACAGGGTCATTCCCGTGGGGCGGCGCAGGCAACTGGGGCAAGGACTTCCACAAGGAAGTCCGTCGTCGTTTTGGCCATTCAGCCTATTGGGCCATCATTGCGGAGGATCTTCCCGATGAGGCCAACATGGTGACGCTTGACCCGGATCTGAAGGACAGCGATGGCATGCCAGCGCCCAAGCTCATCTATCGAGCATCGGAAAATACCCGACGTCTGCTCGATTACAATCAGCAGAAGGCGATGGAGTCCATGCGCGAAGCGGGCGCTTACGAGACTATCGTTGCGCCGATCGTCCGTGAAACAGGCTGGCACCTCTTGGGTACGACGGTGATGGGTAACGACCCCGAGCGCTCGGTCGTGGATGGTTTTGGCCGTTCACACGACGTCCCGAACCTGTTCGTCTTCGATGGCAGCGTGATGCCAACCTCCGGTTCGGTCAATCCGACCGGCACCGTCGCAGCCATGGCACTTCGGAGCGCTGAAGCCCTGATCGCTAACGCACGCGATCAGAAGGTCAGCCTGTCGGCCGCTTGAAATAGGACATACGAACAATGACAAACCTTCTGGAAACGGTTCTCCCACAACTATATTGGGTGGCGGACGCGCTCATTCCGCAAGACGAGGAACTGGGGATGCCGTCCGCCAGTCAGGCGGGTGTCATCGACATTCTTCTGCCTCGGGCACTCAAGGCGCGGCCTGATCTTGCGGAGCCGTTTATCGCCGCGCTCGCGAAGTTGCCGGAAAACCCGGAAAACCCGGATGTCGCCGCTGTCCGAAACCTGGACGAGGCGGACTTTGATCTGGTGAGCCACATCATCGCGGGCAGCTACTTTCTCAATGAGGAGGTCAACAAGACGCTCAAATATCCAGGTCAGGAATCTCTGCCCTACGATCCCGACTATGACGAAATCATGGAGGTCGTCGGCCGGGTCATTGACCGTGGCCCGATCTATGTGACGCCAGCTGCATAACGGGTCGGCTGCAAAAAGGGGCGGTGAGGCCACATCCGTAGAGGACGTGGCCCACCGGAAAGGAGTGAACGTCCGATCGCACCGTTTCCGAAGACACTTTAAAAGTGCCGGCCAACGCTAACAATCTTGGCCATACAATTAGGGGAGGAATATATGAAGCTGCTACTTTGTGGCGCGGCTGCGGCTGCGTGCGCGCTTTCGACTTCCGCGATGGCGCAGGAATTTTCGCCAGACAATTACCTATTGGGTGATCTTGGAGGTGTGCGAACGAAGCTGCACGATAATGGCGTGGATTTCACGCTCGCGTACACGAATGAATTCGCAACGAATGTCCGTGGCGGTGCCCGAAAAGAAGCCACGATCGCTGATCAGATACTGCTGGGCGCAGATCTTGACTTAGAGAAAATCGCGAACATCAAGGGAATGAGCTTCCATTCGATCGTAGTTAACCGCGGAGGGGATAGTCTGAACCAGGAAGCCGAACTAGGAACCTTCCTCAATCCGCAGGAAATCTTCGGCTACGGGAAGAGATTCCGTATCGTGCAATTTTATCTGCAACAGAAGCTTCTCAATGACAGGGTGACGGTCAAGCTGGGCAAGCTGCCCATGACGGTCGACGTCTTTCCATTCTCCTGCAAATTCCAGAATCTCAGCTTCTGTGCCTCGGTGCCCGCCTGGATCACGCCAAACTGGTTCGGCTGGTCCGCCAGCCAGTGGGCGGGGGTCGTAAACGCGAAGGTCGGCAAGGAATTTGAGGTCGTTGCCGCTCTCTATCAGGTCAATCCGAACTTTGCGCTGACCAGATATTCGATGAGCCTGGGAAGCCCCGGACGAACTACAGGCTATAATGCCGTGGGTGAAGTCGCCTGGAAACCCTCCTTCAGCGGAAGGCCGGGAGCCTACCGTGTTGGCGTCTGGCATAATACTGGAGACTTCCTGAGCCTTTACCGCAATTCGGAAGGTGAACCTCTTGGGCTGGCAGCGGGAACGCCGCGCAAGATCGGGAGCGCTGATGGTTACTACCTTATGGCTGAGCAGACCATCATCCAGAGCCCAAGCGATCCCAATCGGGGCGTGTCAGTGTTCGCAAATTTCATTCGGTCTGACCCGCGCGTGACGAATATCGACAGCCTCTTGGAAGGCGGTTTCTTCTGGAAAGGTCCCTTTGCGTCCCGCCCTGCTGATGAAATTGGCTTTGGCATTGGCCGACTGAAGACCAATTCGCGAACCGTCCGCCGGATTGAAGAGCAGAACAGCTTACTTCCGGCCGACGCGCCCAGAGCCGACGTGCCGCATATCGAATATCCGATGGAGCTGTTCTACAGCGCAGCAATCACGCCGGCGATAACCGTCCGACCGAACATTCAGTATACGATCAATCCCGGCGGATTATCGAGCAAGCGTGACGTGATGGTTTTTGGTCTGAAATCCAGCGTGAATTTCTGATCCTCATTGTTTGAGAGCCATCAGGCTGGCGTCGGCTCGATAAGGTTCACCGAGGTGAATAGCCCTAGATTTCTGGATGCCTTGGGTTCCAATATTGAGGACAGGACGCGATGATCAGGAAGCTCGATGTCAGTGATGAGTTCAAGTGCGACGCGGTGGCGCAAGTTACGGAGCGGGGTTATCGCGTAGCGGAGGTTTCCGAGCTGCCCGGCGTCAGTCAGGACTCGCCGTATATGTGAAAGCGGCAATTCGGAAACGGACGGCGTGGGGCGACGCTGCCAATGATACCGAGATACCGCAATTGAAGCGCAATCTGGCCCGGATGACGGGGAACGCGACATCCTAAGAAAGCCACCGCGCATTCGCCAGAGATGCAAAGTGAGGTACGCCTTTGTTACCGAGCATTCTAACTCCGTGCCTTCGAGACCGGTTCGGGGTTGAAGGCTGGTCTTGGTCGTTGAATCACCTATTGCGACACCCAGCGTCCGCACTCTGGGTGCGCCATTTACCGGCTTTCGAACGACAGCAGCCAGGCCTTGGTCTCCATGCCTCCGGCAAAGCCCGTCAGTCCGCCCGCCTTGCCTATCACCCGGTGACAGGGCACGATGATGGATAGCGGATTGCGTCCGTTCGCCGCGCCCACCGCCCTGCTCGCGGACGGACGGCCGATCTGCGCTGCGATCGCGCCATAGCTGCGCGTTTCGCCAAAGGGGATGGACGCGAGCGCTGTCCACACATCCCGCTGGAACGGCGTGCCCTGAGGATCGAGCGGAAGGTCGAAGCTGCGCCGGACGCCGGAGAAATATTCCCCGAGTTGCTGCGCCGCCGCCGTGAGCACCGGATGTTCCAGTCCCGCCTGCCGCGCCGGCAGACGAACGCGCGCGGGATCGTCGTCCGGCCACAGCAACGCGACCAACGCCCCCTCACTCGCAATCAGCGTCAGTTCACCGACAGGCGACAGCAGGCCGGTTTCGTAAAGGGTCATGGCGTCTCCTCCTTTCGAGATGCCCGCCATAGCGGCACAGCCTCTGTCCCGCTTCCCATCGATTGCGGTCAAACCATCCTTATTTCAGGCCGCCGCCCATCGCCCGGTACAGCTCGACCATATTGGTCGCTCGCGTCAGCCGCGTCGCCAGCAAGCTTTGCTCGGCCGTGTAGAGCGCACGCTGCGAATCCAGTGTCGAGAGGAAACTGTCCACGCCGGCCCGGAAGCGGGCTTCCGAGAGCGTGTAGGCGACCCGCGAGGCGTCGCGCAACGAGGTCTGCGCCTCGATCTGCTGGGTCATCGTGCCCCGTCGCGCGAGCGCGTCGGCGACCTCCCGGAAACCCGTCTGCACGCTCTTCTCATAGGTCGCGACCATCGCGTCATAGGTGGCGCGGGCATATTGAAGATTGCCCTTGCGCCGCCCGAAGTCGAAGATCGGCAGACCAGCGGAGGGCGCGACCGACCAGAAATCGCTGCCGCCGCCGAACAGATTGGACAGGCCCTGGCTCACCGTGCCCAACGCCGCCGTCAGCGATATGGTCGGGAAGAAAGCCGCGCGCGCCGCGCCGATGTTGGCGTTCGCCCCGCGCAGCTGATGCTCCGCCGCTGCAATATCGGGCCGGCGCAACAGCACGTCCGACGAGACATTGGCCGGCAGATTTTCCAGCGTCGCGCTGCCCTGCGGCATCGCATCGGGCAGGTCGCCCGCCGGCACGATCGTCCCCGCCAGCAGGTTCAGCGCATTCTGGTCCTGCGCCACCAGCGTCGTAGCTTGCGCGATGTCGGACCGCGCCCGGTCATAGCTGGTCTGCGCCTGCCGCACCTCAAGTTCCGACGCAATGCCCTTGGCGAAGCGCGCGCGGGTCAGCTCCAGCGTCTTGCCAAATGCCTGCTCCAGGTCACGCGCGATCCGCAACCGCTCCTGATCCGCCGCCATGGTGAGCCAGGCGTTGGCGGTCTCGGCAATCAGCGCGATCTGTGCGGCGTTACGATTCTCCACGGCCGTGAAATATTGCTCCTGCGCCGCCTTGCTCAGGTTCCGCACCCGCCCGAACAGGTCGATCTCCCAAGCCGAGACGCCGACCTGCGCCTGGTACACGTCATTGTTCAGCCGCTGCGACTGGCCGAACTGCACCAGCGGCTGTTCGCTATAGGTGGCGGTGCCGGTCGCGCCAACCGTGGGCAGCAGGTCGGCGCGCTGCACCCGATATTGCGCGCGCGCCTGCTCGATATTGGCGACCGCCAGGCGCAGGTCGCGATTGTTGGCAAGCGCGGTTTCGATAACGCGCGCGAGGCGTGCGTCAGTGAAAAAGTCTCGCCAAGCCGTGTCAGCCGGGACGATCGTACCACCTGCATCGGCGGCATAGGCCGGCCCCTCGGGCGACGCCACCGGCACCGGATTTGCCGGCCGAACATATTTGGGCGCCAGATCACAACCGGCAAGCGCCAGCGACAAAGTGAGCGCGCCCAGCGCATGGATGCTGCGCGTCATGATCTTCAAGCCTCCTGCGGCGCGCCGGGGGTCGCCCGGTCGCCTGCCGCTTCATGATCCTTATGTTCCCGGAACAGCCTCTTCACGACGGTGAAGAAGACCGGCACGAAGAAGATGGCGAGTACCGTCGCCGACAGCATCCCCCCGACCACCGCCCAGCCGATCGCATTCTGGCCGCCCGCTCCCGCGCCGGTCGATACCGCCAGCGGCAGCACGCCGAAGATGAAGGCGAAGCTGGTCATCAGGATCGGCCGCAGCCGCAGCTTGCCCGCCTGCAGCGCCGCCTGCGCCGGGGAAAGCCCCTCGCGCATCTTCTCCTCCGCGAACTCCACGATCAGGATCGCATTCTTCGCCGAAACGCCGATGGTGGTGATCAGCCCGACCTGAAGATAGATGTCGTTGTTGAGCCCGGCCAGCGTCGCCGCGATCACCGCGCCCAGCACGCCGAGCGGCACAACCAGGATCACCGCGATCGGGACCGACCAGCTCTCATACAGTGCGGCAAGGCACAGAAAGACGATCAGCATCGAGAGCGCGTAAACGTAAGGCGCCTGCCCGCCCGATATCTTTTCCTCATAGGAAATGCCGTTCCACGCAAAGCCAATGCCGGGGGGCAATTTCGAGGCAATCTCTTCCATCACCTGCATCGCCGTGCCGGTCGAGACGCCGGGCGCCGGGCTGCCCTGGATATTCATGGACGGCACGCCATTGAAGCGCTCCAATCGCGCCGGCCCCTGGATCCACTCGGTCGTCGAAAAGGCCGACAAGGGAGCCATCGTGCCCGTGCTGCCGCGCACATGAAAGTTGCCGAAGGCATCGGGGGAAGTGCGGAAAGGCGCGTCGGCCTGCACATAAACCCGCTTCACCCGGTCGCGATCGATGAAATCGTTGACGTAGGCCCCCCCCAGGTTGGTGCTGATCGTGTCGTTGACATCGGCCTGCGCGATGCCGAGCGCGCCCGCTGCCGCCTGATCGACGTTCAGTTTCAGCTGCGGCGTGTCCTCTAGGCCGTTGGGCCGCACCTGCGCGAGCCTTTTGTCAGCCATCGCCATGCCAAGCAGCTGGTTGCGCGCGGCCAGCAGCTGCTCATGCCCCAGATTGGCCTGGTCGAGCAGCTGGAAGTCAAACCCGGATGCATTGCCCAGTTCCTGCACGGCCGGTGGGACGAAAGCGAAGGCCATGCCTGCCTTGATTTTCTGAAACGCCATATTGGCCCGTAGCGCGATCGCAGGGACGCCGTTCTTCTCCCCCTTACGCTCTTCCCATGGCTTCATCCGCACGAAAACGATGCCGACATTCTGCCCCTGCCCAACGAAACCGAAGCCCGCGACGGTGAAGATAGCCGCGACATTGTCCTTCTCTTCGGTCACATAGTGCTGCCGCATACGGACCAGTGCCCGCTCGGTTTCCTCCATCGTGCTGCCGGCGGGCAGCGACACCTGGTTGATGATGATGCCCTGATCCTCTTCGGGCAGGAAGCCGCCCGGCAGTCGCAGGAATACGAATGCCATGCCGACTACGATCAGGCCATAAACGATCATGGTCCGGCCCCAACGCCGCTCCACCGTTTGAACGCCTTGTCCGTAACGGGTCACGCCCTTGTCGAAGGTGCGGTTGAACCAGCTGAAGAAGCGCCCGAAAAACGACCCGACCGGCCCGTGCCAGCTATGGCCGTGCGACGCCGGTTTCAGGATGGTGGCGCACAAGGCTGGCGTCAGGATCAGCGCGACCAGCACCGACAGGATCATCGAAGACACGATGGTGATCGAAAACTGGCGGAAGATGACGCCCGTAGACCCGCCGAAAAAGGCCATCGGCAGGAACACCGCCGACAGAACGAGGCCGATGCCGATCAGCGCGCCGCTGATCTCGTCCATCGACTTCCTCGCCGCTTCGCGCGGGGTCAGCCCCTCGGTCTGGATAATGCGCTCGACATTTTCGACGACCACGATCGCGTCGTCGACCAACAGGCCGATCGCCAGCACCATGCCGAACAGGGTCAGCGTGTTGATGGTGAAGCCCGCAGCGCTCAGCACCGCCAGCGATCCCAGCAGCACCACCGGCACTGCGATCGTCGGGATCAGCGTCGCCCGCCAGTTCTGGAGGAAGATGAACATGACGACGAAGACAAGCAGCACCGCCTCGAACAGCGTGTGGATCACCTGCTCGACCGACAGCCGCACGAACGTCGAATTATCGACCGGGAAGTCATATTTGACCCAGGTGGGGAAATTCTTCGACAGCTGGTCCACCCGTTCCTTGACCGAGGTAACGGTATCGAGCGCATTGGCGCCCGGGGCCAGCCGGATGCCGAAACCGGCCGCCGGATGCCCGTTGAACTTCGCGCCAAAGCCATAATTCTCCGCCCCCAATTCGACCCGTGCCACGTCGGACAGCAGCACCACCGAGCCGTCGGGATTGCTGCGCAGGCGGATGTTGCGGAACTCTTCCGGCGTGCGCAGCCGCGACTGCGCCGTGACCGTCGCATTCAGCGCCTGCCCGGCCGGAGCGGGGGTGCCGCCGATCTGTCCGGCGGACACCTGCGCATTCTGCGCTCGTATCGCATTCTTTACGTCACTGGTCGTGACCTGGAGCGTCGCCATCTTGAAGGGGTCGAGCCAGATGCGCATGGCATATTGCGATCCGAACAGCACCGTGTCGCCCACGCCGGTGACGCGGCTGATCGGATCCTGCAGCGAGGATGCGACGAAGTCCGCCGTGTCCTGGCCATCGTGGATACCGTCATCGGCATAGACCGCCAGCACCATAAGGAAACTCGCCGCCGACTTGCTGACACGCAGTCCTTGCTGCTGCACTTCCTGCGGCAACAGCGGCGTCGCCTGCGCCAGCTTGTTCTGTACCTGCACCTGCGCGATGTCGGGGTCGGTCCCCTGCTCGAAGGTCAGGGTGATGTTGAGATTGCCCGACCCGTCGCTGGTGGACGAAAAATAACGCAGATTGTCGATGCCTTTGAGCTGCTGCTCGATGATCTGGGTCGTCGTGCTAGCCAGCGTCTGCGCATTCGCGCCAGGATAGGTGGTCTGGATCGTCACCGCAGGCGGCGCGATCTCCGGGAACTGTGCCACCGGCAGCGATCGGATCGCGAGCAGTCCGGCCAGCATGATGACGATGGCGATGACCCATGCGAAGATGGGCCGGTCGATGAAGTACCGGGCCATGGCTTACTGCGCCCCGCCAGCCGCGCCATTCTGCCCGGCTGTCACCTGCTGCGGCGCGCCAGGTTTGACGAGAGTGCCGGGACGCAGGTTGAGGAGTCCCTCGACGATCAACCGGTCGCCGGCCTTCAGCCCCTTGGTCACGATCCACTTGTCTCCGACGGCACGGTCCACCTCGACCTGCCGCATCTCGGCCTTGTTTTCCCCGCCCACGACCAGCGCCGTGGCGCGACCGCGCGCGTCACGGCTGATTCCCTGTTGCGGGGCGAGAATGGCGTTGGCCCGCTGCCCTTCGACCAGACGGGCACGCACATACATGCCGGGCAGCAGCAGCCCGTCCGGATTGGGGAAGGTCGCGCGCAGCGTCACCGCGCCGGACGTGGGATCGACCGTCACTTCGGCGAATTGCAGCCGTCCCTCGATCGGATAGGTGCTGCCATTGGGCAGCAGCAGTTGAATGCGCGCGCCGCCCGCGTCGCTTACCCCACCAGCCTTCATCGCCTGTCGCAAGTCTATGAGCTGCGCTGCTGACTGAGTGATATCGACATAGACGGTGTCGGTGCGCTGAATGGTCGCGAGCGCATCGGCCTGACCCGACTGCACCAGCGCGCCGGGCGTGAACAGCGAGCGACCTATGCGCCCCGAAATAGGCGCGCGAATGCGGGTGAAATTCTGGTTCACCTGCGCCGCCTGCACCGCGCCGCGCTGGGCCGCGACGTTGGCGCGGGCCTGCTGGGCGGCCGCTTCCGCATTGTCGAACTCCTGGCGACTGACGGCATTGATGCCCACCAGTTCACGGTAACGCTGAGCCTGGAGAGCGGTGGAGCGGATCGCAGCCTGGGCGTTCGCCAGCGATCCCTGCGCCTGGGCCAGCGCAGCGCGGTAGGGCGAATCCTCGATTTCGTACAGCAGCTGTCCGGCGCGGACATAGCCGCCTTCCTGAAACAGGCGGCGACGGATTACACCACTGATCTGCGGCCGGACTTCGGCGGTTTCTACCGCGGCGACGCGGCCCGGCAATTCATTCACCAGCGGCGCGGATTCGGTCTTTAGCGTTACCACGCCGACGGACGGCGGCGGGGGCGCGGGCGGTTGCTCCTTGCCGCATGCGCTCAGCGTCAGCGCAGACGCGCACGCCATCAGGCCGATGATTGACCCCTTTTGCATCACCAGAGTTCCGTTTTTTGATAGGCTTATATTAGCGGAATGAACGTTCATTCCGCTTGCCGGACAAGTAGGATCGTGGCAGGGCAAATTCAAGGTCAAGGTCACGGATTATGGTGGTTGCACCGCAGCATGAGAAAAACGGCCGGACCGCCGTGCTTGCCGCCGCGCGCGACCTGTTCGACAGCCACGGCTTCCATCAAACATCGATGGCGGAACTGGCTGCGTCGGCCCATGTATCGGTGGGCCAGATGTATCGCCTGTTCAAAGGCAAGGAAGATATTATCGAAGCGTTGGTCATCGATAACGCCGACCAATGGTGCGCGGAGATGAACGCGCTCCGCCGTCAACTAGACGGCGGCGAACTGAGCATCGATCAAACGTTTGAGGCTCTTTTGCGCCACACGGTGGACAGCGAGGACGAAGCCTTAGCCTTTGATATATTGGCGGAAGGTTTTCGCAACCAAGCCGTATCGAAGACGATCGGCGATATGTGCGCCCGCTTCCGCAACATCATCCGCTACTTCGCATCCGCCGCTAACCCGCGATTGACAGGGCAGGATCTGGATGCTGCGGAAGAGGTCGTGCTGGCATGCCTGTTCGGCCTCGGCCATCGCAGTCTGTCCCGGCCAAGGCTCGACGCGGCATGCACGGCAGCCCGTTCCGCCGAGATGATCCTGGCCGCACTGCGATCGCTGGCGCCCGCCCCCGACCCTAGGTCATCTTAGTCTTTTTTTGACCATCGCGCCTTTGCCACCGTTCGTCCCATCTGGCGACATTCCATGTTGCACTGCCGAAACCTTCCCGCCCTAATCACCTTCATATCCGAAATGAGCGGGAGGCAAGCATGACGATTACCAATCGTTTCGATCGCGCCTATTTCCTGGAACGGATCGAGACAAACCGGCAACTGGCGGAAAAGTCGCACAACCCGATCATTCGAGATCTCCATCTCGAATATATCCGGCTGTACGAGCATCTTTTGGAAGCGGAAGTTCCTGCCTGAAACCAGAGGCTTCAGCGGGGTGACACGCCTTCGGGCAATACCACGGCCGACCAGCTTTTACGGGGCACGAGATATTTGGCCGCGAGGCCCTGAAGCTGTGCCGGCGTAACAGACAGCAGGTCTTCCGACATGCTCTTCATGGCACCGACATAGCGAGGATCCTGAGTCGCGCCTTCCATCTGGTTCATCCAGAAGGCGTTGCCAGTGCTGGCGCGCATCAACAATTGACGCATGGGCGCAACCGCCCGCTGCAATTCATCGTCGCTGACCGGCGTTTTCGCCAGATCGTCCGCCGTCTTTTTCACGACATCGTAGAAATAGGCGATGCGATCGGGCCGTACTTGGCTGGTCACCAGAATATAGCCGCCGCTTTCGTAAGAAAATGGCCAGTTGTTCTGGACGCTAGGGGAATAGGCTGCCCCTTCCGTCGAACGCAGCTTGTCGAAAAGCCTGTCGTTGAAAATCTGCGTCAGTATCTCCAACTGGCGCGCTTCTTTCTGCAGGGCAAAGCCGCCGGCGGTAGGCCAGGCCATAACGGCAGCGGCCTGATCCTTATCGCCATTGTGACGCAGTAGGACGGGCGCTTCGACATGGGCCGGAAACCGCATCGCGCGATTGGCCGCCGGAACGGGCTTGTTAGCCCTTGCAGGCAGCGCACCGAAGGTGGAGCCCACCGCCTGGATCGCCTCGTCGGGCTTCACTTGCCCGAAAATCTGGATCTCGATTGGCCCGGACGCCAAGAGGGGCTCCCATGCCGCACGGAAGCTTTGCGGCGTCAGAGCCGAAATCTCCTCCCGCGAGGGCGTGCGGAAGCGGACATCCTTGTCATGCAGCAACCAGTTGAGATCGCGGCCAAGAACCGCATCGGGCGATCGCGTCATCGCGTCATAGGCGACTAGAGCCCCGGTTTTCACGCGAGCGATGGGCGCAGGATCCCATCCAGGGAAACCGAGCTTGGCGGCGAAGAGGCGCAACTGGTCCTTATAGTCGGCGGGACGGGTGAGCGCCTGCAGTTCGAACGCATCGTCATCGATGTTGAAATCCATCCCCATCCGTCGACCGTTGGTCAGTTCATCAAGCTCGCCCTGCCCCAGCGATCCGATGCCGCTTGCCACCAGCGCATAGCCGCCGGCCCAGCCGGGCGCTGGCCGCGTCGGCGAAAAGGCCTGCTGGCCATGGCCGAAGCGGACGTTGATCCGCACCTTTTCGGTTTCGACATCATTGGCGAACAGCGTGAGCTTCACGCCATTGGAGAAGGTGATGCTTTCCATGCCCGGCAAGCCGGTGGGCGTGCGCGAGATGACGGTGCCGGGCGCGCCGAACTTGGGCAGATCATCCATGGTGACGGCCTTGTCCGCCAATCGGACGTCGGTTGCCGCCTTCACCGGGGCAGCCACGGCAGCGGCGAGCTTCGCGTCCAGCCCGGCCTGCGGCGTTCCGGTCACCAGAAGCGCGCGAAACACCCCGGCCGTGAAGAGGCGACGGGTCGAATCGAGGATCTTCTGCGGCGTCATGGCCGGCTTGCCAGCCCGGAAAATCTCGACCGCCGCCTGCGGACTGACCGTCGTTTCGCGGATGTCGACGGCGCTGACCAGATCGCTCGCCTGCTTCGATCCGGGTTCCGTGTCGGCATTTTCCACCTGGATCGCGAGCGCCGTATCCATCTGTGCATATTCGCGATCGATCTCGGCCTGGCTGGGGGCAGCGGCCTTGGCATCCTCGATGATGGCGCGAACGTCGCCCAGCGCCTTCGCCCAATTGTCGCCGGTGGGCATGATGGTCATGAACGTGCCGTCGGCGGATCGACTGACATCCTGCTGGTCGACACTTGCTTGCAGGAAGCTGCCGCCCGCGCGGGCCGCCCGCTCCAGCCGGCGACTGACGATCTGGAGCGCCAGCATGTCGGTGAGCTTGTCCTGATTGTAGACGATCGTGTCGGCATGCGGCTTCCACGGACGCAGCCAGGCCAGGGTGAGGCCGAGGGGAGCGCCCGGCTCGACGATCACGCGGGTCGCCGGCTGCTTGCCGTCGGGCACCCCGAAATCGGGCGCCGTGCCGCCCTGCCCCACAGCTTTCCAGGCGCTGAAATTATCCTTCAGCAGCTGTTCTACCGCCGCAGGGTCCATGTCGCCCGACACGGCGATGACCGTATTTTCCGGGCGGTACCAACGATCATGGAAGGCCTGCACCTTGTCAGCCGTCGCCGCCGTAAGCGTTGCGACCGTGCCGATCGGCGCGCGATCGGCCAACGGCTGGCCGGAAAAGAAGTGGAGACGGCTTCCATCGGAAATGCGCATTTGCGGGCCGTCGCTCTCGCGCCTTTCCGCCAGCACCACGGCGCGTTCCGCATTCACCGCGCTGTCCACGATGTTGGGGTCTGTCATCATGCCTGACAGGATCTTGAGACTTTCGCCCAGGCTTGCCGTCGTAGCCTGCGGCAGGTCCAGCGCATAGGTGGTGCCGGTCGGGGTCGTCTGCGCATTGCTGTCGCTGCCGAAGGTCACGCCCAGCCGTTGCCAGATGCGCTTGGACTCGCCGTCCGGCACATGGCGCGATCCCCGCATGGAAAGATGTTCGATATAGTGCGCGTAGCCCAGTTCGTCGGGCTTCTCCATCAGGGAACCGGCGTCCACCCGAAGCCGCACGGAGACCTGCCCCGGTGGCACACCATTGCGGCGGATCGCATAGCGCAATCCATTGGGTAATGTGCCGAACCGCCAGGCCGTGTCGATCGGCACGTCGCTATTTTCATAAAGCCAGGGCCGGACCTGCCCCTGCGTCGCGCCCTGTGTGGCGCCGGGCGCCGAGGCAGGTTGCGCGGCGAGCGGCGAACCTGTGAGCAGCAGGGCTAGGACGGAGAGCGAAGCGGCCGGACGGCGAAAAAAAGAGCGCATAGGCAATCAGCCTAGCGCGCTTTTTCTGAATGGCCACTGACAATAAACGGGCATCCCACAAGCCGAATGGCTGGGGCGGTGTGACACCGCCCCAGCCGGACGACCTGTCCGATCAGCGCGGCGCGCCCGTGCGCTGCACGGCGCCCTTGTGCGCACCGACACCACCGCGACGGCGACGGCGGCCCGGCTTCTTAGCTGCGTCGCCTTCGCCGCGATGCGCCTTGTCGGGCGCGCCGCGCTGGGCCTTCTGTCCGTCCTGATAGCGGCGCTGTCCCTCGGCGCGCTTGGCCTGCTGCGCCGGAGTCTGGCTCGGCCCCTTGCGGGGCGCGGCCGGCTTGGGAAGGTTGCGCACCGCTTCCACGAAATTCTCGGGCAGCGGCGCAATGTCGAGCTTCACCCGCGTCGCCTTCTCGATGGCCTTGAGATAGGGCCGTTCGTCGTCCGCCACGAAGCTGATCGCGACGCCCTCGGCCCCGGCGCGCGCGGTGCGGCCGATCCGGTGGACATATTGCTCCGGCACGTTGGGAATTTCGAAGTTGATGACGTGGGAAACGCCCGACACATCGATGCCGCGCGCGGCGATGTCGGTCGCGACCAGCAGCTTGCAGTGCCCGTGCCGGAATGCCTGAAGCGCCGTGGTACGCTGCGCCTGGCTCTTGTTACCGTGGATGGCGAAGGCCTGGATGCCTGCGCCCTCCAGAAAACGCACGACCCGGTCCGCGCCATGCTTGGTGCGGGTGAAGATCAGCGCCCGGTCGATCTCCTCCGTCTTGAGGACGATATGCAGCAGGGCCTGCTTCTCCGCCTGGTTGACGAAGGTCGCCTGCTGGCGCACGCGTTCGGCCGTGGTCGATTGCGGCGCGACGCTGACCTTGACCGGATCGTTGAGGAACTGTCCAGCAAGCGCCTCGATCTCCTTGGGCATTGTCGCCGAGAAGAACAGGTTCTGGCGGTCGCGCGGCAGCAGCTTGGCGATGCGCTTCAAGGGATGGATGAAGCCCATGTCCATCATCTGGTCGGCTTCATCGAGGACGAAGATTTCCGTGTCCTTGATGGTGAAGCAGCGCTGGTCGATCAGGTCGAGCAGACGGCCGGGCGTGGCGACGACGATGTCGACACCCTGCGACAGCGCACGGATCTGCTTGTTGATCGGCACGCCGCCGAACACCGTTTCGACCGACAGCTTCAGAAAGCGGCCATAGTCACGGAAGCTCTGCGCGATCTGCGCAGCGAGTTCGCGAGTGGGCGACAGCACCAGCATCCGGCAGCCCAGGACCGGCGTGGGCTTGGGGTTGCGGGCGAAATAGTCGAGGCTGGGCAGTGCGAAGGCTGCGGTCTTGCCAGTGCCGGTCTGCGCAATGCCGCACAGGTCGCGGCCTTCGAGCAGGACAGGGATCGCCTTCTGCTGGATCGGCGTGGGGTTGGCGTATTTCTTGGCGGCAAGCGCCTTCAGGATCGGCTCGGAAAGGCCAAGATCGGTAAATTCCATTGGGATATGCTCACAAGTCGGCCGGGCGCCGACTTCGCTGCGGACGCAGCAAGGGCGCAAGGCGGGTTACGAAACGACCCGCGTGAAAAGGGAAGCCTCAAAGCTTAGCGCAGACTGTCATTGGCCGGTCCTTCTGCCCTTCGGGGGGAGAGGACGATCACGCTGCCAATCGCTGGGGGCCGGAACACGGCCATCTGCTGCGCTGCGGTGCGTATGGCGCACAAGCAAGCAAAAAGCAAGCGGCCCGGACAATGCCGGACCGCTGCCGATTTATGAAACGGTAGCCTAGGTCCGCGTCAGAGCGCGACCTCGGCATGCTTGCCCTTCATTTCGGACCGGACATCGCCCCCGAACATCATCTTGAAGACGCCCTTCAGCGACAGGTCGGCCAACCAGATTTCCGCCGTGCCAAGATCATAGCGCAGCATCAGCAGGCTGGGGTCGTTGCGGCCCTGGGGATACCAGGCTTCCACCTGCTTCGACCAGTAGCGATCGATGACCGCCGGATCGGTCTCGGGCGACAACGTCCCTTCGATACACGCGAACAGGCTGTGATCCTTCGCCGAAAATTGCGCCATCGCCGGGCCGCCGGGGGCAAGGCGATTGTCCTTCGAGGTGTAGAACCAGAAGCAATGATTGGCGGCAGGATCGAGCTGTGCCGTCATCGGCAGGCTGTGTTCGGTGCTGCTTTCCAGCCCGACCATGACGAAGGGGCTGCTCGACAATTCTTTCCAGAACCGGTCGCGGATGTCGCTCGTGTCAGTCATAACCTGTCTCCTTGCGCTTTGTTCATCCAAATCATCGGACACCCGCGAAGTTCCGCCGCTTGATCTTGCGCGCGTCTATCGCCACATGGACGCCATGCTGATCGAGACCGAACTGACGCCCAACCCGGCGACCATCAAATTCCTGCCCGGCCGTGAGGTCATGGGCGCGGGAACGCGCGACTTCGCCTCTCCGGAAGATGCGGAGGCTTCGCCGCTTGCTGACGCCCTGTTCAGCCTTGGCGATGTCACCGGCGTGTTCTTCGGCAGCGATTTCGTGTCGGTGACCATTGCGCCCGGCGCGGAATGGTCGGATGTGAAGCCCGATGTGCTGGCCACGCTGCTCGATCATTTTTCCGCCAATATGCCGCTTTTCGCGCCTGGATCGGCGGCGGGGATCATGGTGCCGGAGGATGACGCCAGTTTTGCGGACAATCCCGAAGATGCCGAGATTGTCGAGCAGATCCGCGATCTTATCGACACGCGCGTTCGCCCCGCGGTCGCCAACGACGGTGGCGACATAATCTATCGCGGCTTCGACAAGGGCACTGTTTATCTGAAAATGCAGGGCGCTTGTTCAGGCTGCCCATCCTCTTCCGCCACGCTGAAGAACGGGATCGAACAGTTGCTCAAACATTATGTCCCGGAAGTGACCGAGGTGCGCGCCGTCTGACACAGGTTCGGATCGACGCTGGAGCATTTGGCAAATCGCAGCGGATCGATTAACCGGCAGGACAGTCCGCAGGTGGCGGGCGGTTGACGGGGAATTTGCTTGCGCCTTCTGGTGATCGACACTGCCACTCAGGCCTTGTCCGTTGCACTGCTGGAAAATGACGTCCCGATCGGACGCTTTCACGAAATAGTGGGCCGCGGCCACGCCGAAGCGTTGCTGCCGGCGATCGCCGCCCTGCCCAATGGCGGACGGGCCGACGGGATCGCCGTGGATGTCGGTCCCGGTAGTTTTACGGGAGTTCGCATCGGCATCGCAGCGGCGCGCGCGCTGGCGCTTGCATGGGGGGTGCCCGTTCATGGGTACAGCACCCCTGCCCTCATCGCAGCCCTGGCCGCTTGCCAGAATGCGGCGGGAGAACATATTGCCGTAACTATAACCGGCGGACATGGCGAATTGTTCTGGCAATCGTTCGACCCGACAGGCCGCGTCGCGGAAAACCCGGTCACATCGACTCCAATCGCCCAGCTGGCGGAGCAACTGGACGCACCTGTCTATTACGGCACAGGGGCCGAAGCGCTGGTCACGGCGAGGGGCGCGGGTATCGCAGTCAGCCTCTATCCTGACGCGGCAGCCTATCCGTTGATCACCGACCAGCCCCTTCTGCCGCCCAGCCCGATCTACGGCCGGGGCGCTGATGCAATGACGATGGCGGAGCGCGCCGCATCATGATGCCGGGCCTGTCGCTGGACACCTATGATCAGGGCGAACGCAACGCTTTGGCCGATGCGATGGAGGTCATGATCCGCGCGTTCGACCCGGCCTATGGGGAAGCCTGGACCCTATCCCAACTGTCCGGGGTGATGCTGATGCCCGGCACATGGCTGACCGTAGCCCGCCTGGACGCAGCACCGCTGGGCTTTGCGCTCGTCCGCTCGGTGCTGGACGAATGTGAACTGCTGCTTCTGGCCGTCGACCCGTCCTGGCGCGGCAAGGGGATCGGCGAAACCCTGTTGCGCGATTCCCTGCTGACCGCCCGCCGCCGGGGAATAACTTCCATGAACCTGGAGGTACGAGCAACAAATAACGCTATAAGATTATACGAGAAAAATGGCTTCGAATATGTACATCGTCGTCCGGGTTACTATCGCGGTAATGATGGTCAACTTCATGATGCGCTAAGTTTCCGGCTCGATATGCTGATTTAATGGCATAAACGCTTGCGCAAATGGGCTGAGCGAGCTAGCGGTCCAGAACCGCTCCAGATTTCATTGTCCTCGGGCGGGTCGCACTAGATACAGCCTTTGCAGGAAACAAAAATGGAAACTGAAACGGCCCAAAATGAGCTGCTCATTACTTTGACGTCGGACATCGTCGCAGCGCATGTCTCGAACAATAGCGTCGCCGTCTCGGACGTTTCGACGCTGATCCAGAATGTGCATGCCGCGCTTGCCAATCTCAGCCAGCCTGCGCCTGCCCCGGAAGTGAAGCCCGAGCCCGCCGTGTCCGTCCGCTCTTCGGTCAAGCCCGACTACATCATCTGCCTGGAAGACGGGAAGAAGCTGAAGATGCTGAAGCGCCACCTGATGACCCATTATCAGATGACGCCCGAAGACTATCGTGCCAAGTGGGGCCTGCCCGCCGACTATCCGATGGTGGCGCCCAACTATGCAGAACAGCGCCGCAGCCTGGCCAAGAAGATCGGCCTGGGCACCAAGCGTCGGCGCACCCGCGCGGCGAAGTAAGCCGCCGCACATTCGGCTGCATGAAGGAGAAGGGCGCATCGGCGATGCGCCCTTCCCTGTTTTTGCAAAAGTCGCTACCTTTGCATTTCCCTGCCGCACCTGATCCAACAAGCGAGCCTGCATGAACCGCAAAATCGACGTCGAAGCCCTGTGCCACGAAAAGGGGCTGCGTATCACGGAGCAGCGCCGCGTGATCGCCCAAGTGCTGAGCGACGCCACCGATCATCCCGACGTGGAGGAGCTGCACCGGCGGGCAGCCGCGATCGATCCGGGCATATCGATCGCGACGGTGTATCGGACGGTTCGGCTGTTCGAGGAAGCGGGCATATTGGAACGGCATGATTTCGGCGACGGACGCGCCCGGTACGAAGCCGCCCCGGAATCGCATCACGATCATCTGATCGACGTGGAAACCGGCAACGTCATCGAATTCGTCGATCCTGAACTGGAACAGCTGCAGAAGCAGATCGCGGAGAAGCTGGGCTTCCGGTTGGTCGATCACAGGATGGAACTGTACGGCGTCGCGCTCGACCGGAAGAACTGACGAATCCTTGGCGCGCCTGCGTCGACTGCTGCGCATAGGCGCGCTGGCGGGAAGCCTGCTCCTCTGCCTCTTCCCGCATCTTGCCTGGCGCGTCATCCGCCGCCCTTCGCCCTGGCCCCGCCGCTTCCTGGCGATGGCCGCCCGGTCTGTCGGCGCACAGGTGCGGGTCGAGGGGAAACCCCGAGAAGGCGACATGTTCCTGCTCGCCAATCATGTCAGCTGGATCGACATATTGGCGCTGGGTGGCGCGACCGGCACGGCCTTCGTATCGCATGACGGCGTGGCACGCTGGCCGGTGATCGGTTGGCTGGCAGCGCAGAACAACACGCTGTTCGTTGCGCGCGAACGGCGCGGCGCGCTGTCGGCACAACTGGAATCCCTGCGCGCCGCCATGCTCGGGCATCAGCCTGTCGCCCTCTTTCCCGAAGGCACGACAGGAGACGGCACGGCCCTGCTCCCGTTCAAGCCGGCCCTGCTGGCGGTCCTGCTACCGCCGCCGCGGCCGGTCATGATCCAGCCGGTCCATGTTGATTATGGTGCCGCCGCTTCGGAAATCGCTTGGCATGGTGCGGAGGGAGCCGGGGCCAATGCGAAGCGCATGCTGGAGCGGCGCGGGACACTCACCGTCACCCTCCGCTTCCTTGAGCCGTTCGATCCAGCCGATTGCGCGGATCGAAAAGCCATCGCCGCACGAGTCCATGCGGCGATCGCCACCAGCATGGCAGCGCATGCGATCAGGTGACCACCAGCGCCCTTCCGCTCAGCCGCTACCCCCTGTATAGCTGGACCACATGAATCGAACCGACGCCCCCAAGACTCCCGCGACATTCCACGTCAAATCCTTCGGCTGCCAGATGAACGTCTATGACGGCGAGCGTATGGCGGAGATGCTGGGGACGAAGGGCATGCGCGCGGCAGCCGATGGCGCTAACGCCGACCTGGTCATCCTGAACACCTGCCACATCCGGGAAAAGGCCGTGGACAAGGTCTATTCGGACATCGGCCGCATGGTGCGGGAGGATGGCAGCCGCCCGATGATCGCGGTCGCCGGCTGTGTCGCCCAGGCGGAGGGCAGCGAGATCCAGCGCCGCGCCCGCAATGTCGATATCGTCGTCGGGCCGCAAGCCTATCATCGGCTGCCCGACCTGATCGACAAGGCCGGACGGGGCGAAGCCGCAGTAGACACCGACATGCCGCTGGCGTCCAAGTTTGGCGCGCTCCCCGCGCGCACGCGGCAGGCGCGGCCCACCGCCTTTCTGACCATCATGGAAGGGTGCGACAAATTCTGCACCTATTGCGTGGTGCCCTACACGCGCGGGGCGGAGATCAGCCGGCTTTGGTCCGCGATCGTCGATGAAGCGAAGGCTCTGGTGGACGGCGGAGCGCGCGAAATCACCCTGCTCGGCCAGAACGTGAACGCGTGGACCGGCGAGGATGACCGGGGCCAGGCGCAGGGCATGGACGGCCTGGTCCGCGAACTGGCGAAGATCCCCGATCTCAAGCGGATTCGCTATACCACCAGCCACCCCAACGACATGAGCGACGGCCTGATCGCCGCGCATGGCGAAATAGACAAGCTGATGCCCTTCCTGCATCTGCCGGTGCAGTCGGGCAACGACCGCATCCTGAAGGCCATGAACCGCAGCCACAGCGCGGAAAGCTACCTCCGCATCATCGATCGCGTGCGGGAGGCGCGGCCGGACATCGCGATTTCGGGCGATTTCATCGTCGGCTTCCCCGGCGAGAGCGAAGCGGAATTTCAGGACACGCTGAAGATCGTGGAGCAGGTCGGCTACGCGCAATGCTACAGCTTCAAATATAGCCCGCGTCCCGGCACGCCGGCCGCGGACATGGATGGCCAGATCGATCCGCAGGTGATGGACGATCGTCTCGCCCAGCTGCAGGTGCTGCTCAATCGCCAGCAGTCGGCGTTCAACGCCGCGACCGTGGGGCGGCGCACGGACATATTGCTGGAACGCAAGGGCCGTCATGCCGGTCAGTTGATCGGCAAATCGCCCTGGCTACAGTCCGTTGTCATCGATGCGCCGGACCTTTCGATCGGCGACATGGTTGAAGTCGATATCATCAGCGCCGGCCCGAACAGCCTGGCCGGGCAAACTACCAGGAGGAAAGCCGCTTGAACCAAAGCCTCGTCCTTTCCGCGTCGGCGGGAAAACCAGTTCCTCGGGCGCCGCGATGTGGCAGAGCATTGAGGATGACGAGCGAGGGAGGCTGCTGAATGTCCAAAAAGCCCAATCATCACCGCGTCGCCGACACGGCCGAACGCGCCCGTCTGGAAGTCACCTTCGAGCGGCCGCATCTGTTGACCACGCTGTTCGGCCAATATGACCAGAATCTGGTCGCGATCGAGAACCGGCTGGGCGTCTATATCGCGGCGCGCGGCAACAAGCTGCAGATCGAGGGCGAGGCACAGGCCGCTGCCCGCGCGCGCGACGTGATGACCGGCCTCTACAACCGCATCGTCGCCGGACAGGAAATCGATGCCGGCGCGGTGGAGGCGGTGATCGCCATGTCTTCGGAACCGACGCTGGACGGCATCATCCGCGGCGACGTCGCCGAACCGCCCAAGGTGATGATCCGCACGCGCAAGAAGACCATCGTCCCGCGCTCCGCGACGCAGGTCACCTATATGGAGGCGCTGACCCGCAACGACATCATCTTCGCGCTGGGTCCGGCGGGCACCGGCAAGACCTACCTCGCCGTGGCGCAGGCGGTCAGCCAGCTCATCACCGGCAGCGTCGATCGACTGATCCTGTCTCGCCCGGCGGTGGAAGCAGGCGAGCGGCTGGGCTTCCTGCCGGGCGACATGAAGGAGAAGGTCGATCCCTATCTCCGCCCGATCTACGACGCGCTCTATGACACGCTGCCCGCCGAACAGGTGGAACGCCGCATCGCGTCCGGCGAAATCGAGATCGCGCCGCTCGCCTTCATGCGCGGGCGCACGCTGGCCAACGCCTTCATCGTGCTGGACGAGGCGCAGAACACCACCATCGCGCAAATGAAGATGTTCCTCACGCGCTTCGGCGAGGGTAGCCGCATGGTCATCTGCGGCGATCCCAAGCAGGTTGACCTGCCGCAGCCCGGCATCTCCGGGCTTGCCGACGCCGTCGCCCGGCTGGACGGCGTGGATGGCATAGCCATGGTGCCCTTCGGCATCGGAGACGTGGTCCGCCACCCGGTGGTTGGCCGTATCGTGCAGGCTTATGAGGGGCCGGACGCGTGAAGCTCCGACATCCGTTCGGTTCGAGCGTAGTCGAGAACCGATGCGCCGGCTCCTCGACTGCGCTCGAAGTGAACGGGGGGATTATATGATCGAGGTCGCTCTCCTCCACGAAACCGGTTGGCCAGGCGCGGACTGGGATATGCTGGCGCAGCGCGCGGTCGCGGCGGCGATCGCGCACAGCCCCTACGCCGCCTTTGCGACCGATGCCGCCCTGTACGAAGTCGCGGTGAAGCTTACCTCCGACGAGGAGGTGCACGGCCTCAACCGCGCCTATCGCGACAAGGACAAGCCGACCAACGTCCTGTCCTTCCCGATGGTGCAGGACGACCTGCTCCAGGCGACGGGCAATACGGACGATGGCGAAGTGCTGCTGGGCGACATCGTGCTGGCCGAAGGCGTGTGCGCGGCGGAAGCGGCCGAAAAGGGCATTTCCGTCGCTGACCATGCCGCGCATCTTATCGTGCACGGCACTTTTCATTTGCTCGGCTACGACCATATGGACGACAATGAGGCCGAAGCGATGGAGGCGCTGGAGATTGCCGCGCTCGCCTCGCTCGGACTTTCCGATCCCTATGGGGATCGCGCAACAGGGGATAAAGATTAGCGATGGCTGACGACGGCACCACTTCGAAAGAAGCGGACAGTAGCGGCGAAGGCGGCATATGGAGCGGCATCAAGTCGCTCCTTTTCGGTGAAGGCGAGGAATCCAGCCTCCGCAAGGAGCTGGAAGAAGCGCTGGACGAATATGACGAAGAGGAACAGGGCGAAGCGGGCAGCACGCCATCCAAGGGCGATCTGTCTGCGATAGAGCGGCAGATGGTCCGCAACCTGCTCCATTTTTCCGAACATACCGTCGATGACGTGGCGGTCCCGCGGGCGGACATCATCGCGATCGAGGAAAAGGCGAGCTTCGCAGAGCTTGCCGCCTTATTTGCTGAAGCCGGGCACAGCCGTATTCCGGTCTATCGCGACAATCTCGACACCATCGTGGGCATGATCCATATCCGCGACGCCTTCGCGATCCTCGCCGGCAAGGCACCGGTGCCCGAAACGCTCGAACCGCTCATTCGCCAGCCGCTCTATGTGCCTGAAAGCATGGGCGCGTTGGACTTGCTGGCCGAGATGCGGGCCAAGCGGACGCATCTCGCCATCGTTCTGGACGAATATTCGGGCACCGAAGGGCTGCTCACCTTCGAGGATCTGGTCGAGGAGATCGTCGGCGAGGTCGAGGACGAGCATGACGATGCGCCAGAAGCGATGCTGGTCCCGCTGGACGATGGCCTGTGGGAAGCGGATGCGCGCGCCGAACTGGACGATGTCGCGAAGGAGATCGACGAGAAGCTGGGGGATGTCGAAGAGGATGTCGACACGCTTGGCGGCCTCGCGTTCATCCTTGCCGGCCGCGTCCCCGGCCCCGGCGAGATATTGCTGCACGAGGAAAGCGGCTGGAAGCTGGAGATCGTCGCGAGCGATGGCCGCCGCGTGACGCGGCTGCGGCTGCATCCGCCGGTGGGACAGCCGGTGGAAGAAGAATGAAGACACGGCTTTAATCAGCCGCGAACTGGGACTTGCTCCGCAATTGCTGGAAACATTCTGTGGTGGTCGCGAAATATTAAGTCGAGACGCGTAGTCGCGGCTTATGAGACAGGAGCAGATCAGGCGGCGAGATGGTCACGAGGCGGACATGCTGCTCGCCGCGCCATGGAGCCCGGTGGAAAGGCTGTTGCTTGCGGCGATCTGCGCCGCGACCTTGTTCTTCGCGCTGGTAACGCCACCGTTTCAGGCCCCCGACGAGAACCAGCATTATATGAAAGCGCTGGCCCTAATCGAGGGTCGCCTGCTGACGGAGCAGAGAGGCACGGCGATCGGCGCGGACCTCCCGCGCGCGGCGCTCGATATCCATGAGGTCGATTTTCCGACCGATGTTCCGCCGAACCTTCGCCATTTCACGGCTGAGCAATTGGTGGCCAGCGCGGCTGCGGACAGCGGTCGGCCGGGCTTGGCCTTTGCCGATTTTCCCAACGTCGCCAGCTATTCCCCTTCCCTCTACGGCTCGGGTGCCGCGGGCCTTGCGATGGGGAAAGCCGCCGGGTTGCCGTGGATCGAAGCCTTCTATGTCGGGCGGCTGGTCAATGCCCTGGCAGGACTAGCCCTGCTTGTCGCGGCGCTGGCGCTGCTGCCCTTCGGGCGCAACGCCATGCTCGGCGCAGCGCTTCTGCCGACCTTCGCCTACCAGACCGGATCGCTGTCGCCCGATGCCCTCATTAACGGGCTGGGCTTTCTGGGCCTTGCCGTTGCGTTGCGAAGCGGGTTCATGGCCGCTGCGCCCGGACGCAGCCTCGCGCTGCTCGTCGCAGCTCCGCTGCTGGCGCTGTGCAAGGGTGTCTATCTGCCGCTGATGGCGGCGGGCCTGCGCTGGCCCTCGCATCGACGCGACTGGAGGCCGGCGCTGATCCTGGCGGTTATCGCGCTTGGCGCGGCTGCCTTCGTCGCGTGGATGCATCTGTCGGGCGGCAGTCAGGCGCTCTATCACATCCAGTCGCGCAAGACGGGCGAGACGATGATGACGGCACCATTGCGGGAGCAACTGGCGGTGATCCTTGCCGACCCCGCGGCCTATGTCCGTATCCTGGCGTCGAGCGTCACGGAACGCGCGCCTGTCTATGCGTTGCAGATCGTCGGGCGATTTGGCTGGAACGCCATCCTCCTGCCCCTGCTAGCCTATCCGCTCGCGATGCTGATGCTGGCAGCGGCCGTGGCGAACGGATCGACCGCACGGTTCGGGTGGCGGCAGAGGCTGTGGTGGCTGGCGGTCGCGGCGGGCATAGCGCTCCTCATCGAAACCGCCATGTATCTGACCGGCAGCCCGCTCGCTGCCGACTATATTCAGGGGACACAAGGCCGCTACTTCCTGCCGATCCTGCCGCTGGTGCTGATCGCCCTGTCCCCGGCGGAGTCGGTGCGGGGTGCGCGGGGGCTGCTTGCCGCGTCCGCGATCCCGCTGCTGCTGATCGCCGCAGTGACCGCGTACGACAGCTTCTGGGTGCATGGCTTCGTCACCAGCGACGGAATGCCGCCGCATCAAAGCCTGCTACGCGCGCTCTTTCTCCCCTCCCCGCGCTGGTAGCCAGAGGCGGCAGAAGGCGAGCCAACCCAGCCCCTCGATCCAGCCGGCGGTCACGTCGCTCGGCCAATGGACGCCCAACCATATTCGGCTGGCCCCGATCAGCAGGATCATGACGGCGGCGGCGACATATGCGCGCGTGCTTCCTGCTAGCAGCGCCAGCGCACCGAAGAACATCATATTCCCCGCCGCATGGCCGCTGGGGAAGCTGTAGGTGTGGACGATGTCGAGATGCGGCAGCAGGTCTGGCCTGGGCGCGGCGAATATCTGCTTGAGCGCAAGGTTGAGCAACGTGCCGCCCGCAATCGTCAGCACCAGCCAGATCGCGGATCGGCGAAACCCGAACCAGAGGAGCGGCACGAGGACGACGGCAACCAGCGCGAGCCGCCCGGCTGTGCCTCCGATGGCGGAGGCGAGGCGCATGAGAGTGGTCACATGCCCCCCCGAGCCCGTGTCACGCGCCCTTCCTGCCGCCTCCATCAACCCGACATTGATCCCGTCGAGCCATCCCGCGCGTTGCAGGAGTGCGATCAGCAGGACGCAAAGAAGCGCGAGCGCCAAAGCGCCCGCGCCCTTCGCGATCGAAGCGCTCGGCCTAGATATGGAGCGCGCGCCCATAAGCGGCGAGCACGCTTTCGTGCATCGATTCCGAGATGGTCGGATGCGGGAAGACCGTGTGCATCAGTTCCGCTTCCGTCGTCTCCAGGGTCTTGCCGATGGTGTAGCCCTGGATCATCTCGGTCACTTCCGCGCCGATCATGTGCGCGCCCAGCAGCTCGCCGGTCTTGGCGTCGAATATCGTTTTGGTGAAGCCTTCCGCTTCGCCCAGCGCGATCGCCTTGCCATTGCCGATGAAGGGGAACATGCCGACCTTCACCTCATAGCCCGCTTCCTTCGCCTTGGCTTCGGTGAGGCCAACGCTTGCGATCTGCGGATGGCAGTAGGTGCAGCCCGGAATGTTGCGCGGGTCCATAGCATGGGGATGCTTGCCGGCGATCGCTTCGGCCGCGATCACGCCTTCATGGCTGGCCTTGTGCGCCAACCATGGCGGGGCGGTGATGTCGCCGATCGCCCAGAGACCCTCGACATTGGTGCGGCACATCTCGTCGGTCTTGAGGAAGCCACGGTCATCGACCGCTACGCCCAATTCCTTGAGGCCGATGTCCGCGGTGTTGGGGACGATGCCGATGGCGACGATCATATGGCTGAACTCGGCGGCCGTTTCCTTGCCGGCCTTGTCCTTGAGCTTCGCGCTAACACCCTTGTCCGTGACCTTGATGTCGCTGACGCCTGCGCCGGTCAGGATGGTCATGCCCTGTTTCTTCAGCGCCTTTTCCAGGAAGGCGGACACATCCGCATCCTCAACAGGGACGATGCGGTCCATCATCTCGACGACCGTCACCTCCGCGCCCATGTCGTTGTAGAAGCTCGCGAACTCGATGCCGATCGCGCCCGATCCGATGACGAGCAGCTTGGTCGGCATTTCGGGCGGCGTCATGGCGTGGCGGTAGGTCCACACGCGCTTGCCGTCAGCCGGCGTACCGGGAAGGTCGCGGGCCCGCGCGCCGGTGGCGAGAATGATGTTCTTTGCCGTCAGTTCCTCGGTCTTGCCGTCCTTGGTGACGCTGAGCTTGCCCCTCCCCGTCAGCCTGCCCTCGCCCATATGGACGGCGATCTTGTTCTTCTTCATCAGGTGCGTAACGCCCTGATTGAGCTGCTTGGCAACACCGCGCGAGCGCTTGACCACGGCGGCGATGTCTGCGTTGATCTTCTCGGCGGCCAGGCCATAATCGCCGGCATGCTGCATATAATGGTAGATTTCGGCTGAGCGCAGCAGTGCCTTGGTCGGGATGCAGCCCCAGTTGAGGCAGATGCCGCCCAGATTTTCGCGCTCGACGATGGCGGTCTTGAGGCCAAGCTGCGCGGCGCGGATCGCCGCGACATAGCCGCCGGGGCCGGAACCCAGAACGATGAGATCGTAATTCTCAGCCATGATGTCTGTCTCTCTTGCTTATTCTGTTTCTGTCTTATTCTGATTCTGCCGGAAGCGGCGGTACGGACCGGGGCTGGCGGTCTTCGCCAATCGCGACGAACGTAAAAGTCGCGCGGGTCACGCGATAGCTGCGGTCGTCATGACGGGTGCGGCGCCAGGCTTCGACATCGATCTTCATCGACGTGCGACCGACCGACTTGAGTGTCGCAAAGACCGATACCTCGTCACCGACCACCACGGGGCGGAGGAAGGTCATGCCCTCCACCGCGATGGTGACGGCGCGGCCATGGCTGTGCCGCGCGGCGACCGATCCGGCGGCGGAGTCCATCAGGCTCATCAGCCAGCCGCCGAATATATCCCCATAGGGGTTGGTATCGGCGGGCATGGCGATGACCCGGACGGCCGGGCTCGCGTCTGGCGGGCTCTCGTCGGGGTGGGCCATCAGGCGAGCAGACCGATCGGGTTTTCGACCAGCTCCTTGAAGGCCTGCATCAGGCGCGCGCCGTCGGCGCCGTCAATGGCGCGATGGTCGAAGCTGCCGGTAGCCGACATGACCGTGGCGATCTGCACCGCATCATCGACGATATAGGGCCGCTTCTCGCCCGCGCCGATCGCCATGATCATCGCCTGTGGCGGGTTGATGACCGCTTCGAACTGCTTGATGCCGAACATGCCCATGTTGGAGAGGGAAGCGGTGCCGCCCTGATATTCCTCCGGCTTGAGCTTGCCGTCCTTGGCACGGGCGGCGAGATCCTTCATCGCGCTGGAGATGGAGGCGACGCCGCGACCCGCCGCGTCGGTCACGATCGGCGTGATGAGGCCGCCCGGGATCGACACCGCGACGGAAATGTCCGCGCGCTGGAACTGAAGCATCTGGTCGCCGGCGAACTGCACATTGCATTCGGGCACCTGAATCAGGGCGACGCCCAGCGCCTTGATCAGCAGATCGTTGACCGACAGCTTGACGTTGCGGTTCGCGAGGCCGGCATTGAGCTCGCCGCGCAGCTTCAGCAGCTTGTCGAGCTGGATGTCCACCGTCAGGTAGATGTGCGGCACCTGCTGCTTGGATTCGGTCAGGCGGCGCGCGATCGTCTTGCGCATGCCGCTGAGCTTGATGACCTCATGCGGGATGCCGAAGTCCTGCGCGGCGTGGGCGACAGGCGCAGGCGCTGCCGGGGCGGCCGCAGGAGCAGCGGCAGACGGCGCAGATGCCGTCGCCGGGGCAGCGCCGGGCTGCGCCGCGTCGATGTCGGCCTTGACGATGCGGCCATTGGTGCCGCTGCCCTTGACGCTGGCGAGATCGATGCCCTTCACCTCGGCCAGGCGGCGGGCGAGCGGGCTGGCCTTGATGCGGTCGTCCGCGGCAGCCGGCGCGGCAGCAGGCTTTCCGGGAACGGGATCGGGTCTAGCGGCGGGGGCGGCCGCTTCTGGCTTGGCGGGGACGGGATCGGCCTTGGGCGCTTCGGCCTGTGCTTCGCCAGCGGCGGCGGTCGCCACATCCTCGCCTTCCTCGGCGATGATGGCAATGACGGTGCCGACCTTCACGCCTTCCGAGCCTTCGGCAACCAGGATCTTGGCGATGACGCCCTCGTCCACGGCCTCGAATTCCATCGTTGCCTTGTCGGTCTCTATCTCCGCGAGCAGATCGCCCGACGACACGCTGTCGCCTTCCTTCACCAGCCATTTGGCGAGCGTACCTTCCTCCATCGTCGGGGAAAGGGCGGGCATCTGGATCGTCTTGCTCATGGCAGGGCCTCTTCTCGAATTATCTGGCTGGCGGCCGGTTTTCACCCATTTGCCTGATTGGTCAAGCAACGCCTTGCGAACTGCCGGTTTATGGCCCACATTTCACCTCTATGGTTCGTCGGCAGGTTTTTCGGAACGTCGATGGATAGACAGAGCAGCAAGGAGCGGGATCGTGCGGACATATCTGGTGGTCGTGGACGAATCGCCCGAGGCCGAAACCGCGCTGCGTTTTGCCGCGCGGCGTGCGGCCAAGACCGGCGGCGCGGTCCGCATATTGGCGCTGATCCCGCCCGCGGAATTCGTGCAATGGGGCGGGGTCCAGGCGACGATGGAGGATGAAGCGTTGCAGCGCGCCGAGGCGCTGGTGACCAGCGCCGCCGGCACGCTGTCAGACGAATCGGGCATCCGCCCCAGCATCACGGTGCGACAGGGCGATGCGGTAACGGTGGTGCGGCGGACGCTGGAGGAAATGGACGACGTCGCGGCGCTGGTGTTGGGCGCAGCGGCCAGCGGCAATCCGGGCAAGCTGGTGTCCCACTTCGCCGGGGCGGACGCAGGCAAGCTGCCCTGCCCGATCATGGTCATCCCTGGCGGGCTGGATGCCGATGCGATCGATCGGTTGAGCTAGTCTATCTCAAGGGTCTATTTACGGTGCCTGCCCCGCTTGGCCCCGATATGCCGGATGTTCGCTGGGCGGCCGCGCTTGACGCCCGGACGCGTCCGGTCCCGCTTCTGCATCCCACCACGCGGGGCGGGATTGTCGGGAAGCTCGAAGCGTAAGGAGCCGTTGATCGGGTCGGCCTCCGCAAGGCGCAGGTCCAGCCGTTGGCCTACGGTGTAGCGGTCACCGCTCTCCACGCCCTGCAAGGCCCTGCCCGCTTCATCGTAGAAGAAATGTTCGGCCCCGAGTGTGGACACCGGCACCAGCCCGTCACCGCCCAGCCCCTCCACCGTCGCGAAGAAGCCGAAATTCTGGACGCCGGTGATCCGCGCCGGCATCACCTCTCCCACATGGGCGGCGAGATAGGCGGCGACATAGCGGTCGATCGTCTCGCGCTCCGCCTCCATCGCGCGGCGCTCATGGCCGGAGATCATCTCTCCGACCGGGCCCATATTCTCATAATCCTCCTGGCTGAGGGACGAGCGTTCGGGAATGTCTTTCCCCTTGGGCGCAGGGAGTTCCAGGCCCCATGCGCCGACCAGCGCGCGATGGACCAGCAGGTCGGCATAGCGGCGGATGGGCGAGGTGAAATGGGCGTAGCTGCCCAGCGCCAGCCCGAAATGCCCCATATTCTGCGGGCTGTAATAGGCCTGCGTCTGGCTGCGCAGGATCTGCTCCATGATCTGGGGCCTTTCCTCCGCCTCGCCGATCTTCGCGATCAGCTGGTTGAAAGTGGAGGGCCGCACCACCTGCCCCAGCGCGAAGCTGATGTCGAAGGTCGCGAGATAATCCTTGAGCGCCACCAGCTTGTCACGGCTGGGCGGTTCATGGACGCGGTACATGACCGGCGCCTTCTTCTGCTCCAGCGCCTTTGCCGCCGCGACATTGGCGGCGATCATATAATCCTCGATCAGCATGTGGGCGTCGAGCCGTTCGCGCACGGCGACGCTGACGATCCGGCCCATATCGTCCAGCACCACGCGCCGTTCGGGCAGGTCCAGTGCCAGCGGATCGCGCGCGTCCCGCGCCTTGCGCAGCAGCGCCCAGCAGGCCCAAAGCGGCCGAAGCGCGGGTTCGAGCAGATCGTTATCCTTGGTCCCATCGATCGCGGCCTGTGCATCCTCATAGGCGAGAACCGCCGCCACCCGGATCGCCGCGCGGGTGAAGCGCCAGGCCGTAACCTTTCCATTGGCGTTGACGGTCAGGTGGCAGGCCATCGCCGCCCGGTCCTGTCCTGCACGTAGCGAACACATATCGGACGAAAGTTCGTGCGGCAGCATCGGCACGACCTGATCGGGGAAATAGACGCTGTTGCCGCGCTTGCGCGCTTCCTTGTCCAGCGCGCTGCCCGGCCGGACATAATAGCTGACGTCGGCAATGGCGACGATCGCCTTGAAGCCGCCGGGGTTGGCGGGATCGTCGTCAGGCGTTGCCCAAACCGCATCGTCATGGTCGCGCGCATCGACCGGATCGATGGCGACGATGGGCAGGTGGCGCAGATCCTCCCGCTTGTCCTCATGCAGCGGCAGGGCGGACGCCTTGACCGCTTCCTCCTCCACCCGGTCGGGGAAGACATGGGGAATGCCATGTTTATGTATGGCGATGAGGCTGAAGCTGCGCGGCGCGAAGGGATCGCCAAGGACATCGGTGACGCGCGCCGAGATGCGCGGCGGGCGGCCATGGGGTTCGGCGAGCACCAGGTCGCCGGGTTTGGCGTCGCCCGCATCGCTGATCGGCGTGTCCTTGCGGATGCGCTTGTCCACGGGGCGCAGCCATAGCTTGCCGTCCGCCATCTCCTCGACCACGCCCAGCAATTCCTCGCTGGCCTTGGCGAGCTTCTTCATGACGTGCGCGACCCAGCCGCGCCCGGCCTCCTCCGTCCGCGCCAGGATGCGGTCGCCAATCGTCAGCGCCCCCCTTTTGCCCCGCTCCATAACGCGCAACCTGGGAGCGGGCTGGCCTTCCGCCTCCCACCGTTCGGGCGTGGCGATGAGCGTGGTGTCGTCGACATCGATGATGCGCAGCACCGTGACCTTGGGCACGCCGCCCATCTTGTGGAAGGCGCGCGCGGGGCCGACGTCGATCAGCCCTTCGTCCGCCATGTCCTTCAGCAGCGCCTTGAGCGCAATCTTTTCCTGCCCCTTGAGGCCGAAGGCCTTGGCGATCTCGCGCTTGCCGGCGGGCTGGTCCGACTCCGCGATGAAGGCCATTACCTGATCGCGGGTGGGGAATCCGGCGGGGCGCACCTTGCTGCTGGCGGCGGGTTTCTTGTGCTTCTGGGTCGATGCCATGAACCGGCTATAGGGATGCGGCCACCCGCTTACCAGTGGCATGGCGGGCGCGGCCGGCAGCATCGTTGACGCAGGTTATGACCCCTGCCCTCCTCCTGCTGATCGCTGCCGCGACGCCCGCACCTGCTTCCACCGTCGTGCAGAAGGACAGCGCGGAACATTATGTCTGGGGCGGGGTCAACGATGGCTGGCATCTGGTGAAGGGGAACGACCTGTCCGTCATCCAGGAGCGATTGCAGCCGGGCAGCAGCGAGGTGCGGCATCGTCACTTGAAAGCGCGGCAGTTCTTCTTCGTGCTGTCCGGCGAACTGACGATGGAGGCGGCTGGAGTGACGCATCGCCTGACAGCCCGACAGGGGATCGAGATCGCGCCGGGTACGCCCCATCAGGCGCAGAACCGCAGCGCGGCGCCGGTCGATATTCTCGTGACATCCAGCCCCAAAAGCCATGGCGACCGGGTGGAGGAGCCTGCTGGCTGAGCCGGACCAATGTTGGAAATCCCGCGCTTAACTTCGCATATTTCCCGCAGGATTCAGCGTTTCATTACAAGAGTAGGAAACTTTCGATCCTCCTCGATCCTTATCCTGTATCGCCCGTTCTAGGCTGGAGAGGGGAAATAGGACATGGCGGCGATCACCCCGCCAGCTTCTCAGCCCGGCCGCGCCACGCCTCCGCCAGCACTGGCAGGGCGGCAAGCGCACGGACGGCAGCGGGATCGATGCGGTGGCCGCCGCCGATCAGCAGGTGGAACACGCGGGCGGCGCTCCAGTCGGGATGGGGGCGGTCGAGCAGCGCCATGACCGTCCCGGCCTCCGCCTCGCCTTCGCGGATGACGCGGAAATAGAGGCCGGCCCGTCCGGTCTTGATGATGGTCGCCATCACGTCCCGCGCGCCGAAACGATGATCGAGCTTCCAGCAGGGCTGCCGCCCGTGGCTGACTTCCACGATCGCGCTGCCCAGCGAAAAGCGGTCGCCAAGGCAGATATTCTCCTCCGTCATGCCGCGGCTGGCGATATTTTCGCCGAAGGCGCCGGGCGCGTCGAACAGCGGATGATCAGGCTTGCGATCCCGCCACCAGCCATAATGATCCTGCGGGTAAAGATGGATCGCCTTGTCCCAGCCGCCATGATGGATGCGGTCCGCCACCGCGTCCCCGGCCAGGCCGTCCCATGTGATGCGGACGGGACCATCGACGGGTCGCTTCGCGATGGCGCTGTGATCGTCGTCGCGGAAAGGCATGGGCGTGCCGACCAGCAGCGCATCGACGGTCATGAAGGGCGTGCTCATGCTTCCGCCATGCCATCATGGCAGGCACAAGGCGATGGCCGTTTTGCGCGAACCGGCCCTGGAGGGCGGCTCAGCTTGCGCTCAGTTCAGACCCGAGCTTGAGGACTTCGCCGCCGCGATCCACGATGATGAGAAAAGCGGGATCCCGTCGCGATCCGTTGCGGCGGACTGGCCTGCCTTCGATCACCCGTTCAACCTGTCCTTCGAACCGTTCCGCAATCCGTCCCCGGCCGACGCCCTGCCCCCAGTTCCACCTGACCCGCATTCCCTTATGGAAAGTCTCGGTCATTTCAGCATTCTCTCCTGTTCGGGCGCGAGCCGCGCCGGCCGGCTTCCTCTACAACCAAGCTATAATCCCCATCGGCCTTCAGGGTTCCCTTGGGTTTTGCGGATTGATCGTCTAAAGGCGCGGCGATGAATGTTACCGGCCTTCGTGTCGCCCTGTTCAGCGGCAACTATAATTATGTGCGCGACGGCGCGAACCAGGCGCTCAACCGCTTCGTGGGCTATATGCTGCGCCAGGGCGCCACCGTCCGGGTCTATTCGCCAACCGTCTCCGATCCCGCCTTCGAGCCGACCGGCGAGCTGGTGAGCGCGCCGTCCTTCGCCGTGCCGGGCCGCAAGGAATATCGCGTTCCCTACAGGTTGTCGGCAGGATTACGCCGCGATCTCAAGGCGTTCGCGCCGAACCTGGTCCATGTCGCCAGCCCCGATCCACTCTGCCACCGGGCTATCAGCTGGGCGCGACGCAGGAACGTCCCTGTCGTGGCGTCCGTGCATACGCGGTTCGAGACCTATCCGCGCTATTATGGCCTTGCGTTCCTTGAGCCGCTGGTCCTGTCCATGCTGCGCCGCTTCTATCGCCGCTGCGACGCGATCGTCGCGCCGTCGGAATCGATGGCGCAGCTGCTGCGCGATCAGCGGATGAGCTATGATGTCGGCATCTGGACCCGGGGCATCGACCGCGACATCTTCAATCCCGAACGGCGCGACCTGTCCTGGCGGCGGTCGATGGGAATCGAGGATGATGCACCGGTCATCGGCTTCATCGGTCGGCTGGTGATGGAAAAGGGGCTGGACGTCTTTTCCGACACGGTCGACCGGCTGACCGCGCGGCAAGTACGGCACAGGGTGCTAGTGGTGGGTGAAGGCCCTGCGCGCGAATGGTTCCAGAACCGCCTGCCCGGCGCCATCTTCACCGGTTTCCAGATGGGCGCTGACCTGGGCCGGGCGGTGGCGAGCATGGACATGCTGTTCAACCCCTCCGTCACCGAGACGTTCGGCAATGTCACGCTGGAGGCGATGGCCTGCGCACTGCCCACGGTCGCGGCGCGCGCGACGGGCAGCGAGAGCCTTGTCACCGAGGGCGTCACCGGCCGGTTGATCCGCCCCGGCGCGATCGAGGATTTCGCGGACGCGCTGCAAACCTATTGCGTGGAGGAGGATGTCCGGTTGCGGGCCGGACAGGCAGCCAGGCTGCGCGCGGAGCGCAATGGGTGGGACCAGGTGAACCAGGCGCTGGTCGACACCTATCTACGCATCATCCGCCAGCGTTCGCATGGCCTCTCCCCCCGATCCAGTCCGGTTCCATAATCGGCGCGAACGCCTATATATCAGTCGGAATGGCCGACCTTTTCGCTCCCGATGACGTACCATCCGCCGATGATCCGGCGGATGGTAGCCCGCTGGCCGACCGGCTGCGCCCCCGCACGCTGGACGATGTGGTGGGTCAGGAGCATCTGACCGGACCGGAAGGCGCGATCGGCCGAATGGTCGCGGCCGGGCGCCTGGCTTCCATCATCTTCTGGGGTCCGCCCGGCACCGGCAAGACGACCATATCCCGCCTGCTGGCGGATGCGGTCGGCATGCGGTTCGAGCCGATTTCCGCCGTCTTCTCCGGTGTCTCTGACCTCAAAAAGGTGTTCGCCGCCGCGCGGGAACATGGCCGGCGGGGCGAAAAGACGCTCCTGTTCGTGGACGAGATCCACCGGTTCAACCGCGCGCAGCAGGACAGTTTCCTGCCCTTCGTGGAGGACGGCACGGTGACGCTGGTCGGTGCGACGACCGAAAATCCGAGCTTCGAACTCAATGCGGCGCTGCTGTCGCGGGCGCAGGTGCTGATCCTGCGGCGGCTGGATGCGGCGGCGCTGGAGCAATTGCTGGACCGGGCGGAAGCGCTGATGGGCCGGCCCTTGCCGCTGGACGATGCCGCGCGGGAGGCTTTGCTGGCGAGCGCGGATGGCGACGGGCGATTCCTGCTCAACCAGGTGGAGACGCTCTATTCGATAGACATTGCCGAACCCCTGGACCCGGCGGGGCTGTCCGCGCTGCTGCACCGGCGGGTCGCGGTCTATGACAAGGATCGGGAGGGGCATTACAACCTGATCTCTGCCCTGCACAAATCGCTGCGCGGGTCCGACCCGCAGGCCGCGCTCTATTATCTGGCGCGGATGCTGACGGCGGGGGAAGAGCCGCTCTACGTGCTGCGGCGGCTGGTGCGCTTCGCGACCGAGGATATCGGCCTCGCCGATCCGCAGGCGGTGGTGCAATGCCTCGCCGCCAAGGACGCCTATGAGTTTCTGGGATCGCCGGAGGGCGAACTGGCGATCGTGCAGGCCTGCCTCTATTGCGCGACCGCGCCAAAGTCCAACGCCGGCTATATGGCGATGAAGGCGTCCTTCCGATCGGCGCGGGAAACGGGATCGCTGATGCCGCCGATGAACATCGTCAATGCGCCGACCAAGCTGATGAAACAGGTGGGGTACGGCAAGGGCTATCAATATGATCATGATGCGGCGGACGGCTTTTCCGGCGCGAACTATTGGCCCGAGGAGATGAGCCCGCAGACCTTCTACGCGCCGAGCGACCGGGGATATGAGGCGCGGGTCGCGGAACGGATGGCCTATTGGGACAAGCTGAGGGCGGAGCGGAGAAACGCGTGACGCCCGCATTCGAGCGCTTTGCCGCGATCGACTGGTCTGGAGCGAAGGGCGCGCGGCACAAGGGGATAGCGGTGGCGCTGTGCGAGGCAGGGCACGCGGCGCCCCGCCTGGTGAACGCGCCAAGCGGTATCTGGTCGCGGCAGGCTGTGGCAGACTGGCTGATCGAGGCGGCGGGTGACGCGCCCACTCTCTTCGGGTTCGACTTCAGTTTCGCGCCGCCCTTCGTGGCGCGGGGCAGCTACCTGCCGGGCGATGCCGTGCCAGCGGAGGGGCCGGCTTTCTGGGCCTATGTCGAGGCGATCTGCGACGACCCGGACCTGGGCGCGGCGAGCCTGTTGGAAGTGGCCCACCGCCGCCATTTCTATTTCGGTAAGGCGGACGGGGTGAAGGCGGCGTTCATGCACAACCGCGCCTGCGAAGCGCGTTACAATGTGGGCGGCGGCGGCAAGCCATCCACCGTCTATGACGCGATCGGCGCGGCGCAGGTCGCCAAGGCGAGCTTTGCCGGGATGCGTCTGCTGCATCATGTCCATGGCCAAGTGCCGATCTGGCCGTTCGATCCCCTGCCCCGTTCCGGATCGCTGGTGGTGGAAATCTATACCAGCATCGCTGCACGGGCCGCCGGACGCCCCAAGGGCCGGACCAAGATGCGCGATGCGGACGCGCTGAACGCCGCGCTGGCGGCGGTGGGATCGGCACCGCACCAAGGCTCCGCCCCGGATGATCATGGCGCGGACGCCATCCTCACCGCCGGGTGGATGCGACGGGCGGCGGAGGACAACGCACTCTGGCATCCCGACGGCATGACGTCAGCCATTGCACGGACGGAAGGCTGGACGTTCGGGGTGGCATGATCGAAGAAATGGTGCCGGCTGGCCGACACGGCCAAGAACAGCCAGTCAAACTGACTTGCACAGCGGAGGGACCATACTGTGTGCGGCCAGCGCGAATATGTCGCGTCGAGTTGCGTCTACGCTGCCTCATTGTACCGGGAGACCTTATGGGGAAGCATTGGTATTGCGGGTCGCTGCCGGTCGGGGCTTTGCGTCGGATAAGGGCTGCGCCGCGTGCAGGGCTTCGACATCAATGCTCGACCATAATCGCTCCCCCTAAAATCCGGCTGCTGGTCCCCGGGGTGGCCACTGATAAACGTCGTGGGTGGCTGCAATGCTGTCTGCCTCGTCGCAGGTTCCTTTCGCCAACTTGCGGAATTTTTCATATTTCTGCTGATTGCCGTCGTCCAGATACGCTGCCGAAACCCGTTGCTGGGCATCGCAAAGTTCCCAACCGGCCACGCCGGCCTTTTCCATCATCTGCAACTTTTCCTCTTCGCGCTGGCCCTGGCTCGCACACGCCAGCAGCAGCAGAGGCGCCCCCGCGACCGGGATGAGACGCGCCTTCATGCTTCGCCCTCAGAACAGGCGCATTCCCGCTGCGCCCCCGCATCACGGATCCGTCGACCGGAGACAATCCAGCACCTGCCCGAACCAGCCTTTCCGAATGGCAAAGGGTAAGCGTTCGTTAGCAACGTGCCAGGTTTACAGCGGTGCTGCGCAGTGAGCGTCATGCCGCGCAACTTCGCGCTGCCCTTCCGAGACAAGCCGACTGCGGTCCGCGCAGCACGGAGCCGCATGGGGAGGTATCATAGGGATCGATCATCTCCACTTCACTGTTCATCGCTGTGTCCAGATCCCGCAATTTGGAAAATGTCACATGGCTGGGGTCGGAGTCACACTGCCTGATGCGTTGAAGAACCGAGCGCTGGCCGTGCAGGAGCGATTTGCCGCCTCCGGTCCGATATCAGCGAATGGCAGTGTGCACGCCTTCGTGAAACGGGCGCGTCGCATGATCGCCAAGAAGATATGGTGAGCCGATAGTTTCGTGCATGCCCGCCCCCAATCAACAGAAAGACATACAGCCCGTCGCCGGGCACAATACTATTTCTTTAATGAGCGACCTGTAGGACAAATAGAATGTTCACGCAGGCCGATGTCAATCAGCAAGTGCGTCCAGCGCGGGCATCATAGATTAACTGATTGCACGGTCTGTACTATTAGAGACCATGTGAGAAAGCTTGAGGTGCATGATCCTGCGTCGCTTGGGCTAGCGAGGCATCAGGCAAGCTCGAGGGTCAAGCTGGCAAGGCGGGATGATCTAGTACTTAATGGTGCCGGCTGAGGGGATCGAACCCCCGACCTTCGGTTTACAAAACCGCTGCACTACCGCTGTGCTAAGCCGGCTGGATGGCGGACGCACTAATGGTCATGGGGACCATGGTCAACGGCGAAAAGCAGGGATGATGCGGCGTCCTTCTCACATGCGCGATCAATAGGGAGAGCTGGGAACGATCCATTACCGAAAGCAAAATGGGGGCCGGCATCTCTGCCGGTCCCCACTTCCGTCGAGTCTTCCGATCCGCGTCCTTCCGGGGAAAAATGCGATCATCGGCTCGGCGATCCCGCGCATTCGCTTCCGAAGAAGCATGGCGAGGGTTTTGCTTCGGGCGTCCAGCCATAGGCCGCTGCCCTCCGCCGATCGTCTCTTCCGCTCTGCCCGACGTTCACTTTCGCGCGTACCCGACAGGGCGGTCCTGACGACCCGGCTTCCGATCCGGACGATCCTTGCGGATCGAACGTCCATCCACCGATCGATGCACTAAATGACTGATTTCTCATCCATTTTTCGGGTCCGGATCGCTCCTTCCCCACTGCTCGATAGAGAGATGGTGTCACCGATCCCGAGTCGCTCCAAGCGAAATCGGACGGTCTTATGACGGGTCGACATGCAAATCTGTGGATAAGTGTGGATAAGTTTTTCAGGGCGTCCAGTCGGGCGGCGCGAGCGTGAAACCTGCAAAATCGAAACCGGGCGTGACCGTACAACTGACGAGAGTCCAGCCGCCGAGCGGCACCGCCGCCTGCCAATGATGCGCGGGCACGCGCCGCTGCGGCATCTGGCCACCCTGTACATCCGGCCCCAGCAGCCAGTCCTCTGCCGTCCCGTCCGGCGGGGCGATGGAGAGGGTCAGCGGCACGCCTGCGTGCCAGAACCAGATTTCCTCCGCGTCGACGCTATGCCAGTGCGATCGTTGATGCGCCTCCAGCAGGAAAAGGATCGCCGTGCCAGCCGCGCGTTCCCCGGCGGCGGCGGTGGCACGCCAAGTTTCCCGATACCATCCGCCCTCGGGATGGGGCATCAGACCCAGCGCCTTGATGATCGTCCGGGCATCACCTTCGCTCCTGGCGCGCGCCATCCTCTTTCCTCGAAAAAATTTAAATCAAGCCAATCAAATATTTATGTCGTTGCCGCAGGTTCATGCAACCTCGATCAAAGTGGAGGGGTTGAAGCGTTCGATTACGCTATTGGAGGAGATAGATATGCGTAAAGCCCTGCTCGCCCTGGCCGCTGTTTCGCTGGCCGTCCCGGTTTCGATGGCGGTGCCGACAGACGGCGCGCAGGCCCGGCGCGATTACCGCTACAAGGAATGGCGCGGCCGCGACGGGCGCATGTATTGCCGCAAGTCGAACGGCACCACCGGCCTGATCGTCGGCGGTGTCGGTGGTGCGCTGCTTGGCCGTGCCATCGACACGCGTGGCGATCGCGCCACGGGCACGATCCTGGGTGCCGCTGGTGGCGCACTGCTCGGCAAGGAAATCGACAGCAAGCGCCGCTGCCGCTGATAGGGATGGGTGGCGCGTCAATCGCGCAGCCCTCCCCGCCCCAAGGAGGGTATGAAAAAGGGACGGTTTCCGCAAAGAAACCGTCCCTTTTGCAATGGCTGACGCCTTAGTTGCTGGCGGCGCCGCGCGCTTCCTCGACGTCGAAGACGACCTGCTGGCCGCCCGACACGCCCGAAACCTTGCCGTTCTTGACGGCCAGGTTGAACGCGACCGCGTCGGGATAACGGCGGCCCGAAATCACCTTGCCAGCCTTGGTGTCCTTCACCTGATAGACATAGGTGTAGCCTTCGTGGCTGAACCGCTGCTTCGGCGCGTCTTCGGCCGCGTAGCCGGTGGAAGCGGCCGAGGCCATGATGAAGGCAACAACAAACTTGGACAGCATTCGCATGGTTTTGCTCCTTGTGAATGCCGATCAAACACCTCTGGTCATTCTTGTTCTGTTGACACCAATGTGATCGCCTTGCTGCAATGCAGCAATCGCAAAGGGCGGCAGGGGAATTGCAGCGGACGCAATCGTGTCCGTAACGAAGATCATTGCCGAGACAGGCTGACGATATGATCGAACTGCGCCTTCGTCAGTGGCGATACCGACAGGCGCGATTGGCGGATCATGACCATGTCGGCCAGTGCCGGGTCCGCCTTGATGGTCTTGAGCGTCACGGGCTTCGCCAGCTTCTCCTTCGGCGCGACATGGACCGCGATCCACTTGCCCGTCTCGTCCGTGCTATCGGGCGCGGCTTCCTCCGCGATGGTCATGATGCCGACCGCCTCCACGCCGATATTGCTGTGGTAGAAGATCGCCAGATCGCCCTTGCGCATCGCTCGCATATGCCCCTGCGCCGCGTGGTTGCGCACGCCGTCCCACTCCGCCTTCCCTTTCGCGACCAGATCGTCGTAGGAAAACACGTCGGGTTCCGATTTCATCAGCCAGTAGTTCATTTTGCCTCCTTGCATCAGCGGCCGGGCGCGATCAAGGATGCGTGCATGGATGGCGGCCCCGGCACATGGCGGCCCCCTTATCGATCTTTTGTGGAGAAGAAACGTGTCGCATACGGTGCTGGATCAGGTGCCCGTCCTGTCCCTGGCGGATATGCCCCGGGCGGAATTCGCCCAGGCATTCGGCCAGTCGTTCCAACGGTTCGGTTTCGCCATGGTGAAGGATCATGGCATGGACCAGACGCTGATCGACGAAGGGTGGGCGCTAGCGCGCCGCTTCTTCGACCTGCCCGAAAAGGTCAAGCAACGCTACAATGCCAAGGCCAATGGCGGCCAGCGCGGCTATACAGCGTTCGGCACCGAGATCGCGAAGGGCGCGAGCGAGAACGACCTGAAGGAATTCTGGCATGTCGGCCGCGACCTGCCCGCCGGCGATCCGCTGGCGGAAAGCATGCCGCCCAATATCTGGCCGGAAGAGATGCCGGAATTCAAGCCGGCCTTCGCACGGCTCTATCGCGAATTCGACAGGGTGGGCGCGGAACTGCTGTCGGCGATCGCGCTCTATCTGGGCCTGCCGGAACGCTGGTTCGACGGGCCGATCGAGAACGGCAATTCGATCCTGCGGCTGCTCCATTACCCGCCGGTGTCGCCGGAGGCACCCGGGATTCGGGCGGGCGCGCATGAGGACATCAACCTCATCACCCTGCTGCTCGGCGCGGAGGAAGGCGGGCTGGAACTGAAGGATCGGGACGGCAACTGGCTGCCCGTGGTGCCGCCGCCGGGCGCGCTGGCGATCAATGTGGGCGACATGCTGCAACGGCTGACCAACCATGTGCTGCCTTCGACCAGCCATCGGGTGGTCAATCCGCCGCCGGAACGGCGCGGCCATTCGCGCTATTCGATGCCCTTTTTCCTGCATCTGCGGCCTGACTTCATCATCGACGCGCTGCCCCAATGCGTGACGCACGACAATCCCCGCCGGGATCCGCCGATCAGCGCGCATGATTATCTGACGGAGCGGCTGATCGAGATCGGGCTGATCAAGAAATAGGCAAGGGTTCGACTATTTCCTGCCGCGCCCGAGCGTGATGCCGATTTCCTCGCCGCGTTCCGACAAAGCGAGCTTCACGATCTTCACCTCGACATGGCTGACCTTGTCGTCCTGAAGGAAGATGGTGTCGATGATATGATCGGCGACCGCTTCGATCAGCGTGAAATGGACGCCTTCGGGTAACGCCGTCGATGCGGCATGCTTCAGGTCCATGTAATTTTTGGACTGGGTAAGCGGGGTAACGGGATCATAATGGTCCCCGACTCGCAGCCGGGCGCGAATGGAAATCCGCAGCGGCTGGGGCAGATGCGTTTCCTCCGAATAGATGCCGGTCAGCACGTCGACGTGCAGGTTGTTGACTTCCAAGGTCAGAAAATCGTCAAATACGGTGTGCATAGCTCGCCATATACGGCCCTGCCCGCAACCGGGCGGCAGCCTGTTTAGTCTTTCATTTTGCGGAACGGGCGCTAAAAGCCCGCCGCTCCGGCGCTGCCCCATGCGCCATTGATCGCGGAACGGCAAGACGTGTCACATATCGTGCCCCTCGACACTCAGCCCGAACAGGCGCTCGAACAGCTGCTCGACGCGGCGTTCGGGCTAGATCGCCATGGTCGCACCGCCTACATGATCCGTCGCGGCATGCCCTGGTTGCCTGACCTGTCCTTTGCCATGCTGGATGCGGGTGGCGCGTTCATCGGGTCGTTGCAAAGCTGGCCCGTTGCCCTAACTCAGCCGGACGGCGCACAGGTGCCGCTGGTGATGGTCGGGCCGGTTGCAGTGCGCCCCGATCATCAGAATGGGGGCCATGGCCGGGCGATGATGGACAAGGTCGTGGCGGTGGCGCGCGCCCGAAGCATGGAGCCGCTGATGATGATCGGCGATCCTGAATATTATGGCCGTTTCTGGGGCTTCAGCGCGGACGGCACCGCCGGCTGGACCGCGCCCGGCCCGTTCGAGCAGCGCCGGCTGCTTGCGCTGTCCGTCGATGGCCGGCCGGTCGGCGGTGAGGGGATGCTCGCGCCGCGCATGGCACTCGCGGCCTGACGCGGATCAAATACCCCTTTGCCTTCGGGCAGGGACGCCCCTATCTCCGCCCCATGCCGATGGAGCCCGTCCCCGATCTGTCCACCCTGTCCCTGGCGGACATAGCAAAGCTGGCGCAGGAGAAGCGCCTGCCCCCGGTGGAGACGTGGAATCCCGATCATTGCGGCGACAGCGAGATGCGCATCGCGCGCGACGGCCGCTGGTATCATCAGGGCAGCCCGATCGGCCGCGAAGCGATGGTGCGCCTGTTTTCCACCATCCTGCGGCGGGAAGCGGACGGACGCCATGTGCTGGTGACGCCGGTCGAGAAGCTGGACATTGAGGTGGAGGACGCGCCGTTCGTGGCGGTCGAATTGAAAAGCGAGGGGGATGGCCGCGGCCGCACACTCGCCTTTCGCCTGAACAGCAGCGATGTCGTGACCGCCGGACCGGACCACCCGCTGTCCTTGCGGGAAACGCCAGACGGCCCCCGTCCCTATCTGCATGTCCGTGGCGGCATGGAGGCGCTGATCGGTCGCAACGTCTATTATGAACTGATGAACCTGGCGCTGGACGAATCCGATTCCGGGCAGGACGAACGCGTCGGATTGTGGAGCGGAGGCGCCTTCTTCGCGCTGGACGACGCATCGTGAGGCTGGCGGACCGGCTGCGTGCCGCGCTGGAAGAGGGGCGCGGCTTCACCCTGCCTGACGACGACGCGCGCGATCCGCGCATCGTGGGCGACATCGTCCTGGCTCCCGCCGCCGTACTGGTCGCGATCACCGACCGGGCCGAACCGGGCCTGATCCTCACCGAACGATCCGCGGCACTGCGCAAGCATGCCGGCCAGATCGCCTTTCCCGGCGGCCGGGTGGACGCACACGACACGGACGAGGTTGCCGGCGCGCTGCGCGAGGCGCAGGAGGAGATCGCCCTGCCTCCTTCGCAGGTGGAGGTAGTCGGCACGTTCGATCGCTACCCGACCTTCACCGGGTTCGACATCGTGCCGGTGTTGGGTGTCATCCCGCCCGATCTGCCGCTGCGCGCGCAGGAAGATGAAGTGGCCGACTGGTTCGAGGTGCCGTTGGCATATGCTCTGGACCCGGCAAACCGGATCCGCCGGGAAGTGGAATTTGGCGGGTCGACGCGCCATTATTACGAGATTTTCTGGGAGGAGCGTCGCATCTGGGGGATAACGGCCGCCATCCTTGCCAATCTGTCGCGGAGGCTGGGCCATGACCGTCTGGCTGCCTGACGCGCCGTGGCGGCATCGGCCGGGGCTAGACGGTCTGCTGTCCGCGCTGGACGCCGCGCAGGGCAAGGCCCGTTTCGTCGGAGGGGCGGTGCGCGACGGGCTGCTGGGCCTGCCCGTCAACGACCTGGACGTTGCGACGAGCATCGATCCGCAAGGCGTGGTCGACCGGCTGACGGCGGCGGGGATCAAGGCCGTGCCCACCGGGATCGACCATGGCACGATCACCGCCATTCTGCCGGATGGCCCGGTGGAGATCACGACTTTGCGGCGCGACGTCAGCACCGACGGGCGGCGCGCCACCATCGTCTATACCGACGACTGGCAAGAGGATGCGGCGCGGCGCGACTTCACCATCAACGCCCTTTATGCGGACCCGGCCAGCGGCGCGATCAGCGACTATTTCGGCGGCGTCGCTGACCTGAAAGCGCGGCGGCTGCGCTTCATCGGGGACGCGGCAGCGCGGATCGCCGAGGATCATTTGCGTATCCTGCGCTATTTCCGCTTCCTGTCGCGCTATGGCGGCGACGAGCTGGATGCGGAGGCCTACGCCGCCTGCGTCGACGCGGCCAACAGCCTGATGGCGCTGTCGCGCGAGCGGATCGCGGACGAATTGCTGAAACTGCTGGGTGGCGCGTCCCCCGTCCATGCGCTACATCTGATGGCGGAAGGCGGCATCTTCCAGCCAGTCCTGCCCGAAGTGGAGATGGCAGGCGTTGACCGGGTGGCGCAGTTGATCGCACGCGAGGCGCAGGCGGGAATGGCGCCAGCGCCGCTGCGCCGGCTGGCGGCGCTGCTGCCCCCGGATGCGGCTCTGGCAGATCAGATCGGCGCGCGGCTGAAGCTTTCGAACAAGGCGCGCAAGCGGCTCATGGTGGCGCTGGAGCCGGCGGTGGACGGTGAAAGCGCACGCGCGCTCGCTCACCGGGTCGGTGTGGAGGGCGCGATCGACCGCCTGCTACTGGACCCTGCGCGGCCGGTGGCGGCTGTGGAGGACGTGCGCGACTGGACGCCGCCCATGCTTCCGATCGGCGGCGGCGCGTTGATCGCGCGCGGCCTGCCGGCTGGCCCAGATGTCGCGAAGGCCCTGCAGGAGGTGCAGCAGCTATGGGTGGCGGAGGATTTTCCCGACGCCGCGCGCGTCGATGCGCTGGCCGATCAGATCGTTTCGAAATTCCAGCGCGCCCGCCAATAGTCGAACGCATCCGTTTCGTTCATCGGCTTGGCGAAATAATAGCCCTGCCCCTGCCAGCAGCCCATTTTCTGAAGGGCCAGGGCCAGATCCTGCGTCTCTATGCCCTCGGCAGTGACCTTGAGGTTGAGCGATTCCGCCAGCGATAGGATGGTGCGGACGATCACCGCCTTGTCCCTGTCTTCCAGCATGGAGAAGACGAAGCTGCGATCGATCTTCAATATGTCGATCGGCAGGCTGTGCAGGCTGGCGAGGTTCGAAAAGCCGGTGCCGAAATCGTCCATGGCGATCGACATCTCCAGATCTTTCAGCGCCACCAGCAGCTTGCGCGCCTTGTCTGGATCCGCGATGATCGCGCTTTCCGTGATTTCGGCCGTCATCCGGCGGCCGGCAATGCCCGAATAGCGAAGCGCCTCCTCGAACATCGCACCGACATCGTCGCGCGCCATCTGGATCGGGGACAGGTTGACGTTGACGCCAACGGGCATAGGCTGGCCGAATTTTGCGTCCCAGCGCGCCAGCGCCTGCGCCGCTTCATAGGCCGCCCAGCGCCCAAGCGGGGTGATGAGCCCACTCTCCTCCGCCACGGCGATGAACTCCACCGGGGACACGTTGCCCAGTTCCGCGTCGTTCCACCGCGCCAGCGCTTCAAACCCGGTGATCTCACCGGTCGGCAGGTGGATGAGCGGCTGATAGGCCAGCGTCAGTCCGCCCTGCGCCAGCGCATCGCGCAACCGGCTTTCGATCGAAAAGCGGCGCTGCGCTTCCTTGAGGACGCCGTTACGGTAGATCTCCACCTTGCCGCTGCGCTTGGCGATCTTGACGGCCGCCTGCGCCTTGCGGATCACATCATCCGGGTCGTCGTTCAGATCGACCGAGAGGGCGCAGCCGATGGCACAATCGACCCTTATCTGGAGGTCACTGAGCCTGATCGGCGAGCTCAGCGCTTCGCGGATGCGCTGCACGATATGAAGAGCGTCCGACAAGCCGTTGTTCAGGCGTGCAAAAATGGCAAAGTCATTGCCGCCGATCCGGGCCAGCACATCGCCCTGCCGTAAGCTGGACTTGAGCCGTTTCGCCACGGTGATGAGAAGTTCATCACCCGCCATCGGCCCGAGGGATTCATTGACCCGGCTGAACCGGCTGAGGTCGATGGCAATGATGCCGAATTGCGCATTGTCCGGCCAGATGCTGTTGTTCAGCCGGTCGTCGATCTCCTCACCGAAGCCGGTTCGGTTCGGCAGGGCGGTCAGCCCATCCGACAGCAGTTCGCGGCGCAGATTCTTCTCGATCGCGCGTTCGCTGGTGCGGTCGGTGGCGGTAAAGAGGAATAAAGGCGTTTCGGCATTTTCGGTCGGCAGGCGGCCAAGGGTGCAGAGGAAATATTCCGGCCCCAGCTTTCCATCCCGCCTCATTTCGAAACTGTCGGATTCCCGGTTGGAGCAGGCGAAGCCGGAAACGCGATCCAGCAGTTCGGACCGGATCTTGCCTAGCGACGATGAATCACGGGTCAAGCCAGCCGCGGCGACGAAGCGCCTGTTGCCCTTCACGACGCGGATGCCATCGCCATCGCAGGCGAAGACCGCGGCAAGATGGGGGAAGGCCGCGAGCCATTGCGCCATCCCGATGTCCTGATGCGCGGCATCCTCCCCAGCCAGAGGGGCATCGGTGACCGGTTTTACCGGCAAATTGCGCACCGAAACGGATTCCATGCCCCCGCATTATCGGGAAGGAGTAAATTTTCGGGAAACGTTAAGCGGCTTTGCGACGAACCGAAGTCAATGCGAAAAGCGGCTAATTAGAACCGATTGTCGCGCGGGAACCCGGTCGGCGGCATCCGACCCGCCGCGCCCCGCGCCACCTTCCATGGCAGCATGTCGCTTTCCGTCCGTGTCCGCCCCGACTCGCCGCCCATGGTCCAGCTGAGGCCGTCGGCAAGGCGGAACGCCAGAGCGTCGGAAAGGCCGCCATCCCGGTAGCGTTGCATCTGAACGCCCTGCCCCCGCGCCATCTTCGGCATTTCGGCAAGGGAAAAGACCAGCAGCTTGCGGTTCTCCCCGATCACGGCGATGCTGTCCGCCTCCGCGGGCACGGGGCGGACGACGCTCAGCTTCGCGCCGGCGCGGACATTGACCACCTGCTTGCCCTTGCGCGTTTCGGCGATCAGATCCGCCGCCGCCGCGAGGAAGCCGCGCCCGTCCGACGATGCCAGCAGCAGGTCGCCACCCGGCCGCGCCGGCATCAGGGCCACGATGCTCCCTTCATTGTCCATGTCGACCAGCGACCGCACCGGATCGCCGAAGCCCCGGCCGCCGGGCAACTTGTCCGACGCCAGCGTGTAGACCCGACCGGTCGAGGTCGCCATCAGCAGTTTGTCGGTCGTGTATGCGTGGAAGGCGAATTGTGGGCCATCGCCTTCCTTGAACTTGAGCGTGTCGGCGGCGGCGAGATCGCGATGCCCGCTCATCGCGCGAATCCAGCCGCGTTCCGACAGGATCACGGTGATGGGCTCGCGCTCGATCATCGCCTCCAGCGGGATTTCCCGCGCCGGCGCGGCTTCCTCCACCAGCGAGCGACGGCGGCCGAGATCGGTGTCCGGCCCGTAGCGCTTGCGCAGCGCGGCAAGATCCTTCTTCAGGCGCGTGCGCTGGCGGGCGGGACTTTCCACCAGCTTTTCAAGCTCGTCCTGCTCTTTCAGCAGTTCGGCATGTTCGCGGCGCAGTTCCATTTCCTCCAGCTTGCGCAAGCTGCGCAGCCGCATGTTGAGGATGGCCTCGGCCTGCCGGTCGGTGAGGGCGAATTCCTCCATCATCACCGCCTTGGGCTCATCCTCGGTGCGGATGATCTCGATCACCCGATCGAGGTTGAGGTAAGCGATGATATAGCCGTCGAGCAGTTCCAGCCGATCCGCGATCTTGGCGAGGCGATGCTGCGCCCGGCGCACCAGCACGTCGATCTGGTGCTTGAGCCATTCGATCAGCAGCGGCTTCAACCCCAGCACGCGCGGCGTGTGGCTGGCGTCCAGCACGTTGAGGTTCAACGGAAAGCGGTTTTCGAGGTCGGTAAGGCGGAACAGGCTGTCCATCAGCACCTGTTCGTCCACGGTGCGGGCGCGCGGCTCTATGACGATGCGGATTTCCGTGTCGCTCTCGTCCCGCACATCGGCCAGGATAGGCAGCTTCCGATCGTTGATAAGCGCGGCGATCTGCTCGATCAGCTTCGACTTCTGCACCTGATAGGGAATTTCGGTGACGACCGCGACCCAGGTGCCTCGCCCGCCATCCTCCTTATGCCAGCGCGCCCTGGTGCGGAAAGCGCCGCGACCCGTCGCATAAGCTTCGGAGATGATCGCCGGGCTGTCCACCAGCACGCCGCCAGTCGGGAAGTCCGGCCCCTTCACCAGTTCCATCAGCGCGGCATGATCCGTGTCGGGATCGTCGATCAGCAGGTTGGCGGCGTCGATCAGTTCAGAGACGTTATGCGGCGGGATGCTGGTCGCCATGCCGACCGCGATGCCGCTGGCGCCGTTGGCGAGCAGGTTGGGGAAGAGGCCGGGGAAGACCTCGGGCTCCTCATCCTCGCCATTATAGGTCGGGCGGAAATCAACCGTCCCTTCGTCCAGCCCCGACATGAGGTCGGCGGCCGCCTGCGTCAGACGCGCTTCGGTGTAGCGCATGGCTGCGGCATTATCGCCGTCGATATTCCCGAAATTGCCCTGTCCATCAACCAGCGGCGTGCGCAGCGAAAAGTCCTGCGCCAGCCGCACCATGGCGTCATAGACCGATGCGTCGCCATGCGGGTGATATTTGCCGATGACATCGCCCACCACGCGCGCGCATTTTTTGTAGGGCGTGGTGTTGCGGGCAGGATTGGCGACCAGCATGTCCGGGTTCGCGCCGCCCGGCTCCATCCGCAGCAGGCGCATCGCCCAGAGAAGGCGACGATGCACCGGCTTCAGCCCATCGCGCAGGTCCGGCAGCGACCGCGCCGTAATGGTGGAGAGCGCATAGACGAGATAACGCTGCGAGAGCGCTTCGTCGAACGGATGATCCTTGATGGCGTCGAACGGGTCGCGGAAATCTGTCATCGCGGAGGGCTTAGCAAAGCAGGCACGAAACGGAAACGGTTTCGCTCAACAGCCCGTGATGAGCATGTCGAGGGCTGATCTAATCCTGTTCGCCAAAAATGCAGCAACCGGGCCAAGGTGGCGCGCCGACATCACCACGGAAAATAGATCATCAGCGCGGGAAATAGATTCCGTCGGGATCGGCAGCGACCGTGTCGGCGAATTCAGCGCAGATCCAGTCCCGGAAAGCCTTCACCTTGGGCGTGTTGCGGGTGTGGGCAGGATAGACGATCCAGTAGCTCGCCAGCTCCCGCACATAGGAAGGCACCGCTTCGACCAGCAGCCCCGCCTCCACCTCAGCCTTCCAGAGGAAGTGGTTGAGGATGGCGACCCCCTGGCCCGCAATGGCGGCCCGCCCTTCCATAACCTGGCTGTCGAGCGCGATGCCCGGCGGGCCGAAGGCGGGATCGTCCTCTACACCCATGGCGGCGAACCATTCATGCCACCACATATCGTCGGGCGACAGGCGCGGCATCGCGTGCAGCGCCTTCGCATCCACGATCGGGCCGTTCCGCGCCAGCCAGCCGGGGCTGCACATCGGCACCAGCCTGTTGTGGGTCAGCAGCCGTGCCTCCAGCCCCGGCCATTCGCCCCTTCCGCCCCGGATCGCGAGGTCCACGCCATTCCTCGCAAGATCGACGACGGCATCGTCGGCCTGGATCCGCACCGCCAGTTGAGGATGCCGCATCTGGAACGCGCCGACGCGGGGTGCGAGCCAAAGATGGGCGAAGCTGTTGGTGCAGCTGATCGTCAGCACCGACGAATGATCCTGCGTCAGCGCGGCAAACCCCTCGCGCATCTGGTCGAACGCCCGCGTCAGGACAGGCGCGATCTCCCGCCCCTTGTCGGTCAGCAAAACGCGCCGCCCCGCCCGCTGAAACAGGCTGATGCCCAGCCGCTCCTCCAATAGCTTGACCTGATAGCTGACCGCCGCCTGGGTCATGCCCAGTTCCTGCGCGGCGGCGGTGAAATTTTCCAGGCGCGCGGCGGCTTCAAACACGCGGATGGCGGACAGGGGCGGAAGCGCGGACATCCCGATAATGATAAGCTAGACTTATATGACATATCCAGTCTTTTGTTGGCGTTCAGGCGGCAAAAGGGCCAGTTTACGGGCAGCGGGGATACCGCCTCACCGAAGGCACCAGATCAAGGAGGACATTATGCGCGACGAACAGGAAGATCGGCTGTGGCAGTCCGGCCGGGCCAAGACATATGATCAGATCGACCAGCTGCTGGGCCGGATCATGCAGGCCTTCTGCGTGCTCCACCGGATCAGCTGGTCCGCGCCCTGGAATCCGGCACCGTCCTGTCGGCGCTGAAAGGGCAGCGCGCAAGTGGCGCTCGGTCAAATTTGCGGTTGAAGTTTCGGAGATAGCCGCCACCTTGCGGCCGTGCCCGATTCCGCTCTAGCCCCTGCCATCGCCCTGCCCCCTCCGCCGCTTTCGCTGCTGGAGGGCGCGGCGCTGTTCCTGGATTTCGATGGAACGCTGACGCCGCTCGTCCACAGGCCGGACGCGGTGAGCGTGGACGATGCGTTGATCGACCTGCTGGCGCGGCTGCGCGACCGGCTCGATGGACGGCTCGCCATCGTGAGCGGGCGATCCATAGCGACTTTGAAGGAACTGGGCTTTGGCGATTTCCAGCTGGCCGGCACGCACGGCCTGGAGTTCGCCAAGTCCGGCGAAACGGTCGAGGGGCCGGGCCGCCTGCCCGCCATCGACGCGGTCCAGCGCGCCTTTCACGCCTTTGCCGACGAGCGGCCCGGCCTGCTGGTCGAACGCAAGTCGATCAGCGTCGGCCTGCATTTCCGGGGTGGGCCGCAATGGGGCGCGCAGGCCGACGCCCTTGCGGAACGCCTTGCCGCCGAACATGGCCTGATCGTCCAGCGCGGCAAGATGATGGTGGAATTGCGCCCTGGTGGTGCGGACAAGGGCAGCGCCGTTCAGGCCCTGATGCGCCTGCCCGAGATGAATGACGGCGTTCCCGTCTTCATCGGGGACGATGTGACGGATGAGGAAGGCTTCATCGCGGCCTCCGAACTGGGCGGCGCTGGCATATTGGTCGGCGTGCCGAGGCCTACCGCCGCGAGCTTTTGTTTGGAACAGGTTGCCGCCGTCAGGCATTATCTTGCGCAAGGGGCTGCCCAGCTTGGCTGACAGGCGGCCCTTGCTCGTGACATTCGACCAAGGGGGACAGACCGATCAGCAACAGCAACGATAGTCTCTTGGCCGGAAATGGGCGGACGCTCGACCTCTGGCCCATCGGCAATTGCCAGGCGTCGGCGCTGATCGACCGCACTGGCCGGATGATCTGGGCCTGCGTGCCTAGGGTGGACGGCGATCCCGTGTTTTCGGCCTTGCTGGACGACAAGGACTGGGATGATCCCCAATCGCGCGGCTTCTGGGCGATCGAACTGGAAGGCTGCGTCGCGGTCGAACAACATTATATCCGCAACACGCCCATATTGGTGACGCGCCAGCAGGATGCGCAGGGCAATGCCATCGACATATACGATTTCTGCCCGCGCCACCGGCACAAGGGGCGGATGTATCGGCCCGTCGCCTTCGTCCGAATCGTGCGGCCGGTTGCCGGATCGCCCCGCATACGCGTGAAGCTGCGTCCGACGACGAGCTGGAACGCCGACCCGGTGCCGATTAATTACGGCTCCAACCATATCCGCATGGTCCTGTCCTACATGGCGATGCGCGTGTCCACCAATGCGCCGATCGGCCTCATCAGCCAGGAAAGCTGGTTCCGGCTGGAACAGGACATGCATTTCTTCATGGGGCCGGACGAAGGCTTTTCCGATGCGCTGCGCCCGGCGATCGAGCGGATGCTGGACGATACCATCAACGAATGGCAGCTCTGGGTACGCGGCCTCGCCATCCCGGCGGAATGGCAGGAAGCGGTCATCCGTTCCGCCATCACCTTGAAGCTCTGCCAGCATGAGGAAACCGGCGCGATCGTCGCCGCGCTCACGACCTCGATTCCCGAACATGCCGACAGCGGCCGCAACTGGGACTATCGCTACTGCTGGGTCCGCGACGCTTATTACACGGTCGAGGCATTGAACCGGCTCGGCGCGCTCGACGTGCTGGAAAGCTACCTCGTCTATCTGCGCAACATCGTGGACGGGGCGAAGGGCGGCCATATCCAGCCGCTCTACGACGTGCGCGGCAATGCGACGCTGACCGAATGGGAGGCGGAGAGCCTGCCGGGCTATCGCGGCATGGGACCGGTTCGCGTCGGCAATGCCGCCTACAGCCAGATCCAGCACGACGCCTACGGCCAGATCGTCCTGTCTTCGGTTCAGGGCTTCATCGACCAGCGCTTGCTGCGCATGGCGGGCCACGCCGATTTCGAGGCGTTGGAGATTGTCGGCGAGCGCGCATGGCAGGTCTATGACCAGCCGGACGCGGGCCTATGGGAACTGCGCACGCGTGCCCATGTCCATAGCTACAGCGCTGTCATGTGCTGGGCCGCATGCGATCGGCTGGCCCACGCCGCAACGGCACTAGGCCTCGATATGCGGGCAGCACACTGGCAGAATCGCGCGGATAGGATGCGCGAACGGATCCTGACGAGCGCGTGGCGCGAGGACAGCCAAGCCATCTCCGCCAATTTCGAGGATGATTCGCGCGACGCGTCTCTGCTCCAGCTGCTCGACCTGCGCTTTCTGACAGCCGACGACCCCAAGTTCGTTGGCACGCTTGCGGCGCTGGAGGCGGACCTGCGGCGCGGTAACGACATGCTGCGCTACAGCGCGCCCGACGATTTCGGCGAGCCGGTGACGGCGTTCAACGTCTGCACCTTCTGGCTGATCGAGGCGCTGCACCGGACCGGCCGCACCGAGGAGGCGCGCAGCCTGTTCGAGGAGATGCTGTCGCGCCGCACCGCCGCCGGCCTGCTGTCCGAAGACATCGATCCCCAGACCGGCGAATTGTGGGGCAATTATCCGCAGACCTATTCGCTGGTCGGCATCATCAACTGCGCCGTGTTGCTCAGCAAGCCGTGGAGCGTGATGCGATGAGCCGGCTGATCGTCATCTCCAACCGGGTCAGCCGCCCGAACAAGTCCGGCAATCAGGGCGGCCTCGCGGTCGCGCTGGCGCAGGCGCTGCGCGAGAGCCGCGGCATCTGGTTCGGCTGGTCGGGAGAGACGACTGACGCCTTCACCGGCCATATCGGCTTTGCCGAGGATCAGGGGGTGAAGACCGCGACGATCGACCTGGAAGAACAGGATGTCGACGAATATTATAACGGCTATGCCAACAAGACGCTGTGGCCGCTGTTCCACTTCCGCATAGACCTTGCCGAATATGCCCGCGATTTCGAGGGGGGCTACAACCGCGTCAACAAGCGGTTCGCGGAGACCGCGAGCCCGCTGATCGAACCGGACGACGTCATCTGGGTGCATGACTATCATCTGATCCCGCTGGGACAGATGCTGCGCGACCGGGGCCTGAAGAACCGGATGGGCTTCTTCCTCCACATCCCCTGGCCACCCACGCGCCTGCTCGTGTCCCTGCCCCATCACAGCAAGCTGGTCAGCACCCTCTTCGCCTATGATGTGGTGGGTTTCCACACCGAGGAGTGGCTGGAGTCTTTCCGCCATTATGTCGAGCGCGAGATGGGCGGCACCGTGGACGGTGACTATGTCACTGTGGGCGACCGCACCATCCAGGCGATCGCCTGCCCGATCGGCATCAACGCGCAGGAGTTCAAGGATGCCGCCGACAGCGAAACGGCGCAGGCGATGTTCGGGAAGGTGCGCGCGTCGCTGCAGGACCGGCCTCTCGTTGTCGGCGTGGACCGGCTGGATTACAGCAAGGGCTTGGAAGAGCGCTTCAACGGCTATGCCCGCTTCCTGAAGGATCATCCCGAACATCATCGCAAGATCGTGTTGACGCAGATCGCGCCGCCGTCTCGTGGCGATGTGGAGAGTTATCAGCAGATCCGCGCCACGCTGGATTCGCTCGCCGGACGCATCAACGGCGAATATAGCGATGTGGACTGGACGCCGATCCGCTATGTCAACCAGGGCTATCCGCGCGACGAACTGGCCGGCATCTACCGCGCAGCGAAGATCGGGCTGGTGACGCCATTGCGCGACGGCATGAACCTCGTCGCCAAGGAATATGTCGCCGCGCAGGATCCCAAAGACCCCGGCGTCCTGATCCTGTCGCGCTTTGCGGGCGCGGCGATGCAACTCAAGGACGCGCTGCTCATCAATCCCTACAGCCCGGAGGAAATGTCCGACGCGATCCTGCGCGCGCTCGCCATGCCGCTGGACGAGCGGCAGCGCCGCTGGCGGGCGATGATGGACAGCGTGGAAAAGCAGGATATCCGCTGGTGGCGGGAAGTGTTCACCAGCCGCCTTATGGCTGTCGAGCGGGAGCCGGCGGCAGCGGAAACCGAAGACGCTGCCGGTTGAACCCGGCCGGGCGTGTCGCTAATCCGGGCGGATGGAACACGACAACGATCCGACCGGCCTGTGGCCCGCCATCCGTGCCCGATCCGGCGTGATCCTCGGCGCGGTGGGCCTCTTCGCCTGGCTGGCGCTGATCTGGTTCATGTTCGGGGACGTGCTCTAGCGCAAAGCAGCGCTTGGTCCCTTGCACATAAAATCCCGCTTGGCCGCCCTTCCCTGCGGCGTTAGCGCGCGGCCATGACCGACGCGCCGCAAAAACTCTGGAGCCACTATCGCAGGGCCGTCCCCCCCATGCAGCCGGGCCAGAGACGGTTCGACCGGCTGAAGGCTGCCGCTGGCGCCATCGTCGGCATTGGTGTCACCGGCCTGCTGTGCGGACTGGTGCTGGGCGACGGCGTGTACCTTCCCCTGCTGGTCGCACCGATGGGGGCGTCCGCCGTGCTGCTCTTCGCCGTACCCGCCAGCCCGCTGGCGCAGCCATGGCCAGTGCTGGGCGGCAACGTCATATCCGCGCTGGCCGGCATCTTCATCGGCAAGGCGATATCTGATCCCACCCTTGCCGCTTCGTTTGCCGTGGGAGCGGCAATCGCGGTCATGACCCTGCTGCGATGCCTGCATCCGCCGGGCGGCGCCGTCGCCCTGTCGGCGGCGCTAGGCGCCAAGGGCACGGCTGCCGGCTATATGTTCGCGCTGACGCCCGTTGGCGTGAATACGCTGGCGCTGCTTTGCGTCGCCATCCTGTTCCACAAGCTCGCGGGCCATAATTATCCCCACGTCGCGCCCAAGCCGGCGACGCCGCATAGCACGACCGACCCAGCGCCGCTTGAAAGAGCAGCGCCCAGCAAGCAGGACGTAGCCGCCGCCCTTCATGGCTATGGCGAGGCGCTGGACATCGATCCTGCGGATTTGCACCATCTGCTTGCCGACGCCGAACTGCGCGCCGCCGAGCGGGCGCATGGTGCGACCTGTTGCGGCGACATCATGTCGCGCGACATCCTCTCCGCTACGCCGTCCATGCCGCTGGCGCAGGTCCGCGCGCTGATGCTGGAGCGCCACCTGCTGACAGCACCGGTACTGGATGAGGCACGACGGGTGCAGGGCATCATCGGAGCGCTCGATCTGGCGCGGGGCGGAGACACGGCAGGCGACATCGCCCGTCCGCCGCTGCTGGTCCATGCCGACACGCCCCTCGCGCGGCTGATCGGCCCGTTGGGCAGCGGAATACACCACAGCGCCATCGTCATAGACGCGGACCACCGGATGCTGGGGCTCGTGACGCAGACGGACCTGCTTGCCACTCTCGCGCTGCGACTGCGAACCTCGTGAAAACAGCCTTTAAGGCGCGACCTGCCCCAGTGGCGCGGCGGCGATCAGCACATTGCCGAACATGACCAGGCCCGCCACGATCATCAGCGCGCCGCGCTTGCGCTCGCGCTTCTTCACGATCGCGTAGACACCGCCGCCGGTCAGCAGCACGCCCGCCAGCATCAGGATGGAAAGGATGGTTCCGGACATGCCCCTGCCATAAGCATCAAGCTGGACGGTGGCAATTGCCGGCCCGTCCCCCTATGAGGCGCGCAGAAACGAATCACCTGCTGGTGAAGGGACGCGCCCACCCATGAAGATCGCCATCGCCTCCGATCATGCCGCCGTCGATCTGAAGGCCGAGCTTGCGCAATGGCTGCGCGACGAAGGGCATGAGGTGGACGATCTTGGACCGGCAACGGCGGACCGGGTCGATTATCCCGATTATGGTTACAAGCTCGCGACGGTGATAGCATCCGGCGCGGCGGAACGCGGTATCGCGCTCTGCGGATCGGGCATCGGTATCTCCATCGCCGTCAACCGCAATCCGGCATGCCGCTGCGCGCTGGTGGGAGAGCCGCTGTCGGCCGCCCTTGCGCGCGAGCATAATGACGCCAATGTGATCGCCATGGGCGCGCGGTTGACCGGCATCGACATGGCCAAGGCCTGCGTCGCCGCTTTTCTGACCACCGATTTTGGCGGCGGCCGTCATGGTCCGCGCGTCGACAAACTCTCCAATCCCGCGCTCTGAAAGGACCAGAGATGAGCACCGACACCCTCTCTCCCGCCATCCGCCAGGACGGCTTCTTCAGCGAAGACCTCGCCAGCGCGGACCCGGAAATCTTCGACGCGATCGGCAAGGAACTGCAGCGCCAGCAGGACAAGATCGAACTGATCGCGTCCGAGAATATCGTGTCGAAGGCCGTGCTGGAGGCCGCCGGCTCCATCTTCACCAACAAATATGCCGAAGGTTATCCCGGCAAGCGCTATTATGGCGGCTGCGAATATGCCGACGTGGTGGAAACCCTCGCGATCGAACGCGCCAAGCAGCTGTTCGGCGCGAACTTCGCCAACGTCCAGCCCAACAGCGGCAGCCAGATGAACCAGGCGGTGTTCCTGGCACTGCTCCAGCCAGGTGATACCTTCATGGGCCTCGATCTGTCGTCGGGCGGCCACCTGACCCACGGATCGCCGGTCAACATGTCGGGCAAATGGTTCAAGCCGGTCGCCTATGGCGTGCGCCAGGACGATCATCTGATCGACATGGACGAGGTCGCCCGCATCGCGCGGGAGAACAAGCCCAAGCTCATCATCTGCGGCGGCACCGCCTATTCGCGCGTGTGGGACTTCAAGCGCTTCCGCGAGATCGCGGATGAGGTCGGCGCCTATTTGCTGGCCGACATGTCGCACTTTTCGGGCTTGGTGGCGGGCGGCGCGCACCCTTCGCCGGTGCCGCACGCCCATGTCACGACGACCACCACGCACAAGTCGCTGCGCGGCCCCCGCTCGGGCATCATCCTGTCCAATGACGAGGCGATCGCAAAAAAGCTGAACAGCGCGATCTTCCCTGGCCTGCAAGGCGGCCCGCTGATGCACATCATCGCCGCCAAGGCGGTCGCGTTCAAGGAAGCGCTGACGCCTGAATTCAAGGCCTATGCGCATCAGATCGTGGCGAACGCGAAGGCACTTAGCGAGACGCTGGCCGATGCCGGCCTGTCGATCGTGTCGGGCGGCACCGACAACCACCTGATGCTGGTCGACCTGCGGGCGAAGAACACCACCGGCAAGGCAGCCGAAAAGGCGCTCGACCGCGCCTATATCACCTGCAACAAGAATAATGTGCCGTTCGACACCGCCAGCCCGTTCGTGACCTCGGGCGTCCGCCTCGGCACCCCGGCCGGTACGACGCGCGGCTTCCGCGAGGCGGAGTTCCGGGAAATCGGCCGCCTAATCGCTGAAGTCGTCGAAGGCCTGAAGCGCAATGGCGACGAAGGCGATGGTCAGGTCGAAGCGCATGTGCGTGAAAAGGTGCTTGGGCTGACCGCGCAGTTCCCGATCTACTAAGGACGAAGAGAGCCGTTCGTTTCGAGCTTGTCGAGAAACGGGTCTTACGCCAGGGTTTCTCGACTTCGCTCGAAATGAACGGAAATGATGTAAATGCGCTGCCCCTTCTGTTCCCATGAAGACAGCCAGGTGAAGGACAGCCGTCCGACCGAGGACAACGCCGCCATCCGCCGCCGCCGCCAGTGCGAGGCATGCGGCGCGCGCTTCACCACGTTCGAGCGCATCCAGCTTCGCGACATCTGGGTGGTGAAGAGCGAGGGGCGCAAGGAAGCCTTCGACCGCGACAAGCTGGCCCGCTCCGTGGGCATCGCCTGTCGCAAGCGGCCGATCGATCCCAGTCGGCTGGAAAAGCTCATCTCCGGCATCCAGCGCCAGCTCGAAACCAGCGGCGAAAGCGAAATCCCTGCCCGCGCGATCGGCGAAATGGTGATGGAGGGCTTAAAGCGCCTCGACAGCGTCGCCTATATCCGCTTCGCCAGCGTCTACAAGGATTTCACCGACGCCAAGGATTTCGAGGAGTTCGCGGGCAGCGTGCAGGAGGTGGCGCGTGAGTGACGTCCCGCGGCCGGTGATCGTTCTCGTCCGTCCGCAGTTGGGCGAGAATATTGGCAAGGCGGCGCGCGCCATGCTGAATTTCGGGCTGACGGAAATGCGGCTGGTGTCGCCGCGCGATGGCTGGCCCAATCCTGATGCAGGCCCCGCCGCAGCCGGTGCGGACGTGGTGCTGGACGGCGCGCAGGTTTATGAGACGCTGGCGGACGCGGTGGCGGACTGCGCTCATGTCTATGCCACCACGGTTCGCAAGCGCGGCGTCACCAAGCCGGTCGTGACACCCGAGGAGGCGGCGCGCGAGATCCACGCCGCGCCGGGCCGCAGCGCCTATGTGTTCGGTCCCGAGCGGTCGGGGCTGGAAACGGAAGACGTCGCGCTCGCCCGCAAGATATTGACGGTGCCGATCAATCCCGACTTCGGATCGCTCAACCTGGCGCAGGCGGTGATCCTGTGCGCCTATGAATGGTCGAAGCAGGCGAAGCTGGAGCAGCCGACCGTCACCGACCTTGGCGAACCCGCGCCGCAGGAAGAGCTAGAGGGAATGATCGCCCAGTTCGAGACGCTGCTGGACGCGGCAGGCTATTTCTTCCCGCCCGATCGCGCGCCGGCGACCAAGCGGACGCTACGCAACCTGCTGACCAAGCCGGGCTGGAACCATCTGGAGGTCCGCACCCTGCGCGGCGTGCTATCTTCCCTCGCCCACCCTCGCCAGCGTTAGCCCCGCGTCCGGTCGAACGCGTCCATCTCATAGGCGATGGACAGTTCGACCAGATGATTCCAAAGCTCCGCGATCAATTCGCCGGGCAGCCCTGCCGCCTCCGCCTCGGCGCGGGCATTGGCTATCACCTCCGCCTTGCGCGCTTCGTCGCGCACTGCCGCGCGGTCGTCCTTGATCCGCGCGGCGGCGCGCATATGGGCGAAGCGTTGGGCCAGCAGCGCAACGATCTGGCGGTCCAGATTGTCGACGCCTGCGCGCACCTGCGCCATAGTCGTGTAGCTTTCGGGGTTCATGGGAGCGGACCTAAGCTGTCCGGCGCGGCCTGTCGAGGGCTTGACAGGCTGGCCTCCCCTCGTCATAGGCGCGCCTTCGCAATTGGCTCCGCACTCCGGTGAAGCGGTGGCCCTGCCCCTGAAACACGGCAAGCAGGCGAGACCGGAACCAACGTTAGAAGCAATTGAGGAAAGATTTCATGTCGAAGCGTTCCAGCGCAAAGTACAAGCTCGACCGCCGGATGGGCGAAAACATCTGGGGTCGCCCGAAGAGCCCGGTCAACAAGCGTGAATATGGCCCCGGCCAGCACGGCCAGCGCCGCAAGGGCAAGATGTCCGACTATGGCATCCAGCTGCGCGCCAAGCAGAAGCTGAAGGGCTATTACGGCGACATCACCGAAAAGCAGTTCAAGAAGAACTATGTCGAGGCCGCGCGCATGAAGGGCGACACCGGCCAGAACCTCATTGGCCTGCTGGAGCGCCGCCTGGACGCGGTCGTCTATCGCGCCAAGTTCGCGCCCACCATCTGGTCGGCCCGTCAGATCGTCAGCCACGGCCACATCTATGTGAACGGCGTCAAGTGCAACATCGCCTCGCGTCTGGTGAAGCCGGGTGACGAGATCACGCTGGGCAAGAAGGCGCAGGAAATGGCGCTGGTCCTGGAAGCGCAGAGCCTGCCCGAGCGCGACATCCCCGACTATGTCTCGCCCGACGGCGCGACCAAGGTCACCTATGTCCGCGTTCCCACGCTGGACGAAGTGCCCTATCCGGTGAAGATGGAACCGAACCTGGTCGTCGAATTCTATTCGCGCTAAGTCCTTCGGACAAAGAGTTCAAAAGGGCGGCCCCGCAAGGGTGCCGTCCTTTTTCATGCGCGCAACAATCTTGCGCGTCTTCCCGCGCGGTGGCATCACCTGACCAGTTGTAAAACAGAGGGATATCCATGCGCAGTTCCATCGCCGCGGTCGCCGCCGTCCTCGCCCTTTCCTCGCCGCTTGTTGCTCAAGCGGCTCCCACGAAGGCCGCCGCCGCGAAGAAGGGCGTGGAGCCCTCCCTCGACACGATGAAGCGGCTGGTGAAGGAGTTGTCCTCCGACGCGTTCGAGGGCCGTGCGCCCGGCACGTCCGGCGAGGAAAAGACGCTTGCCCTGCTCGCCGCCGAGTTCGGCAAGTTGGGCCTGAAGCCCGGCAACAAGGGAAGCTGGTTCCAGGACGTTCCGCTGGTGGAAATCAACGCGAAGAATGTGTCGCACCTCAGCTTCTCGGGCGGCAAGGCCGCCGTTACCGCCGCCTACGGGCCGGAGATGGTCGTCGGCACCTATCGCACCACACAGCCGCATATCGAGGTTAAGAACAGCCCGGTCGTCTTCGTCGGCTATGGCATCAACGCGCCCGAAAAGGGCTGGAACGACTATGCCGGGCTGGACGTGAAGGGCAAGACGGTCATCATCCTGGTCAATGATCCCGATTATGAGACGCAGGGGCTGACCGGCCCGTTCAACGGTCGGGCGATGACCTATTATGGCCGCTGGACCTACAAGTTCGAGGAAGCGGCGCGGCAGGGTGCCGCGGCCGCGATCATCGTCCACGACACGGTGCCCGCCGCTTACGGCTGGAACGTGGTCCAGTCGAGCTGGACCGGGGCGCAGCATGTAGCCGACAGCGCCAACGGCAATGCCGACCAAGCCCAAGCGATCGGCTGGATCCAGAAGGACAAGGCGGCGGCCCTCTTCGCCAGCGCGGGCCTCGACCTCGATCAGCAGATGGCGGCGGCCAAGCGGAAGGGCTTCAAGGCGGTGCCGCTGACCGGCGTCGTTGCCAGCGTCTCCTTCGACAATGATCTGCGCAAGCACAGCTCGAAGAATGTCGTCGCGCTGCTGCCGGGCAAGACGCGGCCGGACGAATATGTGCTCTACAGCGCGCATTGGGATCATCTGGGCCACTGCCAGGCCGCCCCCGATGGTGACGACATATGCAACGGCGCGGTGGACAACGCCACCGGCACCGCGGCGCTGGTCGCCCTGGCGGAGGCCAATGTGAAGGCCGGCCCCACCGACCGTAGCCAGGTTTTCCTGGCGGTGACCGGCGAGGAATCCGGGCTGCTCGGTTCAGCCTATTATGGCGCGCATCCGGTCTTCCCTTTCCGCCAGACGGTGGGCGGCGTCAACATGGACGCGCTGAGCGTCGCGGGCCTCGCCAAGAATGTCGTCGTCATCGGCAAGGGCAAATCGCAACTCGACGCCTATCTCGACCGCGCGCTCGCCGGCCAGGGCCGCGTCGCCACGCTGGAACCGACGCCGGAAAAGGGCTTCTATTATCGTTCTGACCATTTCAGCTTCGCCAAGCACGGACTGCCGATGCTCTATTTCGAGGGCGGCGAGGATTTGGTGAAGGGCGGCACCGCGGCAGGCATGGCCGCGGCGGAAGATTATACCAAAAACCGCTATCATGGCCCCAAGGACGAATATGATCCCAACTGGGACTGGAGCGGCGTGCTGGCGGATCTGAAGCTCTATTACACCGTCGGCCGCGATCTCGCCACGAGCGCCGACTGGCCCAACTGGGTGGAAGGCGACGAATTCCGCGCCATTCGCGACAAGGACCGGACGGGGCAGTAAGAGCCGGCCCCGTCCTGCGTGGCGGACCTACTTCCCCGCCGGGGAGTAGGTCCAGCTTTGCGCGTCGCTGCCGTCCATCCGCGACGTCTCCGCCATGAGCAGCCGCCCTTCGCGCCAGTAGCGGATGCGCTGCGGATAGTCGTGGCGGGGGTTGGCGAAAACAATGTCGCGCACGCCTTGCTCGACTACGGGGAAGATGGTGGCGGAGCCACCCTCCGGCGCGGCGTGGAAGGCGAGCGCTCCGTCCGCCCCGCGCACGATCCGCATCACTTCCCAGTTCGCCAGGCTTTCGCCGCGTCCACTCCGTCCCACGCCGATCATCACGCCGCCGCGCGGAAGCGTCCACACCTCCTCCGTCCAGCGGTCGCCGCGCTGCTGCTGCCATTCGCCGGTCAGCCAGTCGGGCAGTTCCGCAGCGGCCGCGCCGCCCGCCTGCATCAGCATCAGCGCTGCGGCGACGATCGAAACTCCTATCCTCATGGCTTACGCCCTCTGTCCAGATACGGCCCGGCGCGTTATGGAGCGCGCATCATCCCGCTATCACGGATCGGCCCGCGCCGAGCAAGGACGAGATTTCATGACTTTCCGTATGCCCGCCGAATGGGCGCCGCACGACTGGACCTGGATTGGCTTCCCGGCCAATCCAGCCGAATGGCCGGGTGCGTTCGATGCCGCGCGCGAACAAATCGCCGCCTTCGCCAGCGCGCTCCATGCCGGTGGCCGGGGAGAGCAGGTGCGGCTGGTCGTGGACAACGAAATGGACGCCTCCATCGCGCGTGAGATGGTCGCTCCGGGTGTCCACATCGTTGTTCAGCATCTGGGGGACATATGGTTGCGCGACACTGCGCCGATCGCCGTTCTGAACGGCGCGGGTGGCCGCGCGCTGGTCGATTTCGGCTTCAATGGCTGGGGCGGCAAATATCGGATGCCGGGCGACGAGGATATCGGCGCGCGGCTGGCGGCGACCACTGGCCTGCTTACGCAGACCCAGCATTGGGTGTTCGAGGGCGGCGCGATCGACACGGACGGCACCGGCCTGTTCGTGACGACCGAGCAATGCCTGCTCAACCCGAATCGCAATCCGAACCTGGACCGGGGCAAGATCGAGACGCTGCTGGCGGGCAGCCTTGGCCTGTCGGACATGCTGTGGCTGGGCGACGGCCTGATGAACGACCATACGGACGGGCATGTCGACAATCTCGCCCGCTTCGTCGCGCCGGGCACGCTGGCGCTGCCGATCGCGACGACCGATGACGATCCTAACGCCGCCATCTATGCCGGCGCCCGCGCCCGCGCCAAGGCGCATGGGGTGGAGGTGGTGGACATCCCATCCCCCGGCCGGGTCGAGGTGGATGGCGAGGCGATCCCCGCCAGCTACATGAATTTCTATGTCGGCAATGCCGCCGTCATCGTCCCCGTCTATGGCCGACCCAACGATCAGGCGGCACTCGACGCGTTTCGCCCCTTCTTCCCCGGCCGGGATATTGTCGGGCTGCGCAGCGACGCCATATTGTCGGGCGGCGGCAGCTTTCACTGCTGCAGCCAGCAGATGCCCTCCCTCTGAGCCGATCGGGAAAGAGAATGACCAAGGTTACCGTCGCCGCGTTGCAACTCGCCTTTTCCGACGACATGGACGACAATATCGCCATGGTCGCGGGCCATGTGCGCAAGGCGGCCATGCGCGGTGCGAAGATCATCCTGCCGCCCGAACTGTTCGAAGGCCCCTATTTCTGCAGGGAGGAGGACGAAGCGCTCTTCTCGACCGCGCAGCCGACGGAAACTCATCCGGCGGTGCAGGAAATGCGCAAACTGGCGAAGGAACTGGGGGTCTATATTCCCACCAGCTTCTTCGAGCGGGACGGCCACCATTATTACAACTCGCTCGCCATGATCGACGACGCTGGCGAGATCATGGGCGTCTATCGCAAGAGCCATATTCCCGATGGGCCGGGTTACGAGGAGAAATATTATTTCCGCCCCGGCAACACGGGCTTCAAGGTGTGGAACACTCGGTACGGCACGATCGGCGTCGGGATCTGCTGGGACCAATGGTATCCCGAAAGCGCGCGCGTGATGGCGCTCATGGGCGCGGAAATGCTCTTCTACCCGACTGCGATCGGTTCGGAACCCTATGACGCGGACCTCGACACCAGCCGCATGTGGCGGCGCGCGATGATCGGCCACGCGGTCAGCAACTGCATGCCGGTGATCGCCGCCAACCGCATCGGCGACGAGGAAGGGCAGCGTTTCTACGGCCACAGCTTCATTAGCGACGAATGGGGCGACTTCCTAGCGGAGGCCGACGCAAAGGACAATGGCGCGCTGGTCGCCACGCTGGACCTCGCCAAGGCGAAGACGCACCGCGCGGGCATGGGCTTCTTCCGCGACCGGCGGCCCGAACTCTATGCCCGCATCGCGCAGGATATCTGAGACGATGGCGGACGCAGCGCCCGACGAGCTCACCCGTCCGCAGAAGCGTGTCCTCAAGCGCCTATACAACGGGCGCACGATCCCCGTCATCGTGGAGCAAACGCCGTTCCTCACTTATCGCGACGCCACCCGCTTCCTTCTCGCCCTGCCCCGAGACGCGCGCGAGGCCGCTTACGCGGTCATGAAGGCGCAGGAGAAGGAGGACCGGCGGTAAGCCGGCGCGCGGTCCTATGGCCCTGCACGATTATGCGCTGGCATTAGGATCGAACCGCCCGCTGTCCGCGCGGCGCACACCGGCCCGCCTAGTGGCGGAAGCGGCAAGCCTGGTCGGCGAGGCGATGCGCGTGGCCGCGCTGTCGCCCATAATCCTGACGCGCCCGCTCGGCCCTTCGTCGCGCCTCTTTGCTAACGCCGCTCTGCTGGTCGAAAGCCCCCTTGCCCCCAGTGAGATGCTGGCATTTCTCCAGGACATCGAGAAGCGTCTCGGCCGCCTTCGCCATCGTCGCTGGGGCGCGCGCAGCATGGACGTCGACATCATCCTATGGTCGGGCGGGCCATGGCGCAGCAGGACGCTCACCATCCCGCACGCCGCCTGGCGCGACCGTGCGTTCGTCCTAGCCCCGCTTGCGGCCATAGGACCAAAGCTGCGCGACCCCCTATCCGGATTGACCGTGCGCCATCTTCACGCCCGGCTGCAAAAAGCCAAAGCCAAGGTTGACCATCGCCCCCGCCGCCATTAGGGCGGCCTCCACCCCATGAGGCGGGCCCTTAGCTCAGTCGGTAGAGCAACTGACTTTTAATCAGTAGGTCGCTGGTTCGAATCCAGCAGGGCTCACCACCGCGATCGATCGTGCGGCGACATCGCGCTCCCCTTCCGGCAGATGGAAGAGGCAGGATGCATCCGATCCATTGACGCAGATGGCAAGGCCGCTGTCCCGATAGCGCAGCACCAGGCCGCGGCGGGACGGGTCTTCCCATTGATCGATCCGCAGGGGGTATCCGTCCTCCGACAGCCATTCGACCTCTCCGTCCGTCAGGAACCGAGCATCCCGAAGTTCCGCACTTCTCGCCCGTAGCTTCGCCAGCGCGAAGGCGTGCGCTTCCAGCACGACATCCCGCCCTTCCCAGTCGATCCAGCCGATCGCATTATCCTGCGCATAGGCATTGTTGTTGCCCTGCTGGGTGCGCCCGAACTCGTCCCCCGCCGTCATCATGATCGTTCCGCGCGAGAGGAACAGGGTCGACAGCAGCGCCATGATGTCCCGGCGGCGGGCATCGCACATGGCGGCATCATCGGTTGGCCCCTCGACCCCGTTGTTCCAGCTGAAATTCTCGCCATGACCGTCGCGATTCTGCTCACCATTGGCCTCGTTATGCCGGTCCCGATAGGCGGTGAGGTCGGCCAGCGTGAAGCCGTCATGCGCCGCAAGGAAATTGACGCTGCGGGTCATGTCACCGGAAAAGATGTCGGACGATCCGGCAAGCCGCGTCGCGAAGGCACCCAGCATCCCGTCATCGCCGCGCCAGAAGCGCCGCATATCGTCGCGATAGCGGTCGTTCCATTCGAGCCAACCGTCTCCGAACCGCCCCAGTTGGTAACCGCCGGGGCCGATGTCCCAGGGTTCGGCAATCATGACCCGATCGGCCAACAGGGGATCGGCGCGCATCTCCTGAAGCAGGGGCGCGGCCGGATCGAAGCCGTGCTCCAGCCGGCCCAGCGCAGGACCGAGATCGAAACGGAAGCCGTCCACGCCCGCCTCCCGCACGAAGTGACGCAATGAATCGAGGATCAAGCGCCGCACGATGGGCGCGTTGCAGGCGATGCTGTTGCCCGTCCCGGTATCGTTGATGAGGCTGCCATCGGCGGCGTGACGGAAATAGCCCCGCGCATCGAGGCCGCGCAGCGACAATGTGGGGCCAAGGACGTCGCTTTCGCCGTCATGATTATAGACCATGTCCAGGATGACGCCGATCCCTGCGGCATGAAGCGCCTCCACCGCGGCACGCAATTCCGCGAGGCCACCCGGCGCGATGCGGGGATCGAGCGCGAACCAACTGACGGGATTGTAGCCCCAGGCGTTGGTGAGACCAAGCGGACCCAGATGCCGCTCGTCGATCCAGGCGTTGATCGGCATCAGTTCGATCGCCGAGACGTGCAGCGCCTTGAGATGCGCGATGATCGCCGCATGCCCGAGCGCCGCGATCGTTCCGCGCTGGGCTTCGGGCACCTCGGGATGCAGCATGGTGAAGCCACGCACCTGCACTTCGTAGATCAGCCCGCCCGGCGCAAAATGCGGCGGCGTGGCCGATATCGGCGGAAGGACGGGCATCACCATGCCCTTGGGCATCAGCGGGGCGGTGTCGGTCCCCTCTCCCCGGCGCGCGGCGAGCATCGGATCGTAGCGGAACGGCCGGTCGACTGCCCTTGCATAGGGATCGATCAGCAGCTTGTCGGGATCGAACCAAAGGCCCCCATCGGGATCGTAAACCCCGTCCGCCCGCAGTCCGTAGCGTGTGCCGACGCCTGCGCCTGCCACTTCGACATGCCAGACCCCTTCCGCGTCGCGCAGCATGGGGATGCGGCTTTCGCGGTCGCTAGCATCGAACAGGCAAAGCCAGAGCTGCGCGGCGTCGGGCGACCAGACCGAAAAGCGCGTGCCCCCGGCTCCCACCAGCGGCCCCAGGGTCACACCGCCTCCGCGATCAGCCGCGCATAGAGCGCAGCATAGCGCGCCGCGCTGTTTCCCCAGGAGAAGTCCGCTCGCATCCCCGCCCGCTGCATCGCCAGCCAGACCGGCGCGTCCCCATGAAGCTGCACCACGCGGTTGATCGCGCCATGCAGGGCCAGAGGATCGGCCGGCGCGAAGACGATGCCGGTCGCCGCGCCGGCGGCAATCGCCGCTTCATTGGCGTCGATCACTGTGTCCGCCAGCCCCCCGACGCGCGCCACCACCGGCACGCAGCCATAGCGCAGCGCATAGAGCTGGGTGAGGCCGCACGGTTCGAAACGGGACGGGATCAGAATGGCGTCGCCGCCTGCCTGCATCAGGTGCGACAGCGGCTCGTCATAGCCGATCTGGACGCCCACACGACCGCGATGCCGCTCCGCCGCGCTCAGGAACGCGCCCTCCAAAGGCGCGTCGCCCGATCCCAGCACGACCAGCTTGCCACCCAATCCGACCAGATGGTCGATGGTGTCCACCATCAGGTCCAGCCCCTTCTGCCAGGTCAGGCGACTGATGATGACGAAGATCGGCCCGGCGTCGGCATCGAGACCGAAACGCCGCTCCAGCGCGCGCCGGTTGGCGCTTCTGGCTGCGAGCGATCGCGCCTGATAGCTTTTCGGCAGCAGCGGGTCGGTCGCCGGGTTCCAGACCTGCGTGTCGATCCCGTTCAATATGCCGTGCAGCCGGTCGACCCGTCCGTTGATGAGGCCATCCAGCCCCATGCCGTTCATCGGCGACCGGATTTCCTGCGCATAGGTGGGACTGACCGTGGTGATGGCGTCCGCCGACACCAGACCCGCCTTCAGAAAGCCGATGCCGCCATAATATTCGACGCCGTCCATGCCCCATGCTTCGGGCGGCAGGTCGAGCGCGGGGAATATCTCGGCCCCGAACCGGCCCTGAAAGGCGAGATTGTGGATCGTCACCAACCGGGGGACGCCCGCCGCCGCGCCGTAACGCATATAGGCTGGCGTCATCGCCGCCTGCCAGTCATGGACATGGACGATGTCGGGCCGCCAGTCCTTCAGGGTGCCCGCCGCAATGTCCGCGCCGACCCGCGACAGAGCGGCGAAGCGCCGCCAATTGTCGCTCCAATCCTGTCCGCTCGCGTCGCCATACAGGCCGCCGTCGCGCTGGAAAAAGGCTGGCGCGTCGAGCACGAGCAGGGAAAGGCCCTCAACCTCGCCCGCCAGCACCGACGCGCTCTCACCGAACAGATCGGTATAGCGCGCCAACCGCCTGCCCTTGCCAAGCCGCGCCAGCACCGCCGGATAGCCGGGCACCAGCGTCCGCGTCTCGACGCCATGCGGCGCAAGCGCCCCCGGCAGCGCGCCGACCACATCGGCCAGCCCGCCGGTCTTCACCAGCGGATAGATTTCGGATGCAACCGACAGCAGTTTGATGGACACGCCCCCTGCCCCCCTCCGTTCAGCGCACCAGCGCGTCGATCATGGGCTGGGTGATGAGGCAGACCCCATTGTCGCTGACCCGGAACCTTTGCGCGTCATGTTCGGGATTTTCGCCGACGATCAGGCCAGGCGGGATGATGATGCCGCTGTCCACCACGCATTTGTGCAGCCGCGCGCCGCGCCCGATCTCGCAATTGGGCATGATGACGCTTTCGGTGACGGAGGAGAAGCTGTGCGTGCGCACGCCGGAGAAGAGCAGGCTGCGGTGGAGCGACGATCCCGACACGATGCATCCGCCCGCCACCAGCGAGGATGTGGCGGAACCGCGCCGACCATCCTCATTATGCACGAACTTGGCGGGCGGCGTGACCTCCGAATAGGTCCAGAGCGGCCAGCTGCGATCATAAAGGTCGAGCGCGGGAACGACATCGGTCAGGTCGATGCTCGCCTGCCAGTAGGCGTCGATCGTGCCGACATCGCGCCAATAATGTTCCAGCTCGCTTTCGGCGCGCACGCAGCTGCTGGAAAAGCGGTGGGCCACCGCTTTTCCATGCTTGACGATATAGGGGATGATGTCGCCGCCGAAATCGCGCTTGCTACCCGGCGTATCGGCATCGCGGCGCAGTTGCTCGATCAGGAACTTGGTCTTGAAGACATAGATGCCCATCGACGCCAGCGCCATGTCCGGCTGGCCGGGAATGCCGGGCGGATCCTTGGGCTTTTCGACGAAGGCGGTGATATTGTCCTTGTCGTCCACATGCATCACGCCAAAGCCAACCGCTTCCATGCGCGGCACCTCCAGGCAGCCGACGGTCACGTCGGCCTCCGTGTCGCAATGCTGCTGGAGCATCAGCTCATAGTCCATCTTGTATACATGGTCGCCCGCCAGGATGACCATATATTCGGGCGCATAGGCTTCGATGATGTCGATATTCTGGAACACGGCGTCGGCCGTGCCCTCATACCACTGGCTTTCGGATATGCGCTGGCTGGCCGGCAGGATGTCGAAGCTCTCGTTGCGTTCGGGGCGGAAGAAGTTCCAGCCGCGCTGCAGATGCCGGATCAGCGAGTGCGCCTTATATTGCGTCGCGACGCCGATGCGTCGGATGCCGCTGTTGAGCGCATTGGACAAGGCGAAGTCGATGATCCGCGCCTTGCCGCCGAAATGGACGGCGGGCTTGGCGCGCTTGTCGGTCAGTTCGGCAAGCCGGCTGCCCCGCCCGCCCGCCAGGACATAGGCCATCGCATCGCGGGCAATCGGCTGATATTTGCTGCTCACTTCGGCCTCTCCTTCATGCCCGCTCGATCGACCGGCGGTTCAATAATCCAGTTCCAACATCAAGGTTGCAAAGGGCGGGATGGTGATGTTGGCCCATCCTTCCTCATCGGCCTGAACCAGGCCCATATTGCCCGCGCCGCTGCCGCCATAGTCATGCGCGTCGCTGTTCAGGATTTCGCGCCACTTGCCGCCCGATGGCAAGCGCATCCGATAGCTGTGGCGCAGGATCGGCGTGAAATGGCTGATGACGACGACCGGGCGTGCGCCCGGCGCGCGGCGGACCCAGGCAAAGAGGCTGTCGGCCGCGGCGTCCGCGAGCACCCATTCGAACCCTTCCCCTTCGCAATCGCGCGCGTGAAGGGCCGCATTCCCGCGATAGAGCCGGTTGAGGTCGGCCACCAGCGCCTGCACCCCGCGATGCGGCGCATGGTCCAGGCTCCACCAGTCCAGCGCGCGCGCCTCGCTCCATTCCGCCCGCTGCGCGAATTCCTGCCCCATGAACAGCAGCTTCTTGCCGGGATAGCCCCACATCATGGCGTAATAGGCGCGCAGCGTGGCGAATTTCTGCCAGTCATCACCCGCCATCTTGTTCAGCAGCGATCCCTTGCCATGCACCACCTCGTCATGGCTCAATGGCAGGACGAAATTCTCGCTGAAGGCGTAGACCAGGCCGAAGGTGATGTCGTCATGATGATGGGCGCGATGGACGGGATCGCGCGCCAGATAGCGCAGCGTGTCGTGCATGAAGCCCATATTCCATTTGAAGCCGAAGCCGAGGCCTCCTTCATGCACCGGCCGCGACACGCCCGGCCAGCTGGTCGATTCCTCCGCGATGGTCACGACGCCCGGATGCCGGCCGTACAGATCCTTGTTCATCTGCTGGAGGAAGGCGACCGCCTCCACATTCTCGCGCCCGCCATGGTCGTTGGGGATCCATTCGCCCGGCTTTCGCGAATAATCGAGGTAGAGCATGGACGCGACGGCATCGACGCGCAGCCCGTCCACATGGAATCGCTCGGCCCAATAGAGCGCGTTGTTCACCAGGAACTGCGCCACTTCCCGCCGGCCATAATTGTAGATCGCGGTGTTCCAGTCGGGATGGAAGCCCTTGCGCGGATCGGCATGTTCGTAGAGCGCGGTGCCGTCGAAGCGAGCGAGGCCATGTTCGTCGGTCGGGAAATGCGCCGGCACCCAGTCGAGAATGATCCCGATCCCCGCCCGGTGCGCGCCATCCACGAAGCGCGCGAACCCTGCCGGATCTCCGAAGCGGGCGCTTGGCGCATAGAGGCCCAGCGTCTGATATCCCCAGCTCGGATCATAGGGATGCTCGCTGATCGGCAGGAATTCGATATGGGTAAAGCCCATGCCGACGACATAGGGGATCAGCCGGTGCGCCAGCTCGTCCCAGCTGAGGAAGCCGCAGTCTTCCGCCCGCTGCCACGAACCGGCATGGACTTCGTAGATCGACATGGGCTGCCGGCGCGCATCACTCTCCCGCCAATAGTCGCGGTGCCGATCGTCGCCCCAGTCATGGTCGAGCGGCGCGGCGACGATCGACGCGGTCGAAGGGCGCATCTCCGCCTGGAAGGCGAAAGGATCGGCCTTCAACGGCAGCATGACGCCATCCGCGCCGACAATCTCATATTTATAGGGCGTGCCCGCGCCGACTTCGGGCACGAACAATTCCCATAGGCCCGCGTCAGCGCGCCGCCGCATGAGGCCACGCCGCCCGTCCCAGCGGTTGAAGTCTCCCACCACCGACACGCGCCGCGCATTGGGAGCCCACACCGCGAAATGCGTGCCGTTCACGCCTTCGTGGGTCATGATGTGCGCGCCCAGCTTGTCGAACAGGCGGCCGTGCGATCCTTCGGCCAGATAGTAATCGTCCATCGGCCCCAGCACCGGACCGAAGCCATAGGGGTCGATCAGGCTGTAGGTCGATCCGTCGCCGAAGGTCACGTCGTAGCGCAGCGGCTGCCGCTCCGCGATCGACACCGGACCAACGAACAGGCCAGCCGGATCGATGCGTTCCAGATCGCCCACACTCTCACCCGCCAGCGTCCGCGCCTCCACCGTCACTGCATCGGGCATCAGCAGCCGTGCGGAAAAACCCTTCCCCTCGGCATGGATGCCCAGCGCTGCGAAGGGATCATCCTCCTGCCCCTGGACGAGCCGGTCGATCTGTTCGGGCGTCAACACGGGGGCGGCGCACTCCTCATGCGGGGATTTTCCAGATGTCGTTGGCATATTCGCGGATCGTGCGGTCGGACGAGAACCATCCCATGCGCGCGACATTGAGGATCGCCTTCTTCGCCCACGCCCGCTCGTCCGCCCACAGCGCGTCCACCTGGCGTTGCGCGGCGGCGTAGCTGTCGAAATCGGCGGCGACCATGAACCAGTCATGATCGTAGATGCCCTGAACCAGCCCCTTGTAGCGATCGGGATCGTCGGGGGAGAAGACGCCGCCGGCGATCGCCTGCAACGCCTGCCCCAGTTCCCGGCTGCCCTCGATCACGTCGCGCGGGACATAGCCGTCCGCGCGCCGGGCATTCACCTCCTGCGCGGTAAGCCCGAAGATGACGATATTCTCTTCGCCCACATGATCGCGCATCTCGACATTCGCGCCGTCGAGCGTGCCGATGGTGAGCGCGCCGTTGACGGCGAACTTCATGTTGCCAGTGCCCGACGCCTCCATGCCCGCGGTCGAGATCTGCTCCGACAGGTCGGCCGCAGGGATCATCACCTCCGCCATGCTGACATTGTAATTGGGCACGAACTGGACCTTGAGCAGGCCCTGCACCGCCGGGTCGTGGTTGACCGCGCGGGCGACATCGTTCGCCAGTTTGATGATCAGCTTGGCATTGTGATAGCTTGGCGCGGCCTTGCCGCCGAACAGCTTCACGCGCGGCACCCAGTCCTTTTCCGGGTGCGAGCGGATCTGGTCGTAGAGCGCCACCGCCTCGATGATGTTGAGAAGCTGCCGCTTATATTCGTGGATGCGCTTGATCTGGATGTCGAACAGGGCCGACGGGTCGATCCGCGCCGCCACGCGCTGGCGCAGCAGATCAGACAGCGCGGCCTTGTTGGCGCGCTTGACCGCCAGGAAGCGGTCCTGAAAAGCGCTGTCGTCGGCGAAGCGATCCAGCTCGCGCAGCGCCTCCGCATCGTCGAGGAAGCGTTCGCCGATCGCCTCGCGAATGAGGCCGGCCAGACCCGGATTGCATTGCATCAGCCAGCGGCGGAAAGTGACGCCATTGGTCTTGTTGTTGATCCGCGTGGGATAGAGGCGGTGGAAGTCGGAAAAGACGGTGACCTTCATGAGGTCGGTATGGAGCGCCGAAACGCCGTTGACGCTGTGCGATCCCGCGAACGCAAGATTGCCCATCCGCACGCGCCGCTCGCCGCCCTCGTCGATCAGGGAGATCGCGCCGATCGCGCCATCGTCGAACTGGCCGGAGCGCCGCGCCTCGCCCAGTAGGCGGCTGTTGACTGCATAGACGATCTGCATGTGCCGGGGCAGCAGCCGCTCGAACAGCGGCACCGGCCAGCTTTCCAGCGCCTCGGGCAACAGGGTGTGGTTGGTGTAGCTGAAGGTGCGGCGGGTAATGTCCCATGCCTCGTCGAAGTCGAGCCCATGATCGTCGACCAGGATGCGCATCAGCTCCGCGACCGACACTGCCGGGTGGGTGTCGTTGAGCTGGATCGCCGCCTTGTCCGGCAGCGTGCGGACGTCGCCGAAATATTGCACGTGCCGCCGCACAATGTCCTGCAGCGAGGCGGAGGAGAAGAAATATTCCTGCCGCAGCCGCAGCTCCTGTCCGGCAGGCGAGGAGTCGGCGGGATAGAGCACGCGGGTCAGCGCTTCGGCGCGATTGCTCTCGGCCAGCGCCCCCAGATGATCGCCCGCATTGAACTTGTCGAGCAGGATCGGGTCGATCGGCTGCGCTTCCCAAAGCCGCAACGTGTTGACGCGGTTGCCGCGCCAGCCCGCAATCGGCGTGTCGTAGGCGGTGGCGATGACGCGCTCATTGGGTCGCCAGCACATCTGGTGGGGTCCGGCATCGTCGCCCTCCGCCGGATCGACGCGCCCGCCAAAGCCCACTTCGTAGCTCGCCTCGCGCCGTTCGAACTCCCACGGATTGCCGTGCGCCAGCCATGTTTCGGGCAATTCGACCTGCCAGCCGTCGGAAATCTCCTGCCGGAACATGCCGTTCACATAACGGATGCCATAGCCATAGGCGGGCACATCGACCGTCGCCATGCTTTCCATGAAGCAGGCGGCGAGCCGGCCAAGGCCGCCATTGCCGAGCGCCGCGTCCGGCTCCAGCGCGGCGATAAGGTCGATGTCGACGCCCAGCTTGTCGAGCGCGGCCTGCAGGTCGTCGAGCATTTCCATATTGGACGCCGCGTCGCGCATCAGCCGACCGATCAGGAATTCAAGGCTGAGATAATAGACCCGCCGCCCCTGCTCCTCATAGGTTTTCTGGGTCGATGCGATCCAGGCGTCGATCACCCGGTCGCGTATCTCCATGATGACCGCATGGAGCCAGTCATGCGGCTTGGCCGCCGCCGCATTCTTGCCCAGGCGATAAGTCAGGCGCTCGACGATCTCGACGGCGATCCCATCCGGGTCGAGCCGCCGCGGTGTGGGCGTCGGAAGCGCGGTCTGCCCCTTGAACGTCATGGCGAAATCACCCCCTGCTGCTGAATATGGATGATGATGGCACAGCGTCCCTAGCCGCGCCATCGCCATTTTTGCGCTGCAGCAACCGAACGTGCCAGCCAGCCTTTCGATCCGTGCCAGCCGCTAACACCAATCAGGTCAGGGACGTTTGACGATGGCATCCGCCACGCCCTGCCGCAGCCGGGCACGGACGGGATAGGTGCTCGACGGCAGATGCTGGGTCATGAAGATGCCGATCAGGCGCTGGACTGGGTCAATCCAGAAGTAAGTCGAAAACACGCCGCCCCAATAATATTCGCCGCTGGCAAGGCCCATGGCGAAGCCCAGGCCGAAGCCGACGCCCTGATAATCCGCTTCGCTGAACATGGCGCGGGACAGGCTGGCAAGGTCGCCTCCGCCGGGCAGCTGGTTGGTGCGCATCCGCCGCACGGTCTCCGGCGCCAGCAGCCGCGCGCCGTCCAGCTCGCCTTCGCGCAACAACATGCGGGCGAAGCGATGATAGTCCGCAACACTCGACACCAGCCCGCCGCCGCCTGAATGGAAACAGCCGGTGCGCCGCCATGCGCTGCGCGCGCCATGGTCCGCGACGACGATGCCGCCGCCTTCGTCCAGCCGCCAGGCATCGGTCATCCTGTCCGCCTTCGCGTCCGGCAGCATGAAGGTCGTGTCGGTCATGCCCAGTGGCGCGAAGATGCGCTGCTGGAAGAAGGCTTCAAGGTCGAGGCCGCTCAACCGCTCGACCACGACGCCCAGCACATCGGTGGAGACGGAATAATTCCACTGGTCACCGGGCGAGAATTCCAGAGGCAGGCCGGCAAGCGCGGCGATGAACTGGTCGGACGTGCGCCTTTGCTGGAACTCGTCCAGCCCCAATTCCCGATAGCGCGCATCGATCGGCGTCTGCCGCTGGAGGCCATAGGTGAACCCCGACGTATGCCGCATCAGGTCGATCATCTGCATTGGCCGGGCAGGCACCGATCCATCCGTGGTGCCGACGCGCAGGCTCGCAAATTCCGGGATGACGTCCGTGACGGGATCGTCCAGCGCGACCTTCCCCTGCTCGACCAGCATCATGAAGGCGACTGACGTCACCGGCTTGGTCATCGACGCGATGCGATACAATGCGTCATGCCGCAGTGGCGCGCCATCTTCTCGCGCCCGCCCGCGCACCACCGATAACAGGAGCTGCTCGTCGCGCGAGACGAGCATGTGCATGTGCGGCAATTTCCCGCTCGCGACATAGGTGGCGTCCAGTTCCGCGACGAGCGCGTCCAGCCGGTCGGCGTCCATGCCGGCCGCCTCGGCCGCCGCCCTGTCCGTCACCTGTCCCATGCTGCGCCGCCATATGCTGTTGCCATGGGGGCCATGGCTAGAGGAGTGGGACGGCCTCGTAAACCGCTTGGCGATTGCCAAAGCCCCTTCCTCTTCTTTATGGCGCAGGCCAGACCCGCTTGACTGGACGCTTCACCGGCATGGCCACAGGCCTCTCCCAGATTTTCATGGCCAATCGCGCCGCCCTGCTGCGCTTCCTGCGCGCGCGCGGCGCGGGGGAGGACGCTGAGGATCTGTTGCAGGACATATGGATGAAGCTGCAGGCGAAAGATGTCGGCCCGGTCGCCGATCCGCTGCCCTATCTATATCGCACGGCCAACAACCTGATGCTCGACCGTTACCGGTCCGCGTCGCGCCGTGAACGGCGGGAACAGGACTGGGCGGCAGGCGCCGGAGGCGTGATGGCCGATCCGACCGAAGAGGTGCCCGTCGACGAACGGATGATCCTCAACCAGCGGCTGGAAGAAGCGCAGGCGGTGCTGCGCGAACTTGGCCCTCGCGTGGAGCTGGTGTTCCGCCGTTTCCGGCTGGAGGGCGTCGGGCAAAGGGTCATAGCAGAGGAACTGGGCATCAGCCTGACCACCGTCGAGAAGGATCTGCAGAAGGCCTATCGCGCGATGCTGGCGCTCAAGCAGAAAATGGATACGGAATGATGGCGGCCGCGGCGTCATGTCCGACAAGGGGCAAGGAAACAGGGCTGGAGCCATGATGAACGAGGAGGCGCTGGGTTGGGTGATCCGCACCCGCGACCCCGATTTTGAGGACTGGACCGGCTTCACCGCATGGCTGGAGGCCGATCCTGCCAACGCGTCCGCCTATGATGCGCTGATGGCGGCGGACAGCGAAATGGACAGCCTGATCCCGGTTGCTCCTGTGACCCTGCCTGTCGCCGCAAATGACGCAGGGGACCGCCGTCCCCGCTTCCGCTGGATTGCCGGCGGCGCGGTCGCGGCGGCGCTCGTCGCGACTGTCTCGATCGCTGTCCTCAATCGCAGCGACATCTACAGCGTTACGACGCGACCGGGAGAAACCCGCACCATCGCGCTGGACGACGGCACCACCGTCCACCTGAACGGCGACACGACGATGCGCTTCGATCGCAAGGACGCGCGCTTCGCCGCCCTCGACCGGGGCGAAGCGGCCTTCACGGTGCGGCATGACGCGGCCAACCCGTTCCGCGTGACCGTGGGCGACGATGTGTTCGAGGATGCCGGCACCGTCTTCAACATCGTCCATAGCGGGGACGCAACCCGGATCGGCGTGTCGGAAGGCAAGGTCATCTACAATCCGAAGGCCGAAGCCATCGCCCTGCCCGCCGGGCGTGGTCTGACCGAAGATGCTGGCGGGTTGCGCGTTATGGACGTCGCCCCCGCCTCCGTCGCCAGCTGGCGTCAGGGACAGCTGATCTATGCCAACGCCACGGTATCGCAGGTGGCGCAGGACGCGTCGCGCTCGCTCGGCATCGCGATCCGCTACACGCCGCAGGCCGCTGCGATGCGATTTACCGGCACGATCCGCCTGGACCGCGACCCGGCGCGCTTCTTTGCGCAGGCTGCGCCCCTGATGGGCCTTGACGCCGTGCGTCAGCAGGACGGTTGGCTTCTGGAAGGAGGGAATGGGTCGCACGACTGACCTTCTGATCGCCATCGCCCCCGCCATCGCGATCATAGCAATAACGGCTACGCCCGCTTTGGCGGCGGACAGACAGGCAATAGACATCGCCCCCGGCCGGCTCGGGGAGGCGGCGATCGCGCTCGGCCGTCAAACCGGCGCCAGCATCGGCATGTCCGACCAGTCGCTCGCTCAGCTTCCCACGCCCGCCGTGCGGGGTACGCTTTCCATCGATTCTGCGCTCAAGGCGCTGCTGAAGGGCACTGGCGCAAGGGCCAAGCGCGTCGGCCCGGCTGGCTGGCGCATCGTGCGGGCGCCATCCTCGCCGCGCCCACCCGCTCCCGCGCCGATCCTCGCCGCGATCGCGCCCGCACCGGACCAGCCGCAGGCGGACATCATCGTCACGGCGTCGAAGCGGGACACGCCGCTGGCCCGCTATGCCGGCGTGGTCGAAACGCTGGACAGCAACCTGTTCAGCACCGCAGAGGCCGCCGGGGGGACCGTCGCCCTGCTCTCCCGCGTGGCGAGCCTCAGTTCCACCCATGCCGGCGCGGGCCGCAACAAGCTGTTCATACGCGCCATCGCCGATTCCGGCGTCGCGGGACCGACGCAGGCGACGACCGGCCAGTATCTGGGCGACATGCGTCTCAACTATGCCGCACCCGATCCCGATCTCAAACTCTATGACGTCGGCCGGGTAGAGGTGCTGGAGGGACCGCAGGGCACGCTGTACGGCGCAGGGTCGCTGGGCGGCATCATCCGCATCATGCCCAACGCGCCTAACCTTGGCGAATGGGGCGGGCAGCTATCGGCCGGCCTCAGCGCAACGCAGCGTGGCGAGCCGGGCGTGGACCTCTCCGGCACGATCAACATCCCCTTGGTCGCGGAAAAGGTGGCACTGCGATTGGTGGGCTATGGCGTTCGAGACGGTGGCTATATCGACGACTTGCGCCGCAATAGGGACGACGTGAACCGGGTGCAGACATGGGGCGGCCGCGCGGCGCTCCGCTTCGCGCCGGACGCCGACTGGACCATCGACCTCAACGGCGTCTATCAGCATATCGACGGCGACGACGCGCAATATGCGTCCCGATCCGTCGGCCGGCTGGAGCGCGCGTCCGCCGTAGCCCAGCCCTATGCGTCCGACTATTTGCTGGGCAATGTGCGCATCGAGCGACAGTGGGACACGCTGCGCTTTGTGTCCTCCACCGGCTATGTCCGGCATCATCTCGACGAAAGCTACGACGCGACGCAGCCGGAGGGATTTCCGGCGCTGTTCACCCAGCGCAACCATGTCGATATCTTCTCGACCGAAAACCGGATCGTGCGGGACATGGACAATGGCCTCGGCTGGATTCTCGGCGCCTCCTACCTTCAAAGCAGTTCCGAACTCCATCGATCCTTGACGGGCTTCGGGACGTTCGGGACGGCGATCGCGGAGCCGGTCATCATTCCGGGCGTGCCCATCTATGGCCGGGGCATTCCCGCGGCGGCAACCGGCGTGCGCAACCGCGTCAGGGAAGCGACCCTCTTCGGCGAAGCATCCTTCGAGCCGGTCCGCGGCCTTATAGCGACCGTCGGCGGACGCCTGACCAACAGCCGCCTGTCCGGCCGTGCACTCGACGCCGTCACCGCGCTTTCCACCGCGGACCTCGCGCGGGCGGAGGCGCAGGCCGACCGCGACGAGACGATCTTCCTGCCGTCCGCCTCCATCCTGACCGACGCATTGGGCGATGTGACGCTCTATGCCCGGTTCCAGCAGGGTTTCCGCCCCGGCGGCCTGGCGGTGGACGACCAGCGCGTCCGCCGCTTCCAGAACGACCGGATATCGACGGTCGAACTCGGCGCGCGAAAGGGCGTGCCCGGCCGCGACCGCTTCGCCGCCAGCGCCAATCTCGCCTGGACCGACTGGCGCAATATCCAGGCGGACGTGACCGACCGGATCGGCCTGCCCACGACAGCCAATATCGGGGACGGACGCATCTACACGGTGGAGGCGCGGGTGGTGCTGCGGCCCGTCGCGCCGCTGACGCTGGATGCCAGCATCATCTACAATGACAGCCGCCTGACGCAGCCGGCGGCCTTCCTGCGGACCCTGTCCTTTGCAGGGCGGTCGCTTGACTTGCCCAACGTCGCCAATCTCGGCGGTCGGATGGGCATCGACTGGCGCGCCGAAATGGGCGACGGCGGCATGCTGCACCTGTCGGGGTCCGCCCGTTATGTCGGCAAATCCCGCCTTGGCGTAGGCCCGATCCTCGGCCAGACGCAGGGCGATTATGTCGATACCAGCCTAGCGGCGAACCTTCGATGGGGCGCTGTCCAGTACAGCCTGTCGCTGACCAACCTGCTGAACAGCAACGGCAACCGCTTTTCGCTCGGCACGCCGTTCGATCTCAACACGGATTATTACACGCCGCTGCGTCCCCGCACCGTGCGGCTGGGCGTCGATTTCGCCTTTTAGATCAACTTTCTGCAGTTTCGCCCACGGAAGCCGGCTCTCTGCGCCGTCCTTGGGTCAACGCGCGGCCAATGGCCAGCGCGGCGCTCAGAGGAGACATCATGCGACATTACCTGGCCTGTACGGCCATCGCCCCCGTATTGGCAGCCCTGACCCTGTCCGACGCGTCAGCGGAAACGACCATCGGCACCGCCACCACGACCGCTGTCCGCACATCCACCGCCGCAAATGGCGCGGGGGACAGCATCACCATCAGTTCGGCGGGATCGATCACCCTGCCCTCCGGCGCCGCCGTGACGATGGACAGCAATCATGCCGTCTCCAACGCCGGCAACATTACGATCAACGACGCGGACAATGCGACCGGCATATTGGCGACGGCTGGGCGGAACGGCTCGGTCACGAACAGCGGCACAATCACGCTGACCGAAAACTACACTGCGACCGACACAGACAATGACGGCGATCTGGACGGCCCGTTGGCAAAGGGCAGCGGCCGCAACGCCATCTGGGTGCAAGCGGGTGCGGCGCATACGGGTGCCATCAGCCAGAACGGCACCATCTCCATAGAGGGTAACAACAGCGCCGGCGTCCGCATCGACGGCACCTTGAACGGTGCTCTGTCCACCAGTGGCGCCACCAACGTCATCGGCGACAACAGCTATGGCGTCCGCGCCAACGACATCAATGGCAATGTCACGTTGCGCGGCACGACCGTGGCGACCGGGGCCAACAGCGTCGGCGCGGCGCTGCTGGGCGATATCAACGGCGCGCTGAAGATCCAGGGTAGCATTGCCAGCACCGGCTATCGATCGACCACCCGCCCGACCGACGTGACCAAACTCGACGCGGACGACCTGCTGCAGGGCGGATCGGCCGTGGTGATCGCCGGCAATGTGAGCGGCGGCATCATCTTCGATATCCCGCCGACGCTCGATTCGACCAAGCCCGATGTGGACAATGACGGCCTCACTGATGCGAGCGAAGGGTCGGCCGTCATCACCAGCTACGGCCGCGCGCCGGCGGTGCAGATCGGGTCGGCCAGCCGCGACACGGTCATCGGCGCGGTCGCTGCCGGCGGCACCGGCTATGGCCTGATCGTCAATGGCAGCATCGCGGGTTATGGCGTCTATAACGGGGTGGACGCGAATGGCCTGGTCCTTGGCGGACTGGGAGGCGATGTGTCGATCGCCAGGGGCGTCAAGGTCGCCGGTTCCATCACCGCCGTTTCCTATGACAGCAACGCGACCGCCCTGCGTGTCGGGTCCGGCACGACTGCCGGCACGATCGAGGTCAACGGCAGTGTCGGCGCGACCGGCTCCGCCTCCACCGGGACCGCCGCGCGCGGACTGCTGATCGATAGCGGTGCGCAAGTGAACGGCATCGTCGTGACCGGCGGCATCGGCGCGGCGGCGCTGGACACCACAAAGGGCACGGCGGTCGCCATCCTCGACAGCAGCGGAACCGTGTCGAGCCTGTCGAACAGCGGCACCATCAGCGCGACCGGCGGCCTCACCAACATCGCGATCGATCTGCGCGCCAACAGCGGCGGCGTCACGCTGACGCAGGCGCTGGCGTCGGCCAATGCGACCGCCCCCACGATCAACGGCGCGGTCTATCTGGGGTCGGGCAATGACAGCATGACCGTGTCGGCGGGCCGCATCACCGGCAATATCGATCTGGGCGCTGGCAACGACAGCGTCAGTTTCGCTGGATCGTCGACGCTGACCGGCAATCTCGCCTTCGGCGCGGGCACGTCGGCCCTGTCCCTTTCCGATACCGCGAAGGTAACGGGCAATGTCGATTTCGGCGGCGGCACGGGCACGCTGACGCTGGGTGGTACGTCCGGCCTCTCCGGCTCCATCGTCAATGCCGGCAATGTCGCGGTGACGCTGAACGGCGGCACATTGGCCGCCAGCAACAGCGGCAGCGTGGCCCTGGGCAGCCTGACAGCCAATGGGACATCGACGCTGGGCGTTACGATCGACACCGCCAATGGCACCAACACACGCTATGACGTGGCCGGGGCCGCCAGCTTCGCCGCAGGATCGCGGGTGCAGGTGAACCTGACCCGCGTCGGCGGAGCGGCCGGCGACTATGTCATCGTGCGCGCGGGATCGCTGAGCGGCGCGCCGGTGCTCGATAGCGCCACCCTCCTGCCCTACATGTTCAAGGGCGGCGTCAGCGGCAACGCGGCGACGGGCGACGTCACCCTGTCGATCGCGGCCAAGAGCGTGTCGGATCTGGGACTCCAGGGATCGCTCGCGCGCGCCTATCCGGCGATCTTCAAGGCGCTGGACAATGACGCGGCGGTCGCTGGCGCCTATCTGGCGGTGCGGGACAGCGCCACGCTCAACGCCAGCCTGCGCCAGATGCTGCCCGACCATGCCGGCGGCACGTTCGAGGCGGTGACATCCGGATCGCGTGCGACCGCGCGCATCCTGTCAGATCCCAACGGCATCTACCGCACCCAGGACGGCCGCTGGGGCTTCTGGCTGCAGCAGGTCGGTTTCGGCGGGGCCAAGAGCGTCGGCGACACGGCATCCTACGACATCACCGGCTGGGGCGCTGGTGGCGGCGTCGAATATCTGTCCGAACTCGGCGCATTCGGCGGGTCCATCGCCTATCTGCACGGCAGCGATTCGGCAGGCGATTCCAGCAATGCGGTCGATTCCGACCAATATGGGCTGGCCGCCCACTGGCGCGGGCAATGGGGGCCGCTGCTGGCCTTCGCCCGCCTCTCGGCCGCGACTATCGGTTTTTCGGGCACGCGCCATTTCAACAATGGGACGGTCGCGCGCACGGCGGACGGTGACTGGGACGGCAAGCTCTACTCCGCGACCGCCGGCCTGTCCTACCAGCTGCAGATGGGCCGCTTCAGCCTGCGTCCCGCGGCAGGGGTCGACTATTACCGCCTGAAGGAAGACGGCTACAGCGAAACGGGCGGGGGCGACGCGTTCAACCTGACCGTGCTGGGCCGCACCAGCGACGAAACCACGGTCAACGGCACACTGACGGCCGGCTATGATTTCGGCAGCCTGAACCGCGAGGACAGCTGGGTGCGCCTGGAACTGGAAGGCGGCCGCCGTCAGATCGTCGGCGGATCGCTCGGTGACACGGTGGCCTATTTCAAGGGCGGCGACCGCTTCACCCTCGTGTCCGAAGAGCGCACCAACGGCTGGACCGGCCGCGCGCGCCTCTATGGCGGCACCGACACATTCCGCGTCGGCGGCGAGGTCGGCGCGGAGGAGCAACAAAATCATGTCGCCCTGTCATTTCGTGCGACGGTTAATTTCGTGCTGTGACGTCTAGGGAATGACAGGCGGGCCACACCCCAACGACCCTCCCGGTTCGCCTGTCCCAGCCGCGGCATCGACCCCCTCCCCCTAAAGGAAGCCGCGGCGCAAAAGAGGGGCGTCACCGATCCGCTTCGGTGGCGCCCCTTCTTTCTCGTCGGGCAGACAGGACAAAGGGGAGCGCTCCGCCGGAACGCTCCCCTTCTGCTTTCGCCGGATTATCGGATCAGGCCGACAGGCCCTTCTTCACCAGTTCGTTGACGACCTGCGGATTGGCCTTGCCCTGCATCGCCTTCATCGTCTGGCCGACGAAGAAGCCGAACAGCGCTTCCTTCCCGCCCTTATACTGGGCGACCTTGTCCGCATTGTCGGCCAGCACCTTCGCCACGGCCGCCTCGATCGCGCCGGTGTCGCTGGTCTGTTTCAGACCCTTTTCTTCGACGATTTTGCCGGGCTTGTCGCCGGTTTCGAGCATGATCTCGAACACCTGCTTGGCGATCGTGCCGCTAATCGTGCCGTCCGCGACCAGCGCCAGCAGCTCCGCGCCTTCTTCGGGGCTGACCGGGCTGTCCTCCAGGCTCTTGCCGATGCGGTTGAGCGCGCCATAGAGTTCGGACAGCAGCCAGTTGGCGGACGCCTTGGCGACTTCGCCTTCGCTCTTCTTTTGGATGCGCGCGCCTTCGGCCAGCAGCGCCTCGAACCAGCGGGCCGTGTCCGCGTCGGCGGTCAGCGTCGCGGCATTATAGGCGGACAGGCCCAGCTGCTGCTCGTAGCGGCGACGCTTGGCATCGGGCAGTTCGGGCAGCGAGGCGCGGCATTCCTCAAGGAACGCGTCGTCCAGCTCCAGCGGCAGCAGGTCGGGATCGGGGAAATAGCGATAGTCGTGCGCGTCTTCCTTCGACCGCATCGACCGAGTCTCGTTGCGATCGGGATCGTAGAGGCGCGTTTCCTGCACCACCGTGCCGCCTGCTTCCAGCACGTCGACCTGGCGGTTCGCCTCATGCTCCACCACCGCCATGACGAAGCGGACGGAGTTGACGTTCTTCGTCTCGGTGCGCGTGCCGAACGGCTCGCCCGGCTTGCGGACCGAGACATTGACGTCCGCGCGCATCGATCCTTGGTCCATATTGCCGTCGCACGAGCCGACATAACGCAGGATTGTGCGCAGCTTTGCCAGATAAGCCCCAGCTTCGGCGGGAGAACGCATTTCGGGCTTCGACACGATCTCCATCAGCGCCACGCCCGATCGGTTCAAGTCGACATAGGAGCGGGTAGGATGCTGGTCGTGCATCAGCTTGCCCGCATCCTGCTCGACATGGATGCGCTCGATGCCGATGGTCTTGGTGCTCGTTTCCGGGTTCTTCTCGTCGAGCACGATGTCGATCTGCCCCTCGCCCACCAGCGGGTGGTAGAGCTGGCTGATCTGGTAGCCCTGCGGAAGGTCGGCGTAGAAATAATTCTTGCGGTCGAAACGCGACCATTTGTTGATCTGGGCGTCGATTGCCATGCCGGTGCGCACCGCCTGACGGATGCATTCGCGGTTGGGCACGGGTAACATGCCGGGCATCGCCGCGTCGACCAGGCTGACCTGCGTGTTCGGCTCCGCCCCGAACGCGGTCGCCGCACCGGAAAACAGCTTGGCGTTCGACGTGACCTGCGCGTGGACCTCAAGGCCGATCACGACCTCCCACTCGCCGGTTGCGCCCTGGATGCGATAGGTTGATTCAGTCATTTTACCACCACTTGTCCGGCCGTGCCGCGAAGCCTGCGCGTTCTTCGATCGCGAGGCTCGCGTTCAGCACGGTCTGTTCGTCCAGCGCCTTGCCGATGATCTGCAACCCGATGGGCAGCCCCGCCGCGTCCAGCCCGCCCGGCACCGCCATCGCCGGCAGGCCCGCCAGCGACGCCGGCACGGTGAAGACGTCGTTCAGATACATGGCGAGCGGATCGGCCTGTTTCTCGCCCAGCGCGAAGGAGGCGCTCGGCGCGGTCGGCGTCAGCAGCAGGTCGCATTGCTCGAACGCCAGGTCGAAGTCCCGCGCGATGAGCGCGCGCACCTTCTGCGCCTGGGTGTAATAGGCGTCGTAGAAGCCCGCCGACAGCACATAGGTGCCGATCATGATGCGGCGCTTGACCTCCGGCCCGAAACCGGCGGCGCGCGTCGCGGCATACATGTCCTGCAGGCCCGCCCCGTCCGGAAGGTCGCGCTGGCCGTAACGCACGCCGTCATAGCGGGCGAGGTTGGAAGAAGCCTCTGCGGGGGCAATGATATAATAGGTCGGGAGCGCATATTTGGTGTGGGGCAGCGACACCTCCACCACATTCGCGCCGGCATCCTTCAGCCATTCGATACCCTGATCCCACAAGGCGGAGATTTCCGCGTTGAGGCCGTCCGGACGATATTCCTTCGGAATGCCGACGGTCTTACCGCGCAGGTCGCTGGACAGCTTCGCTTCCCACTGCGGCACCGGCAGGTCGAGCGAAGTCGAATCCTTGGGATCGAAGCCCGACATCACCTCCAGCAGGATGGCGTTGTCGCGCACGGTCCGCGCCATCGGCCCGGCCTGATCCAGCGAGGAGGCGAAGGCGACGATGCCCCAGCGCGAGCAGCGGCCATAGGTCGGCTTGATGCCGGAAATGCCGGTGAAGGCTGCAGGCTGTCGGATCGAGCCGCCCGTGTCCGTGCCGGTCGCCGCCGGACAGAGCCGCGCCGCGATGGCGGCGGAAGAACCGCCCGAGGAACCGCCGGGCGCGAGCGCGGCATTGCCGCCGTCGCTGCGCCGCCAGGGCGAGATGACATTGCCGAAATAGCTCGTCTCGTTGGAGGAGCCCATGGCGAACTGATCGAGATTGAGCTTGCCCAGCATCCCCGCGCCGGCCGCCCAGAGCTTGCCCGACACGGTCGATTCATAGGTCGGCGTGAAGCCTTCCAGCATGTGCGACGCCGCGGTGGTCTGCGTCCCTTCCGTGCAGAAAAGATCCTTCATGCCGATCGGCACGCCTGCCAGGGGCCCGAGCGGCTCCCCGGCTGCCTTCGCGCGGTCTGCGGCGTTGGCCGCCTCCAGCGCCTTTTCCGGCGTTTCGACAATGAAGGCATTGAGCGCCTTTGCGGCGGCGACATTGGCGTTGAACGCCTCCGCCACTTCGCGCGCCGAAAAATCGCCGGCGCGAAAGCCATCGCGGATTTCGGCTACGGTAAGATCGGTGAGATTGGTCATTTTTACAGCCCGTCATGCTGAACGTGTTTCAGCATCCATTTGGCCCCCAGGGCCAGGTCCATCATCAAGGCACGATATCCTGAAACAAGTTCAGGATGATCGAGCGCCGCCGTTGGCGTCACTCGATCACCTTGGGCACCGCGAAGAAGCCATGTTCCGCCTGCGGCGCGTTGGCGAGTACCTTGTCGCGGACATTCCCGTCGGTCACGACATCGTCGCGCAGCCGTTGCTGATTGGGGATCACGGCGGTCATCGGCTCCACGCCAGTCACGTCCACCTCGCCCAGTTGCTCCACCCAGCCCAGGATGTTGTTGAGTTCGGGCACCATCGCCTCCGCCTCTGCCTCGGTCACGGAAATGCGCGACAGGCTGGCGATCTTTTTCACGGTCTGAAGGTCTATCGACATGGGCCGCCGCTACCATCCGCGCACCTTCCCTTCAAGACGCTTTCGCAGGCCTTGCGCGGGCGGAACGCATGCGCCAGACAGAGAGCCGGATGGGGCCGTCCGTCCACAGGACCGGGAGAGAGCGGAAGGTGGCGCGGAAATTCCTTTATGTGATAGCCACGCTCGTGGTGCTGGTGATCGCCGCGCTGCTGGTCTACCGCGTCTGGGGCATGCAACTGATCCGCATGGTGATGGTCCCGCGCGAGCCCTTTACCCAGCTTCAGCCGCTCCCCGCCGACGCCTATGTCGAGGCCGGCATGTGGATCGCCCGGCCCGACATCGTGAAGAACAATCCCGCGCTCTGGACCCCGGAAGGTGTCGCGCCTTCTAAAGCCGCAGGCCCGAAGGCAGCGATCTTCTTCATCCATCCCACCAGCTACATCACCACCTTCGGCGACGCGCACTGGAACGCCCGGCTGGACGACAAGGATGCGGACGCCACCGCCCGCCGGTTCGTCGCGAACCAGGCGAGCGCGTTCAATGGCGCGGGCGCGGTATGGGCGCCGCGCTATCGCCAAGCCAATTATGGCGCCTTCCTGACGGACAAGCCGGCCGGCGAGGAAGCGCTGGCGGCCGCCTATCGCGACGTCGCGCAGGCCTTCGCCACCTTCCTGAAGGCCAATCCGACCGGGCCGCTGATCCTGGCCGGGCACAGCCAGGGATCGGGCCATCTGCTGCGGCTGCTGCGCGAGCAGGTGGCGGGCAAGCCCGTGGCGGACCGGCTGGCGGCGGTCTATGCGGTGGGCTGGCCGGTGTCGGTGGAGGCCGACCTGCCGGCGCTCGGTCTTCCCGCCTGCGCCGACCAGCATCAGGCGCATTGCATCGTCAGCTGGCAAAGCTACGCCGAACCGGCCGATCCGTCCGCCGTGGTGGAGAGTTTCGAGCGCAAGACCGGCTATACCGGCAAACCCCGCAAGGGCACGCACATGCTCTGCACCAATCCCATCACCGGCGCGTTCAACGGATCGGCTCCGGCGAGCGCCAACAAGGGCACGCTGGACGCGCGGGAGGAAGGCAAGCCGCCCAAGCTGCTGAAGGGCGTGGTGCCCGCCCGCTGCGACACCAGCGGCGTGCTGATGATCGGGGAGCCGGTGGACATGGGGCCATTCACCCTGCCCGGCAATAACTACCACGTCTATGACTATGCCCTTTTCTGGGGCAACGTGCGGGCAGATGCGCAGAAAAGATTGGCGGCTTTCGTCCATAAATGACAGGGCGCGCCCATGACTTTGGTGACGACGGATCGCGTGGCCTTTCGCGCCGCACTGCCGCAGGGCGGCCGGCTGATCGGCATGGATGTGGGGACGAAGACGATCGGCCTTGCCCTTTGCGACGCGGCATGGACGATCGCAAGCCCCGCCTATACGGTGACGCGCGGCAAGTTCGGCAAGGACAAGATCGGCCTTGCCGCCTTCATCGAACAGCAGCAGGTGAAGGGGATCGTCATCGGCCTGCCGCTCAACCTGGACGGCAGCAGCTCTCCGCGCGCCCAGGCGAGCCGCGCCTTCGCCCACAATATCGCGGACCTTGGCCATCCCATCCTCCTGTGGGACGAACGCTGGTCGACGCAGGCCGTGACCCGCACTTTGCTGGAGGTGGATGCCAGCCGGGCGCGGCGCGAGGAACTGGTGGACAAGTTGGCAGCGAGCTACATCCTTCAGGGCGCGATCGACGGCCTTGTGGCAGGAATGGAGTGAAAGGCATGAAGATTTCGACGGTGGCGGGCATGGGCGCGGCAATCGCGGGCCTGGCCTTCCTCCCCTTGCCCGCGCAGGCCGGCTTCTACGGCGGCGACGCGCTGTATGAGACCTGCTCGACGCCGAAGGACAGCAAGGATTATTTCGAACGCTCCTACGAATGCGTGGGCTATATCAGCGGCGCGGTGGACGCGTTCAACACGACGCGGGAGGCCAATGGCCTCAAAAGCTGCATCCCGGCGAACGTGACCATCAGCGACCTGCGCAAGACGACTGTCGATTATCTGAGCAGGAACCCGAAGGACCGGGCCGCCAACTCCGCCTCGTCCCAGGTGTTCGCCGCCATCCGCAAGGCCTGGCCGTGCAAGGCCGCGCCCCAAGGGAAGAAGAAGCCCAGCCGCAAAAGACGCTGATGCCGCCGGCACGTTACGATCAGTTCGGAACCTTGAAAGCGTCCGTTCGCTTGTCGTTCGAGCCAAGCATATGACCAGCCCTGCCCCCAAAACCGCCAGCCTGTATCGCATGGTCATGGCCGACCATATCTGCCCCTATGGGATCAAGTCGCGATGGCTGCTGCGGCGCCATGGCTATGTGGTGGACGATCACTGGCTGAAGACGCGCGCCGAAACCGACGCGTTCAAGACAGAACATGGCGTGGCGACGACGCCCCAGACGTTCATCGACGGGCGACGCATCGGCGGTCATGACGATCTGCGCCGCTTCCTTGGCCTAAAGGTCCGCGATCCCTCAGCAACAAGTTATGTGCCGGTGCTCACCGTGTTCGCTGTCGCCGCTTTGCTGGCGGGGGCCATCGGCTGGCTGACGGGAACGGCCCTGCTGTCCACCCTCACGCTGGAGCGGTTCGTGGCGGCAGCCATGATGCTGCTGGCGATGCTGAAACTGCAGGATGTCGATCGCTTCGCAACGATGTTCCTGAACTATGACCTGCTTGCTCGCCGCGTGCCGCCCTATGGACAGGCCTACCCCTTCCTCGAACTGGGCGCGGGCTTCCTGATGCTGATGCGCGTGTTCGACTGGATTTCCATTCCGGTCGCCGCCTTTATCGGCGGGATCGGCGCGGCATCGGTCATCAAGGCCGTCTATATCGACAGGCGCACGCTCAAATGCGCCTGCGTCGGGGGCAACAGCAACGTTCCGCTGGGTTTCGTGTCGCTGACCGAAAATCTCATGATGCTGGCAATGGCGCTGTGGATGCTGCTCGCTCCAATGTAAGGGATCCTCAGTCCCGCACCCACTGCGCCGATCCGATGCCCTGCGCGTAGAGCAGTACGGACAGATCGCCATGAACGATCTCCGCTGCCGCCGCCGCGCGCGTCTTGGGCTTTGCGTGGTAGGCGACGCCAAGGCCAGCCCCCTGGATCATCGGAATGTCGTTCGCGCCGTCGCCTACCGCCAGCGTCAGCGCCCGGTCGACCCCGCCCGCAATCGCTGCCTCAAGCTCCGCCAGCTTGCGCGCCGCATCCACGATGGGCGTCGCCACGGTGCCCAGCAACGCGCCATTGGCGATCTCCAGCACGTTGGCGACATTGGCGTCAAAGCCGATCTCCTCCGCCACCGGGTCGGTGAAGCGGGTGAAGCCGCCCGACACCAGCAGCGTCCGCGCGCCGCGCGCCTTCATCGTGCGGACCAGCGCCTTCGCGCCCGGCATGATCCTGACGCGCTCGGCGCGGCATTGGTCGATGGCGCTGTCGGGAAGCCCTTTCAGCAACGCGACCCGCTCGTTGAGCGCGCCTGCAAAATCCAGTTCGCCGCGCATCGCCCGCTCGGTGATTTCGGCGATCTGCGGCTTGATCCCGGCATAGTCGGCCAATTCGTCGATGCACTCGACCGTGATCATGGTCGAATCCATGTCCGCGATGAGCAGCGCCTTCTCCCGCGTGGCGGCGGGCTGGACAATGACGTCGATGGCTTCACCAATGTCGGTCAACACGGCGCGGGCAGTGACGGGGTCCGTGCCGAAGAAGATGTCGGCCGCCTTCCCCTCGTCAAGCCAGACGCCGTCGACGGGGGTGCAACCGGCGGCGGCGAGCCGGCCCGTCGCTTCAGCAATATCCCCCTGCCCCATGGAGCCACTTGCCACTAAGGTCGCGACGAACATGCTTACTCCCGAACCCAGTCCCGGCGAATCCCGCCCACGGGTCGCGCTTATTGCCGGGCCGACCGCCAGCGGCAAGAGCGCGCTCGCCATAGAGCTTGCCAAGCGCGCCGACGGCGCCGTCATCAATGCCGACGCCAGCCAGGTCTATGCCGATCTCGCCATTCTCTCGGCCCGCCCCTCCCTCGAGGAAATGGGCGACGTGCCGCACCGGCTGTTCGGCCATATCGACGGGGCGCAAGCCTGCACCGCCGCGCGCTGGGCGGCCGAGGCGAAGGCGGAGATCGAGGCGGCTCATGGCGAAGGCAAGTTGCCGGTGCTAGTGGGGGGGACGGGGCTGTATATCCGCACGCTGCTGGACGGCATCGCGCCAGTGCCGGACATCGACCCCCACATCCGGGCGGCTGTGCGCGCCATGCCGGTAGAGGCGGCGCACGAGGCGCTTGGCCGCGAAGACCCGGACGCGGCCGCCCGCCTCGCGCCAGCGGACACGACGCGGGTGGCCCGTGCGCTGGAAGTGGTCCGGTCCACCGGGCGGACCCTCAAAAGCTGGCAGGCGCACAAGGAGGGCGGGATCGGCCATCGCATCGCCCTCAGCCCCATGGTCCTGCTGCCGCCGCGCGACTGGCTGATCGAACGGTGCGACCGGCGCTTCGCGCTCATGATGGAACAGGGCGCGGTGGCGGAGGTAGAGGCGTTGCTTGCCCGCAATCTTGATCCCGCGCTGCCGGTGATGCGCGCGATCGGCGTGCCGGAGATTGCCGCGTACATCAAAGGAGACAGCGATGTGGACAGCTGCATCGAACGCGGCCGCATCGCCACCCGCCAATATGCCAAGAGGCAATATACCTGGTTCGCGAACCAAAGCCCGCCGCACTGGCCGCGCGAGGCGCGAAAGATTGGTGATGACATCATTGACGAATTAGTAATTAAATTACAACGATAGCGCTTGACCTGCCATTTTATGTCCACTAGAGGCAGGCGCCTTGCCATTGGCGGCACAGGGGCGCAAAGCCGCACCCCGCAACAGTGAAGGAGTTCCCACGTGGCCGAAAAGAGCGGCGCGGACATATTGGTCGAATGCCTGGTCGATCTGGGCGTCGAGGTCGTGTTCGGCTATCCGGGCGGCGCGGTGCTGCCCATCTATGACGCGCTCTTCAATCATCCCACGATCCGGCATGTACTCGTCCGCCACGAACAGGGCGCGACGCACATGGCGGAGGGCTATGCGCGGTCCACCGGCAAGCCCGGCGTCGTCCTCGTCACGTCCGGCCCGGGCGCGACCAACGCCGTCACCGGAATCACCGACGCGCTGATGGATTCGATCCCCATGATCGTCATCACCGGACAGGTGCCCACGCAGCTGATCGGCACTGACGCCTTCCAGGAAGCCGACACGGTCGGCATCACGCGCCACTGCACCAAGCATAATTATCTGGTCAAAGACCCGGCGAAGCTGGCGCAGGTCATCCATGAGGCGTTCCATATCGCCACCACCGGCCGTCCCGGTCCGGTCGTCATCGACATTCCCAAGAACGTCCAGATCGCGACCGCGCCCTACGCACGGCCCGAGCCGAAGGTCCACGCAAGCTATCGCCCGCAGACCAGGGCGGACGCGGCGGCCATCGACGCAGCGGTCGAGATGCTGGCAGCGGCGGAGCGGCCCGTCCTCTACACCGGCGGCGGCGTCATCAATTCGGGGCCGCAGGCGTCCGCCCTGCTGCGCGAACTCGCGGCGCTGACGGGCGCGCCCGTCACTTCCACGCTGATGGGCCTTGGCGCTTTCCCCGCTTCCTCCCCGCAATGGCTGGGGATGCTGGGCATGCACGGCACCTATGAAGCCAATTGGGCGATGAACCAGGCGGACCTGATCCTGTGTGTCGGCGCGCGCTTCGACGATCGCGTGACCGGCCGGCTGGACGCGTTCGCGCCCAACAGCCGCAAGGTCCACATCGACATTGATCGCAGTTCCATCAACAAGATCGTCGACGTGGACGTTGCGGTCGTCGCGGACGTCGCTAGTGCGTTGGACGACATGATCGCGCTCTGGAAGCAGCGCGGCCATCAAAAGGGCGACCTTGGCGACTGGTGGGCAAGGATCGCCGGCTGGCGCGCCAAGCGAAGCCTGGACTATGCCGAAAACGGCGTCGAGATCATGCCCCAGCGCGCGATCGCGGACCTGTACAAGGCATGTGTCGCCACCGGCAAGGATGTCATCATCACCACCGAAGTCGGCCAGCACCAGATGTGGGCGGCCCAGCATTTCGGGTTCGAGGCGCCGAACAAGTGGCTGACCTCGGGCGGCCTTGGCACCATGGGTTACGGCTTCCCGGCGGCGATCGGCGCGCAGATGGGCAATCCCGACAGCCTCTCCATCTGCATCGCGGGCGACGCGTCGATCCAGATGAACATCCAGGAAATGGGGACGGCCAGCCAGTATCGCCTGCCGGTCAAGATCTTCATCCTGAACAATGAATATATGGGCATGGTGCGCCAGTGGCAGGAACTGACCTATGAAAGCCGTTATTCCAACAGCTATTCCGACAGCCTGCCCGACTTCGTGAAGCTGGGCGAAGCCTATGGCTGGACCGGCATCCGGATCGAAGGGCCGCAGGAACTGGAAAGCGGCATCCGCCAGATGCTGGAAACCGAAGGTCCGGTGATCGTCGACTGCCGGGTGGCGAAGCTGTCCAACTGCTTCCCCATGATCCCGTCGGGCGCGGCGCATACCGACATGCTGCTGGATCCCAACCAGATCGCGGGCGTCATGTCGGACGAAGCGAAGGCACTGGTGTGACGCAGCATCTGAAGCTTCGCATCCATGTGAGCGAGCCATGGGATTTCGAGCGGGAGGCCGGCACGACCGAGCTGACCGGATGGACCACCGATCATGTCGATCCCGACAATGAGGAGTGGGAGGTCCATCTCGACCATGGCTTCGATTTCAACAAGCGGCGCATTGCGACGCTGCTGGTCGGTCCCCGCTATGTGGGCGAGCGGCTGGAGCGGATGTTCGACGCGGTCGCCGGCTTTCCGGTACGGCTCGCCCACCGGCTAGACGGCGAATGGCACTTCGCCTTCGTCGCCATGATTTCGCAGCGGCATGACAAGCCCGATCCGGGCCATGCCGCAGGCGATGACCATCAGGATCACGGAACCCTCTGATGCATATCCAGGAAGAGTTGAGCCAGCGGCACGTCCTGTCGCTGACCGTTTCGAACGAGGCGGGCATATTGGCGCGCATCGCGGGCCTGTTCACCGCGCGCGGCTATAATATCGACAGCCTGACCGTGGCAGACATCACCGACGATCATGCGATCAGCCGGATCACCATCGTGACCAGCGGACCGCCCAAGGTGATCGACCAGATCATCGCGCAACTGGACCGGCTCGTGCCGGTACACAAGGTGACGGACCTGACCGACGCCGGCCCCTTCGTCGAGCGTGAACTAGCGCTCGTGAAAGTCGCGGGCACGGGCGAGGATCGGATCGAGGCGCTGCGCCTTGCCGACGTGTTCCGCGCCAAGGTGGTCGACACGACGATCGAGAGCTTCGTCTTCGAAATCACCGGCACCACCGAAAAGGTCGATAATTTCGTTGCGCTCATGCGCCAGATCGGCCTTGTCGAAGTCGGCCGCACCGGCGTCGTCGGACTGCTGCGAGGCAAAGAGGCGAATTAGACATAGCTCCCTCTCCCCGCCGGGGAGAGGGTTGCGAAGACTTGGCGGCTGACCGCCTGGTCGCAGCTGGGAGAGGGGGACCGCGAACTCGCCATGTCGCGCCGATCCCCCCTCTCCAACTTCATCTAGGTCCGGCTTCGCCGAACCAAGATTTCATATCCTCTCCCCTGAAGGGGCGAGGACAATGTTCGAGGGAAGAGACAAGACATGAAGGTTTATTACGACCGCGACGCGGACATCGGCCTGATCAAGGGCAAGAAGGTCGCCATCCTGGGCTACGGTTCGCAGGGCCACGCCCATGCGCAGAACCTGCGCGACAGCGGCGTCGCCGAAGTGGCGATCGCGCTGCGCCCCGGTTCTCCCAGTGCCAGGAAGGCCGAAGGCGCGGGCTTCAAGGTGCTGCCCAATGCCGAAGCCGCCGCATGGGCCGACGTGTTCATGATCCTGGCCCCCGATGAACATCAGGCCGCGATCTACGCCTCAGACGTGCACGACAATCTGCGCCCCGGCGCGGCGCTGGCCTTTGCCCATGGCCTCAACGTGCATTTCGGGCTGATCGAGCCGCGCAAGGACGTCGACGTCATCATGATCGCGCCCAAGGGCCCGGGCCACACCGTGCGCGGCGAATATCTGAAGGGCGGCGGCGTCCCCTGCCTGATCGCCATCTACCAGGACACGACCGGCAACGCGCATGACATCGCCCTCTCCTACGCTTCGGGCGTGGGCGGCGGCCGCAGCGGCATCATCGAAACCAATTTCCGCGAGGAATGCGAAACCGACCTGTTCGGCGAGCAGGCGGTGCTGTGCGGCGGCGCGACCGCGCTGGTGCAGGCGGGCTTCGAGACGCTGGTGGAAGCGGGCTATGCGCCTGAAATGGCCTATTTCGAATGCCTCCACGAACTGAAGCTGATCGTCGATCTGATGTATGAAGGCGGCATCGCCAACATGCGCTATTCGATCAGCAACACCGCCGAATATGGCGACATCAAGACTGGCCCGCGCATCATCACCGAGGAAACCAAGAAGGAAATGAAGCGCGTTCTGGCCGACATCCAGTCGGGCCGCTTCGTCAAGGATTTCGTGCTCGACAACCGCGCGGGCCAGCCTGAACTCAAGGCCAGCCGTATTGCGTCGCAGCGCCACCCGATCGAGGAAACCGGCGCAAAGCTGCGCGCGATGATGCCCTGGATCAGCGCCAACAAGCTGGTGGATCAGGAAAAGAATTGAGTTTGCTTGCTCCCCTCGCGGGAGAGTGACGCAGCTTAGCGTCTGAAAGTGGGTCGGGACGCCGGTCATGCATGGGCATGACCGGCGTGCTCGACCCCGTTTTCTTGGTGAGGCCCTGCCCTACTCTCACTTCGAGCAAAGGACGCGGGCGGGGTGCTACCGGCCCGATCGGCGGCAGAATGGCCGCTTGACATTAAATCTACCTAAGTAGATTTAATGCACATGACTCGATCGCGTGCGCTCTCGCCTCATGCCCGCATGGTTCTTGCGGTGCTGCTCGACGCCGGGGGCCAATGGTGCCACGGCTATGAACTGGCGCGGCTCGCCGGCGTGAAGTCCGGCACGCTCTATCCGCTTCTCATCCGCCTGGAAGCGCAGGGCTATCTTGAAGCGGAATGGCAGCAGCCGGCCGAAGGCGGTCGACCGCCGCGGCATGCCTATCGACTGACCGCGCGTGGCGATCAACTCGCCCGCGCCAATCCTCCTGAACCGGCAGCAACGGCAGCGGCGCAGCGCCGGGAAGCTACCCTGTGAGGGCCGGGCTTCGCCGCCGCCTCGCCGATCGGGCCTGCCGTGCGCTGCTTGCGATATTGCCGCCGTCCCTTGCATCTTGGGGATGGGCGGTCCGGTGCGAGGTCGCCAGCATCCCGGACGATAGCAAGGCGCTCCTGTTCGCGCTCGACAGCCTGTTCGGCCTCATGCCGCGGGCGGTCGCATCGCGTTTGCCCCAGCTTTTTATGCTGCTCATCCGGTACGGCGGCTGTTTTCGCGGAGGAACGATCACCATGACCATAGCCCACGCCCTGACGCGGCGCCCTCGCACATTGGGAATCGTCTGCGCGGTCTGCGCCGTCGCACTCGGGCTCCTCTATTTGGCATTGGCCGGCGCGCCGGCGCGCTATCTCGCGATCAATGTCGCAGCATTGGCGATCGGGCTGGCCGTGCTTGCCATGCCCGGTCGGCTGGCGACGGCGGGGCAGCAATGGGCTGGCGCGGCAAGCGCCGCAGGGGCGATCGCGCTGCTCGCGACGGCGCTGGTCGGGGCCGATGTGGATGGCGCCGCCCGTTGGGTGAGGCTGAGCGGGTTTGTCATTCAACCCAGCCTGATCCTTTTGCCCGTCATGCTGGTCGCCTTCTCGCGATCCCGCAGCACGCTGGCGACGGCGAGCATCGTTGCCGCCGCTGCCGCCATGGCGGTGCAACCCGATCGGGCGATGGCCGGCATGCTTGTACTCAGCCTCGCCGCGATCGCGACCTTGCGCCGTGACACTCATGTCTTGGTGGCGCTGGCCGCTAGCGTAGCCAGCTTTGCAGTAACGCTTGCGCGCGCCGACACGCTGCCGACGTCGCCCTATGTCGACCAGATCGTCTACTCCTCCTTCGACATTCACGCGGTCGCAGGCATGGCGGTGTGGGTCGGCCTAGCGACGCTTTTGGTCCCGGCGTTGGTCGGATGGCATCGGGACGCGGGCAACCGGGCCGTCTACGCTGCGTTCGGCGCGGCTTGGACGGGGGCGATCGTCGCGGCTGCGATCGGCAACTATCCGACGCCGATCGTCGGCTATGGCGGCAGCGCCATCATCGGTTATGCCTTGAGCCTGCTGGCGCTGCCCAGGCTGGCTGGTGCGCATGCCGGCGCCGTCCCCCAAGCGTCGGACGAGATGGACAGTCCATTGTCCGACCGGCACCTGCGCGTGGAACTGGCCTGACTGCGCTCCGCCGCCCGGACCGGCCACCCGATCCGGATGCGGAACGGAAACGATCCGTTCGCCGTTACGGCTCTGGATCAATCGCGGGACGCTGCTATGTTGCAGCGTCCCTTGAGCGTTTCGGAGTCCCTGAATCCATGCGTAAATTCCTGATCCCCGCCGCCGCCCTTGTTGCGCTTGCCGGCGGCTCCGCCCTCATCGCCCAGATGCCCACCAGCGCGCCCGGCACCAAGGATGCGGCGAAGGTCACCGGCGGTTCGTACAAGGTGGACGGCGGCCACACGCAGGTCGTGTTCGCCTGGGATCATATGGGCTTCACCAACAATGCCGGCACCATCGCCGAGCCGACCGGCACGCTGACGCTGGACAAGGCGAACCCCGCCAATTCGAAGGTCGAGGTCACCTTTCAGATCGCCAACCTGCGCACCGGCGTCGCGAAGCTGGACGAGCATCTGTTGAAGCCCGACTTCTTCGATGCCGCCAAATTCCCGACCGCGACCTTCGTGTCGACCAGCGTCAAGCCCGAAGGCGCGACCAGCGCGGAGATTACCGGCAACCTCACCCTGCATGGCGTGACCAAGCCGGTTACGCTTGACGCCGAATTTTACGGCGTCGGCCCCAGCCCTATGAGCAAGAAGGAAAATATCGGCTTCGTCGCCACCGGCACGATCAAGCGCAGCGACTTCGGCATGGGCTATGCCGTGCCGCTGGTCAGCGACGCGATCGCGCTCAAGGTGATCGCCGGCTTCGAAAAGCAGTGATCATGCACATGGCCGCGCGGGCAGCTACGCTGATCGGCGTGATGTTGCTCGCGCCCGCCGCGGCCTCCCCTGCTCTCTACCCGCCCGGCCGCTATGCCGTCGACGCGCAATCGACCAGCGTGCATTTCCATGTGAAGGCGGTCGTCGGCAAATATGAGGGCGACTTCCGTGCCCCAACCGGAGCCGTGACGATCGACCCCGCGCGGCCGGACCGCGCAGCCATCGACATCAGCTTCCCGCTTGAAAGCATGACGACCGGCGACGGTTCGACGGACGCGATGCTGAAGGGCGGCAGCTTTTTCGACATGGCCCAATATCCCACCGTCCGCTTCAGCGCCGCGGAAGCCCCGCTCGTCGATCTCCATGGCGAAACGAAGATCGACGGCGAACTGACCATGCATGGCCAGACCCAGCCCGTGACCCTGACCGTTCATCTGGTGGGCGTGACGCCCGACGAAGCGCCCGGCCTGTCGACGCTTCACTTCACCGGAACCATGGCCGTGGAACGAAGCCGGTTCGGCATGGGCTTTGGCCGGCCCTTCGTGGCGGACAAGGTGGACTTGGCGGTGGACGCAATTTTCCGTCGCTCCTGACCGCCGGCGCGAAAGAAACGGCTTTACCCTGCCGCCGCTATGGGGTTATGGGCGTGTTCATGCACAGCCAGGCGCTTCTTACCCTGCTACGACTTACACGCCCTTAGGCGTGGCATTTTGGCTGCCTTCCGGCTAAGGGCAGCGTCGATCCGCCTAAGGGCACCCTACACATAGTCAAGTCGACCCAACGGACGCGCAGGCGCGCGCCGCGCAGGAACAGATGCCATGATGCTGACCGACCCTTCTCTGAAATACCGTCCCTTCCCGCAGGTGGACCTGCCCGACCGGCAATGGCCGTCACGGGTGATAACTGCTCCGCCGCGCTGGCTGTCGACCGACATGCGCGACGGCAACCAATCGCTGATCGACCCCATGAACGCGGAAAAGAAACGCCGCTTCTTCGACCTGCTGGTGAAGGTCGGCGTCAAGGAGATCGAGGTCGGCTTCCCGAGTGCGGGCGCGACCGAGTTCGACTTCATATCGGGCCTGGTGCGCGACGGAGCGATCCCCGACGATGTAATCCCGCAGGTGCTGACGCAAGCGCGCGCGGACCTGATCGCCACCACGTTCGAATCGCTGCGCGGCGCGAAGAAGGCGATCGTCCACGTCTACAACGCGATCTCGCCCGCCTGGCGGAACATCGTGTTCCAGATGGAACGGCCGCAGGTGCGCCAGATCGCCGTGGACGCCGCCAAGCTGCTGCGCGACCATGCCGCCGCCCAGCCGGACACGGACTGGCACTTTGAATATAGCCCGGAAACCTTCTCCACTGCCGAACTGGATTTCAGCCTGGAATGCTGCGAGGCGGTGATGGAGATTCTCCGGCCCACGCCGGAGCGGCCGCTGATCCTGAACCTGCCCGCGACAGTCGAGTGCGCGACGCCCAACATCTATGCCGATCAGATCGAATGGATCTGCCGCAATATCTCAAAGCGCGACAGCGTAGTGATCTCGCTGCACACGCATAATGACCGGGGCACCGGGGTGGCTGCCGCCGAACTGGGGATCATGGCCGGCGCGGACCGCGTCGAAGGCTGCCTGTTCGGCAATGGCGAGCGCACCGGCAATTGCGACCTGGTGACCGTGGCGCTCAACATGTACACGCAGGGGATCAATCCCGGCCTCGACTTCAGCGACATCGACGAAGTCATCCAGACGGTCGAATATTGCAACCAGCTGCCCGTCCATCCGCGCCACCCCTATGCCGGCGAACTGGTATTCACCGCCTTTTCCGGCAGCCATCAGGACGCGATCAAGAAGGGCTTCGCCGCGCAGGAAGCGCGCAACGACCAGATCTGGAACGTGCCCTACCTGCCCATCGACCCCAAGGATCTGGGCCGCGACTATGAAGCCGTGATCCGCGTCAATTCGCAGTCGGGCAAGGGCGGCGTCGCCTGGGTGTTGCAACAGGACAAGGGCTACAAGCTGCCCAAGCGGATGCAGGCGGACTTTTCGAGGGTGGTGCAGGCGCTGGCCGACAGCAGCAGCCGCGAGCTCAACGCCGCCGACATCGGCGAGGCGTTCGAGAGCCATTATTGCCTGACGGGCGAACAGCCCTATGCCCTGATCGATTATCATGAGGGCGGGCAGGCAGGCGACCGCATCTTCACCGGCAAGATCGGCCACAAGGGGAGCGAGCGGTCGGTGTCAGGACGCGGCAACGGCCTGCTCTCCTCCGTGCTGGCGGCGTTGCGCGACGAATTCGGCGTGGAGCTGGAGATTGCCGACTATAGCGAACATGCGATCGGCGCGGGCAGCGACGTGAACGCCGCCGCCTATGTCGAATGCCGTACGCCCGACGGCCGCACCGTCTTTGGGGTGGGCACCGACAGCGATGTGGCGACCGCATCGGTCAAGGCGGTACTGTCCGCCGCGAACGGGATCGCGGTGCGGGGGTAATATATCCTCCGTTCGCTTCCAGCGAAGTCGAGAAGCGCTTACCGTTTCTCGCCTTCGCTCGAAAAGAACGGAAGGGCAGGCCCTATTTCGCCAGCGCCCGCACCACCCGCTCCCACTGGTCGAGCGAGGCCGGGATGCCGGCAACCGGCACTCGTTCGTTGAGGCCGTGGGCGAAGCCATCTTCCGCCTTCATGAACAGGCTGGCGACCCCGTAGCTGGGCACGCCCAGTGCCCGGAAATGGAGGCTGTCCGTCGCCCCGGCGGACATGGCCGGCATGACCACAATGTCCTGCCCCCGCGCCTTCACCGCGTCGCGCACCGCCGCCAGCACGTCGGCCCGCAACGGCGAAGCGTCGCTTGCCAGCGGATCGCCCAGCGTGGTGATGGTCGCCGCCGGATCGGCCACCACCTTCGCCAGTTGCGCCTTCACCGCCTCGATCTTCACGCCGGGAAAGATGCGACAGTTGACGCTGACCTTGGCGCTTTGCGGCAGCGCGTTGAGCGCGTGGCCGCCCGAGAGCATGGTGGCGACGCAGGTTGTGCGCACCTGCCCCACAAATTCGGGCCGCCCCGACAACAGCTCCGCCGCGGCACTGTCACCACTCTCAGCATAGCGCCGCATCGCCTCTCCCACCTCTCCGCCGATCCGGTCGGCGGAGAGCGAAAGGGACGCCTTGGTCAGTTCGTTGCGCATCGGCGGGAATCGATGGGCCGCGATGCGCTCGATCGCCCGCGCCAGCCGGTAGATGGGGTTCCCAGGCGTCGGCGCGCTGCTGTGTCCGCCCGGATCGGTAAAGCCGATCTCAAAATCGGCATAGGTCTTCTCGCCGGCCTGCAACTGATAGAGGACGGGGTTGCCGCTCTCGTCCAGCAACCCGCCGCCGCCGTCGCCGTTCAGCAGCAGTTCGACGCCCTTATATCTGGCCGCGAGCGCCCGCGTCGTTTTCATGTCGGTTTCCTCGTCCCCCGACAGGAGCAGGATGACGGTGCGGCGCGGCGTCCAGCCTTCCTTCTTCAGCCGCGCGAGCGTCGCGACCATCATCGCCACGTCATATTTATTGTCTTCGGACCCGCGCCCGAAGATGTAACCGCCCTCCTCCACCGGCACGAAGGGATCGCGCGTCCAGTCCGCCCGGTTGGCCGCTACCACATCCATATGGCCGATCAGCGCCATGGGCTTGAGCTTCGGGTCGCTGCCCCGGATCGTCGCGGCCAGCGTCGCCGTTTCCCCGATGGGCGTGATGACGATGTCTGCGTCCGCAAACCCGGCCTGCTTCAGCACATCGGCATAATAGGCCGCCAGCGCCGGCACCTGCCCCGCGCCTTCGACCGTGCGGAAGGCGATGGATCGCAGCAGGATCGCCTTGGCCGCCCCGGCGTCCGCGTCGGTCATGGCCGCTCCCGCCATGGCCGGAATCATCATCCCCATCGCCAGCGCCGCGCCCCATAGTCTCATCCGTCCATACTCCCTGCTGGCATGAAGGGACATCTGTGGCATAGCGGATCGGCGCGGCCAATCCGTTTGACCGTGCGTCATGGAAAGAGGGCCACCTTATCCATGTTATACACCCGTCAAGAATTGCTTGCGCGCATTGGGATGTTCCGCATCCGATATAGCGGGCGTTCAAAGGAAGAAGACGCATGGCCCTCAACTATCGCAGTTTCGGTTTCCAAGTGCTGGCCGGCATGGTCGTGGGCTTGGCGCTCGGCCTTGTCGCGCGGCAGATCGGCGCGGGGCCGGACGGCGATCTCAACTGGCTGGCGACGACGCTCAAGACGGTCGGCTCCATCTTCGTTTCCTTGCTCAAGGCCATCGTGCCGCCGCTGGTGTTCGCCGCGATCGTGGCGTCCATCGCCAATCTGCGCGCGCTGGACAATGCCGCGCGCCTCGCCGGACAGACCCTGCTCTGGTTCGCGATCACCGCGCTGATCGCCGTGGCCATCGGCATCACCATCGGCGTCATCGTGCAGCCGGGTGTCGGCGTGTCGAGCGCGGCTTTGGCGGCAAAGGCGCCCGATTCGGTCGGCGGCTGGCTCGATTTCCTGAAGGGCCTCGTCCCCGGCAACAGCGTGGCGCTGTCGGCCAGTACCAAGGTTACGGACGGATCGGCGAGCACCAGCGTCAGCTTCAACATCCTGCAACTGCTGGTCATCTCCATCGCCGTGGGCCTTGCGACGCTGAAGGTCGGGGACCGGGCGGAGCCCTTCCTGGCGTTCGTGCGCTCGCTGCTGGCGGTGGTGCGGGCGCTGCTCGGCTGGGTCATCCGCCTGACGCCGATCGGGTCGGCGGCGCTGATCGGCACTGCCATCGCCACCTACGGCTGGGGCGCGCTGGCGCAGCTTGGCACCTTCACCGCTGCCATCTATCTCGGCCTCGCGCTCGTCCTGCTGGTCGTCTATCCGACGCTGCTGCTGGCCAACGGTCTCAAGCCCGGCGCCTTCTTCGCCAAGGCGTGGCCGGCGATCCAGCTTGGCTTCGTGTCGCGCTCGTCGGTCGGCACCCTGCCCGTCACCGAAACCGTGACCGAACGGCTGGGCGTGGAAAAGGGCTATGCCGCCTTCGCCATTCCGCTTGCCTCGACGACCAAGATGGACGGGTGCGCGTCCATCTATCCTGCGCTCGCCGCCATCTTCGTCGCAGGTTTCTATGGCATCCAGCTTCATGCCATCGACTATGCGCTGATCGTGTTCGTGTCGGTGCTGGGGTCGGCGGCGACCGCCGGCCTGACGGGCGCGACCGTGATGCTGACGCTAACGCTATCGACGCTGGGCCTGCCGCTGGAGGGTGCGGGGCTGCTGCTCGCGATCGACCCGATTCTGGACATGGGCCGCACCGCCGTCAATGTGGCGGGGCAGGTGCTGGTCGGCGTGATCGTCGCCAAGCGGGAGGGAATATTGGACGAGGGGGCATATTATAGCGCGACGCCGCCCGAGGCGCTGGTGGTTCCCGCCGAATAGGACCAAGGGCCGCACCATCTCTGAGCGGCCTCCGCTGGTCAACTCGCCTTCTTCAATTCCGAAGGCTTGTGCGCCGCCTTCTTGCCCGATTTCTCGCTCTTCACGATATATTGCGGGTCATCCTTGGTCGCGGCGACCTTGTGCCCCTTGATGTGGGTGGTGCTGGTCTGCTTCTTCTCCACCGTGCCCTTGGTCTTGCCTTGGCTCGTGTCCCACTCGACCTTGTCGCCCTTCTTCAACTGCTTCGCCATCGTCACTCTCCTTGCGTTGCCTGACGGCAAGCAACCGGATGGCATGGGCCGAAGTTCCGTGACTGCACCAAAGCCCATGCAGGGTGTCCAACAAGGTCCGCGCGCCGCTATACTGCTCGCATCACGCAGCAATATATCCTACCGGCGAACGGAAATTGCCGATTCTGCGGGAAAAGTGCGAAGTTAAGCGAACAATGTCCAATCATCAGGTTCACATCATCGGCGGCGGGCTCGCCGGGTCGGAGGCTGCGTGGCAGTTGGCTCAGGCCGGCATCAAGGTGCGCCTCTCGGAAATGCGCGGCAGCGGAGACATGACGCCTGCGCACCAGACAGATGGGCTTGCCGAACTGGTCTGCTCCAACAGCTTCCGATCCGATGACGCGGACAAGAATGCCGTTGGGCTGCTGCATCAGGAGATGCGGCGGCTGGGCTCGCTCATCATGGCCCAGGCCGAGCCGGCCAAGGTGCCCGCCGGCTCCGCGCTGGCGGTCGACCGCCATGTCTTTTCCGACGGCGTCACCCGCGCGCTGTCGGAGCATCCCAATGTGGAGATCGTGCGGGAGCGGATCGACACGTTGCCAACGCAAGGCATGACCATCGTCGCCACCGGGCCGCTGACCGCGCCGGCACTGGCGGAAAGCGTCGGCCGGGCGGCGGGCATGGAGCATCTCGCCTTTTTCGACGCGATCGCGCCGGTCGTCCATTTCGACAGCATCGACATGGACAAATGCTGGATGGCGAACCGCTGGGACAAAGTCGGTCCCGGCGGCGGCGAGGGCAAGGATTATATCAACTGCCCGATGACGAAGGACCAGTATCAGGAGTTCGTCCAAGGGCTGCTGGACGGCGAGAAGACCGAATTCAAGGAATGGGAGGCCAACACCCCCTATTTCGAGGGCTGCATGCCGATCGAGGTGATGGCCTCGCGCGGGCCGGAAACGCTGCGCCATGGCCCCATGAAGCCCATGGGTCTGGACGATCCGCGCACCGGTCGCTGGCCCTATGCCGTGGTGCAGTTGCGGCAGGACAATGCCAGCGGCACGTTGTGGAACATGGTCGGCTTCCAGACAAAACTGAAGCATGGCGCGCAAGTGGAGCTATTCCGCACCATCCCCGGGCTTGAGAAGGCGGAGTTCGCCCGGCTGGGCGGCCTCCACCGCAACACCTTCATCCAGAGCCCCAAGCTGCTCGACCCGACGCTGCGCCTGAAATCCGCGCCGCATATCCGCTTTGCAGGGCAGATGACGGGATGCGAGGGCTATGTGGAGAGCGCCGCCATCGGGCTGCTGGCGGGACGCTTCGCTGCGGCCGAGATAGCGGGCCGGTCGCTGACGCCGCCGCCGCCAGACACGGCATTGGGCGCGCTGCTCGGCCATGTGACAGGCAATGTGGAAACCGCCGACTATCAGCCGATGAACGTCAATTTCGGCCTCTTTCCGCCGCTGGCGGACGTCAAGAAGAAGAGCCGGAAGGAAGCCTATACCGCCCGCGCCCGCGCCTCGTTCGGCGAATGGATGGGTGCGGTGGCGTAAGCGCAAGGCTGCTCTGTCAGCACCGGCACCTTTGCTTGGCCGGCCGTTTGGGCGCGGTGGCGGCGAATTCCGCAGGGGTTAGTTTCCCATCCTTGTCCGCGTCCGCCGCACCGAACCTGTCCGCCGTCGCCACGGCCCATTCCTCGAAGGACAGAAGGTTGTCGCCGTCCTTGTCCAGCGCCTTGAAGGCCCTTGTCCGCGTGCCGAGCATTTCGACACGGGTGATCACGCCATCGCGGTTCCGGTCATAACGGGCGAAACGTTTCTGCTCGCGGGTCTGGGGGCTGGCTTCGCCGGGCATGGGCGGGGCTTCGCCCACAGCGTCGGGATCGCCTTCGGGCAGGCCCTCAATGGCCGGTGGGGGCGGAGCGGCTGAGGCGAGTTGCGGCAGCGGCGCGCGATCCGCCCGCCCCTGCCACCAGAACAAGCCGCCCGCGACCAGCAGCAGCGCCGCCATGCCACCCGCCAATATCCGTCCCATGCCGCCTGTCCCCTGTTTCGGGGGCAGCCTATCCCGACACCCTAGCGGCCGACAAGCGCGATCCGCAGCAGCCGCAGCGCCAGCGATCGCGGCATCCCGCGCTGCGCGCCCCGCCCCGCCAGTGCATCCTGCCGCGCGAGGGTGAAGGCGATGCGCAGCGGCTTCCATGCTCCCGGCCAGCGAACTCGTTCCATCCCCGGCAGCAAGTCGCGGGCGAGCGCCAGCGCCGCATCGGCAAGCGCCGCGTCCCCCACATGCCCCGCCAAGTCCCACAAGGCCCAGACCTGCCCGGCGTCGATCAGCCAGTCTGGCGCTTCCCCCGCATCCGCCAGTGCCCGGAACAGGCCGCCGCCGCGCCCGACCGCATAGTCCCGCAGCGCTTCTCGGTCGATGTCCGCTTCAGCGACAAGCACGTCCCAGCCGTCGATCAGCGCGACAAGGCCGGGCGCGCCGATAGCGCCCGCCGCGCGCAACGCATCCACCACCGGCTCACCACGCCCCTTCCTCCCGGCGGCATCTTCGATCACCTCGGTCCACCAGGCCAGGCGCATCCGCCCGATCGTTGGCTCACTGGTGGTGCGCGCGACCTGCGCCAGCCGGGCGTCGAACGCCCATATCGCGCGTGCGCGATCGCTGTCCGCCGCATGGGCGCACAGCAGCAAGGGCAGAGGCGGCAGCTCTAAAGAAATTGGTAACTACCTTTGGTGTATTCAGCCAAGGGGCCCAGTCTGACCGGGCGAGGGTTGGGCATAAGATCAGATAGACGATGAAGCAACGTGCGCATCATGAATTGGCAAAGCCCAGCCTCGCAGGCTTGAAGTCCGACCACCGCGGCGCCGCGCTGGTGGAATTCGGCTTCATCGTCATCCCCCTCATTGCCATCGTGCTGGCCATTGTCCAGGTCTCCATCACCCTGTTCACGCAGCAGACGCTCGAAACCGCAACGGAAAAGAGCGCACGGCTTGTCATGACCGGCCAGAACCGCGCCGGCAATACGACGCAGGCCCAGTTCAAAACGGTCGTATGCGGCAAACTGCCCAGTTTCGTGAAATGCAGCGACGTTATGGTCGATATCGCGGCCTTCCCGACCATGGCGGCAGCCGACACGTCCACTCCGACGATCACCTATAACAACGGGGTGCCAAGCAACAGCTGGTCCTATGATCCGGGCGACGATGGGGAGGTCGTGCGGCTGCGGATCATGTATCTGGCCTCCAGCGCGGCAGGACCGCTCAATTTCACCGTCGCCAACCAGCCCAACGGCAAGCGGCTGATGATCGCGACACTGATCTTCAAGAACGAAACGACTTCGACGTGACCCGGCCTCACATCATCGAAGCGATCCGCCGTAACCGAGCGGGCATGGCCGCCGTCGAATTCGCGCTGACCGCGCCCATCCTCGTCCTCATGTTCCTGGGCACTTTTCAGGTGACGGATGCAGTCGGGGCAAAGCGGAAGCTGGGCATTGCCACCCGGGCCATCGCAGATCTCACGACCCAATATACGTCGATCAGTTCATCCGAGGCGGACTCGATTCTTCGATCCTCGGATCAGATCATGGCACCATACAGCGCCGCGCCCGGCACCTTCGTCGTCTCGCAAATCTACGTCAGTGCCGCTGGAGCCGCGACCGTGTCGTGGAGCCGTGCGCAAAACGGCACTGCGCGCACCATCGGGGCCTCGGTCACTCTGCCAACAGGCGTCGCGCAGAATGACAGTTACGTGATCTTGGCGGAGAGTAGCTACCCCTACACGCCCTCGGTTGGCCTAGCGATGGTGCCGACCATCACCATGACCGACAAGATCTACATGTATCCGCGCCTGTCAGACAGCGTCAATCTTCAGTAGGTTCAGGACACAGCCAATGCCCTTCCCGTCCCTGTCCCGCTTTCGCGGCCTCCGCCAGAGCCAGCGCGGCAATGCGCTGATGATCTTCGCCATTGCGCTCGGGCCGATGGTGATGGGGACCGGCATGGTCATCGACTATTCGCAGGCCGCACGCCTGCAAAGCAAGATGAATGCGATCGCGGACGCCGCCGCGCTGTCGGCGGTGACGAAGCCGATGATGCGCGTGAACGCCAGCACCGCGCGCCAGCAGGCTATCAACCTGTTCAAGGGGCAGGCGTCGTCCCTTAACGGACTGGTCTTCGATCCCAATACCCAGCTGACGGTCACGGTCACTGACAACGTCAGCGCCAGTATCAGCCGTCAGGCCACCGTCACCTATACCGCGACATCGAAGAATTATTTCGGTGGTATATTGGGCATGCAATCCATTCCGATCGGCGGAACATCCTCGTCGCGGGCCGCCGACGCGCCCAATATCGACTTTTATCTGCTGGTGGACAGTTCGCCCTCCATGGCCATTCCCGCCACCACGGCCGGAATCGCCGCGATGATCAACGCGACAAAGTCGCAGGGCGGCGGCGCGGGTTGCGCCTTCGCCTGCCACCAGACCAGCACGACTTCGTCGGACCCGGGCGGGACGAAGAAGGTGAACGGCGCCTATGTCGACAATTATTACATCGCCAAGACCGACCTGAAGCTCAAACTGCGCATGGATCTAGTGCAGGAAGCCGTCGCCGACCTGACAGATGTGGCGATTTCGACCGCAGCAGAGAATAAGGCGAGCTATCGGTTCGCCATGTCGAACTTCGACGTGTCCTACAAGCCGGTCCTCACAACGCCGGTCAGCCCGACCACCGCCAAGAGCAGCGCCGCGAACCTCCAGCTTCTGACGGTCTGCCGCAACAATCAGGCGGTGTGCGGCATCAACGACAATGACCAGCACACCAATTTCACCGCCGCCTTCACCGGTGCGCTCGCCAACATGCCGCTGATACCGGGCACCGGGTCGAACCGGGCGGGCGACACGCCGCAGGCGATCCTGTTCCTCATCACCGACGGCATGCGCGACGAGAATGCGAGCGGCCGCAAGCTCGGGCCGATCCCGACCTCGCAATGCACGGACATCAAGAATCGCGGCATACGCATCGCGGTGCTCTACACCGAATATCTCTACGAGGCGGCGAACGACAGTTGGTCGATCAGCAACGTGCGCAATCCGTATCTCGCTGCGCCTGACAAGATCAGCCCGGCGCTGGCAAGCTGCGCATCGCCCAATCTTTTCTACAAGGTGACGACGGGCGACGACATCTCCGCATCGCTCGCGGCGCTGTTCCAGAAAGCCGTGTCGACTGCACGCCTGACTCGATAAGGATATGGACGCCGGGCGGCCGCGTAAGGCCGCCCGGCTCCTGGCTTACTTATAGCAGACCTTCTTCGCCGCCTGGACGACGCGGGTGGCGTCGATCAGCGCGGCCTTTTCGAGGTTCGCGGCATAGGGGAGCGGTACGTCCTCATTGGTGACGCGCAGCACCGGGGCGTCGAGATCGTCAAAGCCCTTTTCCATGACCACGGCGGCGATCTCCGACGCGATCGAGCAGGTCGGCCAGCCTTCTTCCACCACCACGATGCGATTGGTCTTCTTGAGGCTGTCCAATACCGTGTCGGTGTCGAGCGGACGCAGCGTGCGCAGGTCGATGACCTCCGCGTCGATGCCCTCGCCCGCCAGCGCCTCGGCGGCTTCCAGCGCCACGCCCACGCCGATCGAATAGCTGACCAGCGTCACGTCCTTGCCTTCGCGCACGATCCGCGCCTTGCCGATGGGCAGGACATAGTCGTCCAGCTGCGGCACGTCGAAGCTGCGGCCGTAGACCAGCTCATTTTCCAGGAACACGACCGGGTCTTCCGACCGGATCGCGGCCTTGAGCAGCCCCTTGGCATCGGCCGAGTCATAAGGCGCGATGACGATCAGGCCGGGCACGGAGGCATACCAGGGACCGTAATTCTGCGAATGCTGGGCCGCAACGCGGCTCGCTGCGCCGTTGGGGCCGCGGAACACGATCGGGCAGCGCATCTGGCCGCCGGACATATAGTTGGTCTTGGCGGCCGAGTTGATGATGTGGTCGATCGCCTGCATGGCGAAGTTGAACGTCATGAACTCGATGATCGGGCGCAGGCCGCCCATCGCCGCGCCCGTGCCGACGCCGGCAAAGCCATATTCGGTGATCGGCGTGTCGATGACGCGCTTGGGCCCGAATTCGTCCAGCAGGCCCTGCGTCACCTTGTACGCGCCCTGGTATTCCGCCACTTCCTCACCCATCACGAAGACGCGCGGATCCTTGCGCATTTCTTCCGCCATCGCGTCGCGCAATGCTTCGCGCACGGTCGTCTTCACATAGGCGGTGCCTTCGGGAATGGCGGGATCCTTGACCGACGCCTTGGTCTCGGCGGCCAGCTTCGACGTGCCGCTTTCCGCCTTCTTTGGCGCGTCGGGCGCGGCTTCCGGCGCAACCGGAGGCGCGCTTTCCTCGGCCTTGGGTGCGGGCGCGGCAGCCTCGCCGCCCTCGCCCGCCATTTCGGCGATGACGGTGCCGACCTTCACGCCCTCGGTGCCTTCGGCGATCATGATCTTGCCGATCTTGCCTTCGTCCACGGCTTCGAATTCCATCGTCGCCTTGTCGGTCTCGATCTCGGCCAGGATGTCGCCGGACTTCACCTCATCGCCTTCCTTCACCAGCCACTTGGCCAGCGTGCCTTCTTCCATCGTCGGCGAGAGCGCCGGCATCTTGATTGCGATACCCATCAATATTGCTCCACCAGCACGTCGGTATAGAGTTCATGCGCTTCCGGTTCGGGCGAGGTTTCGGCGAAATCCGCGGCTTCGGCCACGATCTTGCGGATGTCCTGATCGATCTGCTTGATCTCGTCCTCGCTGACGCCGGCGTCAGCCAGATATTTCTTCGCGCCTTCGATCGGGTCGGATTTTTCGCGCATGGTCTGCACTTCCTCACGCGAGCGATATTTGGCCGGATCCGACATGGAATGGCCGCGATAGCGGTAGGTCTTCATTTCCAGCAGGATGGGGCCGTTGCCGTCCTGAACCCATTTCAGGGCCTCCTCGGTCGCGCCGCGCACAGCGAGCACGTCCATGCCGTCGACCTGAAGCCCAGGAATGCGGAAGCTCTCGCCCCGGCGATAGAGCTGGTCCTCCGACGAGGCGCGGTTGACGCTGGTGCCCATGGCATATTGGTTGTTTTCGATCACGAAGATGATCGGCAGCTTCCACAGTTCCGCCATGTTGAAGCTCTCGTAGACCTGGCCCTGGTTGGCCGCGCCGTCACCGAAATAGGCGACGCATACGCCGCCATCCTCGTTATATTTGTGCGCAAAACCTAGGCCCGCGCCGAGCGACACCTGCGCGCCGACGATGCCGTGCCCGCCGTAGAATTTATGTTCGACGCTGAACATGTGCATCGAACCGCCCTTGCCGCGCGAAATGCCCGCTTCGCGGCCGGTCAATTCAGCCATGATGACCTTGGGATCGATGCCGTAGGCGAGCATATGGCCATGATCGCGATAGCCGGTGATAACGCTGTCCTTGCCGGGCTTCAGAGCCGACTGGATGCCGACCGCAACCGCTTCCTGACCGATATAGAGGTGACAGAAGCCGCCGATCAGGCCCAGACCGTAAAGCTGGCCCGCCTTTTCCTCGAAGCGGCGGATCAGGACCATCTGCCGATAGAATTCCAGCAGCTCTTCCTTGCTGGCCTTATAGTCGGACGGTGTCTCGGGGCGAGGCCGGTTATGGTCCGCGCTGGCGGCGGGTGCAGCCGCCTGTGCCTTTGCGCGCGTCGGACGCGGCGTCGTTGGTTTCGCCAAGGCTGTTATCCTTTTGCGTGGGGTAGGATGGAAGGAAGCCCGATATAGCCGTCCTGTTGCATATATTGCAACTGCGCACCCCTGCAAATCCGGGCGAAACCGCCCGTCCTGGCTGTAATTTGGTGTTGCTGTCGGCGGGTACAAGCCTGCCCGTCATCTCAAAGGCAGGAAAATTGCTTCTGCCATTCGAACCGTGAAAGAAGCTTGCGCATGACCCTGATCAGTTCAGGGGTACGACCACTTCGTCATGATGGATGACGCCGAGCTGGCGGCGAATCAGTTCGTCGGCAAGGTCGGGATCGACCCGGCGGGGATCGAGCGCATCGACCCTGTTCTTGAGTTCCGCGCGCGCCTCCTGCGTCTTCTTGAGCTCCCCCTTGGCGGCGTGGAGCTGGCGCGAATAGTCCCCCCACGCGAGCACGCCATTGGACCCCAGCACGACGTAGCCGGCGAAGAAGAGCAGCAGGAGCAGCGCGATCGCGGGTCCGAAGGCCGAGAAGAGAAGAAGACGTAATTTCGCGATATGCGCCATGGAGCAGATGAATCACAGGCAGGGGCCGGCCGCAAGCGAAAAATCGCCTATTTTGCGGCCGGCGGAATCGTTACGGACTCAGCGAAAAATGGAGCGACCCGCATACACGGCCACGTCGCCCAATTCCTCTTCGATGCGGATGAGCTGATTATATTTGGCGAGCCGGTCGGAACGCGCCAGCGATCCGGTTTTGATCTGCCCGCAATTGGTCGCGACGGCGAGGTCCGCGATGGTCGCGTCCTCCGTTTCGCCCGAACGGTGCGACATGACCGCGGTGTAGCGCGAACGGTGCGCGAGATCGACCGCCGCCAGCGTTTCGGTCAGCGTGCCGATCTGGTTGACCTTCACCAGCAGCGAGTTGGCAAGCCCCTTGCCGATGCCCATGGCGAGGCGTGCGGGGTTGGTGACGAACAGGTCGTCGCCCACCAGCTGAACCTTGCCGCCAATCTTGTCGGTCAGCGCCTTCCAGCCCTCGAAATCGTCCTCGCTCATACCGTCTTCGATCGATTTGATCGGATAGTCGGCGCACAGGGCGGCGAGATAATCCGCCATTTCGACCGGGGAGAGCGACAGGCCCTCGCCCGAAATCTCGTACTTGCCGTTCTTGAAGAATTCGGTCGCCGCGCAGTCCAGCGCCAGCACGACGTCGTCGCCCGGCTTGTAGCCCGCCTTCTCGATGCTGGCGAGAATGAAGTCCAGCGCGTCGCGGGTCGAGGCGATATTGGGCGCGAAGCCGCCTTCGTCGCCGACAGAGGTCGCCAGCCCCTTGTCATGCAGGCCCTTCTTGAGCGTATGGAAGATCTCCGATCCGATCCGCACGGCGTCGGCGATGCTTTCCGCACCCACCGGCATGACCATGAATTCCTGGAAATCGATGGGATTGTCGGCATGTTCGCCGCCGTTGATGATGTTCATCATCGGCACCGGCAGGACATGGGCCGACACGCCCCCGACATAGCGGTAGAGCGGCAGGCCGCGCGCGTCGGCAGCAGCCTTCGCGACAGCGAGCGAGACACCCAAAATGGCGTTGGCGCCCAGGCGCGACTTGTTCTCCGTGCCGTCGAGACCGATCATCGCGGCGTCGACTTCGGCCTGGTCCTCGGCATCCAGGCCGATGATCTGCTCGGCAATCTCGTCATTCACGGCGGCGACCGCCTGAAGCACGCCCTTGCCCAGATATTTGCTCTTGTCCCCGTCGCGCTTTTCTACCGCTTCGTAGGCGCCGGTGGACGCGCCGGAGGGTACGGCGGCGCGGCCGAAGCTGCCGTCTTCCAGCATGACATCGACCTCGACCGTGGGGTTGCCCCGGCTGTCGAGTATCTGGCGCGCGTGAATATCGAGAATGGCTGTCATGATCGCTCCCTGCACTTGGCGTCGTAACGGCGGCCCCTCTGGCCCCTCGGAAACGCGCCCCGCTTAGCCAGCCCCCCCGCCCTTGGCAATGCAGGGCTTGCGCGGGCACGAAAAATGCCGATGGTCTAATTGGTACGGCAACGGAACTGCACCCGCGCCAAAGCATTGGGGGGTGCAGGACTTTCGCCGTGGAAGGCAGTGACACTTGCCTTTGAGAAAGGGAGATTAGGACGATGGCCGACACACCGGAAACCCCGCCCGCCAAGCGTGGCCGCAAGCCCGCCGCCGACAAGCCCGTGAAGGCCAAGCCGGTGAAGGGCGCTGCCGCCGGTGCCGCCGCGCCTGCCCCGGTGAAGAGCCCGCCGGTCAAGACCGCCGCGACACGCAAGGCCGGCAATGGATCGTCGGCCCATGGCTGGACCACGCAGGTCGCGCCGCTCAAGGAACAGGCGGAAAAGGCCGCTCGCGCCGCTGTCGACAAGATCAATGCCGTGGATTGGAAGGCGCAGATCGATCCGATCAAGGAACAGGCCGGGAAGACCGCTCTGTCCGCCGCCGGTGTCGCCAAGGAAAAAACGGGTACGGCGATGCAGAGCCTGGCGAAGCTGATTGCCGATACCGCCGGCACGGTCGACGCGAAGCTGGGTCCGCAATATGGCGATTATGCGCGGCAGGCCGCCGAGACGGTGGCGGGCGCAGCCGATTCCCTGGACAGCAAGGATGTCGATCAGTTGCTGGGCGAAGCGCGCGATTTCGTGCGCAAGAGCCCGGCGGTGGCGATCGGCGCGGCAGCCGTTGTGGGCTATGTGCTGATGCGGCTCGCCAAGGGTTCCGACGACAAGGCCTGACACCGCCTTTTCAGACATACCGACGCACAGGCCCGCAAGGCGGGGCGGAGGCCAAGAGTGACAGACAAGCCAGCGGAAACGGCGGTGACGCCGGAGACCGACGGGCATGAGGACGACGTGCGCGCGGAGAGCGTGCGCGACGTGCTCGCCCGTCTCTACGCGGATGGCCGCGCCTATGCGGACGCCGAAGTGGACAGGCAAAAGGTCCGCGCCGGCATCGTTGCCGCGGGCATCCGCAACGCCGCGATCTTCGGGCTGGTTGCCCTGATCCTGGTCTTCGGGGCAATCGTCGCCCTGCTGGTGGGATTGACCTTCGCGCTCGCCGTGCATGTGGGGCCGCTCTGGGCGACACTCATTGTGGTTGGCGGCGCGCTGGTCGTCGCGCTGATGCTGCTGCTGCTCGCCAAGGGAAGCATCACCCGGATGAGGGAGAGAATCAGCCGATGAGCGACACCGCCTATCGTGCCGCCTGCGACCGGGCTGACGCCGCCCGCCGGCAGTTGCAGAACAGCGCCAACCGCGCCAAGGAGCGGCTGTCCCCCGCGGCGCTCAAACAGGACGCGAAGGACGGGATAAGCGGTGCCGTGCGCAATGTCGCGACCAACCTGACGGCGAAGGCGCGTCAACGCCCGGTCGCAACGGGCGCGGCGGCTGGCGCATTTCTCCTTTATTTAGGCCGGCGGCCCCTGGCGGCACTTTTCCGCCGCTTATACGTTCGGCAGCATGACTCCCAGACACAGGAATCGGAGACCCAAGATGGCTGATATCCGCGCTCAACTGACCCGCGTCCGCGACGCCGCCAATGATGTGGCGATCAGCACGACCGACCGAATCAAGGACGGCACTGAAAAGGCGCGCGAAAGCGCCACCGACCTCATCCAGACAGGCCGGGAGAAGGCAAGCGACGCCTATGGCGACGTACGCGACCGGACGCAGCGCGTTGCCACCCGCGCCAACGAGATCGTACAGGAACACCCCATCGCCGCGGTGGCGGGTGCGGTCGCGGTCGGTGCAGTCGTCGCCTGGATGTTCCCTAAGAGCCGCCGCGTGATGAAGGCATTGCCGAGTTTGGCGTCCACCGCTGGCGCGAAGCTGGTCGAAGCAGCGATTGCCGCGCGCGCCGTCGCCGCCGACGGCGCAGAAACGGTGAAGAGCGGAGCCAGCAACGCGCTGAACGCAGCGGGCGATGCAGCGGTCAGTGCCAAGGACAGCGTGGCAAGCGCCCACCTGCCCGAAAAGGCGTCGAAGATCGCGGACGAAGTCACGACGCTGGTCGCGGCCAAAGTCGATGCGCTGAGCGACGCGATCAAATCACGATTGCACAAAAGTTAATCGCGATTGCATCAAACGCAATCGATACCCGTCCCTGATCCCCTTTGACCCAGGTGGACGCCCTGCTAAGGGTCGCCGCTCATCCAAAGGAGAATAGAAAACGCCATGAGCAAGATGCATCTGGTGATGGGCGGTCGCGTTACCAATCCGCAGACGCTGGAATTCCAGGATCTGAATGCCGTCGATCTGGTCGGCGTATATCCTGACTATGCTTCTGCGGAGAAGGCGTGGCGCGCTGCGGCGCAGCGGACGGTCGACGATGCCGAAATGCGCTATGTCATCGTGCATCTGCATCGCCTGCTGGAACCGGAACTGCCGCAGGGCTAAGGCTCAGATCCGTTTCAACATTCCGCGAACCCAGCGCCCTGCACGGGTGCCGGGTCGCCGCTTCAGTTGATGACCTGCGGCCGTTTGCGAAAGCGCCAGCGCAGCAGCGGCCGGGTCAGCACGAGGCCCGCAATGAAGCCGCCGATGTGCGCGGCGACCGCGATCTGCCCGATGCCCGCCAGATCGCTGCCCGAAGCGTAACCGATCATCAGCTGCATGACGATCCACGCCGCCGCGAGCCACAGCATCCGCACGACATTGGACGACAAGGGTCCGATGCGCCGCACCTGTTGCTGGCTGTAGAGCAAGGAATAGGTCGCGACGATGGCGGAGATCGCGCCGCTCGCGCCCACCATGGGATTGCTGGAAAGCGGATCGGCGATCCACTGCGCCAGACAGGCCGCGTAAGCGCCGATCGCATAGAGGATCAGCGTCCCGCTCCATCCCAGCACATGTTCGACCTGCCGGCCGCAGAAGAGCAGCATCAGCATGTTGAAGACGATGTGCAGCCAGCCGGCATGGATGAAGGCGGAACTGACCGGCGTGAGCCAGAACGGCACCGCCGCCATGCCGTCCAGCAAGCCCGGCGCGCCCCAGCGCGCCGGGATGAAGCCGCCAAGAATCGCGGCGTCCTCGACCCGACCGGCGAAGGACAACAGCAGGAAGACGGCGACATTGATCGCCGCGATGCTGTTGGTCGTGCGGCCGGACGGCAGTTTCACGGGATCAGATGAATTCGATTTTGTCGACCAGGTAGAATTTGTCCCCGGACGGCACCGACACCTCGACCTCGTCCCCGACCTCGCGGCCGATGAGCGCACGGCCGAGCGGGCTGTTGTAGCTGATCATGCCCAGCTTGGCGTCGGCTTCCGCCTGACCCACGATCTGGTAACGGATCGGCTTGTCATCCTCGTCCAGCAGCGTAACGGTCGCGCCGAACACGATCCGGTCGCCCGACAGCGTCGTGGGATCGATGATCTGCGCGCGGGACAGCTTGTCTTCCAGATCGGCGATGGTCGCCTCTACCTGGCCCTGCCGTTCCTTGGCGGCATGATATTCGGCATTTTCCGAAAGATCGCCATGCGCCCGTGCTTCTTCGATCGCGTCCACGATCAGCGGACGTTCCGCCTTCAGCTCGCGCAGCTGGCCGCTGAGCTTGTCATAGCCCGCCTGCAGCATCGGCATCTTCTCGACGGTCGCCATTCCCTAAATCCTTCGTCAAAACTTCCCTCTGACGGCCCCGTCCATGGAGCCGCCCCGCAACCTCATTCCTGTGCAGGGGATCAAGCGTGCGACTGCGGATAATAGGACTGCAACGCCCGCACTTCAAGGGCGTGGCCCCGCAGCGCCTCTATGGCGTCGGCCGCCGCGACGCTGGCTGCCGCCGTCGTGAAACTGGCGATCTTGGCCCGCAGCGCCGACGTGCGAATGGCCTTGCTGTCCTTCAAGGACTGCCATCCTTCGGTCGTATTGAAGATCAGCTGCACTTCGCCGTCGGTGATCTTGTCGACGATATGCGGCCGGCCCTCCGCCACCTTGTTGATGCGCTGGACGGCAATCCCATGCTCCTCCAGATATTTCGCATTGCCGCCCGTCGCGATGATGGTGAAGCCGAGATCAGAAAGCTTGCGCGCGGCGGGCAGGATAACGGGCTTGTCGCTGTCCTTGACCGAGATGAAGACGGTGCCGCCGGTTGGCAGTATGGTTCCCGCGCCGATCTGTGCCTTGGCAAACGCCGTCGCGAAATCGCTATCGATCCCCATGACTTCGCCCGTGCTCTTCATTTCCGGCGAGAGGACGGGATCGACGCCGGGGAAGCGCGCGAAGGGGAAGACGGCTTCCTTGACCGCGATGTGCGAAATGGCGTTGCGGTCGATCTTCGGCAGATCCTTCAGCTTCTCGCCGGCCATCACGCGGCTTGCGATCTTGGCTATCGGCGTGCCAATTGCCTTGGCGACGAAGGGGACGGTGCGGCTGGCGCGCGGGTTGACCTCGATGAGGTAGACGACCCCATCCTTGACCGCGAACTGGATGTTCATGAGGCCGCGGACGGACAGCGCCCGCGCCAGCACATCGGCCTGCCGTTCGATTTCCGCGACGACATCGGGAGACAGGCTGTAGGGCGGGAGCGAACAGGCGCTGTCGCCCGAATGGACGCCCGCTTCCTCGATATGCTGGAGCACGCCCGCCACGACGACATCGTCGCCGTCGCACAGCGCGTCCACGTCCACCTCCACGGCGTCGCGCAGATATTGGTCGATGAGGACCGGCGAGTCGCCCGACACCTGAACCGCGGTGGCGATATATTCCTCCAGCTGAGCCTGGCCGTCGACGATCTCCATCGCACGGCCGCCGAGCACGTAGGAGGGGCGCATGAGGACGGGATAGCCGATGCGGTTGGCGACGGCGATCGCCTCCTCCCGGCTGCGCGCGATGCCGTTGGCGGGCTGGCGCAGCTTCAGCTTGTCGATCAGCGCCGCAAAACGCTCGCGATCTTCGGCCAGGTCGATGGCATCGGGGCTGGTGCCCAGGATCGGCACGCCCGCATCCTCCAGCGCCTGCGCGAGCTTGAGCGGGGTCTGCCCGCCGAACTGCACGATGACGCCGGCCAGCGTGCCCGCCGACATTTCGACGCTCAGGATTTCGAGCACATCCTCCGCCGTCAGCGGCTCGAAATAGAGGCGGTCGGACGTGTCATAATCGGTCGACACCGTTTCCGGGTTGCAGTTGACCATGATCGTCTCATAGCCCGCCTCCGCCAGCGCGAAGCAGGCGTGGACGCAGCAATAGTCGAACTCGATCCCCTGCCCGATCCGGTTGGGGCCACCACCCAGGATCACGACCTTCTTCCGGTCGCTGGGCTGCGCCTCATTCTCCGCTTGCCCAAAGATCGGCGCTTCGTAGGTGGAGTACATATAGGGCGTCTTCGCCTCGAATTCGGCGGCGCAGGTGTCGATGCGCTTGAAAACGGGGCGGACGCCCAGCTTGTGGCGCAGCTTGCGCACTTCGTCCTCGGTGACGCCGCCGGTCATGGCCTTGACCGCTTCGTGGATCAGGCCGGAACCGCGCGCGATGCCGCGCTCCATGCCGCGCAGATTGGCGGACTTGAGCGCCAGATAGGCGAGCCGCTTGTCGGAAAAGCCCATGGATTTGAGGCGACGCATCCCGTCCGCGTCCTGCGGCAGGCCGTTGGCGAGCACCTCGCTCTCCGCGTCCACGATTTCCTTGAGCCGCTCCAGGAACCAGGGATCGAACTTGGCGATCGTATGGATTTCCGGGACGCTCAGCCCTTCGCGCAGGGCCTGCGCCGCGATCAGCAGCCGGTCGGGCGTCGGCTGGGCAAGCGCGGCGACGATGTCGTCCTTGGGCGCGCCGACCAGATGGTCGACATCGTTGAAGCCGGAAAGGCCCGTTTCCAGGCCGCGCAGCGCCTTCTGCATCGATTCGTGGATGTTGCGGCCGATCGCCATGACTTCGCCCACCGACTTCATCGCGGTGCCGAGCAGGGGTTCGCTCCCCTTGAACTTTTCAAAGGCAAAGCGCGGAATCTTCGTCACGACATAGTCGATGGTCGGCTCGAACGACGCGGGGGTCGCGCCGGTGATGTCGTTCTCGATCTCGTCGAGCGTGTAGCCGACCGCCAGCTTCGCCGCGACCTTGGCGATGGGGAAGCCCGTCGCCTTCGACGCCAGCGCCGAGGAACGCGACACGCGCGGGTTCATTTCGATCACGATCAGGCGGCCGTCCTTGGGATTGACCGCGAACTGCACATTGGAGCCGCCAGTTTCGACGCCGATTTCGCGCAGCACCGCGATGCTGGCGTTGCGCATGATCTGATATTCCTTGTCGGTCAGCGTCAGCGCTGGCGCGACGGTGATGGAGTCGCCCGTATGGACGCCCATCGGATCGACATTTTCGATCGAGCAGATGATGATGGCATTGTCGTTGCGGTCCCGCACGACCTCCATCTCATATTCCTTCCAGCCGAGCAGCGATTCCTCGATCAGCACTTCGGTGGTGGGGGACGCGTCCAGCCCTTCGGCAACGATCCGCTTGAACTCTTCCCGGTTGTAGGCGACACCGCCCCCGGTGCCGCCAAGCGTGAAGCTCGGCCGGATGATCGAGGGAAGGCCGGTGAACTCCAGCGCGTCGAGCGCCTCTTCCATCGTATGGGCGATGCGCGAGCGGGCGGACTCCAGTCCGATCTTGTCCATCGCGTCGCGGAATTTCAGCCGATCCTCCGCCTTGTCGATGGCTTCTGCGTCCGCGCCGATCATCTTGACGCCATATTTCTCCAGCGTGCCGTCATTGAACAGCGCGAGCGCGGTGTTAAGCGCCGTCTGCCCGCCCATCGTCGGCAGCACCGCGTCGGGCCGCTCCTTCTCGATGATCTTCGCCACGATTTCGGGCGTGATCGGCTCGACATAGGTGGCGTCGGCGAATTCCGGGTCGGTCATGATCGTGGCCGGGTTGGAATTGACCAGGATGATGCGATAGCCCTCTTCCTTGAGCGCCTTCACCGCCTGCGTGCCCGAATAATCGAACTCGCACGCCTGGCCGATGATGATCGGCCCCGCGCCGATGATGAGGATGGAGGAGATGTCGGTGCGTTTGGGCATTATACTGTCTATATCCTACAAATCGTTCCACCCTTGAAAGGGCATTCCAAATGAGAAAACCAGGCTCAATCCCAGCAGACTATTTTGATACAGATGCTCGTACTTCAATTCGTAGTATTGCTGATCTCTTAGACACCGGCATCCTAAGTTCAAAAGGATCAGAGAGCCCTTTCTTTCGACCTTGCATAACACAAATCCTCATTGAATTGAGTGACTTGCTTCAAAAACTAGATAAAAACCGAAAACGAATATGCTTCAAGGACGATATCTCTCAGCAAGATGGTGGTAGAGATGTTACCGATTTAATTAGAGACTGTCGAAATGCTTCCTGCCACATCTCCAGTGGAGCTCATATATTCCAACAAAATAAGTTCGTATTTAACGTAATGGTTGGATATTGCCCTGCCGCAATGCAAATAAATGATGTGATTCTTGGATGTGATTACGCGGATGACATTGCGATATTTTGGGGAAGCCTGAAACTTTATGCGGGAAGGCACATTGTGAGAGCATACCGAGAAGCCATCCCTCATTTTCCTGATCCATTCTCACGTCGTTAACCCCTCCACAAACCGTTTAAACAGGTAGAAGCTGTCCTGCGGTCCCGGCGAGGCTTCGGGGTGGTACTGGACCGAGAAGGCGTTCCTGTCGGTCAGTTCGATGCCGCAATTGCTGCCGTCGAAGAGCGACACATGGGTAGGCCGCACATTGTCGGGGAGCGTGTCGGCGTCGACCGCGAAGCCGTGGTTCATGCTGGTGATCTCGACCAGGCCGTCCGACAGGCGCTTGACCGGATGGTTCGCCCCGCGATGGCCCTGATGCATCTTGATCGTCTTCGCGCCGACCGCGAGGCCGAGAAGCTGGTGACCCAGGCAGATGCCGAAGATCGGGATATTCTCGGTCAAGAGCGCCGCGATCACCGGCACGGCATAGGCGCCGGTCGCGGCAGGATCGCCCGGACCGTTGGAGAGGAACACGCCGTCGGGCTTCTGCTCCATCACCTGCTCATAAGTGGCGGTGGCGGGCAGCACGGTAACGCGCGCGCCGGCCTTCACCAGATTGCGAAAGATATTGTTCTTCGCGCCATAGTCGATCGCGACGACATGGGGGCGGTCGTCGGTCGCTTCGCCCGCGCCATAGCCAAAGCCGAGCTTCCACACGCCGTCCTTCCACAGGCGGCTTTCCTTGCCGGTGACTTCGATGGCGAGGTCCATGCCTTCAAGGCCCGGCCAAGCTGCCGCCTTGGCGGCCAGCGCGGCAAGGTCGAACCGGCCTTCGGGATCATGCGCGATGACAACATTGGGCGCGCCCTTCACCCGGATGAGCCGAGTCAGCGCCCGCGTGTCCACGCCGGCAAGGCCGATGCGGCCATGCTCGCGCATCCACTGATCGAACGGCTCGACATTGCGGAAATTGCTGGGCCCGGTCACATCCTGCCGGACGATGCAGCCGAGCGCATAGGGGTTGTCGGCCTCCACATCGTCCAGGTTGGTGCCGACATTGCCGATATGGGGGAAGGTGAAGTTGATGATCTGCCCGGCGTAGGAGGGATCGGTCATGATCTCCTGATAGCCGGTGATGGAGGTGTTGAAGCAGAGTTCGCCCACCGCTTCGCCCACGGCGCCGAAACCGCGGCCGAACACCGCGCTGCCATCGGCGAAAACCACGACCCCTGTCGCTCCTTTGGGCACAATGAGGGTCTTGGCGTCAGCCATGGTCTGCGGTTCCTTCTTATGCTTTTGCGGAAACCCGTCTGCTGCGGGTTAAACGGCCGGTCAGGTAGGCGCGCGATCCCCCAAGGTCAACGTCTGTTAAAAATCTCTTTTGCCGCTATATCTGCTTCTTTCCGCAAGACACAGGATAAGTTCGCCATGATTCGCGACACGATTAAAAGCGCCCAGGTCACCGCGATGAAGGCCGGCGACAAGGATCGGCTGGCCGCCGTGCGCCTGATCCTGGCAAAGCTGAAGGACCGCGACATCGAACTGCGCACCGCATCGACCGTGCCGGAAGATGATATGGTGGTGGTAGATGTGCTCCAGAAGATGGCGAAGCAGCGCCGCGAATCGATCGACATGTTCAAGAGCGGCGGGCGCGACGAGCTGGCCGCGAAGGAACAGGCCGAACTGGACGTGATCGAGAGCTTCCTCCCCGCGCAGATGAGCGAGGAAGAGACGAAAGCCGCGATCGAGAGCATCAAGGCGGAGGTCGGCGCGGCGAGCGTGAAGGACATGGGCAAGGTGATGGCCGTGCTGAAGGAACGCCACGGCTGCGTCATCGACATGAGCAAGGCCAGCGGGTTGGTGAAGGCTGCGCTGGGGTGAGATCGACTATTTCCCCTCCCGCTTGCGGGAGGGGTCGGGGGAGGGCATGTTCAAGGCCAATGGATAAAGGCTACGCCCGCCCAACCATGAAAGCGCGTGCCCTGCGCAACAATGCGACGGATGCCGAACGTGCCTTATGGCAAGCGATCAGCGCACGGAAAGTGCGTGGCATCCGGTTCAATCGCCAAGTGCCGATCGGCCCTTTCATCTGCGACTTTGTGGCTCGATCCATCGGGCTAGTGATTGAAGTCGACGGCAGCCAGCACGGTGAGGAAGTCGACAGGCAGCGAACCAGCTATATCGAAGCGCAGGGTTTTCGTGTGATCCGCTTCTGGAACCATGATGTATTGGGCAACATCGAAGGCGTGATCGATGAAATCGAACGCGTGATCGCCAACATGCCCTCCCCCAACCCCTCCCGCAGGCGGGAGGGGAGTTTTCTCCGCGATCAGCCATGACCCTCACCCCGCAATGGCTGGACGAATTGCGTGCCCGCACGTCGCTGTCGACCCTGATCGGGAAGACGGTGAAGGTGCAGAAGGCGGGGCGCGAATATAAGGCCTGTTGCCCCTTTCATAACGAAAAGACGCCCAGCTTCACGATCAACGACGAGAAGGGCTTCTATCACTGCTTCGGCTGCGGCGCGCATGGCGATGCGATCCGGTGGATGACCGATCATCGCGGCTTGCCCTTCATGGAGGCGGTGAAGGAACTGGCGGCCGGCGCGGGCATGGAGGTGCCCGCCGCCGATCCCCGCGCCGCGAAACGGGCTGAGCAGGCCAAGGGGCTGCACGAGGCAATGGCTGCGGCACAGGGCTTCTTCGAGGAGCAATTGGCGGGGATCGACGGCGGCGAGGCGCGCGCCTATCTCGCCAGGCGCGGGATCAGCGACGCGATCCGACGCACCTTTGGCTTTGGCTACTCCCCCGATTCGCGCGGCAAATTGAAGAGCGCGCTCAAGGACTTCGGGGAACCGATGCTGGTCGAGGCCGGACTGCTGATCGACCCGGATGGAGAGCGTGATGCTTACGACCGGTTCCGCGGCCGGCTGATGTTTCCGATCCGCGACATTCGCGGGCGGGTGATCGCCTTTGGCGGGCGCATCCTGGGCCAGGGTGAGCCCAAATATCTGAACTCCCCCGACACGCCGCTCTTCGACAAGGGCCGCACGCTCTACAATATCGACAAGGCGTCTCCCGCCAGCCGGCAGAGCGGCCGCGTCATCGTGGTCGAAGGCTATATGGACGTGATCGCGCTGGCGCAGGCGGGATTTCCAGAATCGGTTGCGCCGCTCGGGACGGCGCTGACGGAACATCAGATCGAACGGCTGTGGAAAATGGTGGAGGTGCCGATCCTTTGTTTCGACGGCGACGCCGCAGGCCAGAAGGCCGCCATTCGCGCGGCCACCCGCGCCCTGCCCCTGCTGCGCCCCGGCCACAGCCTCTGCTTCGCCACCCTGCCGGCGGGACAGGATCCCGACGACCTGATCCGCGCCAGCGGCCCGCGCGCGATGGAAGAGGTGCTGGCCGGCGCCCAGTCTCTGATCGACCGGCTCTGGACGCATGAGGTCGCGGCCTCGCCGCTGGACACACCCGAACAGAAGGCGGCGCTGAAACAGCGGTTGCGCGCCCGGTCCGACGCGATCCAGCACCCGGACGTGCGCGCCCATTATGCCCATGAATTTCGCGAGCGCTATGACGCGAAGTTCTTCGCCCGGCACCCGACGGCAGCCGGGGAAGCGCGTTCGTTCGGCGGCGGCGCGCCCCGCTGGCGGCGCGACAAGCGGGGCAACTGGAAACCGCCCACACCGCCCGCCGGGGCCGAAGCCCGCGCAATTGGCGAAGGCGGGATGGAACAAAGGCTGCTGCGCGCCGTTCTCGCCAGCCTGTTGCGGCATCCCGAGCAGATCGCGCCGCATCGGGAGCAGCTTTCGGCGCTGCGAATCGCCGATCCCGCTCTGGCGGAACTGCTCGCGACGATGATCCGATGCTCCTTCCACAAAGAAACAGTTGAAACGCAGGCCCTGCTTACCATATTGGGGCAAGGTGAAGTGTATAATAGGGCCAAGGGGATGCTCCGGGCCGATACGTTTTCACTCACCCCATACAGGATGACTGCCGATCCCGGTCGCGTTTCGCGCGATCTGGAGGAGGCTATCCGGGTGATGGCGCAGGGGCCGGAGCTGGAAGCGGCGATGGTGGAGGCTACGAAGCGATTCGAGAAGGACGTCAGCGAAGCCAATTTCGCTGAACAGCAGCGCATTCGCGCGCTGATGGCCGATCATGATCGCAGACTGGCGGAACTGGCGCAGCCCGAAGATGGTATTTGATCTGGTTTATCCCGCGCGGCGGGATTGCGAAGTGCAAGGCGAATAGATGGCGACCAAGGCGAACAGCAAGAATAACGGCGCGGGCGATGGAGAGGATGGCGGCGATGCTCCCCTGCTCGACCTCAACGAAGCCTCGGTCAAGAAGCTGATCGCGCGCGCCAAGAAGCGCGGCTACATCACCTATGACGAGTTGAACGACGCCCTGCCGCAGGACCAGATGTCCTCCGAGCAGATCGAGGACGTGATGTCGGCGCTCAACGACATGGGCGTCAACATCGTCGAGAATGAGGAAGCCGGCGAAGACGGCGAGGACCAGCGCGACGACAGCGACGACGAAACGACCGACGAAGGTTCGGAAGACGACGGCCCGAAACTCGTCACCGAAAAGAAGAAGGAAACGGTCGACCGCACGGACGACCCCGTCCGCATGTACCTGCGCGAGATGGGCGCGGTCGAGCTGCTGAGCCGCGAGGGCGAGATCGCCATCGCCAAGCGGATCGAGGCGGGTCGCGACACGATGATCCTGGGCCTGTGTGAAAGCCCAACGACCTTCAACGCGATCATCGAATGGTCCACCGCGCTCAACAATGGCGAAATGCAACTGCGCGAGATACTGGACCTCGACGCCATGCTGTCGAAGGATCCTGCCCCGGAAAGCCTGGAGGAAGGCGCCGAGGACGATGACGGCGAGATCAGCGAGAAGACCGCAGGCCCCAGCTTCAAGGAAGAGGAGGAGCCGGAGGAGGAGTCCGCCGACGCCGACGAGGATGAGGACGGCCTGACCGAACGCCGCGCCCGCCGCACCGAGGATGACGAGGAGGAGGACAACACCCTCTCGCTCGCCCAGATGGAAGAGACTCTGAAGCCGATGGCTTTGGAGAAGTTCGCAACCATCACCGAGATTTTCCGCAGCTTTTCCAAGGCGCAGGAATCCCGCATGCTCGCGATGGCGAACGGCGATGCGTTGAGCCAGAAGGCGGAGGACGATTATCAGGCGCTGCGCGAAAGCCTGACCGCCGAAGTGGAGAGCGTCCAGTTCCACCAGCAGAAGATCGAATATCTGGTGGACCAGCTCTATGCCTATAACCGGCGCCTCACGGCGCTGGGCGGCCAGATGCTGCGCCTTGCCGAGCGGCACAAGGTCAGTCGCAAGGATTTCCTCGACCGCTATGTGAATCACGAGCTGGACGATGCCTGGCTCGACAAGGTGGGCGGCATCGACAAGAAATGGTCGGCCTTCGCCGCCGCCGAAGGGCGCGCGGTCGAGCGCATCCGCAACGAGGTGGCGGAAATCGCGCAGGCGACCGGCATGTCGCTCCCCGAGTTCCGCCGCATCGTCAACATGGTGCAGAAGGGCGAGCGCGAGGCGCGGATCGCGAAGAAGGAAATGGTCGAGGCGAACCTGCGCCTGGTCATCTCCATCGCTAAAAAATATACGAACCGTGGCCTGCAATTCCTTGATCTTATTCAGGAAGGCAATATCGGCCTGATGAAGGCGGTGGACAAGTTCGAATATCGCCGCGGCTACAAGTTCAGCACCTATGCCACATGGTGGATCAGGCAGGCGATCACCCGCTCGATCGCGGACCAGGCGCGGACCATCCGCATCCCGGTTCATATGATCGAGACGATCAACAAGCTGGTCCGCACCAGCCGCCAGTTCCTCCACGAGCAGGGCCGCGAGCCCACGCCCGAGGAGATGGCCGAGCGCCTCTCCATGCCGCTCGAAAAAGTGCGCAAGGTGATGAAGATCGCCAAGGAGCCGATCAGCCTCGAAACGCCGATTGGCGACGAGGAGGATTCGCACCTCGGCGACTTCATCGAGGACAAGAACGCCATCATTCCGGTTGATGCGGCGATCCAGGCCAACCTCAAGGAAACGGTCACCCGCGTCCTTGCCAGCCTGACCCCACGCGAGGAACGCGTGCTGCGCATGCGGTTCGGCATTGGGATGAACACCGACCATACGCTGGAGGAGGTGGGCCAGCAGTTCAGCGTCACCCGCGAGCGCATCCGCCAGATCGAGGCGAAGGCACTGCGCAAGCTGAAGCACCCATCGCGCAGCCGCAAGATGCGCAGCTTCCTCGACCAGTAAATTGCTGGAATCGGTAAAGCGAAATTAACCATCATTGACGCAAAAGGGCGGGTCTCAAGGCCGCCCTTTTCGCGTTTATATACCGGACGTTTACCCAGACGCCCTATGGTGCGCCCCTACATCCTGCAGGTGCAGGGCAGAACAGGGGTTCGTACATGAGCGAAGCGGCACCGCGATACCAGTTTGGCGACATAGCGCGGGTGCTCGAAGCGCTGGTGGCCGCCGACGGCACCGCCGCTCATGCCTATGCCAATCGCGCCGCCACCGGCGTGTCGCGCTCGGCGCTGCTGTCGCTCGCGGATCTGGCGGACGCCGCCTATTATCTCTGCCTGCTGCACGGCCGCCATCCCGGCGTCGTCGATCATGCGGCGACGCGCTCCGCCGACAATGAAGCGCGCCAGTGGCTGATCGAGGCAGCGGACGGCTTCGCCCGCGAGCGGGCCTATCTGACGCAGGTGACGGTGGCGGCCGGGCCAGCGCCCAGCACGGCCGGCCAGGCGGATTGCGAAACGGTGGTCAGCCAGCAGCGCCATGCGCTCGACATGCTCGCCCAGTCCGATCGGCGCGGATGCGCCATGGGCGCGGCCATGGCGCTGGTGCTCGATTGGCGCGCGGTTCGCCATGTGCTCGACATGGCGGCGATTCGCGCCGGCATCGAACCGCAGCCATGCGCCCTGCCCGACCGGGCCGATACGCTGGCAGTCGCGCGCGCGATCGGCGGCGATGACGCCATCGACCGCGCGATCCAGTTCGGCGCGCGCCAGTTGCTGAACCAGCATCGCGGCCTGTGGGACTTGCTCGCGGCCCGCGCGGACCTGCGCGCCAAGACCGGCTGATCCTCCTTTAACGATTGCGTCGATGCCCCGCATTGCCTAGTCCCGTTGCACGCAGCAACGGGAGTGGACGGACGATGCGCTTTGAAGGCACGCAGGATTATGTCGCAACCGACGACCTGAAGGTCGCGGTCAACGCCGCCGTCCTGCTCCGCCGTCCCCTGCTGGTGAAGGGTGAGCCGGGCACGGGCAAGACAGTGCTGGCGCAGGAGATCGCGAAGGAGCTCGACGCGCCGCTGATCGAATGGAACGTCAAATCCACGACGAAGGCGCATCAGGGCCTGTATGAATATGATGCCGTCGCCCGCCTGCGCGACGGGCAGCTTGGCGATCCGCGGGTCCACGACATCGCCAACTATATCCGCAAGGGCAAGCTGTGGGAGGCGTTCACATCGCCGCGCCTGCCGGTGCTGCTGATCGACGAGATCGACAAGGCCGACATCGAGTTCCCAAACGATCTGTTGCAGGAACTCGATCGCATGGCCTTCCACGTCTATGAGACGGGCGAGACGATCGCCGCGGCGGAGCGGCCGGTGGTCGTCATCACGTCGAACAACGAAAAGGAACTGCCCGACGCCTTCCTGCGCCGCTGCTTCTTCCACTATATCAAATTCCCGGACCGAGAGACGATGGAGCGGATCGTCGCCGTCCACTTCCCCGGCATACAAAAGATATTGGTGTCCCGCGCCATGGACATTTTCTATGAGATCCGCGACGTGCCGGGCCTCAAGAAGAAGCCGTCGACGTCCGAATTGCTCGACTGGCTGAAGCTGCTGCTTAACGAGGATATGCCGCTCGACGTTCTCCAGAGCACCGACTCGGCCAAGGCCATCCCGCCGCTGCACGGCGCGCTGCTCAAGAATGAGCAGGACATCATGATGTTCGAGCGCCTGGCCTTCATGGCGCGCCGTCAAGGACGCTGAGGCCCCCAACATTTTGCCATCCCAAGGAGCTTTCATGTCCCACAGCGCTGGATGCCTTTGCGGACAGGTCCGCATCACGATCGACGCCGAACCGCTCGCCGCCCGCATGTGCTGGTGTCGTCTTTGCCAATATCTGGGCGGCGGATCGGCGACCGTGAATGTCGCCTTCCCGTCCGACAAGGTCACGACCAGCGGCGACGTGCGCTGGTATGGCAGCACAGCAGACAGCGGCACGCCGATGCGGCGGGGCTTCTGCCCCGAATGCGGGACGCCGATCTTCAGCCTGGCCGAATCACGGCCGCACATGACCTTCATCCGCGCCGGCGCGCTCGACGATCCCTCGCTGATCGCGCCGCAGGCGGTCATCTGGACCGGCGCTGCGCCGGATTGGGCGCATCATGATCCCGATCTGCCCCATTATCCGGCACAAATCCCGCCCGTCGCCTGAAAAGCCGCTTGCGCTCGGGCGTCCAGCCTGTAGCGTCCCTGTCTTAGTTCAAGGCCGCGTCAAGACGGTCTGGTTCTGGAGAGGGATGCTGATGCGCGCGCGCACCCGGACGATGATTTCAACGCTTTTGCTGTCCGCAGGCCTGATGTTTGCGGCGCATGCTCACGCCGCCGATGAAGCGGAAGCCTGGCTGCCGACACAAAGCGCCATCCGCGCCCCGGCCGCCGGCATCGCCCTGCCCCAGACCATAGCCAACCTGTCCCTCACGAAAAGCGGCGAAGCCTCCAACGGCGGGCGCGCCGTGGACAATTATGCGCAATATCTGTCGGAGGACGGCGCGGTCCAGGCGACGCTCTACGTCTATATGCCGACCTATGCCGACGCGGCGCTTGCCGCTTATATGACCGACAAGGCGATTATGGAGCGGTTCGGCACCAAAACCCGCCGCACCGCTTATGCCAGCGTCCCCGTCGCGGGTCAGCCCGACCGGGCGATCCGCGCGGTCTACGACGACGCGGCGGACGGAGCGCTGACGACGGCGGCGGCATTCGTCCATGCCGGCCGCTGGGTGGTGAAGCTGCGCGTCACCGGCCCGACCGAGCGCCGCGCTGATGTTGTGGCGGGCCTCGACGGCATGCTCGCGGCCTTGCAGGTCGATGATATGGCGCAGCTCCATCCGGTAGCGCCCGCCAGCTTTTCCGCCTGCCCGGCCAGCGACGCGGCTGACGCGCGCCTGACTCCCGCCGCGCCGGGTGATGCAGCCACGCCCCAGGATGTGCGAATCCCGCGCGACGGCAAGGACAGGCTCTGCGTTCGTGGCAAGGTCGTCACTGCGGAGGGCAGCTTCGACATGCTGCAACAGGCAGGCCAGGCCAATGGCGCGATTATCGTGCCGGTGGATGACAGCGGCACCGTGCTCGCCTTCGACCCCGCGCAGGACGCCAGAGGATATCGGCTGTCCATTCACATGGTCGGCCAGACCGATCTCTACGGCACCTACGACAAAGTACCGAGCCCCGCGCAGGTCGCCGCGATCATCGACGGAAAAGACCCGCAAACCGCGCAGGCAGAGGCCGTCGCCGCCTATGCCGCCAACGGGAACGTCACGGTCAGCCGCTTGCCCAGAGCGGGGCATTGACCTGACGCATTGCCGCTGTTGCTGGCCGGAGCGATGAGTGGCGAACCTGCGGATCAGATGAGATAGCCGACCTCGTAAACGCCCCAGCGTCGGCCTCCGAACACCAGCGGCACGAAGACGCTGCGCAGCGCACGGTAGCGCCCCTCGCCCAAATCCTGCCGGTAGGTGCAGAGGAAGAAGTCGCCTTCCCCGTCCAGGGCGCGGCGGATCTGGCCGTCCATGAAAATCTGGCGGTTGCGCGCATGCTCCATGTTCCAGTCCCGCGCGCCGGGCCGCTGGGGGGCGCTGCGCCCGCTGACATGGGTGGGGAGATAGCCGTTCATGTCGATGAGGCAGCAGCCGACGATGGCATCGTCCTGCGCCGTCCGCCGGTCGAGCAGCGGCTGAACCACGGCGTCCGCGAAGTGGGTGAAACCGTTCAGATATTGCGGCGGGTCCGACCCTTCGATCCGGCGATAATCGACGTCGAACAGATCGCCGGCGGTCAGCCGCCCCCCGGCGATAGCATCCTCGATCAACGCCGACACCTCGTTGCTCCCCTCTTCCGCGAGCGCGATATAGCGGCTGTTGCGGGTCTTGCCGGGGCCATGGGCCGCGCGGTCCAGCATCGCGTTCGCCATCCCCTCCAGCCCTTCCAGCTGGACCCGCGACGCGTCCACCCGGACCGCATTCTCGCCGGCAGACCGGCTGAACTGCGACAGGCCGGCGCGCAGCGCGGCGACATCGCCGTCAGCCGCGTCGGTACAGGCGACGATGGCGTTCGACCGTTCGCCGAACTGGCCCACGAGCGACGCGATCTCCGCAACCGACAGGCGGAGCCGGTCGATATGCGTGCCGACCCCCCGGCTGCGGACGATATTATCTTCCACCCCACCGATCAGCCGCCGGGCATCCTGATCCAGCAAACCCAGCTTTTCGCCAACCGAGCCGGCTGACTCGCCTGCTTGCTCGGCAAGCCGCCTTATCTCTTCCGCCACGACCGCGAACCCGCGGGTTGCTTCTCCCCCGCGCGCCGCCTCGATCGCGGCGTTGATGCCAAGGAGGCGGGTCTGGCGGGCGATCATGCCCAGTTCCTCCGATATGCCGCCTACAGTCTCGATCACTGACAGGAACCGGCGAAGGTGGCTTTCGAGACCGGACACATGCTGGACCAGTTCCGTCACTCCATCCAGCGACAGGCCTATCACATCATGCCCCTGCGCGATGACCTGCCCGGCGCGGCCTGCCGTGACGCTCAGTTCGCGCGCAGCGGTGACGCTGTCCGACTGGCTTGCCGCCAGCCGATCCATATTCTCCTGCAAATCGCCCAGCCGCGCGACATCGCACTGTATCCGACGATTCAGCTCGCCCAGATAGCCGGCGGTTTCGCTGCACTGCAAAGCGATGTCACCCGATCTTTCCCCAAGATCAGCCAACAAATCCCCGTTTTCCAACAAGTCCCCCACTCTCAGCCCGCATCTGGATAGTGCAGCATTAACCATGCACTGCAACACTTAATATTTCGATGCCGTGACGGTGCGCCTGTGACTTGCATCGCCGGACAGGCTGGCCGACAAGGGCCATCATGTTGCTCGACTTTCTCGACGCCCTTCGCGCCGCCGGCATCCCGGCCGGGATCAAGGAACATCTGCTGATGCTCGAAGCGCTCGACCGAGACGTCATCGCCCGCCGGCCGGAAGAGTTCTACTATCTGGCCCGCGCGACCTATGTGAAGGACGAAGGCCTGTTCGACCGCTTCGACCAGGTGTTCGCCAAGGTCTTCAGGGGCGTGCTGGATGCGGATGGCATGGAAGCCGACATCCCGGACGAATGGCTGCGCCTTGTCGCCGAAAAATATCTGACGCCCGAGGAGATGGCGAAGATCGAGTCGCTCGGCGACTGGGACGAGATTATGGAGACGCTGAAGAAGCGGCTGGAGGAGCAGGAAGGACGGCATCAGGGCGGCAGCAAATGGATCGGCACCGGCGGCACATCCCCCTTCGGCCATGGCGGCTATAACCCCGAAGGCGTGCGCATTGGCGGTGAAAGCCGCCACAAGCGCGCGATCAAGGTGTGGGAGAAGCGCGAGTTCGCCAATCTCGACAACAGCCGGGAACTGGGCACCCGCAACATCAAGGTCGCGCTGCGCCGCCTGCGCCGCTTCGCGCGCGAAGGGGCTGCGGACGAACTGGACCTGGATGAAACGATCCGGGGAACCGCACGTCAGGGCTGGCTCGACATCCGGATGCGGCCGGAGCGGCACAATGCGGTGAAACTGCTGCTGTTCCTGGACGTGGGCGGATCGATGGACCCGTTCATTACCCTTACTGAGGAACTCTTCTCCGCCGCCACCGGCGAATTCAAGAATATGGAATTCTTCTATTTCCACAATTGCCTGTACGAGGGCGTGTGGAAGGACAATCGCCGCCGCTTGTCGGAACGCATCCCGACCTGGGACATCCTCCATAAATATGGCCATGACTACAAGGTGATCTTCGTCGGCGACGCGGCGATGAGTCCCTATGAGATCAGCCATGCTGGCGGATCGGTCGAGCATATGAACGGTGAACCAGGCGCGGTCTGGCTCCAGCGCGTCACCCGTACCTACCCGGCGACGGTCTGGCTCAATCCGACGCAGCGGTCCGCCTGGGACCACAGCCAGTCCACCCGCATCATCCGGGAGCTCATGAACGATCGCATGTATCCGCTGACCATCGACGGCATTGACGCCGCCATGCGTGAACTGACGCGGAAAAGGTGAGCGGTTCGGCCCCGACATGACCAATTTGTAATGCCCCGCCGTCTTGACGCGCGCGGCCGCCCGGTCCATCTCGCATGGGTGTAGGGGCTACACCCAGCCACATTCCGCAACCTCCCGAGAGGGGACCATGTCCAGTAACGACCATAGTCGAACGACCGTCCCGATGGGAGCAGAGGCGCGCCGCTGACGGCTGACACCTCGTGAAGCGACCCATCGGCACGGTCGGTTTCAAGAGGTGATATATGAATGCAGCCATCCGCTTCCTCACCGCCCCGCTCCGCCGTATGCCCGCATCACGTGATGTGTATGAGGTGTTCGACAGCCGCCTGAGCTTCGGCGAAAAGCTTGCCGACCGTGTCGCCGCCATCGGCGGGTCGTGGAGCTTCATCATAGGGTTCGGCTTGTTCCTTGCCGGCTGGGCCGTGCTGAACACCGTCATCCTCGCGAAGCACGCGTTCGATCCCTTCCCCTATATCTTCCTGAACCTGATGCTCTCCATGCTCGCGGCGCTTCAGGCCCCGATCATCATGATGAGCCAGAACCGTCAGGCGGCGAAGGACCGGCTGGAGGCGCGACTCGATTATGAAACCAATGTTCGCGCCGAATCGGAAATCGCCGCTCTGCATGACAAGATGGACCGCCTGCTCGAACGGCTCGATGCCGTTGGGCAGAGGGCGTGAGGAGTCAGGCGTTGAACAGTTCGCCACCGGTCATCGGCTGGGGCACGCCGGTCGTTCCGGGAAAGCTGATCGGCAGGCCTTTCAGACTCCGCACCGCCATATAGGCGAAGCCCTGGGCCTCCAGCGCGTCGCCGTCCCAACCGAGACCATCCACCGGTCTCACATCCGCGCCGGTGCGGTCCGCCAGCATCGCCATCAGCGTGGCATTATGGCGCCCGCCGCCGGCGACGTGGATCGTTGCGGGCCGCTGCGGCAGATGATCGACGCCGCGCGCCACGGCGACCGCCGTAAACGCGGTCAGCGTCGCTGCGCCGTCCTCTATCGAAAGGCCATGCACGGCAGCGATGCCGAAACGTTCGCGATCGATGCTCTTGGGCGGCGGCAGGTCGAACCAGGCGTCCGCCATCATCGCCGCGAGCCGCACCTCATCCACCCGGCCCGCGGCCGCGGTCGCACCGCCCGCGTCGAACGCCGCCCCGCCATGCGCCTGCATCCAGTTGTCGATAAGGCCGCTGGCCATGCCGGTGTCGAAGGCGATCAGCGTGCCGTCCGATCCGATATAGGTAATGTTGGCGACGCCGCCGAGATTGAGCACCGCGGCGGGCTTGGCCAGCCCTTCCGCCAGCGCGCGATGATAGACCGGCAGCAGCGGCGCGCCCTGCCCGCCCACCGCCACGTCCGCGCTGCGCAGGTCGCCCACCACCGGGATGCCGAACGCGCCCGCCAGCGCCGCGCCGTCGCCGATCTGCCAGGTCCAACCCCATTCCGGCCGGTGCGCGACCGTGTGCCCGTGAAAGCCGATCACGCCTACATCCTCCGCGATATGGCCGCTACGGCCGAGCAGGTCGGCCACCGACTGCACATGCCGCTCGGTCAGTTCCGCCTCCACCGACGCGATCAGCGGTTCGAAGTCCCGCCGCTCCATCGTCATCGCGCGCGCGCACGCCTCGGTCAGCCGCAGGCGGAAGCCGTCATCATAGGCCATGGCGTGGAAGGCAATGGGGGTGACCGCCCCTTCCCCGTCGGTTTCGATCAGCGCCGCGTCGATCCCGTCGCGCGAGGTGCCAGACATCAGGCCGATAGCCAACATTGCAGGGAACTCCGCCTCTTTTACACTCCCGCCCGCAATGCTACAGGCGCGCGCCATGAGCAACTATCAGTCCGAACTCCTGCGCCTGCTCGACACGCGCGGCTACATCCACGACGTGACCAATGCAGAAGGGCTCGACGCCCTTGCGTCGAAGGAGATTGTGCCGGGCTATATCGGCTTCGATCCCACCGCGCCGTCACTCCATGTCGGCAGCCTCGTGCAGATCATGATGCTCCGCCGGATGCAGCAGGCGGGGCACAAGCCTATCGTGCTGATGGGCGGCGGCACAGGCAAGATCGGCGACCCTTCGCTGCGGGACGAGGCGCGCTCGCTGCTGACGGTCGAGAAGATCAACGAGAATGTGGCGAGCATCAAGCGGGTGTTCGAACGCTTCCTGACGTTCGGCGACGGCCCTACCGACGCGATCATGGTCGACAATGCGGACTGGCTCGACGCGCTGGAATATATCCCCTTCCTGCGCGACATCGGCCAGCATTTCTCGGTCAACCGGATGCTGAGCTTCGATTCTGTCAAGCTGCGGCTTGACCGGGAACAGTCCTTGAGCTTCCTCGAATTCAACTACATGATCCTGCAGGCCTATGATTTTCTGGAGCTGTCGCGCCGCGCCGGCTGCCGGCTGCAGATGGGCGGATCGGACCAGTGGGGCAATATCGTCAACGGCATCGAACTGTCGCGCCGGGTGGACGGGACGCAGGTCTATGGCTTGACCTCCCCCCTCATCACGACGGCGGACGGCGGCAAGATGGGCAAGACCGCGAAGGGCGCTGTCTGGCTGAACGCCGACGCGCTCTCGCCCTATGATTACTGGCAGTTCTGGCGGAACACGCAGGATGCCGATGTCGGACGCTTCATGCGCCTCTTCACCGACCTGCCGCTGGACGAGATTGCCCGCCTCGAAGCGCTTGAAGGCGCGGAGATCAACGAGGCGAAGAAGATCCTCGCCCATGCCGCGACCGCGATGGCGCATGGCAAGGACGCCGCTGCCGCCGCCGCCGAAACCGCGCGCAAGACGTTCGAGGAAGGCGCATCGGACGCCAACCTCCCGACCGTCAGCCTGGGCGCGGACGGTCTGACCGTGGTGCAGGCGACCACCGGCCTTGGCTTTGCGACGTCCAACAAGGAGGTTCGTCGCAAGCTGGCCGAAGGCGCGATCCGGCTGAACGGGGATGTCGTCACCGATCCGGCGGTGACGGTGAAGGCGGGGGACAAGCTGAGTTTCGGCGCGAAGCGGCACGGGCTGGTCGTCGCCTGAGCGATCCAGCCTTAGTTGTTGGTTAAGGCTATTTGATAGGAAAGCGTCCACTTTCGGACGCTTAGGCTGGCCGCATGACCTCCTCCGTCCTTGCCGGCCTTGGCCATGTCATGCGCTCCCGCGATCCTTCGGTCGAACAGAGGCGGGCGAGGCGCGACCTTGTCGACATGGTGAGCCACGTCACCGTGCGGGGGCGGACCCATGGTGTCCGGGTCATCAATATCTCGCCCTTCGGCCTCATGTGCCGCAGCGAGGACGCGCTGACCCAAGGCGAGCGCCTCACCATATGGCTGCCTGTCCTGCAGGATTATACCGCCGAAATCCGCTGGTCGGAGGACCATCGGGCTGGAATGGAGTTCGCGGAGCCGATCGAGCCGCGCATCTACGATGCGTTGCTTGGCCTCATCCCGCCGCGTCAGACAGCCTGGTAAAGCCTTCCCCCGCTTCGATCCGCTGCCGGGTACGGACCAGAGCGTCGGGCATCTGCGTCCGCAGGAAGTCCATCACCGCCTCGCGCACCTCACACCGCAGGTCGAAGGCGATGCCGGCGTTGCGGGCGGAGAGCAGCCCGCGCAGTTCCAACGCTTCGGGCCGATGCTCGGTCACCTGCAGGATCGCGACCCGGCCGTCCCATCGGCTGTTCGCCTTTACTGCGTCCACGAACACCTCACGGATGCGCCCGACGTCCGCCGCGGGATCGACATGGAAGAAGACGGTGCCGAGCAGGTCCGACGTCTTGGTCGTCCAGTTCTGGAAAGGCTTTTCGAGGAAATAGGACACCGGCACCACCATGCGCCGGTCGTCCCAGATGCGCACGACGACATAGGTGAGCTTGATCTCCTCGATCCGGCCCCATTCTCCTTCCACGATCACCACATCGTCCAGGCGGATTGGTTCGGAAAAGGCCATCTGAATGCCGGCAATCAGGTTCTTGAGCGCAGGCTGAGCCGCCGCGCCAACCGCGAGGCCAGCAAGGCCGGCCGACGCCATCAGCGTGACGCCGATCGTCCGCACGCCCGGAATCGCGATCAGCATCATAGCGATCACCAGGAATCCGACGATGCATTGCGCGATGCGGTAGAGGATGCCGATCTTCGTACGTTGCCGCCGCGCCTTCAGATTGTCCTCGACGCTGATGTCCGCGCCGCGCTCCACCATGGTCTTGGCCGCGCTCATGCCGCGCAGGATCAGCCAGCCAACCAGCAGCGCGAAGATCATGCGCGATCCGATCGCCCAGATATCCGAGACGCGCGGGCCGAGTTCTATGGATTTGAGGCCCGCACCGAGCGCGAGCACCACCACCAGCCATCGCGTGGGATGGTAGATGGCGGGCAGCAGGGTCGGCTCCAGCTTCGACCGGCGCACCAGCCGCAGCGCGACCCAGTAGAGCATCCAGTGGATCAGAAAGGCGACCGCGACGGACAGAAGGATCGACAGCGCGGCCGTTAGCGAGACGTGGGAGAGGCTGATGTCGGTCATGGCGGGGCAACGCCGTTCGCCAGCCATTGTTTCGCAGGTGCGGCATGTTTTCGGTCAGGCGACCGGCCGGCCGTTCCGCCGGCAGCGCTGCCCGCAGGACGCCCTCGCCGCTCAGTCCGGTTCGGAGGAGATAGCTGCTACCAGCTCCAATATGCGCCCGGCATGTTCCTTCCGGCAGATGAGCAGGTCGGGCAGGTAGACATCTTCGCGATTGTAGATCAGCGGCGCGCCGTCGATGCGCGAGCAATGCAGCCCATGCGCGGCGGCGACCGCCACCGGGGCCATGCTGTCCCACTCATATTGACCGCCCGAATGCAGATAGACGTCCGCCTGTCCCAGGACGACCGCCATCGCCTTCGCCCCCGCCGATCCCATCGGCACCAGTTCGGCGCAGAGCTGATCCGCGACCTTAACCGCCTCCATCGCCGGGCGGGTGCGGGAAATGACCATGCGCAGCGTGTCAGGCGCGGGCGGAACCTCCACGATGGCGTCCGTCCGCATGACGGTGCCGCCGTCCAGATCGGGCAGCGCGACCGCGCCCACCACCGGCACGCCGTCGATCGCCAGCCCGACATGCACCGCCCAGTCATCGCGCGCCTCGCCATATTCGCGCGTCCCGTCCACCGGGTCGATGATCCACACACGCGACATGGCAAGGCGCGTGCCATCGCACTTCATTTCTTCGGAGAGCAGGCCGTCCTGCGGCCGCGCCTCCCGAATGGCGGCGACGAGGAACTGGTTGGCGGTCTGGTCCCCCGCCTTGCCCAGCGCCTTGGGACTGAACACGCCGGAACCGCGCACGTCCTTAAGGATGCGTCCAGCCACTTCCGCCAGATGGGCTGCGAGCGCGGCGTCGGACATGGTCGCCGTGTCGATGCCCCCGGTCATGGGATCAGCCTCGCGACGATTGCGTCCGCCGCCTCCTCTGGCGTCAGGACGGTGGTGTCGATCCGAATCTCGGGGTCGACCGGCGGCTCATAGGGGCTGTCGATGCCGGTGAAGTTCTTGAGCTGCCCGGCCCGCGCCTTCTTGTAAAGACCCTTGACGTCCCGCGCCTCCGCTTCCGCCAGCGGCGTGTCGATATGCACCTCGACGAACTCGCCGGGTTGCATCATCTGCCGCACCATGTCGCGTTCCGCGCGGAAGGGCGAGATGAAGGCGGTGATGACGATGAGGCCTGCGTCGGTCATCAGCTTCGCGACCTCGCCCACGCGGCGGATATTCTCCACCCGGTCGGCGTCCGTAAAGCCCAGATCCTTGTTCAGGCCATGGCGCACATTGTCGCCGTCCAACAGGAACGTGTGCCGGTTCATCCGGGCAAGCTTCTTTTCGACCAGGTTGGCGATGGTCGATTTCCCCGCGCCCGACAGCCCCGTGAACCACAGCACGGCGGGCTTCTGATTCTTGAGCGCCGCATGATGATCGCGCGACACGTCGGTCGCCTGCCAATGGACATTCTGCGCCCGCCGCAGCGAGAAATGCAGCATCCCGGCTGCCACGGTGGCGTTGCTGATCTTGTCGATCAGGATGAAACCACCCAGCGTCCGGTTGTCGGCATAAGCCTCGAACACGATCGGCTTGTCGGTCGAAAGATTGGCGACACCGATGGCGTTCAACTCCAGCGTTTTCGCCGCCAGCTGCTCCATCGTGTTGACGTTGACCTGATATTTGGGCTGCTGCACCGTCGCGGTGACCGTCTGCGTCCCGATCTTGAGCCAATAGGGACGGCCGGGCAACATCTCCTCGTCCGCCATCCAGACGACCGTCGCCTCGAACTGATCGGCGACCTCGGGAGGATTGTCGGCCAGGGCAATGACGTCGCCGCGCGAACAGTCGATCTCGTCGGCGAAGGTCAGCGTGACCGACTGGCCCGCCACCGCCCGTTCAAGATCGCCGTCCAGCGTGACGATGCGCGTTACCGTGCTGGTCTTGCCCGATGGCAGCACGCGCACGGCGTCGCCCGGCTTCACCGATCCGGTAGCGATCAGGCCCGAAAAGCCCCGGAAATCGAGATTGGGGCGGTTGACCCACTGGACGGGCATGCGGAACGGCTTTTCCGCGTCGGCCGCGCTGTTGACCTCGACCGTCTCCAGATGCTCGATCAGCGTCGGCCCCTTGAACCAGGGCGTGTTGCCGCTCGGCAAGGTGATATTGTCGCCCTTGAAGCCCGAGATCGGGATCGCGGTGAAGCGCGTGACGCCCAGCTCGGTCGCGAAGGCGCGATAGGTCATGACGATGCGGTTGAAGACCGCCTGGTCATAGCCGACCAGATCCATCTTGTTCACCGCCAGCACGATGTTGCGGATCCCCAGCAGGTGCGCGAGATAGCTGTGGCGCCGCGTCTGCGTCAGGATGCCCTTGCGCGCATCGACCAGGATCACCGCCAGGTCGGCCGTGGACGCCCCCGTCACCATGTTGCGCGTATATTGCTCATGCCCCGGCGTGTCCGCGACGATGAACTTGCGCTTCTCGGTCGCGAAGAAGCGGTAGGCGACGTCGATCGTGATGCCCTGTTCCCGCTCGGCCGCGAGGCCGTCGACCAGCAGCGCGAAGTCGATCTCCTGCCCTTGCGTCCCCACCCGCTTACTGTCGGCTTCGAGCGCGGCGAGCTGATCCTCGAAGATCATCTTGCTGTCGTAGAGCAGCCGCCCGATCAGGGTCGACTTGCCGTCGTCCACCGACCCGCAGGTGATGAAGCGCAGCATCGTCTTATGCTCATGCACCTTCAGATAGGCGTCGATATCTTCCGCGATCAGCGCGTCGGTCTGGTAGATGGGGTCGGCGATGGTGTCGGTCATATCGTCCGTTCCGTCATGCCAGCGAAGGCTGGCATCTCGTTGTTCTTTAACAGGGCGCGCCTTGGGAGGCACGAGGCCCCGGCCTGCGCCGGGGTTGACGCTTCGTCACCCGCTGCACGGATGACGTGGCGCGTCAAAAATATCCCTCCTGCTTCTTCTTCTCCATGCCCGCGCCGCCGGCATCCTTGTCGATCACCCGGCCCTGCCGCTCGCTGGTGGTGGTGAGCAGCGTCTCCTGGATCACCTCGGGCAGCGTGCGCGCCGCGCTTTCGACCGCGCCGGTCAGCGGGAAGCAGCCCAGGGTGCGGAAGCGGATGGAGCGGTTCACGATCTCCGGCCGACGCCCCAGCACACGCTCAAGCCGCTCGACATCGTCGGCCATGAACAGCTGCCCCTCCCACTCGTAGGTGGGCCGTTCCTCAGCGAAATAGAGCGGAACGATCGGCACATCGTTGAGGTGGATATATTGCCAGATGTCTAGCTCGGTCCAGTTGCTGATCGGAAAGACGCGGATGCTCTCGCCCTTGTTCTTGCGGGCATTGTAGAGGTTCCACAGCTCCGGCCGCTGGTTCTTGGGATCCCAGCCATGACTTGCGGTGCGGAAGGAGAAGATGCGCTCCTTCGCCCGGCTCTTCTCTTCGTCACGCCGCGCGCCGCCGAACGCCGCGTCGAAACCGTAGAGGTCGAGCGCCTGCTTCAGCCCTTCCGTCTTCCACATATCGGTATGCAGAGGGCCATGGTCGAACGGGTTGATCCCTCGCGCCTCCGCTTCCGGATTGTGATAGACCAGCAGTTCCATGCCGCTTTCCCGCGCCATCCGGTCCCGCAGCTCGTACATGGCCCGGAACTTCCAGGTCGTGTCGACATGCAGCAGCGGAAAGGGCGGCGGCGAGGGATAGAAGGCCTTGCGCGCCAGATGCAGCATCACGGCGCTGTCCTTGCCCACGGAATAGAGCATCACCGGCCTGTCCGCTTCGGCCACGACCTCGCGCAGGATGTGGATGCTCTCGGCCTCCAGCCGCTCAAGATGGGTCAGGGTCTTCGCGTCGATCGCCACCGGCAATCCTCCTAGGGGTCGAATATGCGCGATCTTCCAATAGCGGACCGCACCTCCGCCAATATGGGGAGCGGCCACACGGCGCCAGTCCGTCAGACCGTAGAAATTCTTTCAGGGCTAATGGCGTCCGTCGCGGGGCCCCGCCTTCTAGTGGCGGATCATGGCGCGCAGAATATCGCCCTTCGTCCGCGCGGCCGGGACCGCATCGACGTAAGGGCGCGCCGCGAACCAATTCACCGCCTCAGTCTCCGCCGCGGCATAGCCGGCGTTCCAATGATCGTCATGGGTGCGGAAACGCCGAAACGCGCTCTCCAGATGCGTGAACAGATCGTCGCGCGCCTTGTCCAGCAGCAAATGCTCGGCCGAAGTCCGGTGGGCGCGCATATGAGCGGCCGCCTCCGCAATCCTGTCCTCCGATGCCTCCAACCCGAGCGCGAGCAACAGATTGTGCGCAGCGACCTCATCCACTCCAATCGCAATATCGCCCATATGGTCCTCCCGAAGGCAGGCTACATCGACGACCACGCGCTGCAAGCGAAATCCTGGGAGGCCGGGGCATAATGGGACAGTGGAGCGGGTGAGGGGAATCGAACCCCCGTCGTCAGCTTGGGAAGCTGCTGCTCTACCATTGAGCTACACCCGCCTGAGGTCCAGCGTCCATGGCGCAGACCATGGTCCGCTGTCAACGACTGTCAATAGGGCGCGTCGGCATCCCTGGGCGGGATCGCGCCGCGCCGCCCGATATTCCATCCGGCCAGCCGGTGCCCCGCCAACGCAGCGTCCCGCACCGATGCGCCAGCCAGCCGCGCATGGAGATAGCCGCCGTTGAACGCGTCGCCCGCCCCGCTCGAATCCACGACCGTCAGCGCCTGTGGAATGGGGATGATTTCCCCGCCCGCCAGACAGCCATCGCCGCCCAGCTTGACGACGATCTCCCGCCCCTCGCCCGCGCCCCAGCGGGCGGCGGCGTCGCGGGCGTCGTCCGCTTCCCCCATCTCAACCTCATCCGCCAATGTCGGCAACCCGATGTCGCAATAGGCGATGGCGCGGTCCCTCCAGCGACGCGCCGTGGCGGCATCTTCCCACAGGCGGGGCCGGTAGTTGCCGTCGAACGCGATCCGCCCGCCATTGGCCCGCACCTGCGCACAAAGCTCCAGCAACGCCTCGCGTCCCTCGTCCGGCAGGATCGCCAACGTGATGAGGGAGAAATAAAGCAGGTCGGACCTTGCCGCCTCGGCCATCATCGTGGCGCTTTCGGGCAGCGCGAACATGCGGCGCGCCGCGGCCTCGCTGCGCCAATAGTGGAAGCTGCGCTCGCCGCTCGCATCGGTTTCGATGGCGTATAGGCCGGGCAGCCGATCGCGGGCGGCGATCACCAATGTGGTGTCCACCCCCTCCGCTTCCCATTGCGCCCGCAGCTGCGCGCTCATCGGATCGGCGCCCAGCGCGCTGGCAAGGCGGACCCTGTCCCCGGATCGCGCAAGGTGGACGGCGGTGTTGATGACGTCGCCGCCATAGCGCAGGTTCCAGCTGTCGCCCTCGCCCCGGCTGAGCTCCAGCATAGCTTCGCCAATGACCGTGATCGTCGCCCTGTCCGCCATGTCCTTCGCCATATCCTTCCGGTCTGTCCCTTGAAGGCGGCTTGGTGGGCAGCGCCCTCCTTCAAGTCAAGGCCCAGCCCTCGCCATCGGCACGGAACGTTATGGGTGATATTGCGTTTGCCCCCTTGGCAGGAATGCGTCCGTCGACGCTTCTAGCGGGGATTACATGATTACGGCTTCTCTCGATCAGACCAGCAACAGGTTCGAGCTGTTGGTGCAAAGCGTCACCGACTACGCGATCTACATGCTCGATCCCGCCGGCCTGATCATCAGCTGGAACGCGGGCGCGCGGCGCTTCAAGGGCTATGAAGCCGAAGAGATAGTGGGCCAGCATTTTTCTCGCTTCTATACGCCGGAAGATCAGGCGGCCGGCATTCCCGCCATCGCCCTGCACACCGCAGAACATGAAGGGCGGTTCGAAGCGGAAGGCTGGCGCGTGCGCAACGACGGCTCACGCTTCTGGGCGACCGTCGTGATCGATCCTATCCGCGATGGCGACGGCCGGCTGTTGGGCTTTGCCAAGGTGACGCGCGACTTGACCGAACGGCGCGCCGCGCAGGAAGCCTTGCGGGAGAGCGAGGAACGGTTCCGCATGCTGGTGCAGAGCGTGACGGACTACGCCATCTATATGCTGGACCCGGTCGGCACCATCACCAGCTGGAACATGGGCGCGGAGCGATTCAAGGGCTACAAGGCCGATGAGATACTCGGCCAGAATTTCGCGCGTTTCTATAGCGAGGAGGACCGGATTGCCGGCCTGCCTTCCCGCGCGTTGCATACCGCCGCAACCGAAGGTCGGTTCGAGGCGGAAGGCTGGCGCATCCGCAAGGACGGCACGCGTTTCTGGGCGCATGTCGTGCTCGACCCTGTTCGGGACGATAGTGGTCGCCTGATCGGCTTTGCCAAGATCACCCGCGACCTGACCGAGCGGATGGAAGCGCAGAAAGCGCTGGACGAGGCGCGCGACGCGATCGTCCAGACGCAGAAGATGGACGCCATCGGCAAGCTGACAGGCGGTGTCGCCCATGATTTCAACAATCTGCTGGCCGTCATCGTTGGCAGTCTGGACCTCGCCCGGCAACGACTCGCCTCGGGCGGCGACATTGCCCGCTATCTGGACAACGCCATGACTGCGGCGGAACGGGGCGCGACCCTCACGCAGCGGATGCTGGCCTTCGCGCGCAAGCAGGAGCTCAAACTGCAGGGCGTCGATTGCACCGGCCTGGTGCGCGGCATGGCTGAACTGCTGCGGACGACTCTCGGTGCGGCGGTCGCGATCGAAACGCGCTTTCCCGCCATGTTGCGCACCGCCCATGCCGACCCCGCGCAACTGGAGCTGGCGCTGCTGAACCTGGCGGTCAATGCACGGGACGCCATGCCGGATGGCGGACGGATCGTGATCGACGCGGCGGAGGTGGATGTTGTCGAATCGCGGCGCCCCGATCTCCAGCCCGGCGCCTATGTGCGCCTGTCCGTGATCGACGAGGGCGAAGGCATGGATGCCGCAACGCTGGAACGGGCGCGCGAGCCATTCTTCACCACCAAGGGCGTGGGCAAGGGAACCGGCCTTGGCCTCTCGATGGTGCATGGCTTTGCCCAGCAGTGCGGCGGATCGCTCACCATCTCCAGCGAATTGGGCAAGGGAACCACCGTATCGCTATGGCTCCCCGTGGCGGAGCCGGATATCGGGGCGCCACTCGTCGTACAGTTGGACGAAGATCCGGCCGAAACGATCCCGCTCGTCATCCTGGCGGTGGACGATGACGATCTGGTGCTGACCAACACCGCGGGCATGCTGGAGGATTTGGGCCATACCGTCTTCCAGGCGTCGTCGGCGCAGGACGCGCTCCGCATATTGGAGCGGGGTGACGTGGACCTGGTCGTCACCGACCATGCCATGCCGGGCATGACAGGCGCGCAGCTGGCGGACGCGATCGAATCGCTGCGGCCGGACCTTCCGGTCATCATCATCACAGGTTTCGCGGAACTGCCGCCCCATGCCAGCCGGCGGCCCCGGCTCGACAAACCGTTCCGCCAGGCGGAACTGGCGAGCGCAGTCGCGTGCGCGGGGCGCGACGCCGCCGCCCGACGCCTGCTATCCGCCGGAGACGCAATCATCCCCCGTCTTTGACATCGAAGCCACTGGACGGAAACGGGACAACAGCGGAGATTCGTGAACGGGGCGCTTGCAACCGGAGGGCGGATCGCCCCATGGGGGCGATACAGCCTTCTCCTCACGCAGCAGGACCGGATGACCCCATCGATCGCGCCGACTCCCAGTTCGCACTTCTACACCTCGTTGCGGACGCGGCTCCATTATCTCGACTGGGGCAATCCCTCCGCACCGACGCTCATCCTGGTGCATGGCGGCTTCGACCATGCGCGCAGCTGGGACTGGACGGCGCGTGCGCTGGCGCAAGACTATCATGTCATCGCGCCTGACCTGCGCGGCCATGGCGACAGCGGCTGGTCGGCCGACGGCTCCTACATGATCGCCAATCTCGTCTACGACCTGGCGCAGCTGGTCGATATTCTCGGCCGGTCGCCGGTCATGATCGTGGGTCACTCGCTGGGCGGCTCGGTGAGCTTGCGCTACGCTGGCCTCTACCCTGAAAAGGTGCAGCGGATCGTCGCGATCGAAGGACTGGGCCTCGCGCCCGCCAGGCTGAAGGATAAGAAGGAAACGCCGCTGCCCGACGAATGGCGGGAGTGGATCGACAAGCGGCGGGCGCGCGCGGCAAAGCCGCCCCGGCGTTATCCCACCATCGAAGCTGCCGTCGGTCGTATGCAGGAGAGGAACGAGCGCCTGTCCGTCGAACAGGCGCTGCACCTGACCACTCACGGCATGAACCGTAACGAGGATGGCAGCTATAGCTGGAAATTCGATCCCTATCTCAACGTCATGGCGCCCCATGCGGCGTCCGACATGGACCTTCCGGCCTTCTGGGAACAGATCACCTGCCCCACGCTGCTGTGCCTCGGCACGGACAGCTGGGCCTCCAACCCGGTGAAGGACGGGCGCATCAAGCATTTCCGCAACGCCCGGCTCGTTGAATTCGCCCATGCCGGCCACTGGTTGCACCATGACCGGTTCGACCGGTTCATGGGCGAGCTACGCGCGTTCCTGGAGGGCGAACGCTTCGATGGCCGATCGGTAGTCCGATCGTAGTTGCGCGATGAAATCGGCGGCGGGCTGAACCTTGTCGATCGCGCCGATCCCCTGCCCGCACCCCCACACGTCGCGCCACGCCTTTTTCGCGCCGCCGGTCATGCTGGCAAAGTCCATATCCCGCGCTTGGGGCAACTGATCGGGGTCCAGCCCGGCGGCCACGATGCTGGGGCGCAGATAATTGCCGTGGACGCCGGTGAAAACGTCGGAATAGACGATGTCGTCCGCATGGCTGTCGACGATCATCTGCTTGTAGGCAGCGTCGGCATTGGCTTCCGCCGTCGCGATGAAGGGCGACCCCATATAAGCAAGGTCCGCCCCCATCATCCGAGCGGCGGCGATCGCGCGCCCGGTGGCGATCGATCCCGACAAGGCGAGCGGCCCGTCGAACCAGCGCCGTATCTCCTGCACCAGCGCAAACGGCGACAGCGTGCCGGCATGTCCGCCCGCCCCGGCCGCCACCGAGATCAGCCCGTCCGCGCCCTTTTCGATCGCCTTTCGCGCGAAGCGATCGTTGATGACGTCGTGCAGCACGATCCCGCCATAGCTGTGCACCGCCTGGTTCACATCCTCCCGCGCCCCGAGCGACGTGATGATGATCGGCACCTTGTAGCGGACGCACAGCGCCAGGTCTTCCTCCAACCGCGCATTCGACCGATGGACGATCAGGTTGACCGCGAACGGCGCGTCCGCATCCGTCAGTTCGTCCTGCAACTGCTGCAACCACGCCTCGAACACGCCCGAAGGCCGCGCGTTGAGCGAGGGGAAGGAGCCGACGATACCGGCGCGGCACTGCGCCATTACCAGCTCCGGCTGCGAGATGATGAACATCGGCGATCCGATCAGCGGCAGCGCCAGACGATCCTTGAACAAGGCCGGAAGGGTCATGAAACACGCGTCTCCTCTCTTATCGCCACCGGCGCTAACACCGGCGGGACGCGCGCAAAAGGCCCAATCTTGGTGTATTGATGTATTAATACACCCATGGTATGAGAGGACACCTTCGCGCTGACGGGGAGCAGGATAGATGTATAGCGAGAGCGATTTGCAGGATGCCGTAGCGGCCGGGATCATCACCCCCGCGGCGGCCCAGGCGTTGCGGGACCATGTAGCGCGGCTCCGCGCCAGCCCGGTGGTGGACGAGGAACATTTTCGCCTGCTCACCGGGTTCAACGATATCTTCGTATCCATCGCCGGCGTCATCCTGCTGGTGGCCGTCGGATGGCTCGGCAACCTGCTGCGATTCGGCGCCCCCGACCATCAGCCGGTCTTCATGTCCGGTCTGTTGGTCGCCGCTGCCAGTTGGGGCCTGGCGGAGTTCTTCACGCGGCAACGGCGAATGGCGCTGCCCTCCATCCTGCTGCTGGCCGGTTTCGTGGGCGGCATCGGCTTTGCCCTGTTCGCTCTTGCTATGCAGATATTCCCCCATGCCGGCGACAGTCAGGCGTCGCTGATCCTGTCGGGCGCGGCGGCCTGTGCGGCGCTGGCGGCGTGGGTCCACTGGCGGCGCTTCATGGTCCCGATCACCGTCGCGGCGGGATCGGCGGCGGGCGCTGCCGTTCTGGCGGGTCTCGTCATGTCCGTCTTCCCCGATGCGCCGCGGATCGGCTTCCTGCTGCTGCTTGGCACGGGCCTCGCGATCTTCGCGCTGGCGATGCGGTGGGACATGGGCGATCGCGCGCGCACCACGCGCCGGTCGGACGTCGCCTTCTGGCTGCACCTGACCGCCGCACCGATGATTGCGCACTCGCTGTTCAATCTGCTGGGAGTTCTGAACGGTCAGGAGATCGGCGCCGGCCGCGCCCTGCTGGTGGTGGCGCTCTACATCGCCTTCGGCCTCGTGGCCCTGGCGATAGACCGGCGCGCGCTGCTGGTGTCCAGCCTCGCCTATGTGCTCTTCGCCCTTTACGCCCTGTTCAGGCAGGCGGGCGCGGTGGAACTGTCCTGGGCGCTGACGGCGCTGGTCATCGGTTCGGCGCTACTGCTGCTGTCCGCCTTCTGGCACAATGCCCGCGCGCTGGTCGTCCATGGACTGCCGCCGGTGCTGACAGACCGGCTGCCCTATCTGGACCGGGCCGCGGCCTGACGGCTGCCGCCCTACTCCTCGACGATCCGCATCAGCTTGCGCTCGACGGGCGCAAGCACGCCCTGCAACTCCTGCCCGCGCTTCAACACCTGCCCGCCTTCCCCCACCAGCGCCCACATGCCTTGCCGGTGACGGAGCGCCGGACGCTTTTCGATCCGATATTCGGGCCGTTCGGCGGTACGGCGAAAGGCGCTGAACACCGCCGCCTCCCGCCCCATATCCATCGCATAGTCGCGCCAGTGACCCGCCGCCACCATCCGCCCGTACAGGTCCATGATCCGTTGCAATTCGATCCGGTCGAACCCGATCTGTCCGGGCGACGAACCGGGAAACGGCGTCACATTGGTCATCAGGCCCGGCTACGCTCCTGCGCCACGGAGATGTCAGCCTTCGCCGGAAAAGGGTTCTGACGCTCCGCCAGCAGCTGGGCCAGCCGCTTCTGCAGTTGTTCGACCTCGCATTGCAGCGCTTCCAGCTTCTGCTTTTCGGGATCGAAGCAATCCGAACAGGGCGTGCCATAGGGCATGAAGTCGCGCTGATAGGCGGTGACGTCGACCAGCATCGCGCGCGCGGGGATGCCGACCATCGTCGCCGCTTCCGCGACATCCTTCGTCACGACGGCATTGGCGCCGACGCGAGCGCGGGCACCGACCTCGATCGGGCCCAGCACCTGCGCGCCCGATCCTACGATCACGCCGTCCCGCAACGTGGGATGCCGCTTGCCCGCAATGCCATTGGCCGGGTCCGTACCGCCCAACGTCACATTCTGGTATAGCGTCACATCGTCGCCAATCTCCGCCGTTTCCCCTATCACCGTGAAGCCATGGTCGATGAAGAAACGCTTGCCGATCTTCGCGCCGGGATGAATGTCGTTGCCGGTCAGGAAACGCGAGAGATGGTTGACCGCGCGCGCCAGGAAGAACAGCCGCGCGCGATAGAGCCGGTGCGCGATGCGATGGAAGGCAAGCGACCACACGCCGGGATAGAGCAGGATCTCGGCACGCGATCGGGGCGCGGGATCGCGACTCTTGATCGAATCCAGATAGGCAATGAGGCTGCGCACCATCCCGATGTTCCTGACCGTCCCTAAATCTTCTAGACGATGGATATAAGCGACACGTCCCGCTTTTTCCAGTCAGGGCGGGCAGCGGGGCTTCCTGGACGCAAACAGAAACTTGCTTGCCGCGCAGCATTATTACAATCTAGCCGATAGACAATATTGCGAAGGGTAATGGATGTTCGACACATTGGTCGCCAATTTCGGCGACATCTGGCCCTTCATCCTCATCGGTTTCGGTGCGCAGATCGTGGATGGCGCGCTGGGCATGGCCTATGGCGTCATATCCAGCACTTTACTGCTGACCCTGGGCGTTCCGCCGAGCCGCGCTTCGGCCAGCGTCCATGTTGCGGAAACCTTCACCACCGGCGTGTCGGCGATCAGCCACATCCTGCACCGCAACGTCGACTGGCGGCTGTTCGCCAAACTCATCATTCCCGGCGTGATTGGCGGCGTGACTGGAGCCTATGTCCTGTCCAATATCGACGGATCGGTGATCAAGCCGTTCGTGCAGGCCTATCTCGCCGCCATCGGCCTCTACCTTATCTGGCGCGGCTTCCATCTGCCGCCCAAGCAGCGCGACCCCCGCTGGGTCGCGCCCCTTGGGCTCGTGGGCGGGTTCATGGATGCGACCGGCGGCGGCGGATGGGGCCCGATCGTGACATCCAACCTGTTGCTTCAGGGGTCGAGTCCGCGCCATACCATCGGCACGGTGAATACGGTCGAATTCGTGCTGACCAGCTCGATCAGCCTCACCTTCCTGCTGCATCTGGGGTGGCAGGCCTTCACCACCTATACGGTCGGCCTGCTGATCGGCGGCGTGGTGGCCGCGCCGTTCGGCGCCATGCTGGCCCGCCGGGTCGCCCCCCGCCTCCTCTTCTCGGCGGTGGGCGTCATCCTGACGCTCACGTCGATGGTGGGCGTGGCTAAATGGCTTGGATTTATCGGCTGAACCACTTATATTCGGGCTTCTGATCGAGGAAGCCGATAATGTCCAATTACCTGCCGACGCTCAAGCAGTTGCAATATCTTGTAGCGTTGAAGCAGCACGGCCATTTCGGCAAGGCGGCCGACAGCTGCTTCGTCACGCAATCGACACTGTCAGCGGGCATCCGCGAACTGGAATCGCTGATCGGCGTAACCTTGGTGGAACGGACCCGGCGGGTGGTCCGCTTCACTGCCTTGGGCGACCGGATCGTGGACAAGGCGCATCGCGTATTGCGGGAGGCGGAGGAACTGACCGCCATCGCGGAAGCATCGGGCAAGCCACTGACGGGCGAGCTGCGGATGAGCGTCATACCCACCATTGCCCCTTTCCTGCTGCCACGGCTGCTGCCACGGCTCCGGTCGGACCGGCCCGAACTCAAACTCTATTTGCGCGAGGAAACCACGCAGGCCGCGATCGAATCGCTGCGCCACGGCGCGGTGGATTGCGTGCTGCTGGCCCTGCCCTTTCCCACAGGAGAGGTGGACAGCGAGATCCTGTTCCAGGACCGGCTCTATGTCGCCTTCCCGCGCGATGAACCGAGCGACCCGCCGGAATGGGTCGATCCCGACATGATCGACGAAAGCAAGCTGCTGCTGCTGGAGGACGGTCATTGCCTCAAGGATCATGCCCTCGCCGCCTGCAACCGCACGGACCTGCGCGCCAACGCGACGATGATGGGCACCTCGCTCCACACGCTGATCCAGATGGTCGACAACGGCCTTGGCGTCACCATGATCCCGGAAATGGCGATCGCCAGCGGCATATTGGATCATACCAGCATCGCCGCGCGGCCGGTGCAGTCCGAACGATCGTCCCGCGACATCGCGCTCGTCTGGCGGCGCAACAGCCCGCGGGAAAAGGAATTCCGCCTGCTGGCCGGCATCCTGCGCGAAGCGGCGGAGGCGAACGGCCGGCTGCCCCAGGCGGCCTAGCCGGTCCAGCCCTTCGCTTTCGCTTCGTCCTCGGCCCGCGCTGCGACCCAGGCCGTCGCGCCGGCTGCGAAATGCTCCTTCTTCCAGAAGGGCGCTTCCGATTTCAGCCAGTCGATCAGGAAGGCGCAGCTTTCCAGCGCCGCCGTGCGGTGGCGGGACGCCGTGCCGACGAAGACGATGCGCGCGCCGGCCTCCAGCCGGCCGTAACGATGGATCACGCTGACGCCCAGCAAAGGCCAGCGCGCCAGCGCCTCATCGACGATGCGCCCAACCTGCGCCTGCGTCATTGCCGGATAATGTTCCAGTTCCAGCGCAATCAGGCCGCCCTCCCCGCGCACCACGCCGGTAAAGCTCGCGACGCCGCCCCCGCCCAGCGCCTCCAGCGCGGCGAGTTCGGCCCCGACATCGAAATCCTCCGTCTGGACAGCGACGCGCCTCATCCGCCGGTGACCGGGGGGAAGAGCGCGATCTCGCGCGCGTCGCCGATCGGGCTGTCGATCGGCACGAACCGCTGGTCGACGGCGGCGCGAAGGCGGCTGCTGTCAGCCAACGCCTCGGCATAGCCGCCTCCGCGCGCCACGAGCAGAGCGATCAAGTCGGCCACGGTCGAACCCGGCCCCGGCCGCTCGATCTGTTCCTCGTCGCGGCCGATGGCTTCGCGAACCCAGGCGAAATAGACGATCTTCAGCATGGCTCAATCCATGTGGCTGATGCCGACGCGCAGATAATCCCAGCCGGTGATCAGCGTCAGGATTGCCGCCGCCCACAGCGTCGCGATGCCGACCATCTGCACGAAGGGGAATTGCGGCACCGCGCCCGCCAGGATCAGCGCGCCCAGCGCGATGATCTGGAAGGTCGTCTTCCATTTCGCAAGCCGGGACACCGGCACCGACACCTGGAGCCCGGCCAGAAATTCGCGCAGGCCCGACACGGCGATTTCCCGCAACAGGATGATCATCGCGGCAACCAGGTGAACGCCGACGATATCGCGCGTCGCCGCCAGCATCAGGATCACCGCCCCCACCATGATCTTGTCGGCGATGGGATCGAGGAACACGCCCAGTTTCGAGACCGTGCCCTGCGCGCGCGCCAGATAGCCGTCAAAATAGTCGGTGACGCCCATCAGGCAGTAGAGGCCGAACGCCAGCGCATAGCCGGTGGTCCAGCGTGCGCCGAGGCCAACTCCCGCCACCTCGTCCGGCCAGAGCAGGGCAACCAGCAACGGCACGGTAAGGATGCGCGAAAGCGTCAGCAGGTTGGGCAGCGTCAGCATCGCTGCCGACTGCCACAGTCCGAAGCATCGCACAAGCGACGCGATCGGGCCTTGCGGCCGTGCGCGCTTCGCATTGGACAGGGAGGCTGCCAGCGGCTAGACCCCGGCCCGGTCGCTAACGGGTAAGAAGACTCCCTCATCCATGCAAGCCTCTCTCAGGCTCCTGAACAAGCGCCGCTTCCTGCCGCTTTTCATCACCCAGCTGCTGGGCGCGTTCAACGACAATCTGTTCAAGAACGCGATGGTGCTGTTCGTCGTCTATCAGGTCTATAATGACGAACGGTCCGAAACATGGTTCTCCGCGCTGGCGACGGGGCTGTTCATCCTCCCCTTCTTCCTCCTGTCCGCCCTGTCGGGACAGCTGGCGGACCAACGCGACAAGGCGACGATCATCCGCTGGGTAAAGGCGGCCGAAATCCTCATCATGGCGGTCGGAGCGGCGGGGCTGGCCCTGATCTGGAGCGGCATCGCGGTCCACAGCATCGCCATTCCGCTGCTGCTGGCGGCCCTGTTTGCGATGGGCATCCACTCGACCTTCTTCGGCCCGATCAAATATGCGATCCTGCCGCAGCATCTCCACGACGACGAGGTGCTGGGCGGCACCGGCCTTGTCGAGGCAGGCACCTATATCGCGATTCTCGCCGGCACCATCCTGGCTGGCCTCATTCCGGTAGAAGCGGCGGCGGTCGGCATCGTCGTGACCGCGCTGATCGGCTACGTCGCCGGGCGGCAGGTGCCGTCCGCCCCTTCCCTGCTCGAAGCGCAGCCGATCGACTATCACATAATCCGCTCGTCGATCGCGCTGGTACGCGGGACGATGCACATCCGCCGGCTCTTCCTGGCGATCATGTCGATCAGCCTCTTCTGGGCGGTTGGCTCGATCCTGTTCATTCAGTTCCCGCCGCTGGTGAAGAATGTCCTCACCGCCGACAAGCCGGTGGCGAGCCTGTTCCTCGCCATCTTCTCCATCGGCATCGCCATCGGGTCGATCGCGATCAACCGGCTGCTCCAGGGGCATGTCTCAGCCAAATATGCGCCGGCATCGGTGATCGGCATGGGCGCCTGCATCGTGGCTTTCCATGTCGTGTGCGACCTGTGGACGCCCGCGCCGGACGGACAAATGCTGTCGCTGGCCGATTTCCTGGCCCATCGGCTGGCCGTGCCGCTGTCGCTCTGCCTGCTGGGGGTGGCGACCTTCGGCGGCATGTTCGTGGTGCCGCTCTACGCCTTCCTCACCACCACGGTCGAAAAATGCGAGGCGGCGCGCACCGTGGCGGCCAACAATATCGTCAATTCGGGCGCGATGGTGGCGGGATCACTGTGCGCGATCGGCCTCAGCATCGCAGGTGTTTCAGTGGTGATGCAGTTGCTGCTTGTCGCCGTGCTGTCCCTCCCCTGCGCCGCGATGGCGTGGAAGCTGCACAAGGCCTGCGACGGCCCCCTTTGCCAGGAAGCCTAGAAGATGAAGCTGTAGAAAGCCGTGAAGAAGGCTGCGAAGCTCAATCCGAACAATTTCCAGTCCTTGTCGTCATCGGCAGGGCGACGGCAGGGGGCCGGTTCCTGCCTTACGCGCAGCACATGGGCCGGCAGCCGCTGGCGGAACGGATGGCGGGCCGATTCGGTGGTGAGGACGAGCGGTCGGTTTCGCATGGCGATGCTGTTAACGGATAATTTACCAATTCGGCCATCGCGATTCCTGGTTAATATCCCGCTGTCCCGGCGCGGGACAGACCTTGACTGTATGATGTGAATAATACAGCATGACCGAACCGATGCACGATCCTGCCGCCGAGCCCGCCTTCTCCGATCCGCGCCCCTTTGGCGAAGGTCCGCCCAGCGCCTTCGCGCGGCCCACGCCCTGGCGTCGCCGGCTTCAGATTTTCGGATGGATCGTGGCGGCCGGCCTGGCCCTGATGATGATCCTTGTCGCGTGGCTGGCGGTGACGGCTCCCCTTTCGCGGTCGCTGAAGCCCATCGCCCCGCCCAGCATCTCGCTCATGTCGGCGGACGGGCACCTGATCGCCCGGCGCGGCGCGGTGATCGAAAGGCCCGTCACCGTCGCCGAACTGCCCGCCCATGTGCCCCAGGCGTTCATGGCGATCGAGGACCGGCGCTTCCAGAGCCATTGGGGCGTCGATCCCCGCGGCATCGCCCGCGCCATGTGGCACAATCTCTGGTCGGACGGCGCATCGCAGGGCGGCAGCACCATCACCCAGCAGCTGGCGAAGGGCGTGTTCCTGTCCAGCGACCGCACCTTCGGGCGCAAGGCGCGGGAGGCACTGATCGCGGTCTGGCTGGAGGTTTGGCTGACCAAGGACCAGATCATGGAGCGGTATCTCTCCAACGTCTATTTCGGCGACAATGTCTACGGCCTGCGCGCGGCCGCCCGCCATTATTTCAACCGCGCCCCCGACCGGCTCACCATTCCGCAGGCGGCGATGCTGGCGGGCCTTTTGAAAGCGCCCTCGCGCCTCGCGCCCACCACCAATTTGAAGGGTGCCCGCGCCCGAGCCGCGCTGGTGACGCAGGCGATGGTCGACGCGGGCTATATCACGCAGGCGGAACGCAACGCCCTGCCCCCCGCGCGCCTCAACGTGCATGAGGAGGCGGATCCGACCAGCGGCACCTATTTCGCCGACTGGGTGCTGCCCCACGCACGCGACCGGGCGGGCGCGGTCTATGGGGAACAGGACATCGCGACCACGCTCGACTGGCGCATCCAGCGCCTGGCCGAAGCCGCGATCCGCCGCGCGCCGCTGGGGCAGGCGCAGGCGGCGCTAGTCGCGATGAAGCCCGATGGCAGCGTCGTCGCCATGGTCGGCGGCAAGAATTATGCGAAGAGCAGCTTCAACCGCGCGGTGCAGGCAAGGCGGCAGCCCGGCTCGACCTTCAAGCTGTTCGTCTACCTCGCCGCCTTCCGCGCGGGCATGTCGCCCGACGATATGATCGACGACACGCCGATCACCACCGGGACCTATCGCCCGGCCAATCATGGCGGGAAATATCGCGGCCGCATCACCCTGCGCCAGGCATTCGCGGCATCCAGCAACGTCGCGGCCGTGCGCCTGACGCAGAAGGTCGGCGTCGACAATGTCATCAAGGTCGCCCGCGATCTTGGAGTCACCGCCCCACTGACGGAAGATCTGAGCCTGGCGCTCGGCACGTCGGAAATCCCGCTCATCGAACTGGCCGAGGCCTATGCGGCGGTCGCGGCGGGCAGCTACCCCGTCATGGCGCACGGCCTGCCGCCCGAAGAACAGGGCTGGTTCGAGAAACTGATGCAGCGGCAACGCCGCTTCAGCGAGGATCAGCTGGACATGATCCGCGATCTCCTCTCCTCCGCCGCCAATCGCGGTACGGGCAGCGCGGCTGCGCTGCGGACCAGCACCTTCGGCAAGACCGGAACGACGCAGGACAGTCGTGACGCCATCTTCGTCGGCTATGCCGGCGGCCTCGTCACGGCGGTCTGGATCGGCAATGACGACAATGCCCCGCTTCCCGGCGGCGCGGCGGGCGGAGGCGTGCCCGCGCGCATCTGGCGCAATTTCATGGCCGGAGCGATCAACGAGCCGGTCGAGGACACGTCCGACGCGGAGCAGGATCCCGATCTCGTCAACGCCATCGCCAACGTCGCGTTGGAAAGCGGCATCGGCAATGTCGGTGTGGGCGTCGATGAAAATGGCATGACGCTGAATATCGGCCCGAATCAGATTCGCCTGCCGGTGGACCAGCCCGCTCCGCCGCCGCCGCAGGCCGCGCCGCCGCGCGTTGCGCCCACCCAGCCCGAAGAAAGCGACGGGCCGCCCTGACGGCCGCTTTCCAAAAGCCTTGCTGGTTAACATCCGATAAGGGTCTTGTTGCTCATCTTGCCGGCAGTTTTGCGACGACCCGATTTTACCTGCGCTTCCTTTCAATGATATAGAGGCAACGGTTCGCACGTCATGAAGGTTCGCCCATGGGTGAGAAGGTTGAAGGCGATTACGGTTCGGAGCAGAAGGCGCTGGCCGCACGGTGGAGCCTGGCTGCCGAGGCGATGGAGGCCCTCGCCGGGGCACGATCGGTAGATGCGATCATATCGGTGCTTCGTGCCTTCGCCCGCCGCGCGGTGGGCGCGGAAGGGATCGCCATCATCCTGCGCGACGAAGACAAATGCCATTATATCGCCGAGGACGCGATGGAGCCGCTGTGGGCGGGCCAGCGCTTCCCCATGCAGCGCTGCGTATCAGGCTGGGCGATGCAGAACCACCAGACTGTCGTCATCCCCGACGTGTTCATGGATGCCCGCGTGCCCGTGGACGCCTATCGCCGCACCTTCGTCCGCAGCATGATCATGGTGCCGATCGGCCGGCCGGACCCGATCGCCGCCGTCGGGGCCTATTGGTCCGAAGCGGCCGAACCTACGGACAATCAGGTCGCGCTGCTGGAAGCCTTGGCCAGAGCAGCCTCCACCGCGCTGGAAAATGGCCGGCTTTTCGCCTCGCTCGAAACGCTCAACGGCCAGCTGGACCGGCGTGTGCGCGACCGGACGAAGGAACTGCAGCGCTCGCAGGACACGCTGCGCCAGATCCAGAAGATGGAAATCATGGGCCAGCTGACCGGCCATGTCGCGCATGATTTCAACAATCTGCTGACCCCGATCATCGGCGGCCTCGACCTCATCCTTTCGGGCCGCGCGCCCGATCGGCTGGAACGCACCGCGGCGATGGCGATGCAGGCGGCCGAAACGGCGCAGACGCTCGTGCAGCGGCTTCTGGCCTTCGCCCGGCGTCAACCCTTGCAGCCCACGGCCGTCGACCTGGCCTCCCTTGTCGCCGGGATGCAGGCGCTGCTGGTGAGCACGCTGGGGCCGCGCATCGACCTGTCCGTCGAGCTGCCCGACGACCTGCCGCCGGTCCGTGCGGACGGCCACCAGCTTGAACTGGCGATCATCAACCTGGCGGTCAATGCCCGCGACGCCATGCCGGAAGGGGGACGGCTTACCCTGTCGGCGGAACTGCGCAGCGATGGCCTTCCCGACCCGCTGCCGCCGCGCCGCTATGTGTGCCTGACGGTCGCGGACACCGGCATCGGCATGGATGACCGGGTGAAGGCCGCCGCGATCGAGCCGTTCTTCACCACCAAGCCCGCAGGGCAAGGCACGGGCCTTGGCCTGTCGATGGCGCACGGGCTCGTCGGCCAGCTTGGCGGCGCACTCGCGATCGACAGCGCGCCGGGCCTGGGCACGCAGGTCCAGCTTTGGCTGCCGGTCGAGCAGCGCAAGCAGCCGGAAGGCGAAAGCGAATCCACGGACGCAGTCGATGGCAAGGCGCAGGGCAAGGTGCTGCTGGTCGACGACAACGGGCTGGTGCGCAACAGCACCCGCGAGATGCTGATCGACATGGGCTATGAAGTGATCGACATCGACCATGCCGAACTGGCGATCTCGATGATCGAGGCGGGCTACACGCCGGACATCGTCATCACCGATCATGTGATGCCCGGCATGACCGGCGCGGAACTGGCTTTGCGCCTGCGGATGGATCATCCCGGCGTCGCGTTGCTCATCATCTCGGGCTATCAGGGTATCGACCTGATCGCGCCGGACGTGGTGCGCCTGTCCAAGCCATTCCGCCGCGCCCATCTTCAGGCCAGCATCGCCGCCGCGCGGGCGCAGGTCAGCTGATTGCGCTAGCGCGTCGGGCCTATAGCTCTAGACCGCCTGCCCGGCCGCCCATCCGCTGGCCCAAGCCCATTGGAAATTATAGCCGCCCAGCCAGCCAGTAACGTCCACGGCTTCCCCGATGGCATAGAGGCCGGGCACCTTCACAGCTTCCATCGTGCGCGATGACAGGCCCGCCGTCGCGATGCCGCCCACCGTCACCTCCGCCTTGGCATAGCCTTCCGTGCCCGATGGCGTGAACGGCCAGGCCGCGATCTGCGCCTCCATACGCCGCAGCACCTTGTCGCTCTGCGCGCCCAATTCGCCGTGCATGTCCAGCCGGGACAGAAGCGCATCGGCCAGCCGTTCCGGCAGGGCCTCTGTCAGCAGCTTGCGCAGCGTCACGCGCGGTCGTTCCCGCTTCGCTTCGATCAGCCAGCCCGCCGCACGATTCGGCAGGAAATCGACGCAGATCGCCGTCCTATGCTGCCAATAGCTGCTGATCTGCAGCATCGCGGGGCCGGAAAGCCCGCGATGGGTGAACAGCGCCGCCTCGCGAAACCGCGTCTTGCCCCAACGGACCTCCACATCGGCGGACACGCCCGACAGGGACTGGAACAGCGCCTCCTCCGGCCCGAGCGTGAAGGGCACCAGCGCGGGGCGCGGTTGGACGATCGAAAGGCCGAACCGGCGCGCCACGTCATAGGCAAAGCCCGTCGCCCCCAGCTTCGGAATGGACGGCCCGCCGGTCGCCAGCACCAGCGCCGGGGCACGATGCTCCCTGTCGCCCAGCCTGACGCGATAGAGGCCATCGCCATGACCGATGTCCGTGACGGATTGGCCGAGCGCCATCGTCACGCACCCCTTGTCGCATTCCTCCACCAGCATCGCGACGATCTGCTTCGCCGATCCGTCGCAGAAAAGCTGCCCCAAAGTCTTCTCATGCCAGGCAATGCCATAGCGTTCGACCAGCGCCAGAAAGTCCCGCGCACCATAGCGGCCGAGAGCCGATTTGGCGAAGTGCGGATTAGCGGACAGATAGCGGTCCGGCGCGGTGTGGATGTTGGTGAAATTGCACCGCCCACCACCGGAGATCAGAATCTTCTTGCCCGGCGCGTCGGCATGGTCGGCCAGCAGAACGCGCCGCCCCCGCTGCCCCGCCACCGCCGCGCACATCATGCCTGCCGCGCCCGCTCCCAGGACGATGATGTCATGATCGCTCATCGGCCCGCCCGCTTCATTCGCCCCAGCGCTTCATCGAGCGCCGACAGGAAGCGCGACCGGTCCGCCTTCGTAAAAGGCGGCGGCCCGCCAACGGCGTCACCCATGGCCCCGGCGCGCAGGTCGGCCATGATCGCGCGCGTCGCCACCGCCGCGCCGATGGAGCTTGTCGTGAAAGGCTTGCCGTTGGGCGCGATCACCACCGCGCCGGCCTTCAGGCACCGGTCCGCCAGCAATATGTCCGCCGTGATGCACACAGACCGCGCATCGGCCCGCTCCGCGATCCAGTCGTCCGCCGCGTCAAAGCCGTCGCTCACCACCACCCGCTCGATCAGGGGATGGGCGGGGACGCGGATGAAGCTGTTGCTGACGATCGACACCGCAACCTCGTGCCGCCACGCGACCTTGTAGATTTCCTCCTTAACGGGGCAGGCGTCGGCATCGACCAATATGCGCATGGGCCGCCGATAGGCTGCGTGGCGGCATGAGACAAGGACGGCGCCGCTTATTTCCCGCGCGCGCCAATCGCCACCTTCACCCCGTGCCGATCCTGTCCTACATGGATCGGCATGAGCGCCCCCCTCTACAACAAGGACATATTGCGGCTCGCCGCGAGCATCCCGCATCACCAGCGCCTGCCAGACCCTCAGGCAAGCGTGGAGAAACGGTCGCCCACATGCGGTTCGCGCGTCACGGCGGATGTGCGCATGGCGGACGGGCGGCTGGCGGACATGGGGCTGGACGTAAAGGCCTGCGCGCTGGGTCAGGCATCCGCCGCCCTGATGGCCGGGCACGCCATCGGCCTGTCGGCGGAAGAACTGGCGCAGGCGCGCGACCGGCTGACCGCCTATCTGGCCGGGCAAAGCGACGATCTCGATTTCTGGCCCGGCCTTGCCGTGCTCGCGCCGGCGCGCGGCTATCCCGCCCGCCATGCGTCCATCCGGCTGGGGTTCGAGGCGATCGCGGAAGCCGCCCGCATGGCGGACGCCTGATGGAAACGCACGCACCCGTCAGCGCCACCGACATCCTGCTGAACGAAGGCGTCATCCTGCTGGGGGTCGGCCTCTTCTTCGTCATCCTCTTCCGCCGCTTCGGCCTGGGCGCAGTGCTGGGCTATCTCGTCGCCGGCGCACTTGTCGGGCCGCAGGGCCTCGGCCTTGTCGGCGGCGCGGAATCGAAGCTCGCCATCGCCGAGATCGGCATCGTCCTGCTGCTGTTTCTCGTCGGCCTCGAACTGCATCCGGCGCGCCTCTGGCGGCTGAAGCGCGACATTTTCGCGCTCGGCATGGCGCAGGTCGTGACATGCGGCTGCGTACTGACGGCGATCATCTTCTACACGACAGGCTTCACCTGGGGCGCGGCGATCGCGCTGGGGCTGCCGCTGGCGCTGTCCTCCACCGCGCAGGTTCTCCCCGGCCTGAAGTCGAGCGGCCGCATCAACTCCCCCTTCGGCGAAAAGGTGTTTTCGATCCTGCTGTTCCAGGATCTGTCGATCGTCCCGCTCATCACCATCATCGCCGCGCTGTCGCGCAATCCGGCGGATGCGGGCGGGCCGCCGGGATGGATGACGGCCGCTTACACCGTCGCCGCCATCGCGGGGCTCGTATTGGCGGGCCGCTTCGTGCTGCGGCCGTTGCTGGCGCTGGTCGGGCGGCTGGACGAGCGCGAGCTGTTCGTGGCGGTCGGCCTGTTCACCGTCCTTGCCGCCGCAGCACTCATGCACGCGCTGCATCTTTCCACCGCGCTCGGCGCATTCATCGCGGGCGTCATGCTCGCCGATTCCCCCTACCGGCATGAGATTGAGGCCGATGTCGAGCCGTTCCGCTCGGTCCTGCTCGGCCTCTTCTTCCTCGCGGTCGGGATGGTGCTGGACCTGCGCACCGTCGCCGCCAATCCGCTCTTCGTCCTTTCCATGGCGGCGATCCTGGTCGCAACCAAGGCCGCGCTGATCTCCGGCCTTGCCCGCCTCTTCGGCATGCCGGGGCAGCAGGCGCTGGGCGCGGGCCTGCTGCTCAGCCAGGGCGGCGAATTCGGCTTCGTCCTCTTCACCCAGGCGCAGAATGCGTTGCTGATCGCGCCGGAGGCCGCCAGCCTGTTCAGCGCTATCGTCACCTTCTCGATGGCGACCACGCCTTTCCTGATGCTCTTCGCGCGCCGCTTCGAATTCGCAAAGCCCAAGGAAGGCGAAAAGCCGGCAGGACCGGACGACGCCCCACGCGGCTCCGCCATCATCGTGGGCTATGGCCGCTTCGGCCAGACGGTCGCCCAGATGCTGATGGGCCACGGCTTCGGCGTGGTCCTGATCGACAAGAAGCCCGCGCAGATAGAGGTGTCCAGCCGCTTCGACATGAAGGTCTATTATGGCGACGGCACCCGCATCGACCTTCTCCGCCGGGCGGGCGCGGACGAAGCGCGGCTGATCGCCTTCTGCATCGACGACGCCTCGCTCGACCGGCGCATATTGGAGCCGATTGCCGAAGCCTTCCCGCAAGCCGCCCTGATGGTTCGCGCCTTCGACCGGCGTCAGGTGATGGAATTGCAGGGCATGGAACTGGCCGGGGTGGTGCGCGAAGTCTATGAATCCGCGATCTGCATGGGGGTCCGGGCGATGGAAGCGCTGGGCGTTCCACCCGAGGAGGCGGAAGAGGTGGAGCGGCAATATCGGCACAATGACGATCAGCGCATGGCGCTCCAGATCGAACATGGCAGCCTGCTCGCCGCCAAGCATCTCATGTACCGGCCAGGCAAGGGGATGCGACTGCTGAGCCGTGGCGACGGAGAAGAAGCATGATCGCGATCCTGGCCTGCCTGTCGGCGGCGCTGGCCATCGGCGCAGGCGCGTTCGGCGCGCATGGCGTGGCCGATCCCAAGGCGGCGGATTGGCTCCGCACAGGCGGCCTCTACCAGTTGATCCACGCCGTAGCCGCGCTGGCGATCGTCGGTCCCGCGCGCGGAGCCGCCACGCTGATGCTCGCGGGCGCGGCGATCTTCGCCGTCAGCCTCTATGCGATGGCGCTGGGCGGCCCCCGCTGGCTGGGCGCCGTCACGCCGATCGGCGGCACGATGATGATCGCGGCATGGCTCTGGGCCGCCTGGCGCTTTGCGGGGCGATAGCGGGCTGCCCTTGCCGTCCCGCGCGACACAACATAGATAAGTGCGATGGCCACCCACGCGCATCACCACCATCAGGAACCCACCGGCGACGGGCTGGCGGATGCCGCCCGCGCGACGCTGGAGGGCCGCAACGAACAATGGACGCCGATGCGCGCCGCTATCTTCGACGCGCTCGCCGCGGAGGACAAGCCGGCGTCCGCCTACGACATTGCCGACACCGTGTCGAAGGCGCGGGGCAAGCGCGTGGCACCCAACAGCGTCTATCGCATCCTTGACCTGTTCGTGGCCAACAACATCGCCATGCGCGTGGAAAGCGCGAACGCCTATATCGCCAACGCCCATCCGGGCTGTCACCACGACTGCATCTTCCTGGTGTGCGACACATGCGGGCAAGTCACGCATATCGACGATGATCCGATCACCGGATCGCTGCGGTCGGCAGCGGAAAAGGCCGGGTTCGTGCCGGTCCGCCCGGTGATCGAGGTGCGCGGCACCTGCAGCGCCTGCCACTGACGGCGAAACGCGCCGCTCCATGACCATCCTTGAATGGGTCGCGGCGGCCCTTGGCCTCGTCAACATCCTGCTGGTCGCGCGCCGGTCGCTGTGGAACTACCCGTTCGGCATCGCGATGGTGACGCTCTACTTCTTCGTCTTTTTCGACGCGAAGCTCTACAGCGATGCGCTGCTCCAGATCTTCTTCCTCGTCATCAATCTCTACGGCTGGTGGAATTGGGCCGGCAGCGAGAGGGTGAAAGATGGCGGCGTCGCCGTTACTTGCCTGTTCTCCACCGCCCGGCTGGCATGGCTTGTCGGCACGGCCTGCGCGGCGATCGGGTGGGGCCTGCTCATGGCCCGCTTCACCGATGCCGCTGCCCCCTTCGCTGATTCGGCGGTGGCGGGCGTGAGCGTAGCTGCCCAGATTTTGCAGTCGCAGCGGAAGGTGGAAAGCTGGGCGCTCTGGATCGCGGTCGATGCGCTCGCCACCGGCCTGTTCTGGAGCCGGGGCCTCGTCGCCACCTCCATCCTCTACGCTCTCTTCCTGCTCATCGCCGTGGGCGGGCTGATCGCCTGGAGCCGGACCATCCGGCAGGCGGTCGCATGATCCGCACCATCGTCCTGCACGGCGTCGAAAGCACCGGTAAATCAGTGCTGGCGGAACGGCTTGCCCGGCATTTCGGCACGATCTGGGTGCCCGAATATGGCCGCACCTATGCCGAAACGCACGGCGTCGACATGGACGAAGCCGACCTGCTGCTCATCGGCCGCGCCCAGACGGAGATGATCGAGACGGCCAAACCCCGCGCCAAGCATTTCCTCTTCGCCGATACCGACGCGCTGATGACGGCCGCCTGGGCGGCCATGATGATCGGCCATGTCCCAACGGACCTGCTGACATATCCCCATGCCGACCTGTATCTGTTGATGGAGCCGGACGTGCCCTGGGTGCCCGACGCCGTTCGCATCTATGGTGACGACGCTGTGCGGACGCGCTTCGCCGGCATTTGCCGGGACATGCTGGAGCAGGCCGGAGTGCCATGGCTGTCGGTTGGGGGAGACTGGAATGCGCGCTTTTCCCATGCCGTCGAAGCTGTACGGGCGATCACGCCCGCAAGCTAAAGGTTCGACTTGGGCGTAGAAAACGAGTAGGCACGTCATCATGTCCAATCCCGCCACGCCGCTGCTCGACACCGTCAACACGCCCGAAGACCTGCGAAAGCTCGCGCCTGAACAGTTGCGCCAACTGGCCGACGAACTGCGGGCGGAAACCATTGCAGCGGTCGGGGTGACTGGCGGTCATCTTGGCTCGGGCCTTGGCGTGGTGGAGTTGACCACGGCGATCCACTATGTGTTCGATACGCCGGCCGACAAGCTCATCTGGGATGTCGGCCACCAATGCTATCCGCACAAGATCCTGACCGGCCGACGGGACCGGATCCGGACGCTGCGGCAGGGCGGCGGCCTGTCCGGCTTCACCAAGCGGGCCGAAAGCGACTATGATCCGTTCGGCGCGGCGCACAGCTCCACCTCGATCAGCGCGGCGCTTGGCTTCGCCATCGCCAACCGGATGCAGGACAAGCCGGGCAAGGCGATCGCCGTCATCGGCGACGGCGCGATGTCGGCGGGCATGGCCTATGAGGCGATGAACAACGCGCGGGAAGCGGGCAACCGGCTGATCGTCATCCTCAATGACAATGACATGTCGATCGCCCCGCCGGTGGGCGGCCTCTCCGCCTATCTCGCCCGGCTCGTTTCCAGCCGCGAATTTCTCGGCCTGCGCGACCTTGCAAAGCGGCTCGCCCGCAAGCTGCCCCGCACCCTGCAGCAGGCTGCGCGCAAGACGGACGAATATGCGCGCGGCATGGCGACCGGCGGCACCTTGTTCGAGGAGCTGGGCTTCTACTATGTCGGCCCCATCGACGGCCATAATCTCGACCATCTGATCCCTGTGCTGGAAAATGTGCGGGATGCGGCCGAAGGCCCCTGCCTCATCCATGTCGTGACGCAGAAGGGCAAGGGCTATGCCCCGGCCGAAGCGGCGGCCGACAAATATCATGGCGTGCAGAAGTTCGACGTCATCACCGGCGCGCAGGCGAAGGCCCCTCCCGGTCCGCCCAGCTACACCAATGTCTTTGCGCAGGCATTAATCGCCGAAGCCCGGCGCGACCCCGCCGTCTGCGCCATCACCGCGGCCATGCCGTCCGGCACTGGCCTCGACAAGTTCGCCGTCGCCTTCCCCGATCGTAGCTTCGATGTCGGCATCGCCGAACAACATGCGGTCACCTTCGCCGCCGGCCTCGCCGCGCAAGGGATGCGCCCCTTCTGCGCCATCTATTCCACATTCCTTCAGCGCGCCTACGACCAGGTGGTGCATGACGTGGCGATCCAGAACCTGCCCGTCCGTTTCGCCATCGACCGGGCGGGGCTGGTCGGCGCCGACGGCTCGACCCATGCGGGCAGCTTCGACGTCACCTATCTTGCCAGCCTGCCCAATTTCGTAGTGATGGCCGCCGCCGATGAGGCGGAGCTGACCCATATGGTGCATACCTGCGCGCTGCACGATAGCGGCCCGATCGCCGTGCGCTATCCGCGCGGCAACGGCACCGGCGTCGCCATGCCGGAGGTTCCCGAACGGCTGGAGATCGGCAAGGGCCGCATCGTGCGCGAAGGGCGGCAGGTCGCGATCCTCTCGCTCGGCACCCGGCTGGAGGAAGCGATGAAGGCGGCGGACGCGCTGGAGGCGCGCGGCCTGTCCGCCACCGTCGCCGACCTGCGCTTTGCCAAGCCGTTGGACGAGGCGCTGATCCGCCGCCTCCTCACCAGCCATGAAGTCGCCGTGACGATAGAGGAAGGGGCGATCGGGGGCCTGGGCGCGCATGTGCTGACCCTCGCCAGCGATCTGGGCCTGATCGACAATGGCCTCAAACTGCGTACGCTGCGCCTGCCGGACATCTTCCAGGATCAGGACAAGCCGGAAAAGCAATATGCTGACGCCCGCCTCGACGCCGACGCCATCGTCGAGACGGTCCTTACGGCGCTGCGCCACAACAGCGTCGGCGCGGAGGCGCGGGCCTGAGGGGACCGCCCCGGCCCGGCAGACCGGCTCGTTGCGCAGCAGCATGAAGCTGACGTCATGCCGCCATGAGCCGGGAACCCGAAGGCCGGCCATGCGTCTTTGCCTTACCGCGCCGAACGACAGGATCGGGGCGGACCAGTTTCTATAAGGCAGCCTTGCCAACGATAGCGGCGAGGCAAACGCGCCGATTATCAGCGCTCCACCCGGCCTTTCATGCGCGATAACGGAGCATTCCGGCGACGCGCCTGCGCCTGCTTAGGCGACACAAGAAAGCGCCCCGGCTCGTCCTGGAACGAACCGGGCGCGGCCCCTACATGATCGTCGCTTATTGCTGCGGCACTGCCGCGCGCGCATTCTGGCCGTCACCCTCAGGCGCGGCGATGATGTCGCGGGTGGTCGCACCCTTGTCCACGACTTCGGTGCCCGGGTCGCCGGCCTGCGACCGGATGCCAGCCGCGGCATTGGCCCGGCCGGCGGCGTTCAGCGCCGCCGTTTCCGAAGCACTGCGCGGAGCGGGACCGCCGAACATCGCCTGCATCGCCTCGGTCCGCGAATCGACCGCCGCCGCTGCGGGCGTGCCGGGCGCGGGCGGCACTAGCGCGAAGTCGGGCGGGATCACCAGCGGCGCGGCGCGCGACACCGCGAATTCATCCGGACGATCCCGGTTCAACAGGCCGCCACCGCCGCCACAGGCCGACAGGGATGCAACGAGGCCGACGGCCAGGATCAGGTTACGCTTCACTTCAAAGTCTCCGTCTTTGCGCCCTTGTCGCGCAGCAGCAACGCCCGCGCAAGCAGGATCAGCACGCCGATGGTGATCGCGGCGTCCGCCAGGTTGAAAATCAGGAACGGCCGCCAGTTGCCGAAATGCAGGTCTGCATAATCAACGACATAGCCCAGCCGCACCCGGTCCACGATGTTGCCGATCGCGCCGCCCAGCACCAGGCCCAGCGCCGCGACGTCCTGCCGCGCCTTCTCGCGCCACATCCACACGCCGACAAAGCCCGCGATCAGGAAGGTCATGCCCACCAGCGCCCATCGCATCGCATCGGTATCGGCATGGAAGAAGCCCATCGACACGCCCCTGTTCTCCAGCCAGCGCAGTCGGAAGATCGGCAGCAGTTCGATCCCCTCGTCCGCGCGGCTCTGCAGCGCCAGCGGATAGGTGACGGTATATTTGACGAGCTGGTCGAGAGCGAGCGTCACGATTGCGACGGTCAGCCCCAGCGGGCGGTGGTTGACCTGCGTCTTCATGCGTCCGCCTTCAGCACCGCGTCGCACCGGTCGCACAGCGCGCCGTCTCCGGTGACTTCCGGCAGCAGCCGCCAGCAGCGCCCGCACTTATGCCAGTCGCTCGGCCGCACAATGATGCCGTCGCCCTCGCCCATGGTCACACGCGCGACGATCGCGACCTCGGCAAAATCCACGTCGCCAACCGGCAACAATTCGCCCATGGTGACATCGGCCTCCAGGCTGGAGCGGATCTGCTTCTCGCGCCGGAACGGTTCGATCGCCTCGTTCACCTGCTCGCGCTGGTAGCGCAGCTCGCGCCATTTCTCGTCCAGATGCCCATCGATCCACCGCGCGTCGATCTCCGGCCATTCCAGGAAATGGACGCTGTCCTCGTCACTTGGGAAGCGGCTTTGCCACACTTCCTCGGCCGTAAAGGGAATGATCGGCGCGACATAGCGAACCAGCGCGTGAAACAGCGTGTCGAGCAAGGTGCGGTAGGCGCGGCGCTTGGGATCGCCCTTCGCATCGCAATAGAGGCAGTCCTTACGGATATCGAAGAAGAAGGCGGAAAGGTCGCTATTGGCGAAGTCAAAGATGGCGCGCGTATAGCGGCTGAATTCCAGCCAGCTCTCGCTGCCCTGTCCCTTATCCACCACCGCGCGCAGTTCCGCGTCCAGCTGCGCCAGCCTATGGAGCATATAGCGCTCCAGCTCCGGCATCTCCGCATAGGACACCGCCTCGCTTTCCTCATCATAATCGGAAAGAGCGCCCAGCATGTAACGGAAAGTATTGCGCAACTTGCGATAGGCATCGGACGAACCGGCCAGCACTTCCTTGCCGATGCGCACATCGTCGAAATAGTCGGTGCTGGCGACCCAGACGCGCAGGATGTCCGCACCGCTCTCGCTCATGATCTTGAGGGGGTCGACCACATTGCCCAGGCTCTTGGACATCTTCTTGCCCGACCCGTCGAGCGCAAAGCCGTGGGTCAGCACCGCCTTGTAGGGGGCCTGTCCGCGCGTGCCGCAGCTTTCCAGCAGCGAAGACTGGAACCAGCCGCGATGCTGGTCCGACCCTTCGATATAAAGGTCCGCGCGCACACCCTCGCCATAGCGCCCCTCGACCACGAAGCTGTGGGTCGAACCGGAATCGAACCACACGTCGAGAATGTCGTTCACGACCTCATAGTCGGCAAGGTCGTAATCCGGGCCGAGCAGCGCCTGATGATCCGCCCCGAACCAGGCGTCCGCGCCGCCGGCTTTGAACGCCTCAACAATGCGCGCATTGACCGCCGGATCAACGAGATAGTCGCCACTCTTGCGATGCACATAGAGCGCGATCGGCACGCCCCAGGCGCGCTGGCGGGAAATCACCCAGTCCGGGCGCCCTTCCACCATCGATCGGATGCGGTTGGTAGAGCGCTCGGGCACCCAGCGCGTATGCGCGATGGCGTCGAGCGCGATTTCACGGAGGGTGGGGCCGTTGCCGACCAGCGTGGCTTCGTCCGCCATCGGCGGCAATCCGCCCTGCGGCTGGTCCATCGGGATGAACCATTGCGGGGTGCAGCGGAAGATGATCTTCGCCTTGGACCGCCAGCTATGCGGATAGCTGTGCCGGAAATCGTCCGACGCGGCGAGCAGCGCGCCCGCTTCGCGAAGATCGGAACAGATCGGCCCGTCCTTGCTGACGAACTTGGGATTGATGACGCTCCCCTGCCCGCCCAGCCACGCCCAGTCGGCGCGATATTTGCCGTCCCCCTCGACCGCGAAGACCGGGTTGATCCCGTTCGCCTTGCAGAGGGCAAAGTCGTCCTCGCCATGGTCCGGGGCCATGTGGACGAGCCCAGTGCCCGCGTCGGTCGTGACGAAATCGCCGGGGAGGAAGGGACGCGGCTTAGCGAAGAAGCCGCCGAGATGGTGCATCGGGTGGCGGGCGATGGCTCCGGCAAGGTCGGAGCCTTTGCCCTCCCACAGCAGATCAATTTCCCGTGCTTTGCCAAGCCGGTGTAGGACGTCGCCATTTAAAACCAGCTCTTTAGCGAGCAGCATGGCGGGCTCACCACGATCACCGATCAGCACATATTCAACCTCGGGCCCGTAAGCCAAAGCCTGGTTCACCGGGATGGTCCAGGGCGTCGTCGTCCAGATCACCGCATGGGCGCCGACCAGTTCCGGTGCGTTCGGGGCTTCCACGATCTCGAACGCCACATCGATCTGGGTCGACACGACATCCTCATATTCGACTTCGGCCTCGGCGAGCGCGGTCTTCTCAACCGGCGACCACATCACCGGCTTTGCCCCGCGATACAGCTGACCGCTCTCTGCGAATTTCAAAAGTTCGCCGACGATGGTGGCTTCGGCGTCGAACTTCATGGTCAGATAGGGGTCTTCCCAATCGCCCATGATGCCCAGCCGCTTGAACTGCTCGCGCTGCACGTCGACCCATTTGTCGGCATAGGCGCGGCATTGCGCTCGGAATTCCGCCGCCGGCACTTCGTCCTTGTTCAGCTTCTTCTTGCGATATTCCTCCTCGATCTTCCATTCGATGGGGAGGCCATGGCAGTCCCAGCCGGGCACATAGGGCGCGTCCTTGCCGAGCAGCGACTGGCTGCGGACGATGATGTCCTTCAGCACCTTGTTCATCGCATGGCCCATATGGATATCGCCATTGGCGTAGGGCGGGCCGTCATGCAGGATGAAGCGTTCGCGCCCCGCCCGCTTCTCGCGCAGCTTGCCATACAGGTCCATCGCGTCCCACTTCGCCGCGATGGCGGGTTCCTTTGCGGCAAGCCCCGCCTTCATCGGGAAGTCGGTTTGCGGAAGGAAGACGGTGGACTTATAGTCGGGCTGGTCGGTCATAGGGCTCGCGCAGTTTCGCTTCGTGCGGAAATATCGCGCGGCATTAGGCGACGGCGGGCATTCCCGCAAGGATTTGCCGCGCATCCACGCAGTCCTGCGCGATGCCCGCCACCAGCGCACCCAGCCCCTCATATTTCCGCTCGGCATGGAGATAGCGGATCAACTGCACCTCGATCATCTGATCGTAGAGGTTTCCGGCAAAGTCGAAGAAATGCGGCTCCAGCAGTTCCTTGGGCGGATCGAAGCTCGGCCGCACGCCCAGATTGGCCGCCCCGTCGAGCACCCGCCCGTCGGGCAGCAGGCCGCGCACTGCATAGATGCCATAGGCCGGCCGCAGATAGGCCCCCATGTCGATATTGGCGGTCGGGAAACCAATGGTGCGGCCCAACTTGTCGCCATGCTGCACCACACCTTGAATCGCGAAGGGCCGGGTCAGCAGCCGCGCGGCCTCCCCGCAGTCTCCGGCCTTGAGCGCCTCACGGATGCGGCTGGAGGAAATGACGCCCTGTTCGTCCCGCACCGCGCCCACGGCTTGCGCGGGCAGGCCCAGCGCGCCGAAACTCTCCACCGTGCCGCTGCGCCCCTTGCCGAAGGTGAAGTCCTCGCCCGTGACCACCGCCGTGACGCCCATGCCTTCGGTCAGCAACCGGACATAGGCGGCTGGATCGAGCGCGGCGAGGTCGGCGGTGAACTCGAACACCAGCATCGCGTCCGCGCCCGCCGCCGCGAACAGTCTGGCCCGCTGGTCCAGCGTAGTCAGGCGGAATGGCGCTGCGTCTGGCTTGAACAGGCGCATGGGATGGGGATCGAAGGTCGCGACGATGGCCGGCCGTCCCTCGGCGCGGGCGAGCGCTACGGCGCGGCCGACCACCGCCTGATGCCCGGCATGAAAGCCGTCGAAATTGCCGAGCGCCATCACGCTCCCGCGCAGATGGGCCGGGACCGGGGCGCTGCTGGAAAGCCGCTCCATGGCGCGGCCTATAGGGACGGGACCGAAGCGTGGCAATCCACGCGGCGGAAGGTGACGAAGCTATAGGCCGGTCTGCCGTCCCGCGCCGGATGTTCCTCACGCGCGACCTCCCGCCAGTCGGCCGGATCGGGATAGGCGATGGCGGCGTCGCCCTCGACGCTGTCATGCACTTCGGTCAGTTCGATCCGGTCGGCATGGTGCAGGAACAGGCCGTATATCTCGGCCCCGCCGATCACCATGGCGCAGGGCTCACCTGCCAACGCGATGGCCTCCCCGATGTCATGGACGACCTCCGCCCCCTCCGCGCGCCAGCCCCGGTCGCGCGTCAGCACGATATGCCGCCGCCCCGGCAACAGCCCGGGCAGGCTGTCGAACGTCCGCCGGCCCATGATCATGGGATGCCCGGCGGTCAGCGCCTTGAAATGCTTGAGGTCGGCGGGGAGCCGCCAGGGCAGGTCGCCATCCTTGCCGATCACGCCATTGTCCGCGCGGGCAAGGACCAGGACGATCTCCGGTCCCTCCGCCTTCCCGCCGCCCGACGCGCTCACAGGTCCAGCCGGGTCACATGCCCCATCTTGCGCCCCGGCCGCGCCTCATGCTTGCCGTAGAGGTGCAGATGGTTGGCGGGGTCTAACAGGATGGCGGGCCATTGATGCGCGTCCTCGCCGATCAGGTTGCGCATCTCCACGCGCGGCGCGGCAAGCCCGGTGTCGCCCAGCGGCAGGCCGCAGATCGCCCGGACATGATTTTCGAACTGGCTCGTCACCGCGCCCTCGATGGTCCAATGGCCGCTGTTATGGACGCGCGGCGCCATCTCGTTGAACACCGGCCCATCCGCGCTGGCGAAGAATTCGCAGGTGAGCACGCCGACATAATCCAGCGCGTCGGCGATTTTGCGCGCCATGCCCCGCGCCTGCTCCACCTGCCCGACGATGACCGGGCCGGCCGGCAGGGTGGATGTCGACAATATGCCATCGACATGCACATTGGCGGGGGAGTCCCAGAAGCGCACTTCGCCGTCCGCGCCCCGCGCCAGAATCACCGAAAATTCCTCGGCAAAGGTCACGAACCCTTCCAGGATCGCGCTCTGCCGCCCGATGGCGTTCCATGCACCGACCGCGTCGCCCGGCTCCGACAGGCGCGCCTGTCCCTTGCCGTCATAGCCCATGCGGTTGGTCTTCAATATCGCCCGGCTGCCGATCGCGGAGATCGCCTCTTCCAGATCGTCCAGGCTCTCGACCGGCGCGAAGGGCGCGGTCAGCCCGCCCAGATTGCAGACGAAGCGCTTTTCCGCCAGCCGATCCTGCGCCACCCGCAACGCCTCAGCGCCCGGCCGCACCAGGCCATGATGCGCCAGCGTCTCGACTGCTGAGGGATCGATATTCTCGAATTCGTAGGTGACGACATCGACGCCATCGGCAAAGGCCGCCAGCGCCGCCGCGTCGACATACGCCCCCCGCGTCCAGCGCGGCGACACGTCGGCCGCCGGGCCGCTCTCCTCCGGCGCATAGATGTGCGTACGATATCCCAGCTGCGCCGCCGCGATGGCGATCATCCGGCCGAGCTGGCCGCCGCCAAGGATGCCGATGGTCGAACCGGGCGGGATGGTCGTCATGGAAAAGCCTTCAGTCCTCGACCGTCTCGGCCACCGCCTCGGTCTGCCGCGTGCGCCAAGCGTCGAGCCGGCCGGCCAGCGCCGCGTCGTTCGTCGCCAGGATCGCCGCCGCCATCAGCCCCGCGTTTATGGCGCCCGCCTTTCCGATCGCCAGCGTGCCCACGGGAATGCCGCCCGGCATCTGGACGATGGACAGCAGCGAATCCATGCCGCTCAGCGCCTTGGATTCCACCGGCACGCCCAGCACCGGCAGGCGGGTCATCGACGCCGCCATGCCCGGCAGGTGCGCCGCCCCGCCCGCCCCGGCGATGATGACCTTCAGGCCCCTTGTCGCCGCTCCGGTCGCATAATCATACAGCCGCTGCGGCGTGCGGTGGGCGGACACCACCTTGCATTCATGCGGCACGCCCAGCGCCTCCAGAGTCTCGGCGGCATGGCGCATCGTGTCCCAATCGGACCGCGATCCCATGATGATGCCGACCGTGACTGCCTCGCTCATGCCCGTTTCCCTTCAGGCGGCCTGGAAAGCAAAGCCCCTTAGCGGCCGGGCCGCCGGGGGGCAATTGCCATCTGCGCCCGCCGTCTCAGCGTTCCGACAGATAATAGCGGTCGGTCGCGCTCAGATCGTCCGCCAGTTCATAGACGATGGGCTGGCCGGTCGGGATCTCCAGCTCGGTGATCTCGTCGTCGGGGATGTTGGACAGATGCTTGACCAGCGCGCGCAGCGAATTGCCGTGCGCGGAAATCACGACCCGCTTGCCCGCCTTCAGGTCCGGGGCGATGCGCGCCTCCCAATAGGGCAGCACGCGGGCGATCGTGTCCTTCAGGCTTTCGGTGGAGGGGATGGCGATGCCATCGTAGCGGCGATCCCTGGTCAGGTCGAACTCGCCGCCCGCCTCCAGCACCGGCGGCGGAATGTCGAAGCTGCGCCGCCAGATCTTGACCTGATCGTCGCCATGCTTCGCCGCCGTCTCGGCCTTGTTGAGGCCGGTCAGCCCGCCATAATGGCGCTCATTGAGCCGCCAGTCCTTCTCGACCGGCAGCCACAGCCGCCCCATTTCCTCCAGCGCCAGGTTAAGCGTCTTGATCGCCCGCGTCTGGAAACTGGTATAGCATTGGTCGAAGTCCAGCCCCTTTTCCGCCAGCAATCGGCCGGCTGCACGCGCTTCCTCAACGCCCTTATCGGTCAAATCCACGTCCCACCATCCGGTGAAGCGGTTTTCCAGGTTCCAGGCCGACTGGCCGTGGCGGATCAGGACGAGAGTGGGCATTGGGCGCGTCTCCTGCACGATGAGCGGCGAATGATGCGCATCCCATAACGGCCAAAATCGCGGGCGCAAGCTTGTCGCTGGTCCTGCACGCCCCACATTGCAGTCGCGCCGCCCATCGGATAGCCACAGGGCGGCAAAAGAAGGAAGCAGCAACTTGGCGTTTGTGAAGGGCGCGTGGCGCATATTGGTCGCGATCAAGGACGGGCTGGTCCTCCTGTTCCTGCTGCTTTTCTTCGGCGCGCTCTATGCCGCGCTGTCCTACTCGCCCAAGCCCGCGCAATCGGTCAGCAGCGGCGCGCTGCTCCTCGACCTCGATGGGACAATCGTCGAACAGCCCGCCGAGGTCAGCGCCACCGCGCTCCTCACCGGCTCCAGCGGCGACGCGAAGGAATATCGCCTGTCCGACATCGTCGCCGCGCTCGATGCCGCGCGCAACGACGCGAAGGTGAAGGCGGTCGTCCTCAATCTGGACGGGTTCATGGGCGGCGGTCAGGTCGCCCTCGCCCGCGTCGGCAAGGCGCTGGACGCCGTCCGCGCGGCGAAGAAGCCGGTGCTCGCCTACGCCACCCTCTACAGCGACGACAGCTATCAGCTCGCCGCGCACGCGAGCGAGATATGGAGCGACCCGCTGGGCGGCGTCGCTCTGCTCGGCCGTGGCGGATCGAACCTCTACTATAAGGGGCTGATCGACAAGCTCGGCGTCAACACCCATGTCTATCGCGTCGGCACCTACAAGAGCTTCGTCGAACCCTTCATCCGCACCGACCAGTCGCCCGAAGCGAAACAGGCCAATCAGGCATTGGCCGACGCGTTGTGGCAGGACTGGCAGGACGATGTGGCGAAGGCCCGGCCGAAGGCGAAGATCGCCGCCTATGCCGCCGACCCCCTCGCCGCCGCCCGCGCCACCAATGGCGACATCGCCAAGGCCGCGCTGGCCGCCGGCCTCGTCGACAAGCTGGGCGACGCCAGCGCCTTCGGCAACCATGTCGCGACGCTTGCGGGCGATGCCAGCATCGACAAGCCCGGCAGCTTCGCCACCATCGACTTCGACCGCTATGTGAAGGCGCGCAAGCCCGCCAATGATGGGCAGATCGGCGTCCTGACCGTCGCCGGGGACATCGTGGATGGCGAAGGGGGACCAGGGACGGCGGCGGGCGACACCCTGTCGGATCTGCTTCTGACCGCGCTCGACGAAAAGAATCTGAAGGCGCTCGTCGTCCGCGTCGATTCGCCGGGCGGCTCGGTCATGGCATCGGAAAAGATCCGAAGCGCCATCCTCCAGGCAAAGGAGGCCGGCCTGCCGGTCGTCGTCTCCATGGCCAATGTCGCCGCGAGCGGCGGCTATTGGGTCTCGACACCGGGCGACGTGATCTTTGCCGAGCCGGACACGATCACCGGATCGATCGGCGTGTTCGGGATCATCCCCAGCTTCGAAGGGGCGCTTGCTAAGATCGGCGTGACCACCGACGGGGTGCGCACCACCCCGCTGTCCGGCCAGCCCGACGTCGCCGGCGGCACCACGCCCGAATTCGACCAGATCATGCAGATGGGCGTGGAGGACATCTACCGCCGCTTCGTCGGCATCGTCGCGCAATCGCGCCACAAATCGCCGCAGCAGGTCGATGCCATCGCGCAGGGGCGCGTCTGGGACGGCGGCACTGCGCGCCAGATCGGCCTTGTCGACCGGTTCGGCGGCCTGGACGACGCCATCGCCGAAGCCGCCCGCCGCGCGAAGATCGATCCGGCCAAGGCCCGCCCCTATTATATCGAAAAGCAACCCGATCCCTGGGCGCAATGGGCGCAAGCGATCGTCGACCGCGAAGAGGATGATGCCAGCGCGCCGCGCGACATGCTCGCCCGCCAGGCCCTGCGCCAGCGCGGCTGGGCGATGCAGGCGGTGTCGGACGTAAAGGCGCTCGTCACCGGTGCCGGCATCCGCGCCGACTGCCTCGAATGCCGCGGCTATGGCGCGCCCAGGCAGCGCAGCGGAACGGGTGAGCAGGGCGTACTGGCGTTGCTGGCGGCGTGGCTGAAATAGGCCCGCCGGCCCTACCCTCCTCCCGATAACCCGGCAGCCCCAGCCCGCGCCAGATCGCCACCGCCCGCAGAGCAAAGCCCAGCAGCGCCGCCACCACGCCCGCCACCGGCACGTCCAGCCCGACCCAGCGCAGCGCCACGAACAGGCCCGAAGCGAACGCCGCCGCCGTTACATATAGCTCCGGCCGCAGCAGGATCGACGGCTCGCCCGCCAGCAGGTCGCGCATGATCCCGCCGACGCATCCCGTCACCACGCCCATCATCCCCGCCACGAAGGGCGGCACGCCAAAGCTCATCGCCTTGGCCGCGCCGAACACGGCAAAGGCGGCCAGCCCGATCGCGTCCAGCCAGTCGAGCGCCCGCTCGCTCCACCAGCGGCGCGGACTGAACCACACCACCACCGCCGCACTCATGCAGGCGATCGCCGGCACCGGGTCCACCACCCAGAAGACCGGCGCACCGATCAGCAGGTCGCGCACCGTGCCGCCGCCCACGCCAGTCACCAGTGCGAAGAAGGCGAACGTCACCAGCGTCTGCCGCAGCCGCGCCGCCGCCAGCGCGCCGGACGCGGCGAACACGAACGTCCCGACGATGCTCAGCGTCTCCAAAACCGGGCCAATGGACGTAGCGAGCGAAGGTGTCGGCGAAAGCATGGCCCTCTCTCTAACCGTTCGCTTCGAGCGAAGTCGAGAAGCGCTTGCGCGCCCTTCACCCTCGCTCCATCGCAACGCCCCTACTTCCGCCCCTTCTCGCCCGCCAGCCGGCTCATCAGGATCGCGGCGCGCTTCGCCTGCCGCTTCATCGTGGAAAGGTCCGCTTTCTCCGCCGGACTGTGATCGCCGCTCGACGCGAGGCCCAGCCCCACCAGCCCGTCCGTATCCGCCGCGACGAAGGCAATGTCGCCCGCCCCGCGCTTGAGCGGATCGAGCGCCGCCATCTCTTCCAGACCCAGGTCGCGATTGACCGCGTTCAGCTTGGTCAGCAGCGCCCGGTTGCCCGCCGTGGGCGCCATCGACGGATAGCCCATGTCGAACGCGATGGTCGCGCCCGTGCCAGGCACGTGGCCCTGCTCCACAATGGCCTGCATCTTCGCCCGGACGCGCTGCGTCTGCTCCTCGCTCAGCGTGCGGAAGTCGCCCTTGGCGACCGCGATCGGCGGGATGATGTTGGTCTTGCCCGTCACGGCGATGCGCACGCCGTCCTTGTCCACGTCCGCGCTCTGCCCCCCGCCGATCAGCCCGACGTTGAACGTCAGGTTCGGCTCGGGCAGTTCCTTGCGGAAGGTCGTCACGATCCGCGCCAGCTCGTAAATCGCGCCGTCGCCCGCCGCCGCGGAAAAGATGCCGCTACTATGCCCCGACTTGCCGGTCGCGGTCACCGTCCAGCTGTTGGAGGATCGCCGCGCGATCGACCCCATATCCTTGCCGCCCTCTTGGCTAAGCCCCTCGAAATCCAGCGCCACGTCCGCCCGCTTGCCCGCCTGGATCAAGTCGGCGCGCGCGATGGTGACGGGATCGCCCGCATCCTCCTCGTCTCCGGTCAGCACCACCTCGATATTGGCGGCTTTCAGCGTCCCGGCCGCCTGCATGGCCTTCAGCGACAGCAGCATCGTCACCACCCCGCCCTTGTCGTCGGCGACGCCCGGCCCGCGCGCGAAATCCCCTTCCCGCACAAAGGTCTGGAACGGCGAATCCGGCTCGAACACCGTGTCCAGATGCCCGATCAGCAGCATCTTCGTCGTGCCCGCCTTGCCCTTGTGCACGGCGATCAGGTGCCCGGCGCGCTTGGCCGCATCCATCGGCTTCCACGTCACGGCAAAGCCGAGCGCCTCGAACTCCGGGCGCAGCATGTCCGCCACCGCCCTGACGCCCGCCAGGTTCATCGATCCGCTATTCTGATTGACCAGCCGCTCCAGCAGCCCGACCGCGGGCTCATATCCCGCCTCGACCGTCGCGTCGATCTTGCGCTCCGCCGGGCTCAGCGCCGCATGCGCCATCGGCGCGCCGCCAATCAGCAGCGCGGCCGCGATCATCCCCCTTGCGATCATTTCGCCAGTTCCGCCTCGATCGCCGCCACCAGCGCCGGATCGTCGGGCGCGGTCGTGGGCGCAAAGCGCGCCGCCACTTGCCCGTCCTTGCCGATCAGGAACTTTTCGAAATTCCACAGCACCTCCGGCTCGGGATTGGGTGTGATCCCATATCCGACCAGCTTCTCGCGAAACGCCGCGCCTTCGCCCTGGGCATCCGGCTTGGCACTCGTCAGCGCGGCATAGAGCGGATGCTTGTCCGGCCCGGTCACCACGATCTTCTCGAACATCGGAAAATCGACGCCGAAATTGGTGGTGCAGAATGTCGCGATTTCCTCGTTGCTGCCCGGCTCCTGCGCGCCAAAGTCATTGGCGGGAAAGCCTGCGACCACCAGCCCCTTCTCGCGATAGCCGGCATAGAGCGTCTCCAGCCCCTCATATTGCGGCGTCAGCCCGCATTTGGACGCGACATTGACCACCAGCACCACCTTGCCGGCATAATCGCCCAGGGTCGCGTCCGCGCCCTTGATGGTCTTGAGGGGGATGTTCTGGATGTCGGCCACGGGACTGTCTCCTGGGAATCGGGATAGGGCGGACCTTGGCATCAAATCGCCGCGCCGAACAGATGTCCCGCGCCCGCCGTCGCCGCCATCGCCAGCGCCCCCCAGAACAGCGTCCGCGCGATCGACCGCGCCGGCTTCGCCCCGCCCAGCCGCGCGCCGACATGGCCCAGCAGGACAAGGCAGAGCAGGCTGAGACCGACGACTCCCGCCACCGCGCCCGACCCTGGCAGGATCGCCGCCGCCAGCACCGGCGGCGCGGCCCCGGCGGCAAAGCTGGCGGCCGACGCCATCGCCGCCTGCACCGGCCGCGCCGTCGCGATCTCCGATATGCCCAGCTCGTCACGCGCATGGGCACCCAGCGCATCCGCGGCCATCAACTGCCGCGCCACCTCTCCGGCCAGTTCCACCGCCAGCCCCCGCTCGACATAGATGTCGCGCAATTCCGCCCATTCGGCGTCGGGCTGCGTCACCAGCGCCTTCTTCTCCTTGGCCAGATCCGCGCGTTCCGTATCCGCCTGCGCGCTCACCGACACATATTCGCCCGCCGCCATAGACATGGCGCCCGCGACCAGCGCAGCGATGCCGGACAGCAGCACCGACTGCCCACTCGCGCCCGACGCCGCGATGCCCGTCATCAGGCTGGCCGTCGACACGATCCCGTCATTCGCGCCCAGCACCGCCGCGCGCAGCCACCCCACCCGGTTCACATAATGAACGGCATGATGCGGCTGATCGCTGGTGGTCGGCATAGCTGCGCCTGTTCCTGTGTCCTGCATCCCTTGCTCATGCCGATCCTTTCGCCCGGCGTCGAGCCTTGCTGGACGCACTCCAGACCGACAGCTAGAATGAGGCCAGCGGCTTCTTCCTTCGGTCGCGTCGGCCTTATCGGGGAGAGCGTTCATGGCCATCACCTTCTACACCAATCCCATGTCACGCGGGCAGATCGTCCGCTGGATGCTGGAGGAAGTAGGCGAACCCTATGAAACGGTCGTCCTCGATTACAGCGATGACGGCATGAAATCCGCCGCCTATCGCGCGATCAACCCGATGGGGAAGGTGCCCGCGATCGTCCATGACGGGCGCGTCGTTACCGAATGCGCCGCGATCTGCGCCTATCTGGCCGATACTTTCCCGGCCGCGGGCCTCGCCCCGCCGCCTGCCGAACGCCACGCTTATTATCGCTGGCTGTTTTTCGCCGCCGGCCCGGTGGAAGCCGCCGTCACCAACCGCGCGCTCGGCTTCGTCGTGCCCGAAGGACGGGAGCGGATGGCCGGCTATGGCAGTTTCGATGAAACCGTCGCCACGCTCGAAACCGCGGTCAGCGGCGACGCTTGGATCTGCGGCGACCAATTCACCGCCGCCGACGTCTATGTCGGCGCGCAGGTCGACTGGGGCTTGTCGTTCAAATCCATCCCCTCATCCCCGCTGCTTGAGGCCTATGCCGCCCGCCTGCGGGAACGGCCCGCCTACAAGCGGCAGAAGGAGATTGACGGCGCGCTGATCGCCGCCACGCAGAAACAGGGCTGAACCGCCCGCACCCGACGCAAAGAGAAAGGCCCGGCAGATCGCTCCACCGGGCCTCTTCTTTGCCAGTCTTCGCCAGCGATCAGCGGCGATCGCCGAACAGCCGCAGCAGGAACAGGAACATGTTGATGAAGTCGAGATAGAGGTTCAGCGCCCCCATCACCACCGACTTGCCCACCATGTCCGTGCCCGCGACATAGGAATAGATGCTCTTGATCTTCTGCGTGTCATAGGCGGTCAGGCCGGCGAACAGCAGCACGCCGACGCCGCTGATCACCAGGTTCATCGCGCTCGACTTCAGGAAGATGTTGATCAGGCTCGCGACCAGCAGGCCGACCACGCCCATGATGAGGAAGGTGCCGAAGCCCGACAGATCCTTCTTCGTGGTATAGCCCCAGAGGCTGAGGCCCGCGAACGCGGCGGCCGTCGCGAAGAAGGTCTGCGCGATCGACGTGCCGGTATAGGCCAGGAAGATGTAGGAAAGCGACACGCCCATCACGGCGGCGTAGGCCCAGTAAAGCGCCTGCGTCGCAAAGGTCGACAGCCGGTTGATGCCGAAGCTCAGCACCATGACGAAGGCGAGCGGCGCGAACATCACGATATATTTCAGGATGCCGGGGCCGACGAACACCTGATAGGCCATGCCGCTCGACGCGAACAGCAGCGCGACGATGCCCGTCAGCAGCACGCCGCTCGCCATATAATTATAGACCGACAGCATGTAGCGGCGCAGCCCGGCGTCGAACGCCTCGCCACGCGCCGCGGTCGCGCCGCCAAAGCCCGGGATGCGGGCTTCCGTGCCAGGACGGGGATCGGACCAGTTGGCCATGAAAATCTTCTCCTTTGCCGGCAAGTCGCGCCGGTGTTCCCATTATCGTCCCATCCGTGCCCGACTTCAAGCCCAAGCCGCATTGCCGCTTCGTTACAATCGGGTCATGTCGGAACGCGCGCCGGCGTTCTGCCGTCCTCCTGTCGCCTCCCGGCATGGCGAACGCCGATCGCGCAACCTATAAAGGCCCCATGCACCGCCTGTTCGTCGCCATCCGCCCGCCCGCCGATCAGCGCGCCGCGCTCGCCACCCTACAGGCCGGGGTGGAAGCCGCCCGCTGGCAGGATGACGCGCAGTTGCACCTGACGCTCCGCTTCATCGGTGAAGTCGACCGCCATCGCGCCAACGACATAGCCGACGCCCTCTCCGCGATCCGCTTCGCGCCCTTCGATGTCCATTTCGACGGCGTCGGCCGCTTTGAGCGCAAGAGCGTGGTCGATACGCTCTGGGTAGGAGTCCAGCCGCGCGATCCGCTGGAACGGCTGCACCGGAAGGTCGATCGCGCCTGCGTCGCTGTCGGCCTACCGCCGGAGGGACGGGCTTACCTGCCCCATGTCACGCTGGCCCGTTTCGGCCGGACCGGGGGCTTCGTCGATCCGTTCCTCGCGCGCCATGCGGGATTTGCCGGCACCCCGTTCCGCGTGGACGGCTTTACCCTCTATCAAAGTCACCTCGGCCATGCCGGCGCGCTCTACGAAGCGGTCAGCCACTATCCTGCCGCGCCGTCGCCCTGACGCCGCAAAGCTAACCCAGCCAGGGCAACCGGCAGCACTTGTGAGACAAGCCCGGCGGCCGCGGCCCGTCCGCGCCCGCCCCTGATCCTCATTTCGCGGCCAGCACGCCGCAGGCCACGCGCCCGCCCGCATTGCCGGCGGGATCGGTCACATTGTCGTCCGCCTGCGCATGGACCACGATCGCCGCGCCGTCCGCATCCAGCAAGGGCGTCGCGCCGTCGCTGATCGATCCGCCCGCGACCCGATATTCGATCGCGCCACTGCCGTCCGGCCCCACCGTTATGTTGGGCATGTCGCCCATATGCATGCCGGCCGGATTGTCCTTGCCATGCTGGCGCGCGGTCGGATTCCAGTGACCGCCCGCGCTGGCGAAATCCGGGCCGACGCACTTGCCGGTCGTATGGATATGGACGGCATGGATGCCGGGCGTCAGTCCAGTCGCCCGGACGACGACTTGCAGGCCCTCGCCCGCTTGAGTCACGGTAGCCGTGCCTCGTGCCGCGCCGTCGCCCGCCACCAGCTTGGCGGCAGCAGTGGGAGCCGCACGGGTTTCCGTTGCGGTGGCACACGCGGACGCCCCGGCCATGATCGGCAGGGCAGCGGCAAGGACGGGAAGAATCTTCATGGGGGGCTCCAGCAAGGTCGGGATTTCAAGACATCGGGATATCAAGGCGCAAACGCCGGGAAAGCGCTTTTGTTGCCGATCCGCATCGATTTGTCACGGCCCCGCCGCCTGGCCTCTCGCCTTCGCGCGGCACTGGCGCGATCTGGCCCGGCCTGCCCATGCTTTTGTTTGCCCGACCCCCATGGATAACCGGAGGGACAGGCTGCACTCGGCACCGCGCCTCAATTTTACGCGAAGCGCTCGGGCCAAGCCGACGCCCCGTTAGTTCCCCAGTCTCCGTTGGCACTACCCGCGCCGGCCCGCCGCCAAGGCGTCCAAGGCTTCCAAGGCGATGCCCGACTCAAGAAACCACCCGCCAGTCGCCCGGCAAAGAAAAAGGGGCCGGTCTTGCGACCAGCCCCTCATCTGTCGTCCATCCCGAAGGAGGGACAATCGGCTTACATGCCCGCGCCGGGGCCGTAGCTGATTTCCACGCGGCGGTTCTGCACTTCGCGGACGCCGTCGGCCGTTTCCACGCGGGGCTTCGATTCACCGAAGGCCTGGGTGGTGATGACGCCGTCGGGGATGCCCTTCGAAGCCAGATAGGCCTTGACCGCGTCGGCGCGGCGCTGGGACAGGCCGACGTTGTACGAGGCCGAACCCGAACGGTCAGCGTGACCGGCCAGCATGACCTGGGCGCTGCCGCAGCTGCTGTAGGCCGAAACCGCGTTGTCCAGAATGGTGGCGGCGTCAGGCGTGATGTCCGACTTGTCCCATTCGAAGAAGACGATGTACGGCCCCGGGTTGCACTCTGCGACCGGCGGAGGCGGCGGCGGGGGCGGCGGGGGCGGCGGGGGCGGCGGAGGCGGCGGAGGCGGCGGCGGAGCAGCCGGTTCGCCGAAGTTGTAGGTCAGGCCGAGCAGGACGCTGTGCGTGCGCAGCTTGGTTTCGATGTCCGAACCGGCGGCCGCATAGGCGGTCGAGTAGGCCGGGATCAGCTTGATGTCGTCCTGGTTGAAGAAGCGATACTTCAGCGAGACGTCGACATTGCTGGTCAGCGGGTAGCGAACGCCAGCGATCGCCTGCCAGGCGAAACCGGTGTCGCTGTCGTTGACGATGTCCGAAGCCAGCTTGCCGCGCGAAACGCCGACACCGCCGCCGACGAAGCCCTGCAAGCCGTCATCGGGACCGAAGTCGAGCAGGCCGTTCAGCATGAACGACAGGGCCGAGGCCGCGCCGCCGAAACCGGTCTGGTCAAGGTCGATCTTCGCACGCTTGTAAGCGGCTTCTGCTTCGAGGCGGAAGCCGCCGAAGTCGTAGCCGATGTTGGCGTCGAAATCATAACCCTTGTGGTAATCGACCGACGGGATCGCCGCGCGAGCCGGCGTCGCGGTGACGGTCTGGTCTTCGACGAGCAGCACGCCGGCGTCGACGCCAACATACCAGCTATCGTCGCGCGCCATGGCCGGAGTGGCCAGGGCGCTGGTCGCAAGCGCAGCCGCGAGGGCAAGCTTCCGCATCTGAATTCCCCTTTCAAAAGTGTCACGAAGGACTGCTGAAACCCTGTATCGGGAAGAAAGTTTCATGGCAAGTCCACAATTAGTGAAACCGTTGCAAAAATAACGCACTACCACCTTTGGCGGCTGCGCAAGGAAGTAATATGACACATTTTTGAAGTAAACAACGTCTTCATCAAGTCAAAACTTGGCGCGCGCAAATATCAGGCAGCGATCAGCCCATGCGCACGGAGGGCGGCCAGAATGGCGGCGATGGTGGCGCGGGCCTCCGCGTCAATTGTTGCGCCGCCGAAAGGGGCCGCGATCGCCGCCTGTCGTTCCGACACGACCCGTTCATCCTCCACATAGAGGCCGTCATTCCGTATCGCGCCATCGCGCCACTGGCTCCCGTCATGGAAAATGGCATGTCCCCTGTCCGCCAGATCAATGAAAAGGCCCGCTTTTGGCATCAGGAAACGCCATCCGCCCTCCGTCCAGCAGGCGATATCGCCCTCATGATCCTCCCATGCGCCGCTCGCTCCATCGGCAACGACCCAGCATTGGCCCGGTTCCGGCGCGGACGGCGGCACTGCCACATCGGCACTTTGCGCCCGCCCGTGCAGCAGCGCGTCGATCAGCGTCAGCGCTTCATTGTGGAAGAGTTCCTTCTGCGCCTGCCCGGCGAACAGCATCGGCAGCGCCCAGCGCGGTGTCTTGTCCATCATCGTCCCTTTCCTCGCATCCTGCCTCGATGTCAGAGGGCGGCCGTCACCCGAGCCGCCCGGCCCATCGCCCGCGTGCCGACCTGCGCCACCTCGATCGTCACCATGGTCCCGGCAATGCCGTCCGCGGCGATCATCGCCGCGCTATAGGTCCACGCCGGTTCCGCCACTTCGGCCCCGCGCACCAGCCTGTCTCCGTCCAGCACCCGCACCGCATAGCGCTCGCTTTCCTCGGCCATCGGCACGTCGCTCCCGCTCGTCCAGCGCCACCCGGCCCGGCTGCGCCGCACCCATCGAACCGCCAGCTCGTCCCCCACTCTCTCCACACGCAGATGAACCGGCGACGGCGGGATCAGCGCCTCCCCCCGAACGGTCGCCTCCGCCTCCACCGCGTCGGCGTCGCCCAGGCCCAGCGCCGCGACCTTCAACATCGCGCCCGCCTCGCCGGTCAATCCCGCCAGTGCCAGCGGCTCCGCCAGCCGTTCCTCCTCGATCAGCAGGAAGGGCTCGCCCGCTTCATGCCCCGCCATCGCCCATTCGGTGCCGCGCAGCCCCCGGCGCAGACCCGTCAGCCGCCACAGCCCCGCCCCGATCGGCACCGCCGCCTCGAACTGGATCAGCTCCCGTCCGACCAGGCACAGGTTGCGCCCCTGCGTCAGCGCCGGCTCGTCCGCGCCGACAAGCATCATGTCCTCGGCCAGCAGGGCGACGGTCAGCGCCCTGCTCCGGTCCACCAGCATGGCGCTGCCCTCCGGCAAAGGCGTGACCGCCTGCCCCAGGGTCGCGCGCGGGGCGCTGCGGCCGATCGGCGTCGCGTCGCCACTGGCGTCGATCAGGAACAGCGCCGCGCTGCGCCATCCCGCCCCGCCGCTCGCTGCGACGACCAGCAGCGGCACACCCGCCACGCCGTCCCGCAAGGGCGGTAAATCCACGATCCTCAGCGTCGTCGCCCCATGCGGTGCATCGGGCGGCCGCACGATCGCGCCCGGCGACGCCCCTGCCGGAACCGATCCGCCCGCGCCCGGCACCCGGCGCAGCGCCAGCCGCACGGCCATCGCCTCCCATTCGCGTTCCTCGATCCGCCACAGCCCCGGCGCGTCCGCCACCGCCACAGTCATCCCCGGCTCCAGCACCAGCACGTCCCAGCCGCAGCGCAGCGTCATCGTCGCCCGCCCCGCCCAGCCCGCGCCCAGCCGCTCGGCCGCCAGCGCCCGCGCCTCGTCCGCCGCCATCACCAGGGGAAGGTCGATCCCCTGCTCCTGCCGGCCCGGCCCCGGCCGCACCACCCGCTGCACCCCGCTCTGATAGTCGCGCGCGGCATCATAATGGCGCAGGCTGACCGCCACCGGCGTCCGGTCGGCCGCCCCGCCGGACTGTTCGCGCGGCGCCATCGCCCGGCCGTTCGCCCGCCGCGCCGCTGCCTCCGCCTCGATCGCCGCCTCTGCGTCCCGCCCCGCCGCGCGCAGCCGCAAACCCGCCTCACCCTCGCACAGCGCCAGGCCCCAGGCGTCCACCAGCGGCGCGATCGCCTCCGCCACATCCGCGCCGCCCGCCGCAAAGCCATCGACATCGGCAAGCCCGGCATCCCCGGCCACCCCGCCCTCGCTCAGTTCCGCGGCGATCCGCCCCAGCCCGACCGCCCCCTCGTCCGCCTCCACCTCGAAGGTCAGCGACGGTATCCGGTTGCCATAATCCGCCAACGCCAGATCCTCGAACAGCGCATAGGCGACGCCGCGATGCGCCGGGGTCAGGTCCGTCCCCTGCGCCGATGCGATCAGCGGATCGGCCGCCTGATCCTCTCCGCCAAGGTACAGGCGGAACCCGCTCATCTCGCTCTTGAAGTCCCCCGCCGCCCCGCGCAGCAGCTTGCCGTCCGCCCAGATGCGCCGCACCGTGCGGATCGGCCGCGCCGAAAGCGCCACGGCGAAGCTCGCCGAATAGGCATAGCTGGTGACGCTCCCGCGTCCCTTGCCCCCGCTCGTCTTCGTCACGCTCTCAATGAGGTCGGTGGCCCAGATCACCGTCCCCGCCACGCGCAGCGTGCCGAACAGGCGCGGCACCTGCGTTCCGTAGCTCGACGTCTGGACCTGCAAATCCGCCATGCGCGGCCCCTGCCGCCCTCTGGGCCGGAACAGCACCGCATGGTCGAACGCATTGCCGATCAACCCACCGATCGCGCCCCCGATCGGCCCGCCCAGCGCCGTCCCCACCGCCGTCAGCACCATCGTCGCCATATCCGGTTCCCCCAATCCGTTCCCAAGTCCTCATCCCCGCCACCAGCCCAGGATGGGCCAAAGCGAAGCCCCCGGCGTCTCCACCACCCGCCGCAATCCCGCATGGGCATGGACGAAGCCCGTCCCCGTCCAGATCATCAGGTGAAGTTGCATCGGCCCCGGCCGCACCAGCGCCAGGTCGCCCGGCTCGCCCTGCTCCACCCGCACCAGCCCCGCCGCGCGCAGCCAGCCTTCCGCCCGGCCCACGTCCCCGCTCCGCAATCCATAGGCGGAAGGGCCCTCCCGCCCCGTCGCCACCGCCGCCAGCCCGACGCAGTCGATCCCCTCGCGCCCCCGGCCATGCAGCCGGAACGGCACGCCGATCATCGCGCGGGCGGCGGCCACCACCGCCGCCCCGCTCATGCGCCGGGATATCGGGTCAGAAGGTCCATGCCGGGCAGGTAGGGCTCGCCGCGAAAATTGACGGCGTTGCCGAACCGCTCGGCGCAGGTCGCCAGCTGCCGGTCGCACCCTTGCGTCAGCAGCGCCAGCGCCCCCGCCGCCACCGCAAAGGCCGGCGGATCAGCCAGGGTCAGCCCGTCCGCGTCATTGTCCGTCACCGCCTGCGTCATCCCCGCATTCTCGCCCGTCAGCCAACGCAGCGTACCGAAGGCATAGGCTCCCGCCTCCAGCCCCCCGCCAGCCATCACGACCGACGCCTCCTCGACCTCCGCCACCTGCACGATCCTCCGCCGCGCCGCCATGTCCACCCGGCACGCCCGGTCGCCCAGCGTCGCGCGACAATCGGGCGAGGTGGACGGCGCGACCGGCGCACCCAGCGCCGCCGCCGCGCCGATCAGCTCCGCCGTGAAGGCCGCGCCCGTCCGCGCCACCGCGCCGATCGTCCCGCGCGCCAGCAACAGCCACAGCGCACCCGGCGCTTCCCATTCGGTCAGCCGCAGCTCCAGCGCCGCCCCGTCCCATCGCCCGGCCATCAGGTCGCGCTCGGTCAGCGCATCGCTGGTCAACGCGCCCGCCACGTCGCTGTCCCCGCCGTCCAGCCCAATGCCGCCCCGCACCGCCGAAGGCGTCATCCCCGGCGCGGCGCGGTATGTCAGGCCCCCCACCCTCAGGTCGCGGTCGTGGCTGGTCAGCCCCACCGCCACCCCGTCCCGCCGCTCGATCCGCCAGCAGAAGGCGAGCGTGCAGAGCGGCTTGCCCAGCATCTCCGCCGCGCTCATTCGCGTATCTCCACCAGCGGCACCGAGGGCGCTTCCCCGGCGGCGAAGGTCGCGCGGTTGATCTCCAGCCGGTCCTCGGCAAAGCGCACCGGCACATCGAACCGGTATCCCGCCGTCAGCACGACTCCTGCCGCCGGTGCGGCATCGAAAGCGATCACGCCCATGCCGACATGGCTCCACCCGTCGGTCATCTCCACCCCGTCCGCCGCCACGCGGATGCTGCCCGGCACCGGCCGGGTGATGCGCCGCCCCTGCGCCTCCGCGCCCTCGCCATAATGGCGCATCAGCGGAAACTCGGCGGACACCCCGTCGCCTGTGCCCAGCCGCTGGTCGATGGGCGACGGCGGCGCGCCCGGCGGTCCGCTGCGGTCGTCATAGGGATCGGTGAAGCGGAACCCGCGCGCCGCGCCCCGCCGCGCGCGGAAGAAGGCGATCAGCGCCGCCATGTCACTGTCGGACCGCACCCCCGACCCGGCGTCGAAGGACAGGCGCGCATCCGCCCAGTCGCTGCTGCGCCGCTCGTGGCCGGACACGCTTTCGACGATCTGGGTCGAAAAGGCAGGACTGACGCTCGCCTCGCGCCCGATCGCAAGCGGAAAGACTACGTCGTCAAATTCCTGCACATCATCCTCCCCGGCAAAGTTGAAACAGGTGAACCCGTCGCGGCATATCTGCGGCAGCGCCCAGATGAAGGTCGCGGCCGTCCCGCGCGCCACCGACGCCTGCGCGGCGTCGGCGATTGCGCGCCACTGTCCCGCCTGTTCCGGCAGCAGCACGAAGCCCGCCAGATAATGCTGCTCCTCCTGTCGATAGCCCAGCCGCTCGGTCGCCAGTGCCACGCCCCGCGCGGTCAGCGTCGGCCGCCCCTCCGTCACCCAGTCATAATCTTCCAGCTGCAACACATCGAAGGCGGGCCTCGCCCACCCCACCGGCATATTGGCCCGCTTGGCCTCCGGCGCGCGGGGATCGAGGATGGTCGGCAGATAGGCCAGCAGATGCGTCACGGCACCGGGCGCGAGCGTCTTCACATGCGCGCACAGCGCCGCCGTCGACGCCGCCAGCACCGCCCCCGCCGCATCCAGCAACGCCGTCTGCGCGGCGTCCAACCCGGCCCACACACTAGGGATCGACACCGGATCGCCGCCCAGCGCCGTCCGGGCCGCGTCGTCATACAGGCATATCCGCCCATCCCCCGGCATCACCCACCACCATGGCTCGCCCACCTGGAACAGCACGGGCAATCCCGCCGCCTGCGCGATCCCGACGAACGCGCCCGCCACCGCCTTCAGATACGCCATCGCCCCTTCATGCGCCGGCGACAGCAAAGTGGACGGCGGCACCCATCCGGTCAGCGCCGGATCGCCATTTTCCGCCCGCTGCTTCCAGTCGCCCCAGCAATGCGCATCGAACAGTTCGTAGGACAGCGACCAGATGACCCCCATCCCCATCGCCCTGGCGCGATCCGCAAAGTCCCGGTGCCACGCCGCGCACGGCCCGTTCAGCACCCCGCCCGCCAAGCTCACGAATAGGCCTCCTCCGGCGCGCTCCAGCCGGAAATAATGGCTCATCCCCACATAATGGTTGATCGCCCCGCGATAGCCGAGCGCATGGATCGCCTCGACGATGCGCTGCGGCGTCTGGTTGAATGCATCGTCATAGCCGGTCGCCATCGACAGCCCATGTTCCGGCAGCATCACGTCGCCCACCGCGATCACCGATCCCGCACCGTCGCAGGCGATGTCGCTCAGCTCCGCCCAGCCCTCGACTGCCGCGGGGAAGGGCGTGTCGCCCTCGTCATAGCCCGGCGGCACCAGCGATATGAACATCCGGTCGATGTCCCCCGCCCACACCGGGTCCGCCTCCTCCGGCAGGCGGTATCCGCCCACCAGGCTCGCGAAATCGAGCGTGACGACCGCGTCCTCCGGCCCGCCTTCCGCATAATTCCACAGCCGCACATACCAGGCGCGCGGGCTTCCCTCCGCGTCCCGCCCCTCGATCGTCAGCGTCGGCCCATGCGTCTCATCCAGCCTGCGCACGCCGCCAGACCGCCAGCGGAAGGACAGCCGGCACGCGCGAAAATCCCGCGCCGTCTCATAAGCCAACAAGGGATGGCTCCACCGGTCCTCCGCGTCCCAGATCAGCCCCGCCAGATCGCCCGACCCGTAGAAGACCGCATCCATCCGCAGCGCGTCCGGCCCGGTCGTCACCACGCTCGCCATCATCGGCCGGGGGAAATTGACGGTCCAGTGCGTCGCGGCAAAGCGCTTGATAAAGCGGCTTTCCTGCCCGCGCCGCTCGTCCGCCAGCCAATATTGCAGGCCGCCCATCGCGTCTTCTCCTATCCTATCGCGCCCTTGACCGCCCGCGCCACCTGCCGCGCGCTGCGCGCCAGCAGCCGCGCCTCGCTCTCGCCGCTACGCCCGTTGACGGCGATGCTCACCCGCACGTCGCGCGCGCCGCCCGCCCCTGCATGAACCTGCCCGCTGGTCGTCGGCACGAAGACCTCGGGCCCCCGCTCGCCCACCAGATAGGCGCGGCCCGGTGCCACCGGCCCGCCCGTCGCCCGCCCCGGCAGGCCCAGCGCCCCGGTCAGCAGCGACGCGCCCAGATTGACAAGGCTCGCGCCCGCCCCGCCCGATCCGCCGCCGCCCAGCGCGCCGTGCAGCGCGCTCGCCGCGATCGAACCCAGCACCCCCACGGCGATCCGCCGCAGATCCTCGAACCCGAACTTGCCCGTCCGCACCGCCCGCAGCAGCCCCTGCTCGATCCGTCTCCCGGCCCGCTCCGCCCCGTCGCCCAGCGGCCCCTCCAGCCCCGCGCGCATCGCCTCGACATCGCGGCTCAGCCCCGCCGTGTCGGCCCGCACCCGCACGACCAGCGTCTCGATTTCCTCGTCCATCCCCGCCTCCCCTCAATCCGGCATCGCCCCCATCAGCCGCGCCAGCTCCGCCCCGTCGACGCCCTCGCCCGGCGCATCCTCCCCGCGCGCGGCGCGCAGCACGCACGCCAGTTCCGCCGGGGTCGCGCGCCAGAATTCCTCGGGCCGCCAGCCGAGCAGCCATCCCGCCACCCCCGCCAACCGCGCCGCGCACGCCGCAAAGCGCGTCACCGTCCCGCCAAGATCTGCTGCACGATGGCTTTGAGCGCCGGCGTCACCTTGGCCAGGCCCACGGCCACCACCGCCTCGCCCAGCGCCTCGCGTGTCATCCGGTCGCGATCCACCAGGCAATGCCAGAACAAGGCCACCAGATCGCCCAGCGACAATCTGCCATCGGCCGCCCGCTCCACCAGCGCGAACAGCGGCCCGACTTCCGCCTCCGCCGCCACCAGCGCGCCGAATGTCGGCCGCAGCGCCAGCGCCTCGCCGCCGATCTCCAGCGCCGCCTCCCCGCGCTCGGGATTGGCCGCGCTCACAGGCTCACCACCGCGCCGGAGCTTTCCAGGCTCAGCGCATAATTGCGCTCGCCATTATAGTCGCCGGCATAGTCCAGCCGCGTGACCAGAAACCGGCCGCGCATCCGCTCCCCGCTCTCGAAACTCAGTTCATAGCTCTCGATCGTGCCCGACAGCGCATGGTTGCGGATGCGCACCTCCGCCGCCGATCCGGTGAACAGGCCCGCCGCCGACACGCTGACCGACCGCACCCCCGCGCCCGACAGCAATTCGCGCCAGCCCCCCGAATCCTTGCTGGTGATGTTGACCGCCTCGCCGTTCACGGACAGCTGCGTGGTCCGCATCCCGGCCACCGTCGCATATGTTGCCGGTGTGTTTCCGTCGCCCACCTTCAGCAAGAAAGCACTTCCCTTTTCGACCGCCATGTCGCATCCTTTCTTCAGTCAAACCGTGCAAAATGCAGGATATGGAGAGGTTCCCATGATTGTTGCCGCCTCGCTTGCGATGATGCTCGCCGCCGCGCCCTCCGCCGACGCCGTGGGCAATGGCCGCAAGGAATTTGCGAAGTGCCTGTCGGCGCAGGTGCAGCCCGCGCTGGACAAGAAGCTGACGACCGGCGATTTCCAGGCCGAACTCAAGAAGGCCTGCGCCGACAAGGAAGCCGCCTTCCGCGCCGCCATCGTCGCGCAGGACAAGGCGGACAAGATGTCCGACAGCGCCGCCAATTCCGACGCCGACGATCAGATCTCGGAATATGTCGACAAGATCACCTCGGAATATGAGGACAACAGCCGCCCCAGCTGACGCCCGCATCCGCTCCCCCCCTCTCTCCCCCGCAGGCGGGGGAGAGATACGAAGCCTTGGCGGCGCAAGCCGCCTTATGGCGCAGTTGAGAGGGGGCCGCTCCTACCCCTCCCGCACCGACCGCAGCCGGTAATCCACCACCGCGCGCCATCCGCCCGCCGGACCAGGGCCAGCGCGCGCCACCCGCGACCGCGCCAGCCGTGCGCTCACCACGCGCCACCCGTCCGCCGGCGGAATCACAGCCATCGCCGCCTCAACCCGCACGATCATCGCGCCCAGCGCATCGGTCGCGTCGCCCGCGACGACCAGCCCGACCGTCAGCCGCAGCTCGCGTCCCTCGACGTCCTTGCCGCCCCAGTCGCTGCCGATACATTCGCCCGCAAAAGCATAGGGCACCGCCGCCCGGCCCGGCTCGCCGTCATGCACGCCGTTCACCAGCGCCATCAGCGCCGCGTCTCCGCGCAAGGCGGCGATCACCGCGCCACGCACCCCCACTTCCGCGCTCATGCCCCTCTCCCTGCTTCTCTTAAGGCCAGGTCGCGCATCCAGCGCGCGATCAGCCCCGCCGCGCGCGCCCGCACCGCCTCGCCCTCGACCGTCGCCTCGATGCCTTCCGCCCGCAGCGCCTCCGCGATCTCCGCGCGCCGCCGCGCCGCCCGATCCTCCAGCATCGTCCTGATCCTCATGCCAGCCGCATCCGCCGCCACGGCCGCCACAGCGCGCTCACCACGGCGGGCGGCGTCGCGCTCTCGCTGCCCCGCGCCAGATAATGGTCCGCCGCCAGCCGCACGATCCCCTGCCGCAGAGCCTCGGGCACCCCGTCCAGCGCCGGCGCCATCCCCGCCTGATATGTGACCGACAGCAGCCGCGCCTCGCCCGCGCGCGTCGCCCGCACCCATCCGTCGCCCTGCGCGTCGATATCCACGGCATAGCCGTCCACCGGCAATGGCTGCGCCACGCCCTCCGCATCGATCGCCGCCACCTCAGTTACCGCCAGCACCGGCCGCGCCGTCAGCCGCTGCCAGCTCGCGCTCGCCGCCACCGTCTCCCGCGCCTCGCGCGCGATCAGCCACTGTCCCACGAACCGCTCGCACAGCGCCCCCGCGCCGCGCAGCAGCCCCTCCAGCGCGCCATCCTCCTCCACGCCGCCGATGCGCAGATAGGCCTTCAATTCCGCCAGCGACGCCGCCGTCGCCCCGCTTTCCCCGTCCGTCAGCATGGACCCCGTCTCCCGCCGCCAAAAAAGAAGGGAGGAGCGCGCACGCCCCTCCCTCAAGTCGCCCCCTTCGTCCGGCCGCTTACGAAGCGGCGAACTTCATCAGCTTAATGGCCTCCGAATTCGCCACCCCGCCGCCGATCCGCTTGACGGCATAGAAATGGACGAACGGCTTGTTGCTGAACGGGTCGCGCAGGATGCTCGTCTCGCTGCGCTCCGCGATGACATAGCCCGCGTGGAAATTGCCGAACGCGATCGACAGGCTATTGGCGGCAATGTCGGGCATGTCCTCCGCCTCGACCACCGGATATCCCAGCAGCGTGGCCGGCTGCCCCGCCGCCATCGACGGCTGCCACAGGAACGCCCCGTCCGCCGTCTTCATCTTGCGAATGACCGACAAGGTCGCGCTGTTCATCACGAAGCTCGCCCCCTGGCGGTATGGCGCGCGCAGGCTCTGTATGAGGTCGATCAGCCGGTCCTGCGGATTGCTCGCCGCGAACCCGCCCGCCGCGCCCGACGGCACATATTGCAGCGATCCGAACGCGCGCACCGCGTCCGCCTCGTTGGTGGTCGTATAGGTCAGGAAGCCCTTGGGCTTGTTGGTGCCGTTGCCGTTAACGAAGGCCGCGCCTTCCGCCGTGGCAAACTCCCGCGCGATCTCGCTCGCCAGCCATCCCTCGACGTCGAACTGCGCGTCGTCCAGCATCGCCTGGGATGCGGCCGGATTGGCGAACAATTCGCCCGAAGGCGGCACGATCTCGTTGAAGGCGGGCGTCCCCGTCTCGGCCCGCGCGCCGACCTCGCTCGCCCAGCCCGACACGATGCCGCCCGCCGTCACCAGCTTGCGGTATCCCGCGCTGCCCGTGCGCACCACATTGGCGATGGCGCGGATCGGCGAAATCGCCTTCAGCGTCGATCCGATCAGCTGGTCGATCTCGCGCGGCACCGCATAGCCGCCCGCCGCGCCAGACGCGCCCGAAAAGCTCTTCAGCTCCACGCCCGCCTCAAGTCCCTGCCGCAGGTAACGCTCCACGAACGCCGCCCGGGCCGGGTCTTCGACGCCGCCCTTCACCCCATCCAGCGCCGGCCTGCGCTGCGCAAGCAACGCACCCTTGAGCGCCGCCACCTCCTGCGCCAACCCCTCGATCCGCTCCCCCTGCGCCACCGCGTCAAGGCTCGCTTCCAGTTGATCCGTCATGCACTTTCTCCCGCTTGCAAAACAAAAAAAGGCGGCCCGAATGGACCGCCCAGCAAAATCCTGGATAGCGTGGCGTCTACCCCTCCAACCGCACCACCCGCGCCAGCGGCTGCATCGGGTGCGTGACCACGCTCACTTCCACCAGCTCCAGCGCCAGCAGCTCCCTCGGCCGCGCGCCCCGCGCTTGCCGCACCCGATAGCCGAAGCTCAACCCGTCCACCACGCCAGCCTCCAGCGCCGCCGCCGCTTCCCGCCCCGCCGCCGTCGCGCGCGACACCCGGCCGATCACCCGCAGCCCGCGCCCATCTTCCCGCGCGCTCTCGATCCGGCCGATGACGCTGCCCGGCCCATGCTGCCACAGCAGCGGCACGCCCGCCGCCGCCACCTCGCCGAAGGCTCCCGCCCGCACCACGTCGCCGCCCCGGTCCACCCGGTCGAATATCGCCGCATAGCCCGCAAAGCGCAGGTCGCCGCTCATGCCTTCACCAATCCCACGAGCCCCGTCTTCACGGCGATCCCCAGCAAGACCAGCGCCATGGCGATCCGCACCACCCAGCCGATCACCGCGCCGCGCGCCGCCTTCTTCGCGTCGCGCCAGGCGGACAGCAGCTCGCGCAATTCCCGCACGTCGCCCTCCGCGCTACGATCCGCCAGGCCCAGCCGCTCCAGCGCCCGCCCCGCGCCGATCTCGCTCGCTTCCTCGATGAGGGCGCGGATCGTCACCATGTCGGCCACCTGTCCGTCCGCCTGCGCGACCAGCCGCGCCAGCATCTCCTCCTTCATGTCGCCCTCCTGCTCTCACCCGATCCCAAGCATCGCCTTCTTCTCGTCCGCCGTCAGGAAATCGGCCCCAGCCACCCGCTCCCACAGCGCAGCGCGCTCGTCCGACAGCGCCGGCACCGCGTCCAGGTCCACCTCCACCACGACGCCCGGCCACCATCCGCTGAGGCCCTGGCTCAATCCGCCGCAGATCTTCGCCACCAGCGGCAGGATCGCCTGCCGCCACAGCGCCTTGTTCGCCTCGCGATAATTGGCGTAGCTGTTGTCGCCGGGCAGCCCCATCAGCATCGGCGGCACCCCGAAGGCCAGCGCGATCTCCCGCGCCGCCGCGCTCTTCAACCCCACGAAATCCATCTCGGCGGGCGTCAGGCTCATCGCCTTCCAGCTTAAGCCCCCTTCCAGCAGCATCGGCCGCCCGGCATTGGCTGCCCCCGCAAAGGCCGCCTCCATCTCGCGCTTCACCCGCTCATATTGTTCGGGCGACAGCACCGATCGGTCGCCCGGCTCATAAACCATCGCGCCACTCGGCCGCGCCGCATTGTCGAGCAGCGCCTTGTTCCAGACGCTCGCCGCATTGTGGATCGCCACCGCGCCCGCAGCCGCGCCCGCGCAGCCCAGCCCATAATGATCGTCCAGCGGATGCAGCGATTTCATGTGCAGCACGCTCGTCCGCCCCGCCGCATCCTCGGGGTGCAGCCGCGTCACGCTCTCCCCCACGCGATAGAGATAGGCCGCCGGCCACCCCCGCGCGTCCGCCTCTACAGACACCCGCTCGGGCCGCAGCGCGAACAGCTCGGCCGGCAACCCGTCTGCGCCTGCGATGATCTGGACATAGGCATTGCCGTGCAGCAGCAGGTGACAGGCCAGCGTCTCGATCAGCCCCTGCCCCGCCGAAGCCCGCCCGACCAGCGCCAGCACCCGCGCCCCCTCCTCGCTGCCCCGCGCCTTCAATGCACAGGCCCCCGCGCCTTCCGACACCAGCCGCATCGCCCGCTGCGCGACGGCATTGCCCATGACGCCGCTACGCAGCTGCGCCTCATAACTCGCCGGCCATTCGCCCAGCGCCACCGCCCCCGTGCCCCAGGCACGCGCCAGCACCGGCCGCGCATCCTCGCGCGCCGCTTTGGTAAACCATTTCATGGGTTGCTCCCCGCCATAAAAAAAACCTCTCCCCCGTCGGGGGGAGAGGATAGTGGAGCTTGGGTGGCGCAGCCGCCCTAGCGAAACTTGGAGAGGGGGATCGCCCCCCTTACCGATTCCGTGCCAACACCTCGTCGCAGGCCGAATCCGTGCCCTGGCCCTTGCCGATCAGCCGGCCCGCCACAGCGCCCGCGCCCGCGCCCAGCAGCGCATCGCCCACGCCGCCACCCGCCAACAGCCCGACGCCCGCACCGCCCGCCGCGCCGATCACCGTGCCCTTGTCGCGGCCCTTCTTGCCCTGGATCAGGCAGTATCGCACATCGTCCCGGTCGCGGGGATCGGCCCGCGCGATCCGCGCCCGGTCCTTGCTGTTGAGGCTCTGCGCCATCACCGGCGCGGCGACCAGCGACACGCCCGCTGCGACCGCCATCAACGTCATCCTTTTCATGTCACGCACTCCTTATGCTGGCCATGAAACGGCTTCGCCCGCGCCCCGGTTCCTGTTCTTCAATCCACGCGCGATATGAACTGCTCCACCGGCCGCCGCACCTTCTTGAGGTTGACCAGCCAGTCGCCCTCGTCCGCGCGATAGCCCAGCGGCATGATGACGACGGAGCGCAGCCCCCGCGCCCGCAGGTCCAGTATCTCGTCCAGGCTGTCGGGGTCGAACCCTTCCATCGGGGTCGCGTCCACCTCTTCAAAGGCGGCGGCGGTCAGCGCGATGCCCACCCCGATATAGGCTTGCCGCGCGGCATGCTGGTAATTCACCTCCGCGTCGCGCGGCGGGTAGGTGCCGAGCAACATCTGGCGATAGGCTTCCCAGCCCTCGTTCCTGAACCCGCGTTCCTCGTTCACCAGGTCGAACATGCCGTTGATGCGGTCGGCGGTGTAATTGTCCCAGGCGGCGAAGACCAGCAGGTGCGACGCGTCCGTCACCTGCTCCTGGTTCCACGCGATCGCCTTGATCTTCTCGCGGATTTCGCGGTTGGTGACGACGATCACCTCATATTGCTGCAAGCCGCTCGACGTCGGCGCCAGCCGAACCGCTTCCAGGATGCGTTCCAGCTTCTCCTCGGGTACGGCCTTGTCCGGGTTCATCTTCTTGGTGGCATAGCGCCAGTTGAGGCGGTCGATCAGCATGGACGATATCTCCTTGGGGACGTAATCGGCCCGATATAGCGCCGGCCCCGCAAAAGAAAAGGTTGCACTGTGCAACTTTCCTCTCACATCCCCCGCACCCGCGCCTCGCCCATTCTCCCCAGCATCAGCTCGCTCATCGCCCACACCAGCGCATCCGCCCGATCCGGCGACCGCCCCGGCCCGACATAGCCGCCGCCCGCCAGCAGCCCGCACAACTGGTCCTCCAGCGCGGGGAAGGCGCCGCGATGCGCCACCCGCCCGGCCTCGTAAAGCGCCGCCACCGGCTCCGCCCGCGCCGCCTTCCCCCGGCTCGCATGGACCAGACGCACCGGCAGCCCCGCCTCCGCCGCGCGCAGCACGCTTTCCACCATCTGCCCGCCATTATTCGCTTCGGCCACCACCCGGTCCGCGCCGTGCAGCATCGCGGCCGCCGCCACCGCCCGCGCCCAGCCTTCGGGCCGCTGCCCCTCGACGCTGGCGTCCGCAATCACATAGCCGCGCCCGTCTCCGCCAATCCCCGCGACCACGATGCCGCACGCGTCTCCGCCCGCGCTCGCCGGCGGATCGACCGCCACCACCACCCGCGTCAACACCTCCGGCACATGCGCCACCCGGCACCGCTCGATCAGATCGCGCGTCCACAGCGCGCCCTCCACCTCCTCGATCAGTTCGCCGTCCAGCTCCTGCCGGCCCAGCCGCGTGCCGCCATACTGCGCCGCCATCGCCGCGACGAAGCCGGGGGCCAGGTTCGCTTCATTCTCCGCGGTCGTGCCCTTCGTCACCGCGACATCCTCCGCCGCCACCAGCCGCCGTACCAGCGGCACCGGCCGGGGCGTCGTCGTCGCCAGCACGCGTGGGGAACGGCCCAACCGCATCCCCATCATCAAATTATCCCACGCCGCTTCCCCGCCTGCCCATTTGGCGATCTCGTCGGCCCAGCCATGGCTGAACTGCGGCCCGCGCAGGCCCTCAGGCTCCGCCGCGCCGAACAGCATCGCCATCGCGCCATTGGGCCAGGTCAGCCGCCGCAGCGCGGGCGCATAGTCGGGCCGAGCCCACCATGGCGCGACGCTCAGCACGCCCGACGCGCCCTCCACCATCACGGCGCGCGCCTCGCCCAGCGTCGCGCCCACCAGCGCGATCCGCGCCTTGGGGTCCGCCTCCGCGATGCCGCGCACCCATTCCGCCCCGGCGCGCGTCTTGCCGAAACCGCGCCCCGCCATCATCAGCCACACGCGCCAGTCGCCGTCCGGCTCCAGCTGCGCCGGGCGCGCCAGAAAGCGCCATTCCCGCGCCAGCCGCTCCGCCGCCCCGGCGTCCAGCCGCCGCAGCAACGCCGCCCGCACGGCCGCATCCTCGCCCGCCAGCCATTCCCGATCCGAAACCCGCATCATCCTCCCCCTCATGGGGAGGCGCGCTCCCCTATCTGCGTGGAGCCATCCCGCCGAACGTCACCAGACTTTCGGAGCCATCCTTCGCCACCGCCGCCACGCCGATGAAATGGTCGTCCACGACCACATCCTTCAACACCGTCTCGGTCACGCCAGTGACTGCCCGGCTGTCGGTCCAGTCCTGCGCGTCCGCGCGCCGCCAATAGACCTTATATCCCGCAGCCCCCGGCACCGCGTCCCAGAAGACCCGCGTGTCCATCGACAGCGCCCCGTCCAGCGACACGCTGGCGGGCGCGGCCGGCGCATCGGCCAGCACCCGCAGCGCCGCCACGTTCAACGCCGTCACCTTCGCCAGATAGGGGAAATCCATTCCCTCCACCGTGTCGCCATAGACCCGGCCATTCTCGGTCCGCAGATCCTGGTGCTGCCGGTCGTAATTCTCGATCCCCACCGAAAAGCGCACGGCGGGAAAGCCCAGCTCCAGGAAAGGCGAATGATCCCCGCCGCGCCCGAACCGGTCAAACCGCCGTACCGCAAACACGTCCAGCCCGATCTGCGGATTGGCCTCCGCGATGCCGTCGATCTTTTTCGCCAGCGCGCGCGAAGGCCCGTCATCCTCGCCGCCGATCGCCCGGCGCGTCAGTGCCGCCGCCCGATCCTCGATGAAGCGCCCCCCTTCGGAAAAGACGCGCACCCGGTCCGCCACGATCCGGCCGTTCTGGCCGACCGTGTTGCCGACGATGTCGTTGTTCAGCATCGCACGCACCTGCCATCCGCGCTTCTTCGCCGTCTCAGCCAGCAACTTGCCGCCCCACAGCCCCTGTTCCTCCCCCGACAGCAGCGCATAGACGATCGTCCCGTCGAACTTTTCCCCCGCCAGCACCCGCCCCGCCTCGATCACCAGCGCCGTGCCCGACGCATTGTCGTTCGCGCCCGGTGCGTCGCTCGTCACGTTCATGACGTCGCTCACGCGGCTGTCGATATGGCCCGCAACGATCACCACCTGGCTGGGGTCTCCCGTCCCCTTCTGGATCGCGATCACGTCCACCACCTCCACGCCCTGCGGCGCGCGCGGCCCGGTGAAGCGCTCCGCCACCGTCTCGACGGTCAGGCACCCGCCGCACCCCTTGGATATCTTCGCGAACTCCGCCGCGCCCCATTTGCGCGCCGCGCCGATCCCCCGCCTGGGGTCGGTCGCGGAGGACAGCGTATGGCGCGTGCCGAAACTCACCAGCCTCTCGACCGTCGCCTTCAGCCGCGCCGGATCGGGCGCGCTGGTCTCGGCGGATACAGAACCGGCCGCAGATGCGGCGATCAGGGCGGCGGCGATCAGCGATGTCTTTGTCATGACGCTCGTTCTGGCCGTCTGTTGCACGCTTGTAAACCGCTCGCAGCAAGGGATTTCCGCAACAAAATGTCACGGCCCGTTAGTGGAACCGGCGCGCCGCCTGCTCCATTGTCGCACCGTTCGCAACCGCAACAAAGGAGACCTGCCCATGGGCATGATGCGTTTCGACGACAAGAACCCCTATCCCAGCCAGCGCACCGATCCGCGCCTCCTCCTCTCCATCCTTGGCGCGGCCTTCATCGTGGGTGGCGGCTCGCTCGCGGCGGGCGTGATCGCGCACAAACCCGACACGGTAAAGCCCGCCACCGGCAGCGCGCAGGCCCTGGCGCTCGCCAGCGACCGGGCGCTCGGCAACGACAGCGCGCGCGACAACGACACGCCGCGCTGACGGCTCGACAAACCGCAACCCGGCTGGCGCGGCGATCAAAGCCGGGCATGATGACCTCTCCCGCAACTGCGAGAAGTCGCCATGTTCCTGGACCTCAAGGACTATCCCGCTCCGCCCCCCTGGGAGCCGCAGCCCGAACCGCCCGCCAGCCGCCTGACCGCGCGCCAGCAAAGGACGCTGGCCCTCCTCATCGGCGTCAACCTCATCCTCCTCCTCGCCGCCCCCATCGGCGGCGCCACCCTCATCGCCGGCCTCTGGGCGCTGCTGCACTAGGAGGCGAGGCGGCGGCCGGCGGCCCCCAACCCCACCCAATCGTCACCCCGGCCTTGGGCCGGACTCCCGCTCGCTCAGTAGCCCCCAAGAAAGCGGGATGCCGGGTCAAGCCCGGGGTGACGAAAATGGCAGGGATCGAGCCAAAAATGCTCAGAAAAGGGCGGCAAACTGATCCTGGAAGCCGTCGCATTTTTCAGAAAGAAGAACGCTCAGACAAAGCTGCTGTTTACCTTTTCGCGATAACCTACCGGACGGTTCACGGTAGAGAGGACTGAAATGATGACCCCTAATCCTCTCATCGTCGCCGCCACGCGCCGTTTTGAGCATCGTAGCTTCCGCGACGCCAATGGTATCCGTATGGTACGAAACGATGGCAAACGAGCCGTATGGCTCACCTCTGATCAACACCAAACACTGGTCCTCGACTTTGCTCGGACAATGCAGCCCGTTAACGCCGCTTTGAAGTGGGGCTTCATCCTAACAATTCCCATCACGATCATGACGCTCAGCCTTATGCATTCCTCAGGGCTGGACCGCATTATCGACGGCTCCATGGTGCCCGGTGCCTCGTTTATAGGCTCGCTCATCATATTAACTTGGTGGCCGTTGCTCGTGGTAGCGTACCATTGGTTTGGCACAAGGCGGGCTATTGCTCGCGTCGAAGCAAGTCTCGCGGACATGCCGAGCGCCCCTTTGCCGTCCGGTCGTCCAGTAGCATTCCAGACATTGGAGATCGTGGCTCTTTTTATCGTGGGGCCTGCACTGCTAATCGATGTGATTGGCAGTCTGTTTCCACGTGCCTTTGATCACACTCCCATGATGGGACGGGAAATGGGCCTGAGGTCGGTTATCGGGCTCGCGGTGTTTGCCGCCCTGGTTGTGAGGCGATACCGTCTCTATAGAACAAAGGGGGTCGCCGTACGCAATGAAACGCCGTCGGACAAGCCCAACGGTCGTGTCGCCGCAATCGCGGCGCGGGCGCGGGAACAGGTTAACCACGGATAATGTAGGCACCAATACTGCCAAGGTCGCTCGTCCGCCAATCGCGCCTTCACGATTTTTCCGGTCAGTCAGCCCCCAGCCCCCCTCAATCCCGCCGGCTCGTCACCTTCGCCGTGCCATCGGGCAAGATCTCGATCAGATGCGCGCTGTCATTGTCGCAATGCACGCGCCATCCGCGCACGCCGGGGCGCAGCTCGGCGCGTTCCGATCCGGTGACGGCGGGGCAGGCCGCGCCGCTCGCCTTGATCGCCTTCTGGAACACGCCGTCGCGCAGGCTCGGGTCCAGCTTCGCCACCTCCGCAGCCGCCCCGGCGTCCGGCGCGGCAACATTGGCCGCCACCGGCTGCTCCGCCTTCTCGCCGCATCCCGCCAGCCCAACGGACAATCCAGCCGCCAACATCAGCGCCACACCCGCCGCCATCCTCGCTCGCATAATCGTTCCTCTCATCCCGTTCGCCCCGGCAACGCGCCACCCGCGATAGAGGTTCACGCGCCGGCGGCCAACCCCCTTCGCCCGAACCCTCACGCCCCCGCCGCCGCACGCCGCCTGGCGATCTCCGCCATCATCGCCTCGACTTGCGCGATCGCGGCGGCGCTGTCGGGCCGCCCGTCCCCGCCGCCCGCTCCTTTCCCCGCCTGCCCCCTCACGCGTCGCTGCGCGCGGATGCCCGCCACCCGATCGCGATAGGCCAGGAACAGGCGCAGCGCCACGCCCAGGTCCGGCGCGCGCCGGACCTTGCGCGCCTTGACCGCGCCCTCGCCGTCGCTCGTCACCTCCTCGCTCTCGCTGCCGAACAGAGCGGCGCGCATCAGCATCAGCTCGATCTCGGCATAGCCCATGTCCAGCGCCTCGTCCCAGGCGCGGGCGAAGGCGGGGTCGGCCGCCCGCTTGCGATAGGCTCCCGCCCGGCACTTGCCCGCCGCGCGCGCCGCCTCGCTGGCGTTGCAGGTCTCCGCCAGCATCTGCAGGAACAGCGCCTCGTCCGCCTTGCTCCACCCGTCCGACCGGCGCTTGCGCTGCTGGGGCCGGCTCTCGCCCCCCGCGCGCTGCCGCTGCGTCACCAGCACGCTGCCCTCGCTCTTGCCCATGATGCCCCCTCCTGCCGCGCGCACGCCGAAAAGGGCCGGCCCCTCGCAGGACCAGCCCTTCCGAACGCCGCACCGGCGAGTCACAATTTCCCAATATCCACATCTCTGCCAGATCAGCGTGACGCTGTCAAGCAGAATGTTCCAGATAGGTTATTTGGCGAGCATCGGCGCGATCGTCGGCGCTTCCGCCTCCAGCGCCGCGGCGACGCTCGGCCGCGCCTTCACCGCCGCCAGCCAGGCGGCCAGCTTGGGCCACTGCCCGCTCTCCGGCGCGTCCGACACATAGGCGACGTTGATGATCGGGCACGCCGCCGCCAGGTCCGCCAGCGTGAAGCGGCCCCCGACGAGCCAGCCATCCTCCGGCAGCACGCCTTCCAGATAATCGTAGATTTTCGGCATCTCCTCGGCTTCCGCCCGGTCCGCCGCCGCCAGGTCCGGCTCGCGCTTCACCAAGCGGGCCACCGCCCGGTTGAAGAAGATCTTCGCCCCGGCTGCCTGCACGATGGTGTCGCCAAACTCCTCATACCATATCGTCCGCGCCCGCGCCCTGGGTTCGGCCGGGATCATCTCCTCGCCGGGCTTCAGTGCATCCATATAGGTTATGATCGCGGTCGAATCGCACAGCAGGAAATCGCCATCCTCCAGCGCGGGTATCTTGCCGAAGGGCGATCCGTTCAGATAGCCCTCGCCGCCCCGGCCGAAACCCGCCGGCTGCACTTCCACGTCGATCCCCTTCTCCGCCGCGAACACGATCACCTTGCGGACGAAGGGCGACGGCCGCGCTCCGTGGATAATCATACAGGCATCCTCCTCTCATCAGGTCGGACAGTCATCCGGTCGGGCCGCAGCATGGCGATCCCGTATCAGATTGCAACTGTTTCCTGCGGCGTCAGGAAGGGCGTCACCACGCCCATCACCCGCGCGACCGTCTCCGCCTTCTCGCCCACTGGTGCCACATAGTCGATCACCGCCCGCGCCGCCTCTGCCCCGCTGCCCGTCGCGATCGCCCAGGCCGCCAGATAATGCGCCGCCATGCACCCGCCCGCGCTCGCGATCATGCCCCGCGCATGGAACGGTGCCTCGATCACCGCCGCCCCCGCCGCCTCGACGAAGGGCCGGCTGGTCGTGTCGGTACATACCGGCATGTCGTCCAGCAGGCCCAGCCGCGCCAGCAGCAGCGCGCCCGAACATTGCGCCCCGATAATCTGCCGTGCCGGGTCCAACCGGATGCGCGCCATCAGCGCCGCGTCCGCCGCCACCGCCTGCGTGCGCACCCCGCTGCCGATCAGCACCACGTCATAATCGGGCAGCGCCTCGATCGGCTGGGCAGTGTCGATGCCCACCCCGTTCATCGACACAACTCGTTGCCTATCCGAAACGATCTCCGCCCGCCATCCCGCCGCCCGGTTCAGCAGCGCCAGCGCGACGAAGCTGTCCAGTTCGTTGTATCCGTCGAACGTCACAATTGCCGCGCGCATCGCCTTGCTCTCCCTCGCAGCCCTCATGCCGCGGGGCCGCGCCAAGCGCGCGGTCCACCCGGCGCGGAAAGGCTATTCGCCGCTCGCCTGTCCGTCGCGTCCTGGTCCGTCGTCGCCCACCATCGTGCGGGTATAGTCGATGCGGATGCGCACCCAACTCCCCACCATGACCTTGCCGTTGACGCGCGGCGGCAGCACCAGGAACTGCCACGCCGCCAGCCGCACTGCCTTGGCAAAGCCCGACCCCAGCGGCGCTTCGCCCAGCGTCTGGCAATTTTCGACATGATAATGATCGACCGTCTTGCACGCGACCAGGCCATAGCCCCGCGCCGGCGCGTCGGCGGGGATATAGGGGGACAGTTCGGCATGGCTCGGCCGCCGATACCATTCCGCCTCGAACAGCTGGACCCCGCCCGGCCCCTCGCCCGGCCCGGATACCGCCGCGCTGTCGCCCTTGCCCGCGCCTGCGCCCTGCGCCGCCTTGGGCATGTTGCCGATGTCGGCCGACGCCATCTGCTCGCGGCTCAGCGTCAGGAAGGGGAATGGGGACGGCGGCTGCTCGGCGGGTTTCTCGACCGGGACGGGCGGGCGCACCACCGGCTCGGCGGCCTTTTGCGGGGCGGCCTGGTCCTGCTCGCGCTTCTGCGCCTTTTCCGCCTTGGCCTGGGCTTGCTCGGTCTTCTCCCCCGCCTCGACGTCGAAGGTGACGGGCAGCCGATCCTCCTGCCTGGGCGGCTCGAAGCGCGGCGACAGGGTGAATAGCGCCAGCAGCAGCAGCAGGTTCAGCACCAGCGCGAAAGCCAGCCCGCCCGCGCGCTGCCGCACCTTGGCCCAGGGAATCGGAGGGATGTTCAATTGGCGCGACCGGACAAGCAGAAGATGGCGTCATGCCCAGACGGCGCGTGAAGGTCAACGCCGTAGCCCTGTTGGGCGGAGGCGCTCAAAAGACTCCCGGCAGGCCGAAGGCACTCTAAAGGCTCCCGGCAGGCCGGAGGCGCTCAAACAAACCAGCCGCTCTCCACGCTGCACCTGCGAAAGCGCTGGCGACCCGGAATGATCTCGGCTAGGTCAGCCTCCGATGCTTACACGGCTCTATCAATGGACGCTGGCAAAGGCCGCGCACCGCCATGCCGAAGGATGGCTTTTCGCCGTCAGTTTCATGGAATCGAGCTTCTTCCCGATCCCGCCGCATCCGCTGCTCGGCCTCATGTGCCTGGCAAAGCCCGAACGCGCGATCCGCTTCGGGGTGATCTGCACGCTGGCCTCCGTGCTGGGCGGGCTGTTCGGCTATGCGATCGGCCATTTCCTCTATGAGGCGCTCGGGCATCAGATCCTCGCCGCACTCGGCCTTTCCGCCAAATTCCCGGTCGCCGCCTGCTATCTGCGCGATTACGGGGCGGAAATCATCCTGATCAAGGGCGCGACGCCCATCCCCTTCAAGCTGATCACCATCACGGCGGGCTTCGTCGGCCTCTCGCTCTTCACCTTCCTCTGGGCCAGCATCCTCAGCCGCGGGCTGCAATTCATCCTGGTCGGTTTCCTGTTCTGGAAATTCGGCCGCCCCATCAAGGCGTTCATCGAGAAATATCTGGCCCTGCTCTCCGCCGGCTTCCTGCTGCTGATCGTCGGCGGCTTCCTCGCCGCCTCGATGCTGAGCGGGGGCACGCACAAGAGCGACAAGTGCAGCAACGCCACCATGGCGACGATCGGCCGCTAAGCGCCCCCATGCGCGCGATCCTTGCCCGTCCGCGCCTGGCCGCGATCGCCGCCGGCTTCCTGTCGGCCACAGGGTTCGAGCCGCTTGGGCTTTGGCCCGTCACCCTCGCCTGCCTCGCGCTGCTGATCGCCCTCGTCGAAGCCGCCCCCGACCGCCGCGCCGCCTTCGCACGCGGCTGGCTGTTCGGGGTCGGGCATTTCACCCTCGGCCTCAACTGGATCGCCCACGCCTTCACCTATCAGGACGCGATGCCGCACTGGTTCGGCTATGGCGCGGTGATCCTGCTCTCGCTCTATCTCGCGGTCTATCCGGGCCTGGCGACGCTGGGCGCATGGTGGCTCTCCCGCAAACGCCCCTCCCTTTCCAGTTCGAACGAGGCACGCGACTCGTTTGAAGGGCAGCGAGACTTGGCGGCGCAGCCGCCTGGTCGCAGCGGGGTGGGTGCCAGCGCCACCTTCTCCCTCTTCTTCGCCGCCACCTGGCTCGTCGCCGAATATCTGCGCGCCACCCTCTTTACCGGCTTCGCCTGGAACCCGCTGGGCGTCAGCCTGCTGCCCACCGGCATCGCCATCGCCGCGACGCTGATCGGCACCTATGGCCTCGGCGCACTCGCCATCCTCGCCGCCGGAGCGCTCCTCCTCGCCCTGCGCCGCCAGTTCCGCCCCGCCGCGATCCTCGGGCTCCCGCTCCTCCTCCTCGCCCTCTGGGGCAACCTCTCCCCCGCGCCCCCCACCCCGCCCGGCGCGCCGCGCATCCGCATCGTCCAGCCCAATATCGGCCAGGACGAGAAATATTCGGTGGAGGCGGAATATCGCCATTTCCGCACCCTCGCCGCCCTCTCGGGCCAGCCGCGCCCCGCCCCGCGCCTGCTCTTCTGGCCCGAAGCCGCCATCCCCGCCTATCTCGACATGGAGCCCGACTGGCGCGCCCGCCTCGCCGCTTTGCTCGGTCCCGGCGACCTGCTGATGACCGGCGCGGACAAGGTCTGGTTCAAGCCCGTCACCGAAAATGGCGTCACGACGCAGAAGCTCGCCGGCGCGAACAACAGCCTCTGGATCGTGACCCCCCGCGCGACCATCGCCGGCCGCTATTCGAAGGCGCATCTGGTGCCCTATGGCGAATATCTGCCGATGCGGGCGATATTGACCCCGCTCGGCCTCTCCCGCCTCGTGCCGGGCGACGCGGACTTCTATCCCGGCCCCGGTCCGCAAAACCTAACCCTGCCCGCCGCCACCGGCCGCCCGGAAATGAAGATGGGCGTGCAGATCTGCTACGAGATCATCTTCTCAGGGCAAGTCGTCGACGCGAAGAACCGCCCCGCCTTCCTCTTCAACCCGTCCAACGACGCCTGGTTCGGCAGCTGGGGACCGGTCCAGCATCTCGCGCAGGCCCGCCTCCGCGCGCTGGAGGAGGGCATCCCCATTCTCCGCTCCACCCCCACCGGCGTTTCGGCGGTGATCGACGCGCGCGGCCAGGTGCTGCGATCGCTCGGCCTCCACCGCGCCGGCTATCTCGACTCCGGCCTGCCCCCGGCGCTCCCGCCCACGCTGTTCGCGCGCCTCGGCAACCTCCTCCCCTTCCTCTTCGCCGGCCTGCTGATCGCCGCCGCCATTGCATCGCGCCGCGCCGCCCGCTAAGGCGTCCGCTGCACATAAAGATTTCTTTATACGCAGACACAGCATCAGACTGGAGCAACCATGCGTTCGAACTATCTCTTCACCTCGGAATCCGTGTCCGAAGGCCATCCTGACAAGGTCGCGGACCAGATCAGCGACGCCATCGTCGACCTGTTCCTGTCCAAGGATCCCGAAGCCCGCATCGCCTGCGAAACGCTGACCACGACCCAGCTCGTCGTCCTCGCCGGCGAAATCCGCTGCAAGGGCGTCTATGAAAACGGCCAATGGGCTCCGGGCGCGCAGGAAGAAATCGAAAAGGCCGTCCGCGATACGGTGAAGCGCATCGGCTACGAGCAGGACGGCTTCCACTGGGAAAGCTTCCGCTTCGAAAACAATCTCCACGCCCAGTCCGCCCACATCGCGCAGGGTGTGGACGCCGCCGGCAACAAGGATGAAGGCGCGGGCGACCAGGGCATCATGTTCGGCTTCGCCTGCGACGAAACGCCCGACCTCATGCCCGCGACGCTCGACTACAGCCACAAGATCCTGGCGAAAATGGCCGCCGACCGCCACTCGGGCGCGGCCCCCTTCCTCGAACCCGACGCCAAGAGCCAGGTGACGCTCCGCTTCGAAAACGGCAAGCCCGTCGCCGCCACCGCCATCGTCGTCTCGACCCAGCATGCGCCGGGCTACGACACCGGCGACAAGGAAGCGGAACTCAAAAACTATGTGAAGGGCGTCATCGCGGAGGTGCTTCCCGCCAACCTGCTGTCCGACGCGACGGTCTATCACATCAACCCGACCGGCAGCTTCGAAATCGGCGGGCCGGACGGCGACGCCGGCCTCACCGGCCGCAAGATCATCGTCGACACCTATGGCGGCGCGTCGCCCCATGGCGGCGGCGCGTTCAGCGGCAAGGATCCGACCAAGGTCGATCGCTCGGCCGCCTACATCACCCGCTACCTCGCCAAGAATGTCGTCGCCGCCGGCCTCGCCACCCGCTGCACCATCCAGATCGCCTATGCGATCGGCGTCAGCGAACCGCTCTCGCTCTATGTCGACACCCACGGCACCGGCACCGTTGGTGACGACAAGATCGAGGACGCGATCAGGTCCATCGCGGACCTCGGCGGCCTCACCCCGCGCGGCATCCGCACCCATCTCGGCCTCAACAAGCCCATTTACCAGCCCACCGCCGCCTATGGCCATTTCGGCCGCAAGCCCGAAGGCGACTTCTTCCCCTGGGAAAAGACCGACCTGGTCGAAAAGCTCAAGGCCGCCCTCTGACAGTCATACCCCCTCCCGCGCGGGGAGGGGCAGCGAGACTCGGGCGCGCAGCGCCCTAGTCGCAGCGGGGAGGGCCGCAGCCCCACACCCCAACCCGAAAAAGGGCGTCGGCAGCACCCGCTCCGGCGCCCTTTTCGCGTCCCCTTTCCTGTCCCCAACATGACGAAAAGTTCATTAGGAAAGCGCCGCCCTCCGGCGCATAAACAGGGCGTCGGGCTCGCACCCCTGTCGAGCCCGGCAACCCCTCTCTTCTGCATTGAGAGACGACCCATGACCAAGTTGGTTGCCACTGCCCTCCTCGGACTTGCCCTGGCCTGCGGCAGCGTCGCTCCCGCGTCCGCCGCACCCTGCAAGGACGCGAAGGGCAAGTTCGTCAAATGCACCCCCAAGGCGCCCGTCAAAAAGGCGCCCTGCAAGGATGCGAAAGGCCGCTTCATCAAGTGCAAATAATCTCCCCCGTTACGTTGCACTGAACCGTCCCTGAAAAAGTCGACGAACCGGCGGAAGGGGTTCAGACCCGCCCCTGCCGGCCAAGGGCCGCGTTCCCTGCGCCGCCCGGCCAGCCGCTTGACTTCCTGCCCCCTTCTCCTGTCCTGCCCTCCTCAAGGGACCGGCGGAAGGGGGCAGGATCGTGGGTTCCCTCGTCGCCTCCCTCGCGACGCCGCCCGCTTGCCCCCGCGCCCGCGCCCCGCTATCGGCGCACCCCATGACAGCGCACAAGTCCGGCGATCCGACCACCCTCAACCGCCTCTATGGCCGCCAGTCGGGGCCAAAGCTCCGCAAGGGCCAACAGGAACTGGTCGACACCCTCCTCCCCGCCATTTCCGTGCCGGAGGAAGGCGAAGTCAGCGCTGCGTCCCTCTTCGGCACCGACCGGCCCCTGCATTTCGAGATCGGCTTCGGCGGCGGCGAGCATCTCGCCTGGCGCGCCGACCTGCTGCCCGATCACGGTTTCATCGGCGCGGAGCCGTTCCTCAACGGCGTCGTCCAGGCATTGGGCCATGTCCGCGACCAGGGCCTGCCCAATATCCGCCTGCACATGGGCGACGCGCTCCAGGTGCTTGCCCGCATCCCCGACGGAGCCTTGAGCTTCGTCTATCTTCTCCACCCCGACCCCTGGCCCAAGGCGCGCCACGCCAAGCGCCGCATGATGAACCCCGGCCCGGTCGCGATGATCGCGCGGAAATTGAAGCCCGGCGGCGAATTCCGCTTCGGCACCGATCATCCGGTCTATCTGCGCTGGGCGCTGATGGTGATGAACGGCCATCCCGACTTCGACTGGCTGGCGAGCGAGCCGAAGGACTTTCAGAACCGCCCCGGCGGCTGGCCCGAAACCCGCTACGAGGCAAAGGCCCGCCGCCTCGGCCACGAAGTCTGGTATTTCCGCTACCGCCGCCGCCCGCTGGCCGACTGACCCCGCGCCCCCCCGCGCCGGGTCGGCCCGATCAGGCCGTGCGCGGCTTCACCTTCCAATAGGTCGCATAGCGTTCATGCGCGATGCGGTGATAGGGGATCAGCCGCACCGGCGCGCCATCCTCCGCCGCGATGCTGAATTCCAGCGGCCCCGCGCCCGGCTTCACTTGGCTCGCCAGCCGCTCGGGGTCACCCGCGATAGTCGGCACGGCCACCTCGCTCTTGTTATATTCGCCATATTTGCGTTCGTTGACGATGATGTCCGCACCGGGCACCAGCCCCTCCCGCCCCAGCGCGCCCGCCAGCACGATCGGCCCATAGGTGAAAGCGACGATGTCGGGCGCGGCCGGCGCGCGCTCGACCGCAGGCTCCATCGCCAGCCGCAGCTCGACCCGGTCGCCATCCTTCCATGTCCGCGCCAGCTCGACATAGCTGCCCGGCGTCGCGGAGCGTGCCGCTTCCTGCCCGTTCACCAGCACCACCGCCGTCCGGCTCCAGCGCGGATGCCGCAGCTTCAGCGCGATCTCGGTGGGCGCGCGCAGCTTCCATTGCAGGCTTGTCGTCGGCGCGTCGGGGAAGGTCGTGCGCTGCACCAGCGTCGCGCCCTTCTCCCTCCACGCGACGGCGGACGGCACGAACAGGTTCACGTACAGCGCCCGGTCGTCGTGAAAATAGATGGAATCGCGATATTTGACGTGATTCTCCATGCCCGTTCCGGTGCAGCACCAGAAACTGTCCTCGGGCGTATGGTACAGCTTCATGTACCCCGGCCGCGCGCCCTGGAAATAGGTCGCCATGCCGCTGTCCGGGTCTTGCGAGGCCAGGATGCCGTTGTAGAGCGTGCGCTCATAATAGTCGGCATAGTCGGCCTGCGGATCGGCCATGAACAGCATCCGCGCGAGCTTGAGCATATTATGCTGGCAGCAGGTTTCGGACCCCTTGGCCGAAAACACATGCCGGTCGAAATCGGCCATGGCGAAGAAATGCTCATTGTCGCCATGCCCGCCCGTCGCAAAGGACCGGGTGTGCGCCACCGTGCGGAAGAAGAAGGACGCCGCCTGCGCGTAACGATCGTCGCCCGTCACTTCATAGACGCGCTGGAACCCGACGATCTTGGGCACCTGCGTATTGGCGTGCATCCCGTCCAGCAGGTCGCGCCCCTTCACCAGCGGCTCCATCACCGCCTTGTGGGAAAAGCGTTGCGACAGGGCGCGATACTCGTCCTTGCCGGTCATCGCATAGAGGTCGGCATAGATTTCGTTCATGCCGCCATGTTCGGTCGCCAGCATCGCCTCGAACTGCGCGTCGGTCAGCGGCCGGGTCGCAACCACGCCCCAGTCCGCCAGCCGCATCAACACCTCCCGCGACACCGCGCTGTCCGCCAGCAGCGCCCCGTCGCGCAGCCCCGCGTAGACCTTGTGCAGCGTATACCAGGGAACCCCGGTGATCTTGTCGCCGCGGATATGCGCCGCCACCAGCGCCGGCCCGTCGGGAAAGGCGCAGACCAGCCCCGATCCCGCCGCCTTCTGGCAGGCGGCCAGTTCGCCCGCGATATAGTCCACCCGCGTCTTGAACCGCTTGTCCCCGGTGGATCGGTAGGCGAGCGCGCAGGCGGACAGATAATGGCCCAGCGTATGGCCGTGGCAGTTGATCTCGGCCCAGGTCGGCTCGGACTCCCATCCGCCATAGACCGCCGCCTTGGGCTTCAACCCCGCATTGACGCGGAAATTGTGCAGCATCCGATCGGGCTGAAGCCGCAGCAGATAGGCCTCCGTCATCCGCTGGGCGTGGAGGAACGGTCCCTCCGCCAGCGTCACGTCCGCCATGTCGAACGGCTGGAGCCGCGCGGGCTTCGCCACCGCGCCGGGCGCGGCCTCGGCCGCCATTGCCGTGGCCGGCAACACGGCCCCCAGGCCAGCCGTCACAGCGGCGGCGCCCGCACTGGCGAGCAAGTCCCGGCGCGACGGGCCGGTGCAAGGGCGAAGATGGGGCACGGTGGTCTCTCCTGTGGCGCGCTGCGCGCTGGCATGCAGGGATGTTACCGTTCTACTCCGACAAAAGGCAACCATTCCCTGCCGGAAATCGCCGCTCGATCCGGCGTGTCCTGTCAAAAAAGGAGCCGGGCGGACCCGGCGCGAAGAAAAGGGGGAGAGGAAGCAGGCAAGGCGACGGGAGGATGGTGATCGCGATGCCGCCGTTTCAGGGCAAATCTTTTTCCAGTCCTCTCCCCAGTGTCGTAGTCCGCGCCGGGACAGGCCCTTACGGACCGCCCCGGCGCGGCTTTCCGGTTACATCTTGAAGCGGACGCCCGCGCGATAGGTCCGGCCCAGCGCGTCGTAGAGCGCGGGGTTGGAGAAGATGTGGACGATCGCGGGGTCGCGGTTGAACAGATTGTCCACCTTGAAATAGGCGGTGATCTGCGGCGTCAGATTATAGGTGCCGCCAACGTCCATGTAGAATGCGCCGGGGATCTGGTTGTCCTGCGGGCTGATCGTCTGGTTGTTGCCGGTCGACAGTGGGCAGCTGCCGGGTTCGCACTCGACATAATTGTTGCTGATGACGCCGTCGCTGAACCAGCGTTCCTGCAGGAAGAAGGAGAACTGGTCGTTGGAATAGGTCTGCTGCGCCATCCATTTCCAGTCCGGGGTCGCGCCCAGATTCTGCCCCGCCTGGTCGTTGGGGATGGTGCCGGGCAGGCCCGTGTCGCTGATATATTTGGCGACATGGGTGGCCAGGCCGCGCAGCGTCAGCGTACCCGGCAGGCCCAGCGGATTGCGCCACTGATAGCTTGCCTCGATGTCGAAACCCTCGGTCTTGATCGACGCGAAGTTGAACGACTGGACGTTGATGAAGTTCGGCCCGTTCGGATTGTTGAGGTTGAACGAGTTGCAGGTCTGCGGAAGGATGCCGGTGAAGCAGTAGTTCACGATATCGCCCGCGCCCAGGCTGCCGATCACGTCGTCGATCTTGATCTTGTACCAATCGAACGACGCGCTGAAGCCCGGCAGCCAGGACGGGTTGGACAGCGAGATGCCGGCGGTCGTGTTGCGCGCGATTTCCGGCGTCAGTTCGGGATTGCCGACCGTATATTGCAGCGCCAGCACGTTGCGGTTGTTGAACGGATCGAAGAAGTTCGGCAGCGTCGTGGTGACGGGCGCTGCGAACAGTTCGGACAGGTTGGGCGCGCGGATATCGCGCGACGTCACGCCGCGCAGCCGGAAGCCGTCGATCGGCAGTTCCCAGGTGCCGCCGACCTTCCACGTCCACACCGTGCCCGACGTCGAATAGTTGGTGACGCGCGCGGCGGCGTTGATGTTGGCGCGGCCCGCCGCGTCCGAATTGATGACCGGCACGTCGACTTCGACATAGCCTTCCTTGACGTTATAAGCGCCACGGCCGTTGCGATAATTGCCCGCATACCAGTTGACGCCGTCCGCCAGCAGCACCGGATCGGCCGGATAGTCGGCGTTGAACGGCGTGTTGGTGCCGCCCGCGCCATAGGGATCGGCGTTCACGCGGTAGAATTCGCGGCGATATTCGCCACCGAACGCGACCGACACCGGACCCGCCCAGCTATCGAAGGGCTGGCCCGAGAAGTTGAGGCTGACCACGTCCTGCGTCTGCTTGGTGCGCTGATAGGGTCCGTTTTCGGGCTGGACATAGCGCAGCGCCGCTTCCGACGGCGTGCCGCCGATGATGTTGAGCGGCTGGCACCCGTTGGCGCGCGCCACCGGATCGCGGCACACGATCACGCCATTCAGGCTGATCGCGTCGATCGCCCGGTCGAACCGGCGCGACAGCAGGATGTTCTTCACGTCGATGTCGGTGTAGTTGATGCCATGCTCATAATAGGCGTCGTAGTTCCAGTCGGTGCCCAGCACCGGGAACTCGCCCTTGGCCCCCGCAACGAAGCGATATTGGCGGCGGTCGGTATAGACCCGCGTATTGCCCAGCGCCGCGTTGCTGGTGCCGAAGCGGAAGCTGGTGATGCCGGACGCGGCGCACTGGTCGCGCACGATCTGCGGCACGAACGGGTTTTCGCACTGGATCGTCAGGTTGGGCCGGTTCTGACCATTGATCGGCTGGTTGTTGGTCTTCACCTGGCCGACGTTAACGGTAACGTAGACCTCGTTGTTGGGCGCGAAGTCGTAGCCGAGGCGGCTGTAGATGTTGAACCGCTCGATGGCCGACTTGATCGACCGGCCCGAATCGACGTTGCCCGACACGTCGCCGCCCTGGCAGAAGCCGAAGTCGCAGCCGATGACCGTGCCCGCCGCATTGCGCGCCGGCACGCCGTTCGATCCGTACTGGAACTGGAAGGGCCGGCCCGACTGGTCGAACGCGATGCCCTGCAGCGGACCGGCGGTGATCAGGCCATATTTGGTGAAGCCGATCGACTGGGCATAGTCGCGCAGCACCAGCTGCGGGTTGCCGTCATTGGTGATGTTGCGGTTGACCAGCGTGCGCTGGATGAACCAGTCGCGCCCGCCGGCCAGGCCGATGCCGAACGGGCCGGGACCGACGCCCGCCTCGTCGCTATATTCGCCGCTGACGATCAGGTGGACGGTGTCGTCGGCGAAGCTCTTGCCGCCGGCGAGCTGGACCAGCACGGTCTCGTCATCGCCATAGTCGGTGATGCTGCCCTGGATGTTGCCCTTCAGGCCTTTGAAGCGCGTGTCCGTGATGAAGTTCACCACGCCGCCGACCGCGTCCGACCCGTAGGAGGACGACGCGCCGCCATTCACCACGTCGACGCGCTGGACCAGCAACTGGGGGAAGAGGCTGATGTCGGGCGTGCCGGTCACGTTGGCGCCTACGACGCGCTGGCCGTCCAGCAGGGTCAGGGTGCGGATCGCGCCCAGGCCGCGCAGCGAGAAGCTGCTGAGACCCTGCTGGCCGCTCGACGTGCTGAAGGTGTTGGTCTGCGTGCCGCTGGACCCCTGGAGCGAGGGCAGCTGGGCGATGGTCGTGAAGATGTTGGGCTGCGCATTCGCCTGGATCGCGGTCTCATCGACCACCGTGGTCGGCGTCGGCGCGGTATAGCCGCTGGCCTTGATGCGCGATCCGGTGACGATGATGTCAGGAGCGGCGGCGCGCTCTTCCCCCTCCTGGGGCGCGGCGGTCTGGCTCGTGGCGGCCTGACCCGCGGCCTGGGCGAAGGCAGGCGCATAGGCGAGGCCGACGGACAAAGCCGCCATGCTCGCCATCGCGCAACCCGCGCGCATCAGACCACGTTGAAACTGGAAACCTGACATCCTGCTCTCCCCATATGATGATGCTTTGCATCCGATTGCGGGGCGATCAGGCCCCGTTGTTACGCCGCTGCCGCCCAGCCCGTAACAAAGACTCGACAGATTTGTAGTTAGCGCTAACAAGAGCCTACTAACTGGACGATCGTTGTTGTCAATACTCTGACAAGAGTTATTGAGAGGGGATGTTGCTTTTGAACCACAAATGCCCGCAAGCCGGCACGGTCCGCACCCGGACACGCCGCGCCGCCCCTTTCGGGAAAATCGGGCAGGCGCCCGATTCGGCTGGCCTCGTCGCGCCATGCTGAAACTCGTCGGAAAGTTCCGCTGGACCATCATCGGCCTGTTCGTGGGCGCGATGGTCATCAATTACCTGTCGCGTTCGGTGCTCGGCGTCGCCGCGCCGGTGATCCTGGAAGAACAGAGGATCAGCAGCGTGGAATATGGCTGGATCACCGGCGCGTTCCAGCTCGGCGTGATGCTCCAGCCGCTCGCCGGCTATTTCCTCGACAGCGTGGGCCTCAAAATCGGCTTCACCCTCTGCGTCGCGGTCTGGTCGCTCGTCACCATGGCGCACGGCCTGGTCAACGGCTGGTTCGGTTTCGCCGCGCTGCGCGGCCTGCTCGGCCTTGCCGAAGGATCGGCCCAGCCGGCGGGGCAGAAGCTGGTCGCGGAATGGTTCCCGTCCAAGGAGCGCGGCGTCGCCGGCGGCATCTACAATATCGGCGCGTCCTTCGGCGCGGTCTTCGCCCCGCCGCTGGTCGCCTGGGCGGTGATGGTGCACAGCTGGCGGCTGGCCTTCGTCGTCGCGGGCGGCATCGGCCTCGTCTGGGCGATCCTCTGGTATCTCCATTACAACAGCCCGATGCGCCACCCTCGCCTCAGCGCGGAGGAACGCGACTACATCCTCAACAACCAGGAACTGCGCCTCGCCGCGAAGGCAGCCAAGCCCTCGGTTCTGACCCTCGCCCGCCGCCGCGATCTGTGGGGCATCGCCCTGCCGCGCCTGCTGGCCGATCCGGTGTGGGGGATGCTCTCCTTCTGGATGCCGCTCTACCTCGCGCGCGTGCGCGGCTTCGACCTGACCCAGATCGCCCTCTTCGCCTGGCTGCCCTTCCTCGCCGCCGATCTCGGTTGCCTGTTCGGCCCGGCGGTCGTCGCCTTCCTTCAGCGGCGCGGCGTCGACCTCATCGATGCGCGCCGCTGGGCCTTCTCCCTCGGGGCGGTGCTGATGACCGGCATGGCCTTCGTGGGCTTCGCGACCAATCCCTATGCCGCGATCGCGCTGCTGTGCCTGGGCGGCTTCGCGCACCAGACGCTGTCCGTCACCGTCATCACCATGGCGTCCGATCTGTTCGCGAAGAACGAGGTCGCGACCGCCGCGGGCATGGCGGGCCTGGCGGGCAATCTGGGCGTGCTGATCTTTTCGCTTTCCCTGGGGCAGATGGTCGATCAAGTCGGCTACGAACCCTTCTTCATCCTGCTCGGCGTGCTCGACCTGCTCGGCGCCGCCCTTTTGTGGACACTGGTGCGCAAGCCTCAATGACGAACATCTCCAATCCCATCCTGCGGGGCTTCAATCCGGACCCGTCGATCCTGCGCGTGGGCGATGATTTCTACATCGCGACCTCGACCTTCGAATGGTATCCGGGCGTCCAGATCCACCACAGCCGCGACCTCGTCCATTGGCGGCTGGTCGCCCGTCCGCTCAATCGGCCGGGGCAGCTCGACATGCGCGGCGATCCCGACAGCTGCGGCGTCTGGGCGCCGGACCTCAGCTACGCCGATGGCCGCTTCTGGCTGATCTACACCGATGTCAAACGCTATGGCGCGACCACGGTGCAGGGCGCGAAGGGCATGTCGCTGCGGGACTTCCCCAACTATGTCGTCACCTGCGACACCATCGACGGCGACTGGTCGGACGCCGTGCATCTCAACAGCAGCGGCTTCGACCCGGCCCTGTTCCACGACGATGACGGGCGCAGCTGGATGCTCAACATGCTGTGGGACCATCGCCCCGGCCATGGCCGCTTCGCCGGCATCCAGGCGCAGGAACTGGACCGCGCGACGATGAAGCTGGTGGGCGAACCCACGTTGATCTTCAAGGGCACGGAACGCGGCTTCACCGAAGGGCCGCATATGTACAAGCGCGGCGGCTTCTACCACCTGCTCGTGGCGGAAGGCGGCACCGGCTGGGATCATGCCGTGGTCATGGCCCGCTCGCCCGACCTGCTCGGCCCCTATGAGGTGCATCCCGACGGCGCGGTGCTCACCAGCGCGGGGCGGAAGGACATGGAGATCACCCGCGCGGGGCATGGCGACCTGGTCGAACTGGCGGACGGTACGACATGGCTCGCCTATCTGTGCGGCCGTCCGCTGTCGGGGCGCGAGCGCTGCGTCATGGGCCGCGAAACCGCGATCCAGCCGATGCAATGGGGCGAGGATGGCTGGCTGCGCACCATCGCCGGCGACGCACACCCCGATCCGACCCCGCCCGCGCCCGACCTGCCGCCAGCGCCCTGGGATATCGTCCCCTGGGACGGCCGCTTCGACGCGCCGGACCTCCCGCTCGACCTGCAATGGCTGCGCAGCCCGCACGCCGACCGGCTGTTCAGCCTGACGGAGCGCCCCGGCTTCCTGCGCCTCCATGGCCGGGAGACCGTGGGCAGCCTGTTCGAACAGGCGCTGGTGGCGCGGCGGCAGACCGCCTTCCGCTTCACCGCGACGACCTCCCTCGACTTCGCCCCCCGCTGCTTCCAGCAGGCCGCCGGCCTCATCTACTACTATAACAGCACCAAATTTTACTATCTCTGCATCAGCGCGGAGGAGGGACGACGCCAGCTCCAACTGCTCACCGCCTCGCCCGAAAATCCCGAAGGCAACAGCTTCGAAGTGTTGGCGGACGGCCTGCCCGACGGCATGATCGACCTGCGCGCCGATGTCGACGGCGACCGCCTGACCTTCGGCTGGCGGGCGGGGGGCGACCCCGACTGGCGCATCCTGCCGGACGTCCACGACGCCAGCATCCTGTCGGATGAAGTCAGCCTGCCCCGCCTCCCCAACTTCACCGGCGCGTTCGTCGGCATGGCGTGCCAGGATCTGTCGGGCGCGGGCACGCCCGCCGACTTCGCCCGCTTCGTCTATCGGGAAGGGGCTTTGAGCGCCCCGGTGGATTGACGCTCGACGATCCGGTGCTCCAATATCTTTTCGCGCGGCACCCGCGAATTGCGGCCGTTCGCGCCGATCTCTGCGATCAGCAGGCCCAGCGCCTCGGCCGCCAGTGCGCGCACCGGCTGGTGCACGGTCGTCAGCGGCGGCCATAGCGTCAGCGCGGCGGTGGTGTCGTCGAATCCCACCACGGTCAGTTCGGCCGGCACGTCCAGATGACGGCGGTGCGCGACGGAGACGACGGCCGCCGCCATGTCGTCATTGCTGGCGAAGATCGCGGTCGGCGGGTCGCCCGCGCCCAGCAACTGCTCGGCGGCGGCCAGGCCCGACATATAGGTGAAGTCACCCTGCGCCACCTGCACCTCCACCCCGCCCCGCTCGCGCACGGCGGCGTAGAATCCCGCCATGCGCTCGGCGCTCGCCGCCTGGTCGGGATTGCCCAGCACGAAGCCCAGCCGCCGATGGCCCAGGTCCAGCAACAGCCGCGTCATCTGATAGGACGCCGCCCGGTCGTCGATCCGCACGCAGATCGTGTCCGGTGACTGGTACGCGCCCACCGCCGCCATGATGCACCCCGCGCCGCGCAGCACGCGCAGCACTTCGGGCGCCTCGCCCAGTGGCGGCGCCAGCAGCACGCCGCTTACCCCGGATTCGACCAGCTCCTCCACCGCAGCGGTCGGCGGCGGCCGCCCGCCCTCGCCCTTCACCAGCATCAGCCGGGCGCTGCGGGCCGACGCCTCCTCGAATACGCCGGTCAGGAATTCGCTCATGAAGGCGGCGCTGGGATTGGAATAGATCACCCCGATGCGCAGCTCGCTCGACGTCACCAGATTGCGCGCGGCGACATTGGGCGTGTAGGCCAGCGCCTTGATCGCCTCCTCCACCGCCGCCCGCGTCTCGGCGCTCACCCCCGACCGCCCGTTGATGACCCGCGACACCGTCATGGACGATACGCCCGCGCGCGCCGCCACATCGACGATCGTCGCGCCCCGCGCCGGACGATCCGGTCTCGCCATGCCCACCCCCTTTGCCTTCAACAAAGCCAAAGCTCGATCTAGTCCAGCCGCCGCCGCTGGCAAAGGGGGCAAAAGGGCGTAGATCGACGCTCCTGCCCCGCCGGGCGCCCCCGACCCGGCCCGGAACGCCGCCGACCCGTTTAGCGGAGGCCCTTGGTCTCGATCGTCAGCCTTTTGTCGCTGCAATAGCCGCAGTTCGCGCCCTTGAACCGCGCGCCCGCCGCCGCGTCGCCCTTCAGCTGCCAGTCGAGCCAGGCCGCCACCACCTCCGCGCCCAGCCCGCCGTGCGGCTGCATATAGGTGCCGCCATGGCCGACGGGGATGTTGACCAGCGCGGCCGGCACGGCGCTGATGCGGGCATAATCGTCGGTCCCGTTGGCGTAGGCGATGTCCTCCTTGCCGCCCAGCACATAGAGGATGGGGCCGTGCAGTCCGTTCAGCAGCTTCTTGTCGGACACGACGCCCGAAATCGGGTTCGCCCCTTCATTGAAGAAGCCGCTGTTCATGATGACGGCGGTCCTGACGCGCGGCTCCTGCGCGACGCTCAGCGCCTGCAACCCGCCGCAGCTCCAGCCCGAAGCCGCCACCTTGTCCGCCGCCACCTTGCCGTGGAACGGGCTGCCCGGCCGTGCCGCCTCGCGCTGCGCCCAGTCGATCGCCTGGCTCAGCTGCTCCGTGCGCGTCTGCGCCGTCAGCTGCCCCGGACGAGGGCCACCGCCCGCTTCGGCCTCTCGCGGCTCCGGCCCCGGTATGCGGCCCGGCGCGATCACCAGATAGCCGTGCGACGCGATTTCCAGCAGGTGATTGCGCGACGCCGTCCCGTCCGCGCCGCACCCGCCATTGCCGAACACATAGATGCCGAGCTGTTCCCGCCCGACCTTGCTCAAGTCCCTGGGCCGATAGACCACCTGGTCCGGCAGGTCCGCCCGCGCTTCGTAGATTGCGGGATAGGGGCCGCTCCCCTCCTCGACTGCCGGCTGGGCCGACGCGGCGGCCGCCATGACAAAGCTCAGCCCGACTGTGATCAACGCGCGCATCATCCTCTCCCAAATGTACGACTATGCGGCCGGCGGGGCCGCGCCGGCTTGCGCGCCGCCTTTGCGGTTTACACGATGTCATGCGGCACAGCATAAGCGGAATCCAGCCTGACAACGTTGGCGTGCAAAATATTTGTGGGAGTTATTGACCGCCCTTCTGGATCGTATAGGATTCTGCCGCCGACCACCCGAAGCGGGCAATAACGTCGGCGCGGTAATCGATCGCGATAATTTACAGGGGATGCTGGATGACCGAACGGGCCATGCTTTTCGATCGACGTCAGGCGCTTTTGGCGTCGTCTCTGGGCGGCGCGGCCGCGCTCCTGCCCGGCGAAGCGGCCGCCGCCACCCGCCCGGCCCGCTCGTCTGGCGGCGCCGGCACCTGCACCACTCCGCGCAATGCTATCGCGAAGACCCGCTACGGCCCGGTGCGCGGCTATGTCGCGGGCGACGTCTTCACCTTCAAGGGAATCCCCTATGGCGACGACACCGGCGGCGAAAATCGCTGGCTGCCCGCCAAGCCGCCCAAGCCCTGGACCGATCCCTACAACGCGCTCGCCTATGGCGCGAACTGCCCGCAGACGCTGCACAGCTTCCGCGCCAAGGAACATACCTTCCTCCAGCAATGGACCGACGGCTTCCTGGGCGAGGATATGCTCAAGCTCAACGTCTGGACGCCCTCGCTCTCGGGCAACCGCCCGGTCATGGTCTATTTCCACGGCGGCGGCTTCGCCTTCGGCTCCTCCTACGAACTCGCCTCGCATGACGGCGCGCAGATGGCGCGGCACCATGACGTGGTTCAGGTGTCGATCAACCACCGCCTCAACGTGCTGGGCTTCCTCGACCTCGTGGAGATGGGCGGCGACGCCTATGCCGAATCTGTCAATGTCAGCATGACCGACTGCATCGCCGCGCTGCGCTGGGTGCGGGAAAATATCGCGGCCTTCGGCGGCAATCCCGATCGCATCATGATCTACGGCCAGTCGGGCGGCGCGTCGAAGGTGACGACGCTCATGGGCATGCCGTCGGGCAAAGGTCTCATCCACCGCGCGGCGGCGCAGTCGGGCGGCGGCGGCAACATCCCCACACTGGAGCAATCGCGCGATTTCTCCCGCCGCGTCATCCGGGAACTGGGCGTCCGCCCGCGCGACATGGCAACGCTGCAGAAGATGGACTGGGCCACGCTCTTCGCGGCGGGCAACAAGGTCGCGGAGCAGATCAACGGTCCGCGCGGGGCGGGCGGCCCCTCCACAACGCCGCGCGTCGGCTGGAACCCGACGATGGACGGCCGGGTCATCACCGTCCGCTCCTTCTTCGACGCCGCGCCCGACGTGTCGCGCGACGTCCCCATGCTGATCGGCAACACCAGCGAGGAAGGGATGCGCTTCGGCTCCAACCCGACCGAGGCGGAATGGCGCGCCGAGCTTGCCGGCCAATATGGCGCGCAAAAGGCCGACGCGCTCATCGCCCAGATGAAGCGCGATCACCCGGAAAAGGCGATCCGCACCCTCTCCTACGGCGTCTCCTCGCTCGGCTATCGCAACCGCATCCAGTCGATGGTCGCCCTGCGCGACAAGCAGGCCGGGGCCGCGCCCACCTACCAATATCTCTTCCAGTGGCAGTCACCCCAATTGGATGGCGTCGCGGGCGCCTGGCACACCGCCGATCTCGCCTTCGTGTTCGACAACACCGCGCTCTGCGATCAGGGCACCGGCAACACGCCGCAGGCGCAGAAGCTCGCCCGCACCATGGCGACCGCCTGGGCCAATTTCGCCCGCACCGGCAACCCCAGCCAGCAGGGCCTTGCCTGGACGCCCACCAACGCCACCCGCTGCGCCACGATGGTCTTCGACGATCAGTGCCGCATGGTCGACGATCCCGAAGGCGCAGCGCGCCGCATCATCCTCACCTGAAAACCCATCAAGGACTTTACCCCCATGCGCCGGACGCTGCTTTCCTTCCTCGCCCTCGCCGCTTTGGCGACGCCTGCCCTCTCGCAGGACGCAGCGCCCGGCGCCAATCCCATCATCCGCGACAAGTTCACCGCCGATCCCGCGCCGATGGTCGATGGCGACCGCCTCTACCTCTATGTCGGCCATGACGAGGCGCAGCGGGACGAGATGTTCAACATGAAGGAATGGCTGGTCTATTCCACCACCGACATGCGCCACTGGACCGATCACGGCCCGATCATGAACGTCAGCGACTTCAAATGGGCGAAGAAGGACGCCTGGGCCTCCCAGACGATCAAGAAGAACGGCAAATACTGGTTCTACGCCGCGGTCGAGCACGACAACACCCATCCCGGCAAGGCAATCGCCGTCGCGGTTTCCGACACCCCCACCGGCCCCTTCAAGGACGCGAAGGGCTCCGCCCTCATCACCAACCAGATGACGCCCAAGGGCACCCATAGCTGGGAGGACATCGACCCCACCGTCTTCACCGACGACGATGGCACGACTTGGATCGCCTGGGGCAACCGCCAGGCCTATATCGCCAAGCTGAAGCCCAACATGATCGAGCTGGACGGCCCCATCCGCGAGATCACCCCGCTCCATTTCGAGGAAGGCCCCTGGCTGCACAAGCGCGGCAAGCTCTATTATCTCACCTACGCCTCGCTGGACCGCGCCACCCACCGGGACGAGCGCATTTCCTACGCCACCGCCACCTCGCTCAACGGCCCCTGGACCTATCGCGGCGAACTCACCGGATCGGGCAAATACAGCTTCACCATTCATCCCGGCATCGCCCAGTTCAAGGGGCAATGGTACATCTTCCTGCACAATGCCGCGCTCGCCATCGGCGACCTCAACGGCTCGATCGGCCGCCGCGCCGTCACGGTCGAACGGCTGGAGTATAACTCTGACGGCACGATGAAGCCGGTCGTGCAAACGGATGCCGGCGTGACCGCGCCCAAACAATAGACTCCGACAATTGTTAGCGTTATCAGATCGGCAGCCGCCGTCACATCGCGGCGCCTGGAGGAGAGACATGACCGTGCCGTACCGGACCCTTGCCATCGCCGCCCTGCCTTTGGCGCTGCTGTCCACATCGCTGTCCGCCAACGCCGCGCCCGCGCGCTTCGACAGCTTCAGCTACAAGGGCCAGTCGATCGAAAAGGTGACAGTAAAGCCCGGCGAATATCGCAATCCGATCCTGACCGGCTATTATCCCGACCCTTCGGTCCTGCGGGTGGGCGACGACTATTATCTCGTCAATTCCTCCTTCGCCCATTATCCCGGCCTGCCGATCTTCAAGTCGAAGGATCTGGTCAACTGGACCCAGATCGGCAACGCGATCGACCGGCCCGAACAGCTCGATTTCACCGGCCGCCGCATATCCCAGGCGGTGTTCGCCCCGGCGATCAGCTATCACGACGGCACCTTCTACATCGTCAACACCTGCGTCGAATGTAAGGGCAACTTCATCATCACGGCGAAGAACCCCGCCGGTCCCTGGTCCAACCCCATCTGGCTGCCCTTCGAAGGCATCGACCCCTCCATCTACTGGGAGGGCGACAAGGCCTATATCGTCAACAACCGCGCCCCCAACGAACCGCCCCGCTATGACGGCCACCGCGCCATCTGGATCCAGGAATATGACTGGCGCGCCGGCAAGATGGTGGGGGAAAGCACGCAGCTCATCAACGGTGGCGTCGACATAGCCAAGAAGCCCGTCTGGATCGAAGGGCCGCACATCTTCAAGAAGGACGGCTATTATTATCTGACCGCGGCCGAAGGCGGCACCAGCGTCAACCATTCGCAGGTCGTCTTCCGCTCGAAGGAACTGCGCGGGCCGTACATCCCCTATGAAGGCAACCCCATCCTCACCCAGCGCGATCTCGATCCGCAGCGGCCCGACTTCATCGGCTCGGCGGGTCATGCCCAGCTTGTCCAGACGCAGAAAGGCGACTGGTGGGCGACCTTCCTCGCCGTCCGCCCCTATGACCGCGACGACCATTATAATATCGGCCGCGAAACCTTCCTGCTGCCGGTGACGTGGAAGGACGGCTGGCCCGTCATCCTCCCGCGCGGGCAGGCCATCCCCCACGCGCTCAAGGTGCCGAACCTCCCCGCCCAGCCAAAGCCGCCCATCCCCACCAGCGGCGACTTCTCCTATGTCGAGAATTTCGACGGCAAGGCGCTGCCGATGCAATGGATCGGCATCCGCACTCCGAAGCAGCCCTTCTACACTCTCAAGGACGGCGCGCTGGAGCTGGAGAGCGGCGCGCCCATCGGTGACCTGAACGGCGTCCCCGCCTTCATCGGCCGCCGCCAGCAGCATGCCAACGCGACCTTCTCCACCACCCTGCGTTATGCGCCGGAAAAGGATGGCGACCGCGCCGGCCTCGCCGCCGTGCAAAGCGACCGCAGCAACCTCTTCTTCGGCCTCACCCGCATCGCCGGAAAGCCGGTCGTCGCGCTCTACACCCGCGACGCCGCCGACGCCGACACGCTGGTCGCCTCCGCCCCCGTCGCGACCGCCGGCCCGATCACGCTGACCATCCGCATCACCGGAGGCACCATGGCGTTCGACTATGGCGCGGGTGGCAAGACCCGCACGCTCAAGGCCAATGTGGACGCCACGCTGCTCAGCACGAAGAAGGCCGGCGGCTTCGTCGGCACGGTGGTCGGCCCCTATCACTACACGCCGGCGTCGTGATCGTGCGCCCCCTCGCACTCGCGCTCGCCGCCACGCTCGCCACCGCCGCCCCCGCGCAAGTTTGGCGCTCGGACCAGGGCGACGGCACCTACCGCAATCCCGTCCTTTTCGCCGATTATCCCGATCCCGACATCATCCGCGTGGGCGATGATTTCTATTTCGTCTCGACCACCTTCGCCAATTCGCCGGGCGTCACCATCCTTCATTCCAAGGATCTGGTGAACTGGCGCATCGTCTCCCATGTCGTCGACCGGCTGGATGGCGACCCGCGCTATGACCTGAAAAACGGCGGCGACTATCGCCACGGCTTCTACGCCGCCAGCCTCCGCCGCCACAAGGGCATGTTCTACCTCGCGGTCACCCCGGTCGGGCACAAGACGCGCATCTATCGCTCGGCCAGCATCACCGGACCCTGGACCTACAAGGAACTGGACCGCGAAGCCTTCGACCCCGCGCTCTTCATCGACGGCGACGGCACCGCCTATCTCGGCACTTCCATCGGCAGCGACGGCACGGTCACGCTGCTGACCCTCAACGACGATCTCTCCGCCGTCACCGCCGCGAAGGTCACCTATTACAACAAGGGCGCGGAAGGATCGAAGATCGTCCGCCACGACGGCTATTATTATCTCTTCAACGCCATCCCCGGCAAGCTGGCGATGACCGTCTCGCGCTCGCGCAGCCTCTGGGGACCATGGGAAACCAAGCCGTCGATCGACGACAGGACCGGCGGCCATCAGGGCGCGATCGTCGATATGCCCGATGGCAGCTGGTACGGCTTCGTCATGGTGGACGCGGGCGCGATCGGCCGCATGACCAATATCAGCCCGATCTTCTGGAAGGACGGCTGGCCTTGGTGGGGCACGCCCGACCGGCCCGACTTCGTGCCCGAACGCTCGCCAAAGCCGATTCTGGGCCATCCCTTTGCCGAGCCGCCCACCTCCGACAATTTCTCCGCCCCGAAGCTCGGCCTGCAATGGCAATGGAACCATAATCCCGACGACAGCAAATGGTCGCTCAAGGAACGCCCTGGCTTCCTCCGCCTCCACGCCACCCAGGCAGACGGCATCTGGACCGCGCGCAACACGCTGACGCAAAAGGCGCAGGGGCCGAAGATGCGCGCCATCGCAAAGCTCGACACCGCTGGCATCCGGTCCGGCGACGTCTGCGGCCTCGGCAGCTTCGGCAAATATAATGCCCAGCTTTCGGTCGTCGGCGGCGCGAAGGGCGGCAAGGCGCTGCGGATGATGCTGACCGAAAGCACCAAGGACGGCCCGGTCACGCAGGTCCGCATCCCGTCGATTCCCATCAAGGGCCGCGCTCTCTGGCTGCGCACCGACATGGATTTCGACACGAAGCTCGGCCGCGTCGCCTACAGCCTCGACAATGTCGAATGGCGGCAGGCCGGCGACAGCTTCCCGCTCGCCTTCGACTGGCGCACCGGCACCTTCCAAGGGCAGCAGATCGCCCTCTCCTGCTACAATCCCGCCCCGACCGGCGGCTATCTCGACGTGGACAGCTTCACGCTCCAACCCCTCCCCACAGGAGTGCAGCCATGACCCTCAGCCGCCGCGAGAGCCTTGCCGCGATGGCGGCCGGCACCGCCGCGCTCGCCACCGTCCGTCCCGCCGACGCAGCCCCCACCGCGCCCCACCCGCTCACCCTCTGGTATCGCCAGCCCGCCGCCAAGTGGACGGAGGCCCTGCCCATCGGCAACGGCCGCTTGGGCGCGATGGTCTTCGGCGGCACGGCGCAGGAAAAGCTGCAACTCAACGAAAGCACTCTTTGGGCGGGACAGCCCTACGACCCGGTCAACCCGGACGCGAAGGCGAACCTGCCCAAAGTCCGCGACCTCATCTTCGCCGGCCGGATCGAGGAAGCCGAAGCGCTCGCCAACAAGATGCTGATGGCAAAGCCGCTCACGCAAATGCCCTATCAGACGCTGGGCGACCTGATCCTCGACTTTCCGGGCCTCGGGAAGGAAAGCGCCTATCATCGCGAGCTCGATCTCGACGCCGCGATGGCGACCACGCGCTTCACCGCGAACGGCGCGACCCATGTCCGTCAGGTCATCGCGTCGCCCGCCGACAACATCCTCGCCATCCGCCTGACCTCGACCGGCAAGCTCGACGTGGACATCGCCCTCCGCTCCCCGCAGCGCGACGTTCAGATCGCGGCGGACGGCCCCACCGGCCTGCTCCTCACCGGCCGCAACGGTTCGTCCAAGGGCATCGAAGGCAATGTCCGCTTCGCCGCCCGCCTGACCGCCAGCATCGACGGCGGCCGCGCGACCCAAAGCCCCGACGGCCGCCTCTCCATCCGTGGCGCGAAGACCGTCACCCTGCTCCTCGCCATGGCGACCAGCGCCCGCCGCTTCGACGATGTCTCCGGCGACCCCCTCGCCGCCACCGCCGCGGCATTGGCAAAGGCGAAGACCCACCCCTTCGCGCGCATCGCCGCCGACACCGCCGCCGCGCACCAGCGCCTGTTCCGCCGCGTCGCGCTCGACCTCGGCACCACGCCCGCTGCTGCACTCCCGACCGACGAGCGCATCGCCGCCTCCCAGACCAGCGACGATCCCGCGCTCGCCGCCCTCTATTTCCACTATGCCCGCTATCTGCTGATCTGTTCGTCCCGCCCCGGCGGCCAGCCCGCCAATCTTCAGGGCCTCTGGAACGACAGCCTCAATCCCCCCTGGGGCTCCAAATATACGATCAACATCAATACGGAGATGAATTATTGGCCCGCCGAGCCGGTGGCGCTGGGCGAATGCGTCGAGCCGCTGGTCCAGATGGTGCGCGAACTCGCCGTCACGGGCGCGCGCACCGCGCGGACCATGTATGGCGCGCGCGGCTGGGTGGCGCATCACAACACGGACTTCTGGCGCGCCACCGCCCCCATCGACGGCGCGCAGTTCGGCCTCTGGCCCACCGGCGGCGCGTGGCTCTGCACGCATCTGTGGGATCATTACGACTATAACCGCGACCGCACTTACCTCGCGTCAATCTACCCGCTGCTGGCAGGCTCCGCCCGCTTCTTCCTCGACACGCTCCAGCGCGATCCGACCACCGGCTTCCTCGTCACCAACCCGTCGATGAGCCCCGAAAATCCCCACGGCCATGGCGGCACCATCTGCGCCGGGCCGACGATGGACATGGGCATCCTGCGCGACCTCTTCACCCAGACGATGGAGGCCGCCACGATCCTGGGCACCGACGCGCCGCTCGTCGCGGAGATGCGCGCCGCCCGCGACAAACTCGCCCCCTACAAGGTCGGACGTCAGGGCCAGCTTCAGGAATGGCAGCAGGATTGGGACAGCGACGCGCCCGAACAGAATCACCGCCACGTCTCGCATCTCTACGGCCTGCATCCGTCGCGCCAGATTACGCCGGAAGGCACCCCCGCGCTCGCCGCCGCCGCCCGCCGCACGCTGGAGATACGCGGCGACCGCGCGACCGGCTGGGCGACCGCATGGCGCATCAACCTGTGGGCGCGGCTGCGCGAAGGCGATCACGCGCATGAGATACTGCGCTTCCTGCTCGGCCCCGAACGCACCTATCCCAATATGTTCGACGCGCATCCGCCCTTCCAGATCGACGGCAATTTCGGCGGCGCGGCGGGCATCGTCGAAATGCTGATGGACAGCCATGGCGACAGGATCGACCTGCTGCCCGCCTTGCCGAAAGCCTGGCCGGCCGGCCGCGTCACCGGCCTCCAGGCTCGGGGCCGCTGCGCCGTGGACGTCCACTGGCGGGACGGCACCCTCGACCGCGCGATCCTCCGCCCCGCCCTGTCCGGCCCCCGCACCGTCCGCCTCGGCGGGAAAAGCCGTACCCTGACGCTCAAGGCCGGAACGCCGGTCACGCTGACCCCCAAGGATTTCGCATGACCCTGCGCCGCTTCCTCCTGCCGATCGCCCTGCTCTGCGCCGGAACCAGCCTGTCCGCCCAAACCGCCCCCGCCGACCCGCTCGCTCCCACCGGCCGCTGGACCGCCTATGCAGCGGGCAGCGCCCAGCTTCCGCCGATGGGCTGGAACAGCTGGAACGCCTTCTTCACCGAAATCGACGAGGAGAAGCTGATGGGCTCGGCCCGTCGCATCCTCGACAGCGGCCTCGCGGAAAAGGGCTATCGCTACATCAACATCGACGATGGCTGGGCCTTGAAGCGCCGCACCAGCGATGATCGCCTGATCCTGCGCGCGGACAAATTCCCCTCCGCGCTCACCGGCAGGAACAAGGGCACGCCCTCCTTCCGCCCCCTCACCGACCGGCTCCACGCCATGGGGTTCAAGGCGGGCATCTATTCCGACCTTGGCCGCAACACCTGTTCGCAGGCCTATTCGGACGGCCCGACCCAGCTGCCCGAAGGCACTGTGGCGGAACGGGAAGTCGGCCTCTACGGCCACACCGACAAGGACATCCGCCTCTTCTTTTCCGATTGGGGTTTCGACGCGATCAAGGTGGACGGCTGCGGCATCCGCGCCTTCGCGGACGATGCGCCCCGCGTGCGGAGCGGCCAGTTCCGCGCGCTCGTCCCCATCATCGACCAGCACAGCGTCACCCGCTCGAACGTCCCGGCGGTGAAGGCGCTGTTCGCCGACATCAACCAGTCGCTCGCCCGCTACAATCCAGACGGCGACTATATGCTCTCGCTCTGCATCTGGGGCAGCGCCAATGTCCGCAGCTGGGGCAAGGACGTGGGCAACATCTCCCGCACCAGCGACGACATCTCCGCCGACTGGGGCCGGATGCTCACCAATTTTGACAGCGCCGCCCGCCGCGCCTTCTATGCGCATCCGGGCAGCTGGAACGATCCCGACATGCTCTTCATCGGCAAGGGCGATTTCGACGCGGATCACCTGACGGAGGCGCGCTCCCACTTCGCGCTCTGGGCGATGCTGAACGCGCCGCTGCTGATCGGCGCGGACCTGCGCTCGACGCCGCAGCCGCTGATCGACATTTTCGGCAATGCCGACCTCATCGCCCTCAATCAGGATTCCGCCGGCAACCAGGCAGTGATGGCCTTCGACGCGGACGGCTTCCAGATCCTCGTCAAGACGCTCGCGAACGGCGACAAGGCCGTTGCGCTGTTCAATCGCGGCCTTGCCCCCATCGACGCCGTGCTCACTGCCGATCACCTCAAGTTCCGCGCCGACCGCCCGGTCGCACTCGCCAATCTCTGGACCGGAGCCAAGAGCGACTTCACCAAGGAAATGAAGCTGCGCGTCGCGCCGCGCGAAACCGTCGTCTTCCGGGCAAAGGGCGAACGGGTGCTGGCCGACGGCCTCTATCTCTCCGAACAGCCCGGCATGGTGAACCCGGCCGCCGATGGCGTGGTCCAGCCCGAACCCGATCCCACCATCTACCGCTCGATCCCCAACTGGCGCGGTACGCGCGGCATTGGCGAGCGCCCCATGTATGCCGGCTGGGGCGGCGCGATGGCGGACTTCACCCCCTACAACCAGCCGCTGACGATCGCGGGCAAGACTTTCACCTCGGGCGTCGGCATCCTCGCCAACAGCCGCCTGGAAGTGCGCAACGCCGGCTTCGCCCGATTCTCGGCGCAGGTCGGCGTGGACGACAGCGCATTGGACGGCGACCAGCCGGTGCGCTTCTTCCTCTATGGTGACGGCAAGCCGCTCGCCAGCACCCCGCCGCTCCGCCGGGGCCAGCCAGCGCAGGCCATCGCCGCTGACGTCAAGGGCGTGAAGCTGCTCGAACTCGTCGCCCGCGCCGATGGGGTAAAGGGCAACGCCGTGCCCGTCAGCTGGGGGGACGCCGCGCTCCTGCGCTGACGTCCCCGCCCGCCGTCATCGCGCGATGGGAAGCTCGAACGACCCCACCGGCAACGGCGCTTCGTCATACAGGTTCACCACCGGCGAGTCCGCCCAGGCATAGCGCACCCGCGTCGCCGGCCGGCCGTCGCCAGCCAGCACAACCCGCGTCCCCTCCACCCGGCCGGGCACGAAGCGGCAGCTTCCCGCCTCCGCCCCGCACAGCTCGAAGCCGATGGCCTGCGCGGCGCTGCGCGTATGCAGCCCGCCCGTCAGCCCGGTAAAGTCGATCGCCGCGCCGCCATCGGTGGTCGCCGTCGCCCGCGCCCCCTGCGGCCCGCTGCGCGACACCGGCTCGCCATAGGCCACCGCCCGCATCGCCCGCGCCAGCCTGCGGCCGACCTCCTGCTTCTCGCCCGGATGGATGTCGAACGGATCGCCGATGTCGATCGCCGTCGCCAGCCCGCCATGCGCGTCCGCCGCCATCGCCCGGTACTGCGTCTGGCGCATCGCCGCCCATCCGCTGTCCTCCGGCTGCGTCACCGGCGCGCCATAGGCGGCCAGCTGCACCGCGACGAAGGGCAGGTCGGGCGATCCGAACTGCCGCCGCCAATCGGCCATCATCGCCTGCATCCGATCCTCATAACCGGGCAGATCGACATCGGACTCGCCCTGATACCAGGCCACCCCTTTCAGCCCGATGGCCCCCAGCGGCGCGATCATCCCGTTATAGAGCGTGCCGATGCCGGTCGTGTCGCCCCATGGCACGCGCGGCGCGCCGTCCGGCGTCTGCGCCGGCACGACATAGCGCCACCCCTCGCCCAGCGGCACATCGCCCGCCGCGCCCAGCGACAGGTTCAACACCTCGGCCGGTCCCGACAGCCCGCCATTGGCATATCCGTCCAGCACATTGACCACCAGGACGTTGCGCCCGGCCTTCAGCACGCCGGGCGGCACGTCGAAACTGCTCGGTTGCCAGCTTCTGGCGCTCATCCCGACCGTCTTGCCGTTGATCCACACCCGGCCGACATCGTCCAGCAGGCCGAGCGACAGCCTCGCATTCGCCGCCCTGGCCTGCGCCGCTGTCAGGTCGATGTCGCGGCGATACCAGACCATGCCATTATAGGCGGACAGCGCCGACACGCCCCATTCCTCCCACGGCCCGATCTTCGGCACCGGCGTCCAGTCCAGCGCCGCGCCCGGCTGCCACGGCTCCTTGCCGGCGGCGTCGCCCGTCGCCTTGCGCCACCAGCTCTCCCATTCCCGGCTCGCCGCGCGCTCTGCGGCGATCGGATCGCGGCCGTGCAGCGCGACGAGGTCCGACTGCGCCGACTGCCCCACCGCCGCCTGCGCCCGCGCGCCCATCCAAGGGCTGATGCGCGATCCGCCCCAGCTGCTCGCGATCGCGCCGATCGGCACCTTCGCCGTCTTGCGCAATTCCCGCGCCATGTAGAAGCAGGCGGCAGAAAAATCGCCAACGCTGTCCGGCCCCGCCGCGCGCCACACCGGCGCCTTGGGAAAATCGCGCAGCGGCGTGTCCGCCACGGCCCTTGGCACCAGCATCAGGCGCAGCTGGTCGTCGGCCGATCCACCGGTCTGCCCCCGTGCATCCTGCGCGAACCGCACTTCCAGCTCCATGTTGGACTGGCCGGAACACAGGAACACGTCGCCCACCGCCACGTCGCGCGCGCTCGCGGTGCCGGACGGTGCGCGCGCCTCCAGCGTCACCGGCCCGGGCGTCGCGACGGGATCGAACCGTGCCTCGAACCGTCCGTCGCGGTCGGCGCGGACCTCCCGCGTCTGCCCGGCGAAGGACAGCGACACCACCTCCCCGGCCTCGGCGCGTCCGGTGACCGTCACTGGATGGTCGCGCTGGATCACGGCATGGTCGCTGAATAGCGGATCGAACCGGGGCGCGGCGTCGGCCGCCGTGGCGGACAGGGCAATCAGGCTCACGGCCAAGGCCAGTGACCGGCGTGCATGATGTGGGAACGTCATCGCATCTCCTTCCGCGAGGCGGCTGTAGCTGCCCGCCCCGCACGTTGTTGTTAACGCTAACATGACAGCCCGATGCGGGCGGCTCGCCTGTCTATTTCGCCGTCCCGAAATCCAGATTCCGCGAGAAGAAGGGCATGACCTTGTCCTGTACCCGAAAAGACACGCCGCTCGTATGGTCGCCAGGATAGATTTCGAAGCTGTTGGCGACGCCGCTATTCTCCATCGTCTCGTGCAGCTTCTGCGCATCGTCCTTCAGCCCGTCCCTGTCGCCCACGTCGATCGCGATCGCGCGGTATCGTTTCAGATTGCCTATATACTGGTCGACGAAGGCCAGCGGCGCGTTGGCCGCCCATCGCGCCAGCACATCCGGCTGCACCACGCCGCCCTTGACCGGCAGGTCCATGTAGAGGGGCGGCTCCTTGGGGTTGGGCGACCATGCCGCCCCGACCGCCAGCTGTGCGCGCAGCAGGAAGGGCAGCTTCGCCGAATCGGCTTCCGTCTTCACCTGCTCCAACGTTGCCACCGCCTTCGCGTCGATCGGCCCGGCAGTCCGCGCCGACAGGCAGCAGGGGCTCATGATGTAAAGCGCGCCGAACATGTCGGAATGCTTCATGCCGATGCGGCTGGTGCCGTATCCGCCCATGCTGTGGCCGGCCAGGCCCCGGCTCTCCCGCTTGGCGATGGTGCGGTAATGGCCGTCGATATAGGCGATCAGGTCGTGGGAAATGAAGCGCTCGAAATCGCCGGTCGTCACCGAACTGGAATACATCGACCCGTTGTGCACCGTCTTGGAATCGGGCAGCACGACGATCATTTCCTTCGCGCCCTTGGCAAAGGCGTTCTGGATCGTTGCCGGCACATGGATTTCCCCGGCCCATTGCTCCGCGCCGATCGAATAGCCGTGCAGCGCATAGAGCACCGGATAGCGGCGCTTCGGCTCCTTGCCATAGCTGGGCGGCAGCACCACCAGCACGTCGCGGTCGGCCGCGTTACCCTCCAGATTGCCCTCGATCGCGGCGCTGTGCACCTTGATCCGCTGGATCGTCACGGCCTTCGCGCCTGCGATTGCCTGCGCCCCCGGCGTCGCCACCTGCGCGATTGCAGACGCCCCCAGCACCGTAGCGCCCATCATCGCCGCCGCCCATGCCAGTCGCTTCATCCCACTCTCTCCTGCCTGAAACGTCCGAAAGAAACCCCCGCCCGCGCCTCTCATCCGCGCAGCAGCCTCATCACCAAAGTCCGTATCCGCCCGTAATTCCCCGCCGCCAGCGGCCCCAGCACGCCGTGCTTCTCTTGCCGCATATGCGCCAGCGGGTGGCCGTCGGGACGAAAGACATAATGATCGAAAAAGGCGCGCCACGCCGCCCGCTCCGCCGCAGGTCGTTCCGCCACCGCGATCATCGCCAGCAGCATCGCGGTGTGCGGCGAATCCGGCCCGGCCCGAAATTCGTCCCACCAATAATTGACCAGGATGTTGACCGGCCCCAGCGCCTCCACCTGATGCCACCAGAGCTTGGGCATATAGAGCGCATCGCCCGGTTCCAGCAGCACGCTCACCGCCCGTTCCTGCGCCCTTGCAAAGCGCGGATAGGCGGGATTGTCGGGGTCCGCCGCCGCCATCGAGACCGGCTGCCCCGACAGCGTATGGTCGATCGGCCCGACATACAGATCGCCGATAGCCTCGGGCGGATAGAGGGTGAAGCGCCGCCGCCCCGCCACCACGCAGGCGATATTGTCATAGGTATCGTAATGGCAGGCAACGGTGGACCGGTTGCCCAGCCACAGCCGGGGCCGCACCTCCGGTCCCAGCAGCGGGCAGACATTCTCTTCCGCGAAACCGGGGAAATAGGTCTCCTCCGGCAACGACCCCATATAGCCCGTGCCCTCGCCCGCCGCATTGGCCGCGATCCGGGCGAGCGCCGCGGAAACGCTCAGGGACTCGCGCGCAAAGTTGAAGCCGTCCGGCCCGTCGCCATAATGATAACGCCCGGCGAGCGCGGCATCGCCTGCGAAATATTCGGCGGTCAGTCCCGCGTCGAATCGCCCGACATAGGCGAGCGCGGCGGCATCGCTCTCCCGCGCGGCCGCCACCGCCGGCCAGTCATCGCCCAGCCCCCGGATCGCCACCGGCCGCCCCGCCTCGGCAAGGGCGCGCAATCCCTCCCGGCCCTGCACATCGCGGGCGGCGATCTCCTGCACGGCGGCATCGGTGGGGGTCATGGCGCGGTCGCCGGCGTCAGGCCGGGACGGCCAGGCGGGCGTTGCGACGGCGGGCCATCAGCGGGATATGCTGCAACGACGCCGCCATCATATAGGCGAACTGCAAATGCCCCGCCCGGAACAGCGCCAGCACCGCCGCATCGTCCAGGTCGCCCAGCGCGTCCAGGCTGACCGTATAGAGCCCCTCCAGTCGTAGCCGCTCGCCATCATCGAAACTGAGCGCGATATCGATCGGCTCGATCAGCCGATGGGCCAGCAGCGCGGCGATGAAGGCATCGGTCGCCTGCCCGTCCGCCATCAGCCGGCCCAGCGCCTTCTGCACCGCCTTCAACGCCGCAGTCGGCTGCCCCTCCATGTCGAACAGCGATTCGCCGTCCGCCGCCGCGAAGCGGGCATGGGCCGGATCCAGCGCGATATTCTCGTCGGCCGCGAAGAAGCCTTCCCGCGCAGCCTCCAGCGGGAGGAAAGCCGGCCGGTCGTCGGGCGACAGCGTCAAATCCTCGCCCTCCGCAAAGCCCATCAACGCGCCGGCATAGAAGGCGCCGGTTTCGGCATGTTTGGAAAAAAGCAGCGGGCAGGCGGCCGACGCGGCAGCAAATTCGCCCAGCACGATGCGCACGAATGCGTTCGCGCCCCTGTGGGCGGGTCTCATCCGCACTGTTGCATGTGCGCCACTATTGACCAGTTCCAGACTATCCATGACCCCTCCCATTCTCGTCCCGCGCCTCTTTTTCCGCAGCGCGAATCCCAGCATTTCCTAGCGGGTTAACCGCTTTTACGTCCTGCGACCATATCCTATATAATTTCGCTTGATCGGCCGTTTCGATAGCGCTAACATTTCTCTCAGAAAAAAAGAAGAGCCGGGAGGATGATGAAATCTGCCTGCATAGGCGGAAGCAACTCCCCCCTGCTGAATAAAAGGATCGGCGCGGCAATGGTGCGGCGGCGGTCATGCGAGACTGTGACCCAAGGGGAGGATCATGAGTTACAATCCCATAGATATTTCGTCCGCACGCCGCCGCGTCGCGCTCGCCGCCACGGCCAGCCTGATGGCGCTCGTCGCCGCCACGCCCGCCTTCGCACAGGGGTCGGCCGCAGCCGAAGCCAGCGACGCCGACATCGTCGTCACCGGCATTCGCGGATCGCTTCAGCGCAACCTCGACATCAAGCGCGAATCCTCCGGCGTGGTTGATGTCATCTCGGCCGAAGACATCGGCAAGTTCCCGGACTCCAACGTCGCCGCCTCGCTGCAGCGCCTGCCGGGCGTCTCGATCCAGCGGAACGGCTCGCGCGGCGAACCGCAGGGCATCTCGGTCCGCGGCTTCGGCGGCGACTTCAACGAAACGCTGGTGGACGGCCGCCGCATCTCGACCGCGTCGGGCGGCCGCTCGGTCGACTTCACCACGGTCGGCGCGGACTTCGTGGGTCAGCTCGCCGTCTACAAGACGCCGGAACTCTCGCTGTCCAGCAGCTCCATCGGCGCGACGCTCAACATCTCCTATCCCAAGCCCTTCGACAAGCCGGGCACCCGCGTCGCGATGAGCGCGTCGGGTTCGGTGCAGGATGAATCGGGCAAGGTCGTTCCGACCGTGGGCGGCCTGTTCAGCACCACCTTCGCCGACGACACGATGGGCATTCTGGTGGACGCCATCTACACCCGCCGCGACACACAGACGAATCGCGTGTTCGTTTCGGGCTGGCAGGGTAACAGGATCGCGCCGTGCCAGATTTCCGGCAGCGCGGCGACCATCTGCCGTCCGTCGCAACCGGGCACGCCTAATCGTAACCCGGATGAAATCAAGAACACGACCGCCTGGTATCCGCAGCAATATGGCGCCGACCAGCGCTACACCAAGGATGAGCGGATCGACGGCCGCATCGCCTTCCAGTGGCAGCCGTCCGACGACATCCTGCTGACCATCGACGACAATTATTCGCGTCAGAAGGTCACGACCGACATCGACGGCTTCGGCGTCTGGTTCAACCAGGACGACCTGCGTGGCGTCAAACTGGACGGCAACGGCACGATCGTCGATTTCACGCAGGCCAGCACCCCCACGGACTTCACCGCCGGAACCGACAAGAATATCCTGGAAACCAACCAGGTCGGCCTGAACCTGAAGTGGGACGCAACGGAAAATCTGACGTTCGACGCTGACGCCAGCTATTCCAAAAGCCGCCTAAACCCCGACGGGCAGGTCAGCAGCGAGGGCGCCGACATAGGTTATGGCGGCCTGCTTGGCACCAGCCTCGGCGTCCGCGTCACCGGCGACAGCAGCAAGGTCATTCCCGAACTCACGACCTACGGCCCCGCGGGCAACCAGGGTCGGTTCACCGACCAGTCGATCATCGGATCGCACGTAACCGTCCGCACCGCGCAGAAGAACAGCGACGAAATCAAGCAGTTCCGTCTGGGCGCGACCTGGAAGCAGGACGACCTGACGATCAAGGTCGGCGGCCGGTACATGGAGGATGAATTCTCCCTCCAGAACCGCAACACCTTCGCCAACAACTATTGGCAGGCCTATGCGGGTTACGGCGCACCGTCGGGCCGCACCTCCGGCGTCCCGATCCCCGCCAGCCTGATCCAGGGCACGATCAGCACGAAGGGCTGGATTCCGGGCTTCAGCGGCTCGCTGCCGCCGGTCCTGCTGAACTATGACGCCCGCGCCTATTCGCAATATCTGGAAAGCCTGTGGGTCGGCCCCAACACGCCGGGTTACAACACCGGCTGCTGCACCGGCTTCAACGGCACGATCGACCTCGCCCTCGACCCAGGCAGCGTCCAGAACATCCTGGAAAAGAGCTGGTCGGCCTGGATCAGCGCCAGCTTCAACACCGAAATCGCCGGCATGCCCTTCAAGGTCAACGCCGGTGGCCGTGAGGAAAGCACGAAGATCATCTCGGCGGGCATCGGTCGCCTTCCGACCTCGATCGTGGGCAGCGCGGCGGACCCGACGCTGCTGACCATCGCCTTCACGCCCGAGCAGCCGGTGTCGACCAGCAGCACCTATTCCTACTTCCTGCCGGCCATCGACATGAAGCTGGAAATCACGGACAAATTCCACGTCCGCTTCGACGCTTCGCGCACGCTGACCCGTCCGGGCCTCAACACGCTCACGCCGGTGCTCAACGTCGGCAGCGGCCAGCGCGTCGGCGCCCTCACCGCCACTGGCGGCAACCCGGCGCTCAAGCCCTATCTGGCCGAGAATTTCGACTTCGGGGCGGAGTGGTATTACCAGCGCAACAGCTATGCGTCGGTGAACTTCTTTATCAAGAATGTGTCGAACTTCATCGTCGCGGGCACCGAACGGGCCACCATCAACGGCGTCATCGACCCGTCGACCGGCCAGCCGGCGCAGTTCACCGTCTCGCGGCGCGTGAACGGCCCCGACGCGACCGTCCGCGGCGTGGAACTCGCTTGGCAGCATGTGTTCGGCGACAGCGGCTTCGGCTTCAACGCCAACGCCACCTTTGTCGAAACCAACAAGCCTTATGACCGCTCCGACCTGTCGACCAGCGGCTTTGCCGTGACGGGTCTCGCCAACTCCGCGAACCTCGTGGCCTTCTATGACAAGAACGGCTTCGAATTCCGGACTGCGCTCAACTGGCGCGACAAATATCTGTCGCAGTTCGGCCAGGCGCAGAACAACTCGCTCTATGGCGCGGAGCCGACCTTCGTCAATTCGGCGCTTCAGATCGACCTCAGCACGAACATCCGTCTGACCGATCAGTTCAGCGTCTTCGGCGAAGCGCTCAACATCACGAACGAAACGCAGAGCACCCACGGCCGGTTCTCGAACCAGCTGCTGGATGTCTATGCCTACGGTCGCCGCTTCACTGCGGGCGTGCGCTACCGCTTCTAACCGTGTCTCGCCCTGGAGGGGGTGTCGCTTGACACCCCCTCCCTTTTCAGGGGTATCCTTGTCCCATGGTCACTCCGGTCCGCAACATCGTCATCGTCGGCGGCGGAACCGCCGGATGGCTGACCGCCGGCGTCATCGCCGCGCGGCATCAGGGACGCGCCGACTTCACCGTCACCCTGGTCGAATCCCCCAACGTCCCCATCATCGGCGTTGGCGAAGGGACATGGCCCACGATGCGCAGCACCCTGTCGCGCATGGGCGTTTCCGAAACAGACTTCTTCCGCGAATGCGACGCTGCCTTCAAGCAGGGCGCCTATTTCGCCCGCTGGACCACCGGCGCGCCGCATGACGGCTATTATCATCCGCTGATGCTGCCCCAGAGCTTCGGCCAGGTGAACCTAGCCCCGCACTGGCTCGCCGCCGACGGCGATGACAGTTTCTGCAACAGCGTCTGCTCGCAGGGGCGCATCTGCGACGAGGGCCTCGCGCCCAAGACGATGGCGACCGCCGAATATGACGCGCTCGCCAACTATGCCTATCATCTCGACGCCGGCAAGTTCGCGCCCTTCCTGCAACGCCATTGCTGCGAAAAGCTCGGCGTGCGTCATGTGCTGGCCGATGTGGAAGACGTGCTGATGCGCGACAATGGCGACATCCGCGCCATCCGCACCACCCAGGCGGGCGAGGTGGAGGGCGACCTGTTCGTCGACTGCACCGGGTTCAAGGCGCTGCTGATCGAAGGGGTGATGGGCGTGCCCTTCAAGCCTTGCAACGACATCCTCTTCTGCGACACCGCGCTCGCGATGCAGGTGCCCTATGACGCGCCCGACAGCCCGATCGCCTCGCACACCATCTCGACGGCGCAGAGCGCGGGCTGGATCTGGGACATCGGCGTGCAGTCGCGGCGCGGCACCGGCCATGTCTATTCCAGCAACCATATCTCGGACGAAGAGGCGGAGCGCGAGCTGCGCGCCTATGTCGGCCCCGCCGCCGAAGGCCTGTCCGCGCGCAAGATCAAGATCCGCTCGGGCCACCGCGAGACGTTCTGGAAGGGCAATTGCGTCGCGGTGGGCCTCGCCGCCGGCTTCCTGGAACCGCTGGAGGCTTCGGCCATCGTCCTCATCGAACTGTCGGCGAAGATCATCGCCGAACAGATGCCCGCCAATCGCGAGGTGATGGACATCGTCGCCCGGCGCTTCAACGCGACCACCCATTATCGCTGGGGCCGGATCATCGACTTCCTGAAGCTCCATTATGTCCTGACCCAGCGCACCGACAGCGATTTCTGGCGCGACAATGTCCGGCCCGAATCCATCCCCGACCGGCTTCAGGATCTGCTGCTGCTGTGGAAATACCAGCCGCCCGGCTTCCATGAGGAATTCGACCGGGTGGAGGAGGTGTTTCCCGTCGCCAGCTATCAATATGTGCTCTACGGCATGGGCTTCCGCACGGAGGTGGATCGCGGCGCGCTGACCCGCGACGCCTCGCTCGCCAGCCGCGCGATGCGCGAAAACGCCGCGATGACGCAAAAGCTGCGCGCCGGCCTGCCGCGCCACCGCGACCTCATCGACAAGATCGTAAGCCACGGATTGCAGCCGGTCTGACCGGCCGCCTCGTTGACAAGGCTTCGCAACAACCGTCCAGCCGGCCCATTATGATTGCGCTATCATTTTTACCAGAGAGCGGTTTTCGCCAGATTGCAAACCATCATCCGCCCATGCGAACCATCCGTAACAAGGATTGCGCCCATTCCATGTTAGCGTTATCCAAATGCCAGACAACTTGAGAGGATCAGCATGACCAAATCCCTGCGCGCCCGTCGCGCCGCCCCCCTCCTCACCGCCCTTCTTTCCACGGCCGCGCTTCTGTCTGGATGCCAGCAGTCCGCCACCAACGATGCCGCGCCGAACGCCGCCGCCGGCAAGGAAGCCAGGCGCGACGCATCCGAATATCTGTCGCAGCCGCTGGTCAAGGACATCTACACCGCCGATCCGTCCGCCCATGTCTGGGACGGCAAGATCTATGTCTATCCCAGCCACGACATTGACGGCCCGACGCCGGAGGACGATCTGGGCGCGCATTTCGAAATGCGCGACTATCGCATCCTGTCGATGGACAAGATCGGCGGCCCGGTGACGGTCGGCCCGGTCGCGCTCGACGTCAAGGACGTGCCCTGGGCCGACAAGCAGATGTGGGCGCCCGACGCCGCGAAGAAGGGCGACACCTATTATCTCTACTTCCCGGCCAAGGACAAGGAAGGCGCGTTCCGCATCGGCGTCGCGACCTCCAAGTCGCCGACCGGCCCGTTCAAGGCCCAGCCGCAGCCGATCAAGGGCAGCTTCTCGATCGATCCGGCCGTCTTCACCGACACCGATGGGCAGAGCTACATGTATTTCGGCGGCATCTGGGGCGGCCAGCTTCAGCGTAACCTGGGCGGCAAATATGACGCCAACGGGTCCAAGACCGACCTCGGCCAGGACGACAAGCCCGCCATCGCCCCGCGCGTGGCGAAGATGTCCGGCGACATGCTGGAATTTGCCGAAACCCCGCGCGAAATCCAGATCGTCGACGACAAGGGCAAGCCGCTGCTGGGCGGCGACCATGACCGCCGCTTCTTCGAGGCGTCGTGGATGCACAAATATAAGGGCAAATATTATTTCAGCTATTCGACCGGCGACACCCATTATCTGGTCTATGGCATAGGCGACAGCCCCTACGGCCCCTTCACCTACAAGGGCCGCATCCTGGAGCCGGTGGAAGGCTGGACCACCCACCATTCGATCGTGGAATGGGGCGGCAAATGGTGGCTCTTCTACGCCGACAGCCAGCTGTCCGGCCAGACCCGCCTGCGCAACGTCAAGGTGACGGAACTGAAGTATAACCCGGACGGCACGATCCAGACGATCAATCCGTTCGTGAAGAAAGGCGCTGCCGACTGAGCGCGCCCGGGCGCGGGGGAAGTGCCCTCCCCCGCGCCTTTTTTTTTACGACACATATGGGGCGGGCGCATGGCTCCCCCGCCAGCATCAGGACGCCGGCCAGCGGCGCCACCGCCTCGGGGAGACTGACATGAAGACCGCCTATCTGTTGCGCGCGGCCGGCGCGATGTTGTGCCTTTCGACCTCGCCCCTCGCCCATGCGCAGGCCGCCGCAGCGCCTGCAGGCGACGTCTGGACGGAGGCCGATGCCAAGGCCCGCGCCATCGTCGGCCAGCTCACCCTGGACGAGAAGGTCGATCAGCTTCTCAACACCGCGCCCGCCATTCCCCGCCTCAATATCCCCGCCTACAACTGGTGGACGGAATCACTGCACGGCGCGATCGGCGCGGTGCCGACCACCAATTTCCCCGAACCCATCGGCCTCGCCGCGACCTTCGACGCACCCCTGGTCAAGCAGGTTGCGTCCGCGATCAGCACGGAGGTGCAGGCGTTGCATACGCTCGGTCGCCAGACCGGGCATCTCGGCCGCATCGGCACCGGGCTCGACACCTGGTCGCCCAACATCAACATCTTCCGCGATCCGCGCTGGGGCCGGGGGCAGGAAACCTATGGCGAGGATCCCTTCCTCACCGCCCATATCGGCGTCGCCTTCATTCAGGGCATGCAGGGCGACAATCCCGACCTGCCCAATGTCGTCGCCACGCCCAAACATTATGCCGTGCATTCCGGCCCGGAGCCGAGCCGCCACACCGACAATATCTTCGCCAGCAAGCGCGACCTGGAGGACACCTACCTCCCCGCCTTCCGCGCCGCCATCGTAGAGGGCAAGGCCGGCTCGATCATGTGCGCCTATAACCGCGTCGATGGCGAACCCGCCTGCGGCAGCCCGATGCTGCTCACCGACTATCTGCGCGACGCCTGGGGGTTCAGGGGCTATGTCGTGTCGGACTGCGACGCCGTGGTCGACATCTATGATCATCACAAATTTGCCCCCGACGCCGCCACCGGCGTCGCGGTCGCGCTGCGCCGGGGCGTCGACAGCGAATGCAACAACGCGACGCTCGGCGGCAAGCAGGGCCTTGGCGACCGGTACAAGGACGCGCTGGCGAAAAACCATATCAGCGTCGAGGATATCGACACCGCGCTCGTCCGCCTCTTCTCCGCGCGGCTGCGCAACGGCGACCTGCCCGGCCTGTCGGCGCGCAAGCCCAACGCCATGCCGGTCAAGGCCATCGGCACGGCGCAGCATCAGGCACTCGCCCTCGACACCGCGGAAAAGAGCCTCGTCCTCCTCAAGAATGACGGCGTCCTGCCGCTGAAGCCCGGCACCAGGATCGCTCTGGCCGGTCCGCTGGCGGACGCCACCCGCGTGCTGCGCGGCAATTATAGTTCCGCCAAGAGCGCGCCGCCCATCTCGGTCGCGGACGGCCTCAAACAGGCGATGCCCGGCGCCGCCGTCACGCTGATCCCGTTCAGCCCCTCCATCACCGATGGCGATCTCGTCCCCGGCACGGCGCTGCGCACGCCGGATGGCAAGCCCGGCATCCGCGCCGAATATTATAACGCCACCGCCAAGGACCAGTATCAGGCCAAGCCCGTCCTCGTCCGCACGGAAGAAAGCATCGTCTCCCGCGCCGCCGAGTTCAAGCAGGTGGCGAACGAGCATAAGATCATCTGGACCGGCTATCTAATCGCCCCCGAAACCGGCCTCTACCGCCTCGCGCTGACCGGCGTGAAGGGGGAGGTGTCGCTGAACGGCAAGCCGGTCGTCTCGGCATCCGACTATAGCCGCTGGGCCGAACCGCTGAAGCTGGTCGACGTGCCCATGACCAAGGGCCAGCGCTACGCCGTCCGCCTTCAGGGGCAAAGCGGCATCCCCGCCGCCCCGGCCATCTTCTGGAAGCGGATTACCGACAATCTCGACCGCGATCTCGCCGCCGGCACGAAGGATGCCGACGTGATCGTCGCCGTCGTCGGCCTCACCTCCGACCTTGAAGGCGAAGAGATGCCGGTCAAGGTCGAGGGCTTCTCGGGCGGCGACAAGACCACGCTCGACCTGCCCGCCGACCAGCGCACCTTCCTTGAAAAGGCGAAGGCCACCGGCAAGCCGCTGATCGTCGTCGCGATGAACGGCAGCGCCATCGACCTTAGCTGGGCGAAGGACAATGCCTCCGCCATCCTGGAGGCCTGGTATCCCGGCCAGTCGGGCGGCCTTGCCGTGGGCAATGTCCTCTCCGGCAAGACCGATCCCGGCGGCCGCCTGCCCTTGACCTTCTACAAGAGCGTCGCGGACCTGCCGCCCTTCACCGAATATGGCATGAACGGCCGCACCTACCGCTATTTCAAGGGCACGCCCGTCTATCGCTTCGGCGACGGGCTCAGCTACACCCGCTTCACCTACACCGCCCCTGCGATCGATCCGGTCGGCGGCGCAGTCGAAAACGGCATCACCGTGCGCACCCGCATCACCAACAGCGGCGCGCGCGCGGGCGATGACGTCGCGCAGCTCTACATCACCCCGCCCGGCTTCGAGGGCGCGCCGAAGATCGCCCTGCGCGGCTTCCAGCGCGTGTCGCTCAAACCCGGCGAAAGCCGCGACCTCGTCTTCACCCTTTCGCCCCGCGACCTGAGCTTCGTCACCATGGCGGGCGAACGCGCGCTCATCCCCGGCGACTATGCCTTGAGCATCGGCAGCGGCCAGCCCGGCGAAGGCGTGCAGACGCAGCAGGTCCGCTACAGCGTCACGAAGTCTGTTCCCCTGCCCAAATAACAACGCTTTAGAGCAGGATTTTTGCAATGGCATTGAAGTCGCTCACCCGCCGCATCGCCCTCGGCCTCGCCGCCTGTGCGCTGGCCGCTCCCGCCTTCGCGCAGGCGCAGGAGGACCAGGACAAGATGACGCCCATGGCGATCCCGGCCCAGCCGGACGCGATCGACCTCGGCACCGGCCCCCTCCCCGGCGCGAAGGCGACCGAAAGCTGGCACCGCCAATATGGCAGCCGCTTCGCCCGCAACGTGACCATGGCGACCCTCACCCCCTTCCTGCCCGATCCCGCCAAGGCGTCGGGCGCGGCGATCATCGTCGCGCCGGGCGGCGGCTTCCGCACGCTGTCGATGGACAATGAAGGCTATGACGTGGCGAAGGCACTCGCCGCCAAGGGCATCGCCGCCTTCGTCATCAAATATCGCCTGAACCAGACGCCGGCCGACATGGCGGGCTTTGAAAAGTCGATGGCGGAAATGTTCGCCGGCGCGGCGCGCGCGCCTCTGCCCGCCGCCAACCGCGCCGCGATGAACCTCGCCCCTCAGTTGGAAGACAGCAAGGCCGCCTTCCGCCTGATCCGCAGCCGCGCCGCGCAATGGCATGTCGATCCCGACCGGATCGGCATGATCGGCTTTTCGGCGGGCGCGATGCTGACCATGGCGACCGCCCTTTCCACCGACGCGAAGCCCGCCTTCGTCGGCAACATCTACGGCCCGCTCGGCAGCATGACCGTCCCCGCCGACGCCCCGCCGATGTTCGCCGGCATCGCCGCGGACGATCCGCTGTTCGGCAATCGCGACTTCAAGCTGATCGACGACTGGCGCGCCGCCAAGCGCCCGGTGGAATTCCACCTCTTCGAACAGGGCGGCCACGGTTTCGGCATGTATCCCAAGAAGACCACCAGCACCGGCTGGTTCGACGCCTTCGTCCGCTGGCTCGACATGCACGGCTGGCTCGCCCCCAAGGGCAAGTGACGCCATAAGGCGCGGGGCGGGCCACCTTTCGCGCGCTCGCCCCCATCCACATGCGCCCGTCATCCCGGGCTCGACCCGGGATCCCGCTTCTTCCCCTCTGCTCCGACCCACGCCGCACCCTTCCCCTATAGCCTGGGATCACGCCCGCTAACCTGCGTCAGCGCCACGGCCACCGCACCGGAACGCTAAGGCCCGCCAAGGCCTTAGCATGTCATCCAGACAGCGGAGCCGACCCCCGTGTCCCCACATCGCAATCCATCCCCCACCCGCGCCCCCGCGCCGTTCCGGCTGCTGCTCGGCGCGGCCATAGACGCCGCCGGCATCGCCCTGTTGCTGATGCTCGCCTACGCCCAATGGACCGGCACCGCCTTGCGGGCAGACCTCATCCTGGCCGGCGTCGCGGGCCTGGCCGCGCTCGTCGCCATGGCCGCCGCGCTCGCCATCTTCGTCCGCCGCCTGACACCCTCATCCAGTCGTCCCCCCATCGCCTGAACCCCTTCCTCTAGGAGACTCTTCCCATGTTCATGCACAACAAGCGGCTGCAATATACCGTCCGCGTGGCCGAGCCGAACCCGGCGCTTGCCTCGCTGCTGCTGGAGCAGTTCGGCGGCCCCGACGGCGAACTCGCCGCCGCGATGCGCTATTTCACGCAGGGCCTCGCAGAGGACGATCCGGGCCGCAAGGACATGCTGCTCGACATCGCGACGGAAGAACTCAGCCATCTGGAAGTGATCGGCTCGATCGTCGCCATGCTGAACAAGGGCGCGAAGTCCAGCCTGACCGAAGCGACGATGGAGGAAGCCGACCTCTATCTCTCCATCAACGCGGGCGGCAACAGCCATACCCAGTCGATCCTCTATGGCGGCGGCCCCGCCCTCACCAACTCGTCGGGCGTGCCATGGACCGCCGCCTATGTGGACAGCCGCGGCGATCCGACCTGCGACCTGCGCTCCAACATCGCCGCCGAAAGCCGCGCGAAGATCGTCTACGAACGGCTGATCAACATCACCGACGACGCCGGCATAAAGGATGCGCTCGGCTTCCTCATGACCCGCGAGGTCGCACACCAGAAGAGCTTTGAAAAGGCGCTCTATTCGATCAAGGACAATTTCCCGCCGGGCAAGCTGCCGGGCCTCGCCGCCTTCGCCAACACCTATGTCAACACGTCGCAGGGCGAAGGCGACGCGCTCGGCCCCTGGAACGAGGGCGAGCAGTGGGAACGGATCGACGACATCCCCGCCAGCCTTCCCGCGGACAGCGGCGACGGCCAGGCGTCAGTGCAACTCGGCGATCAGGAAATGCAGGACTATGCGGCCATGACCGGCCGCCTGAAGTCCGACCCGAACCTCAGCCCCGTCACCGGCGCGGACCTTGGCGGCGGCCCAGGCGCGGGCAAGCTGTCCGACGAGGATCTGGGCGGCGCGTCCGACATGGATGATGCACGGGCGCAGGCCCTCGCCAAGACGGCGGTCTGAAGGGAGATGCCGATGAACCCCGACAGCGTTCGCGACATCTTCATCGTAGGCCTGCGCGACGCCCATGCGGTCGAGCATCAGGCGCTCGGCATTATGGACCGCCAGATCGAACATCTCGCCAACTATGCCGAGGTGGAGGCGCAGCTGCGCGCCCATCGCGGCGAAACCGAGCGTCAGATCGAACGGCTGGAATCGATCCTCGACAGTTTCGGGGAAAGCCCATCCGCATTGAAGGACGCGGCGCTCAAATTCGGGGGGAGCGTCGCCGCGCTCTCCCACGCGCTCGCCCCGGATGAGATCGTCAAGAACAGCCTCGCCAACTATGCCTTCGAAAATTACGAAGCAGCGGCCTACAAGGCATTGATTGCCATGGCCGAGGCTGGCGGTTTCGAGGCCGCGATCCCGAAACTGGAGGAAAGCCTGCGCGAGGAACTGGCCATGGTCACCTTCCTCGACGAAACCCTGCCCAAGGTGATCGATCGCTTCCTTGCCCTGCGCAGCCAGGGCGAACAGGCCAGCCATTGACCCGGCGATCATGACCGACGCCCTGCCGCCGGTCCTCGCCGGCACGCTGGCCAGTCTGGCGGCGGGCGCGGCCACCGGCCTTGGCGGCCTGCCCATCCTGGGGGTGGGCCGCGCCGCTGCCCGCTATCAGGGCGTCATGCTGGGCTTCGCGGCGGGCGTCATGCTCGCCGCGTCCTTCTTCTCGCTGATCGTGCCTGCGATCGGCATATTGGACCGGCTGGGCATGGGCCGCTGGCCCGCTGCCTCCACCGTTGCGCTGGCGCTGATGGCGGGCGGCGCGTTGATGCTGCTGCTCGGCCGCTTCTCGGTGGATCGTTTCACCGGCGCTGACGGCATCGACCGCACCGGCCATCGCATCTGGATGCTGGTCGCGGCGATCACGCTCCACAATGCCCCCGAGGGCCTCGCCGTCGGCGTCAGCTTCGCGCAGGACGCCGGGGGTCAGGGCTATGCCACCGCACTCGGCATCGGCATCCAGAATGTGCCCGAAGGGCTCGCCGTCGCCAGCGCCCTTGCCCTGCGGCACCGCCCGGCCGTGGCTTTCTCTGGCGCGCTGCTGTCGGGCCTGGTGGAGCCGGTCTTCGGCGCCGTGGGCGCGCTGCTGGTCGATCGGTTCGCCATGCTCCTGCCCGTCGCCCTCTGCCTTGCCGCCGGCGCGATGATCGGCGTGGTCATGGAACAGATCGCGCCCGAACTGCAGGACGAAGGCCGCGCCGCTCATATGAGCCTCTTTGCCGGTCTAGCCCTCATGACCTGCCTCGACGTCGCCCTCGCCTGAAACCCGACCCAAGAAGGAGAAAGCGCATGACCAAGCCCGACACCGAAGACCAGCCCGCCGAAGGCAGCCCCGACATCCCCCCGCCGCAGGAAGGCAGCCCCGGCACGGAGGATGGCCCTGACCAGCCCGGCAAGGACGCTGCCGTGCCCGAAAGCATCGACGACGAAACGCGGCGCGATACGCCCTGAAGGGCGATGCGGGCGCGCCCTGGCCGGCGCGCCCCTCGCCTCCACCCACCGCCGCTACGGAACTCCCTGTCCTGATCGAAATCAGATTGATCCTACTTGCTCAACGCGCCGGGCAGCTTAGAAGCATGATGTCGCCTATCGAGTAGCCCGATGCCCCGATCCGCCCATCTCAGCCGCGAACAGTTGATCGACCGGCAAGCGTTCCAGATCGCCCTGATCGACCGGCTGCGTGGGCTGGACAATCCCCATGCGCTGCTCGCCGCCGCCGCGGAAATGCTGGGCGAGCGGCTGCAGGCGGGCCGGTGCGGCGTCGCGGCAATAACGGCGGACGGGCTTCACGTCCGCGTCGATGCCGACTGGTCAGGCTCCCTGCCCAGCCTTGCAGGCGAAGCGCGGCTGCTGGACAGTTTCGGGCCGGAGGTCATCGCCGAACTGCGCACCGGCCAGACGCTGGTGGTGGAGGACAGCGACACCGACCCCCGCGTGCGTGATCATGCCGCCGGCTGGGCCAGCATCCAGACCCGCGCCCTCATCGTCGTGCCGATCCTGCGCGAAGGGCGGCTGGAGGGCATTTTCTACGTCCATGACGGCGGGCCGCGCATGTGGAGCCTGCCCGACATCGCGCTGGCGGAGGATGTCGCGCTGCGCACCCGCGAAGCCGCCGACCGCGCCTGGGGCGAGGTGGAGCTGCGCGCCAGCGAGGCCCGCTACCGCAGCCTGTTCAACTCCATCGACGCGGGCTTCTGCGTCATAGAGATGAAGTTCGACGATGAAGGCCGCGCCGTCGACTATCGCTTCCTCGAAGTGAACGACTCCTTCACCCGCCAGAGCGGCATCGCGGACCCGGTCGGCCGCTGGATGCGCGATATCGCGCCCGATCATGAACAGACATGGTTCGACCTTTACGGCCGCGTCGCGCGCACCGGCCAGTCCGAACAGGTGGAATTGCCGGCGAGCGCGCTCGATAACCGCTGGTTCCTGGTCCACGCCTATCGCGTCGACGCGCCGCATCTCAACCATGTCGCCGTCCTGTTCACCGACCTTAGCGAACGCCGCCGCGCCGAAGAGGCGCTGGAACGCAGCCGCGAGGAGCTGGAACTCGCCGCCCGCGCCGCCGAACTCGGCCGCTACGACTATCGCCCGCGCGAAGGGACGTTGGTGTGGGACGATCGCTGCCGCGAACTGTTCGGCCTGTCGCCCGGCGTACCGGTCAGCTATGACAGCGCCTTCCTCGCCGGCCTCCACCCGGACGATCGGGAGCGTGCCGACCGCGCCGTCACCGCCGCATTCGACCCCGAAGGCAATCACCGGTTTGAGGTCGAATATCGCACCATCGGCATAGAGGACGGCAAGCTGCGCCATGTCAGCGCCCATGGCCTCGCCTTCTTCGACGGTGGCGATCCCATCCGCCTCGTCGGCACGGTGCAGGACGTATCGGCCGAGCGCGAGGCAGACGCCGCCCGGCGCGAGATCGAGGAGCGCCTTCGCCTCGCCGGCCGCGCCACCAACGATGCCGTCTGGGACTGGGATCTGCGCGCCAACCACGTCACCTGGAACGAGGCGCTGGAGCGCAATTACGGCCATTGCCTGAAGGACGTCGATCCGACCGGCGACTGGTGGATCGGCCATATCCATGCCGACGACCGCGCCCGCATCGACGCCAGCATCCACGCGGTCATCGATGGCGACGGCACCGACTGGACTGACGAATATCGCTTCGCCCGCGCCGACGGCACCCATGCCGACATTCTCGACCGCGGCTATGTGCTGCGCTCGGCGGACGGCGCGCCGCTGCGCATGGTCGGCGCGATGATGGACGTGTCCGCGCGCAAGGCGATCGAGCGCCAGCTGGAGCGCGACAAGCAGCGGCTGACCGAAGAGGTGGGCGTCACCGCCGCCGAGCGCGACCGGGCCGAGGAAGCATTGCGCCAGGCGCAGAAGATGGAAGCCGTGGGCCAGCTCACCGGCGGCATCGCCCATGATTTCAACAATCTGCTGACCGGCATTTCCGGCGCGCTGGAAATGATCCAGATCCGCATCAAGCAGGGCCGCGCCAACGAACTGGAGAAATATTCGGTCGCCGCGCAAGGGGCGGTGCGCCGCGCCGCCGCCCTCACCCACCGGCTGCTCGCCTTCTCCCGTCGCCAGACGCTCGATCCCAAGCCCACCAACGTCAACCGGCTGATCCGCGATCTGGAAGACATGATCCGCCGCACCGTCGGCCCGGCCATCCATCTCGAAACCGTGGGACAGGTCGGTCTCTGGCCCACGCTGGTCGATCCCAACCAGCTTGAAAACGCCATCCTCAATCTCTGCATCAACGCGCGCGACGCGATGCCGGGCGGCGGGCGCATCACCATAGAGACGGCGAACCGCCTGTTCGACGATCGCGCCGCTCGCGACGTTGGCCTGCTGCCCGGCGGCTATGTCAGCGTCGCCGTCACCGACACCGGCACCGGCATGGAACCGGACGTCGTGTCGCGCGCCTTCGACCCCTTCTTCACCACCAAGCCGATGGGTCAGGGCACCGGCCTTGGCCTCTCCATGATCTACGGCTTCGTCCGCCAGTCGGGCGGGCAGGTGCGCATCTATACCGAAGTCGGCGCGGGCACGACCATGTGCCTCTACCTCCCCCGGCTGGAGGGCGCGGACGCGGAGCTGGACGGGGCGGACATCGGCCCCGCCGCGCGGACCGACGCGCCCGATCCCGCCAGCCTCGGCACCATCCTCGTCGTCGATGACGAACCCACGGTGCGGATGCTCGCCGTGGAGGTAGCGCAGGACGCGGGCTATCATGTGCTGGAGGCGGAGGACGGCCCCGGCGCTCTCGCCATCCTCGACCAGAGGCACGACATCGATCTGCTCATCACCGATGTCGGCCTGCCCGGCGGCCTCAACGGGCGGCAGGTGGCGGATGCCGCGCTCGCCCGCATCCCGTCCCTCCGCGTCATCTTCATCACCGGCTATGCCGAAAACGCCGTGCTGGGCAGCGGCCAGCTCGCCCCCAACATGGCGCTCGTCACCAAGCCCTTCGCGATGGAAACGCTCGCGGAACGCATCGCCGGGATGATGGCTTAACATGCGTTACGCACTCTCCGCCGCGCGTCGCTGAACAAGCCCCGGCCCCATGTGTTGCCCTTCCGTGAAAGGAGACAACCCATGCCCCAGCTCGAGTCAGACGCCCCCGACGACATGATCCATGAGGACGGCCTGCCCGGTCACGAGTCCCAACTGGATCCCAAGCCCGAATGGCAACCGCGCTATCCCGGCTCCGGCCGCCTCGCGGGCAAGGTCGCGCTCATCACCGGCGCGGACAGCGGCATCGGCCGCGCCGTCGCCGCCCTCTTCGCGCGCGAAGGGGCCGACGTCGCCATCCTCTATCTCTGCGAACATGACGATGCGCGCCAGACCGCCCGCATCGTCTCGGCGGAGGGGCGCGACGCGCTCACCATCGCCGGCGACATCGGCGACAAGGCATTTTGTGACGCCGCCGTCGCCCAGGTGATCGACCGCTTCGGCCGGCTCGACATTCTCGTCAACAACGCAGGCGAACAGCATCCGGACAAGGATATCACCGACATCAGCGAGGATCAGCTGCGCCGCACCTTCCAGACCAACATCTTCGGCATGTTCTTCCTGACGCAGGCGGCGCGTCCGCACCTCAAATCCGGCGCGGCGATCGTCAACTGCACGTCCGTCACCATGTATCAGGGCGAAAAGGAACTGCTGGACTATAGCAGCACGAAGGGCGCGATCACCGCCTTCACCCGCAGCCTGTCGGAAAATCTGGTGAAGGAGGGCATCCGCGTCAACGCCGTCGCCCCCGGCCCGATCTGGACCCCGCTCAACCCCAGCGGCGGCGCAAGTCCTGAAAAGCTGGAGCATTTCGGCGAAGGCACGCCCATGGGCCGCCCCGGCCAACCCAACGAAGTCGCCCCCGCCTTCCTCTTCCTCGCCTGCGACGACAGCAGCTATATGAGCGGCCAGGTGCTCCACCCCAATGGCGGCACCATCGTGAACGGGTGAGGGCGGTCTTGTGCTAAAGACAGTCGGGATCGTTGATGGGGGATATGGTGGGTCGGTCAATCCCACTTCTCGTCACCCCGGGCTTGACCCGGGGTCCCGCTGCCTTGTCATCCCAGAAGGCCGGACAAGTCCCGCCATTCAGGGTTGCTACGCTCGATCAGCGCGAATTTCCATTCCCGGCGCCAGCGTTTGACCCGCTTCTCCTGTTCGATGCAGGCAACGATGTCCTCGCCGCGCTCGGCCCAGACCAGCCGCAACAGTCCGTAGCGCGCACAAAAATCCGAACCCGTACCCGACCGATGTTGATGAACGCGAGCGGCAATGTCGGCCGTGACGCCGACATACATCGTCCCCCGATAACGGTCGGCCATGATATAGACCCAGCCGCCCCTGTCCTCCCCGTCCATCATGACAGAATTGAAAAAGCGGGATCCCGGGTCAAGCCGGGGTGACGTGCTTAGGGCACAGTGGCCAATCGCGTACCGTCGCCGCCTACAAAAAAGGCCGCGCCAGCGCCCCCCGACGCCGCGCGGCCCTTGTGCAGGCGAATCGCAAACCGGCAGAACGCCCCCTCAGTTCGCCTTGCTCAAATCCACCTTCTCGACCCATTCGGGATAGAAGGTCGGCTCCCGGTTGGACCATCCCGCCGCCGTCGCCGCCGCCTCGCTGATCGACTGGAGCAGCGCGCGCCGCTTGTCGGGGTGAAGGTGCGGCAGGCTCGCCGCCGCGCAGAAGGCGCCGGGCAGCCATGGCCGCGCCCCCGCGCCCAGCAACCGCTCATAGAGGAACCGATAGGCGGAAAAGCTCGACAGCCTGTCCTGCCCCAGGTCGAAGGCCGACACCGTCACCAGCGGGGCCATGAACGGCTCCACCTGTTCCAGGCCGCTGTCGTCGGGCACCCGCGCCTTGATCTCGTCCAGCCGTCCGTAGATGCGCGCCTGCGCCCGGATCGACGCTTCCTCCACCATGTCGCGCGACCACAGCTTCATCGCGTCGCGGCGATGCAGCCCGATGTCGAGCGACCGTCTGATGTACCGCTGGGTGGCTGACGGGAAGCTGGCGAATTCTCGCAGTTCCGCCAGGGTGACAGCCCCGTCCGCCGGTCTTGCACTGGTGCCCATAATCTTGCCCTCCGACTTGAAGTCGCAGGATGAAATATGCGCCCGCCTTGGTTACCGAAGGCTTAAGCGCCCGTTCCACCGCTGTTCAGCAAAGGGAACAGATTTCGTTGTGCGGTGCAATATGTATCTTATGTGACTGCGACGAAAAGAGAAGTCTGGGCATGGTCAGCGGCGGTCCGGGCGGCGCGTCCAGCCTCGCCGGATCAGGCCAACGCACGCTCCCGTTCCAGCAGCCAGGCCAGCGCTTCGCCGGCCTGCGCGAAGATCCGCAGATAGGATTGCGTCATCTCGCGCCGGACCTGCAATGTGGCGATGGCGCTCGGCGTCACGATGGCGATGCGCGATGCCCGCGGAAATTTCCCCCTCGCCCAGATGCTCGCGGAATGCCGCCACCGCATCCTGGGGCTGCACGGCGCTGCGGCTCATGTCCATGCGCAGCAGGTAGCCGGGCAGGAAGCGTTCTTGCACGAACCGCGCCTTCACCTCACGGGCGTAGGACGCGACGGTCTCGGGATCGAACAGGCCGTGCCAGGCGATGTCCAACAGATTGATGTCGTGGCGGAAATGGATCTGGTACATGATGGCCTCCCGCCACGCTCATGCCGGATCGACCTTACCATATCCTTATCCGGGTGCGATCGCCGTCACGCCCCGGCGCGCTTTTCCAGCACCGCGCCGATCATCGCGCGCCACACCGCCACATCGCCCGCCTGCGCCATGTCGGCGTCGGGTTCGCGTAGCGTATGCAGGATCGCATAGGCATCGTCGACATGATCGGGCCAGGCCGCATCCACCGCGCCCGCCGCATGGGGATCGCTGCCCTCGCCGTTCAGGCTCAACTGACGGCCGGCCAGTACGCGGGCGATCCGTTCGATGGCGGGGGTGCAGGAAGTCGGCATGTCGGTCTGGCTCCTCTCGCAAAGGGCGGCGGCGGTTTCGCTCTGCCGCCGCCAGCGTAGCATAAGGTCGGCGGTGCCGCTATTGGTCGTCCTCCTCCTTGAACCCGGAAGAGGGCACCGGGTCGCCATGGCTGCCCGGCTTGGTGGACGATGGCGGGTCGGACGCGTCCATCGAATCCTCGATGCCTTCGTCCAGCTTCTCCTCGGTGCTCAGCGCATGGTCCTGATCGTCGCTTTCGCGCGCGACGCCGGCTTCCTCGCGGCTGTTGGGGCGCACGCCCCTATCCTTGGCCAGATCCGTGCTTTCCTCGCTCATCATTCTCTCCTCGATCGCCCGAAACGGGTTCGCAGGGATCAACGGACGGCCCCTTGCGCCGGTTCCGCTTCGACCAACGTTGACCGCGCTTCGACCAGCAACGCGTCGCCGCTAGAGACATTCCCGCCGGACATGCGTAAAACAGACCGATGAACGACATTGCCGAAGACGGCGATCGCGGCGTCGCGCCCGCGGTCGCGCTCTATTCCATATTGGGTTTCTGGTTCTTCTACACCGTCATCGTCAGCCTGCGCGCGGCCGTGATCGGCTTCGACGCGCAGTGGGAACTGGCCGCGCGCCGCATGGTGGTCGCGACCATCGGCATCATCGTCACCTGGATCCTCTACCTCGCGCTGCGCCGCTTCGACGGCAAGCCGCTCATCGTCCGCATCGTCGCCGCCTTCTCGCTGGCCGCGCCCTTCGCGCTCGCGATGGCGGCGGCCAACTATTATATCTTCAACGTCTACGATCCCGTCAGCCTCTTTCCCGACGCCGAAACGAAGAAGGAGATGGCGGAAAAGGGCTATGTCCTGATCTCCATCGTCGAAGATGCGATCAGCCGCTATTTCTTCCTGTCCGCCTGGGCCGGCCTCTATCTCGCCCTCGCCTATGCCAGCGAAGCGCACCGCACCGAACGCCGCGCCGCCCGGCTGGAACGCGCCGCGCAACAGGCGGAACTGCGCTCCCTGCGCTATCAGGTGAACCCGCATTTCCTGTTCAACACGCTCAATTCCCTCTCCACGCTCGTCATGCGCAACCGCCCCGACGAAGCGGAGCGGATGATCATGTCGCTCTCCAACTTCTACCGCACCAGCCTGACCGGCGATCCGCTGGACGATGTGCCGCTGGAGGAGGAAGTGCATCTCCAGAAACTCTATCTGGACATTGAGGCGGTGCGCTTCCCCGACCGGCTGACGGCGCAGATCGATGTGCCCGACAGCCTGATGAATGCCTGCGTGCCCGGCCTCATCCTCCAGCCGCTGGTGGAAAACGCGATCAAATATGGCGTGTCCCGCACCTCCAGCCCCGTCACCATCGCCATCACCGCGCGGGAGGATGGCGACCTCATGCACATCGCCGTCACCGATGATGGCGACAATCCCCCCGGCCCCGGCGACGCGGGCAGCGGCATCGGCCTTGCCAATGTCCGCGACCGGCTGACCGCGCGCTTTGGCGAACAGGGCCGCATCGTCTATGGTGCGCGGGAGGGGGACGGCTTTTCCGTGCTCCTCACCCTCCCTATCGTCCGCAAGGGCTGCTGACCGTCCCATGTCCTACACCGCGCCGTCCATCCGCACCCTGATCGTCGACGACGAACCGCTCGCGATCGAACGGCTCCAGATGCTCTGCGCCCGCGAACCGCGCATCGCCCTCGTCGGCACCGCGACGGACGGGGAAGCCGCGCTCCGCCTGATCGAGGGGTTACGGCCCGATCTCGTCATGCTCGACATCGCGATGCCGCTGCTGGACGGGATCGGCGTCGCCCGCGCGGTCGGCCGCATGGGCATCCGCCCGGCGGTGATCTTCGTGACGGCCTTTGAAGGCTTCGCGGTGGAAGCGTTCGACCTTGCCGCCGTCGACTATATGCTGAAACCCGTCGCCCATGATCGGCTGACCCGCGCGGTCGGCCGGGTGGAGATCGCGCTGCGCAACCGCGCGCCGGAGGATGTCGCCGCCGCCCCCGCCGCGCCGGCACCCGAATGGGCCGAGGAATTCTGGGTGCCCCACCGCAGCGAACTCATCCGCATCGCCGCCGACCAGATCGACCGGATAGAGGCGGAGCGCGACTATATGCGCCTCCATGTCGGCACCCACAGCTATCTCCTCCACCAGACGATCAGCAGCCTGGAGGAACGGCTCGACCCGCAGCAGTTCGTCCGCCTGCACCGCAGCCACATCGTGCGCCGCGACCATATCGCCCGCCTGCGCCACGACGGCAGCGGCGTCTGGTTCGCTGCCCTCGCGGACGGCAGCGAAATCCGCATCGGCCGCACCTTCCTCGCCAACGCCCGCGCGATGACCGGGCGCTAGGCGTCCCGCATCGTCACCCCGGACCTGATCCGCGGCCCCGCTGCCTTCCGAAAAAGCTGGCCCCGATCAGCCCAGCATGACATCGGCCAGGGCCGTCGTAGCGTCATTCGTCATGCTGAACTTGTTTCAGCATCCATTTCGCCCAATAAGCCAGGGCGCGATCCAGTAAATGGACCCTGAAACAAGTTCAGGGTGACCAAAAAGGCCCGGCGTCCTCCGCCGGGCCTTTCCGCCTTCGTGCCCCGGCCAGCCGCCGGGAAACAGCATCGCCGCCGTCAGTTCCCCACGACCGTGCGCGCCTCGCGCGCGGCGGGCGTCGCGTCGGCATAGCGCTCCTTCGTCTCGGCGCGGGCGATCGCGGCGCTGATACGCGGCTGCACCTGCGCGATCGCCAGCTTGCGGCACGCCTGCTGCTCGTTCAGGCCGCCCTTGGAGCAGACCCGCGAAGCGGCCCGGCTGATCCGCGTCTGCAGCTGCTGGCGCTGGTCCGCCTTGGTCAGGTCCAGGTCGCCATGGCGGACCTCGACGGAGCGGCCGTTGGACTGGAAGTCGTTGATCCCGGCCGCACCGGCGGCGCCGGCGGTCAGGGCAAGGGCGACGGTAGCGCTGGCGATGGCAGCGATCTTGAACGACATGGACATGGGCGTATCTCCTCAAAAACCTTCTTTGGCCGGTGCCGCGCGATTAGGGGGCCGCGGGCTCCGGGTGCGAACGGGGGGACGCTCTCAAAGGGTCTGGAGGAAGACAGCGTCCGTCCCCGTTCGCCCTTCCTCTCTAGCCTCGCCGACCGCCCGCCGCGCGTCCGCTTCGACCCGGGCGCGACATGCGTCGGCCAACGACGAAGCGACCGACGAAACGCCGGCCGGGCCAGACGAACGGCACGACGAACGACATCTGCCGCCAAACGAACGACAGCCATGCCGTAACGGAAAGCGGGAATCGCAACGATGGAATGAAAATGAAAACGCCCCCGGCGCAAGGGAAGGCCGGGGGCGTATCCAGGCGCTGTCGGGCACACCGGATGCAGGAAAACCGTCAGGGGCGAAACGACGCCATCGGCGCTGAACCTCGGGTGAACCGCCCCTGTGCCTGCATCCTACTCCAGCGACACGCCACCGCCCCACCCCTTCGACAACCCGCCGGTTCCACAAGCCAGACGCCATCGCGCCGGGACGAACGGCGGGCGACGAAGGATGAACGACATGGGGGCTGCCGTTAGGACGGGGCGACCGTGGTTGTCACGACGTTCAGGCTACCGGCAGGCGCAGGGGGCGGCGGCGGTTGGGCCCCCTCCGCTGGCGGATTGCCCGCGCCTGGCTGAGCTGCACCGGCGCCCGGTTGCCCCGCACCGGCAGCCGGCAGGGCCGCGCCGCCCCCGCCTCCGCCGGCTCCAGCGCCCCCGCCACCGGCGGCCGCCTGTCCGCCATCCTCCGGTTTCGCCGGGGCAGCGGGCTTGCTGTCCGTCGAGCTGATCGACTCGATCTTGCCCGCGCTGATCGCACCGTTCACCAGTTCCAATATATGGCCGGGCGAGCAGATGGACTGGTTGTTGATCAGGTATATCACTGCCTGGGAATAGCTCAGCGCCTCCCGGTTTTGCTGCGCGCCGCCCCGCGCCTTCTCCGCTGCGATCTGCTTCGCCACTTCGTCGGTCTTGCGCAGCGCTTCGTCGGCATTGTCGGTCAGAGCCTTCAGGACCAGCCGCCGCACCGAATTGACATTCTCCGCGCCGAACAGAAACCGCTGCTCGTATATGCGGAAGCCCGCGCTGGCGGCGGTGGTGCCCAGCGACAGCGCCGTCAGTACGTCGCTGTCCACGCTTTCGCCGCTGCTCACCAGCGCCACGATGCCCGTCGCCAGCGCCGTGATCGGGGCGAACGCGTCTCGCGTCACGTTGACGCCGCGCTGCCGGTCGGCCTTGGCGAGGATATAGCCGTTGCACCGCGCCAGGATCAGCGCGAAGCCCGCTTCCATGAACGCGCGCTGTCGCGCGGTATCGGGCACGCTCAATTGGCCGCTGGCGACGGTCGGCTTGGCGGCAGCCGCCGCGAGCTTGAACTGATAGAGTAGCCCGTCACCCGTAGGCTCGTCGCCCTTGGCATCGACGACTTCCTTGCTCACGCCGCGGTCCGATAGAAAGGCCGGCCGCCCCGTCTGCTCACCGCAGGCACTCACGACAAAACACAGGGCTGTGACGGCCCCTACTCTTCCCCTGTTCATAATGGTCCCCCGGACCCCCCGCCATGAATATTACGCAGGTTCGACATCTTCTCAACTCTATTGTCGATCATCCTCCATAATGATCCAGTTATAGGCAGATGGACGGATACGAACCTATAATGCCTGTCCGCCAGCGAAGTTGATGGGAGGCGCGTGACTCCCATCAAGGGTCCAGTCCGGAGCCTGAAACCGGACCACGACCTGCGCCGGGACCGCACAATCGCGCGTCGGATGCCTCCTTTTCCTTCGCGACCCTACTCCCTATCTTCGCCCTAGACCCCCGTCAGGAACGAAGATAGAACATCGCCCCATGAGCCTTACCCATATTCAGAAGCAGAGCTGTAGCGAATGCTGACCCACATAAGCGTCCGCGGCGCGCGCGAGCATAATCTCAAGGGCGTGGACGTCGATCTGCCCCGCGACTCCCTCGTCGTCATCACCGGCCTGTCGGGATCGGGCAAATCCTCCCTCGCCTTCGACACCATCTATGCGGAGGGGCAGCGCCGCTATGTGGAGTCGCTGTCCGCCTATGCGCGCCAGTTTCTGGAGATGATGCAGAAGCCCGATGTCGAACATATCGAGGGCCTCAGCCCGGCGATCAGCATCGAGCAGAAGACGACCAGCCGCAATCCCCGCTCGACCGTCGCGACCGTCACCGAAATCTACGACTATATGCGCCTGCTCTGGGCGCGCGTCGGCATTCCCTATTCGCCCGCCACCGGCCTCCCCATCAGCGCGCAGACCGTCAGCCAGATGGTCGATCGCGTGATGGCCCTGCCGGAAGGCACCCGCTTCTATCTGCTCGCCCCCGTCGTGCGCGGCCGCAAGGGCGAATATCGCAAGGAGCTGCTGGAATGGCAGAAGGCGGGCTACACCCGCGTGCGCATCGACGGCGAGATGTACGGAATCGAGGACGCGCCCGCGCTCGACAAGAAGTACAAGCACGACATCGAAGTCGTCGTCGACCGCCTCGCCGTAGACTCTGACATGGGCACGCGCCTCGCCGACAGTTTCGAACAGGCGCTGAAGCTGGCGGACGGCCTCGCCTATGTCGATCTGGCGGATGGCGTGGTCCCCGGTCGCGAGGACGAGACGCAATCCGACAAGAAGATGAAAGGCGCCTCCATCCCCGCCAACCGCATCGTCTTCTCCGAAAAATTCGCCTGCCCGGTCAGCGGCTTCACCATTCCGGAGATCGAGCCGCGCCTCTTCTCCTTCAACGCCCCCCAGGGCGCCTGCCCCGCCTGCGACGGCCTGGGCGAGCGGCAGGAGTTCGACCCCGAACTGGTCGTCCCCAACGAAGCCCTCTCCCTGAAGAAGGGCGCGATCGTCCCCTGGGCGAAATCCAACCCGCCCAGCCCCTATTATATGCAGGTGCTCGGCTCCCTGGCGAAGGAGTTCGGCTTCAGCCTCGACACCCCCTGGGCCGACCTCCCCGGCGAGGTGCAGCTCATCATCCTCCACGGCACCGGCGGCAAGCCGGTCACGCTCCGCTTTCAGGACGGCCGCAAAAGCTATGAGGTGAAGAAAGCGTTCGAGGGCGTCATCGGCAACCTCAACCGCCGTATGCTCCAAACCGACAGCGCCTGGATGCGCGAGGAACTGTCCAAATACCAACGCGCCCAGCCCTGCGAAACCTGCCACGGCGCGCGCCTCAAGCCCGAAGCGCTCGCGGTCAGGATCGCGGGAGAGGACATCTCCATCTCCACCCGCCGCTCGGTGGTGGACGCATTGGGCTTCTTCTCCACCCTCCCCGCGCAACTCAACGACCAGCAGAACCAGATCGCCCGCGCCATCCTCAAGGAAATCGTCGAGCGCCTCGGCTTCCTCAACAATGTCGGCCTCGACTATCTGAACCTCGACCGCACCAGCGGCACCCTGTCGGGCGGCGAGTCCCAGCGCATCCGCCTCGCCTCGCAGATCGGCAGCGGCCTCAGCGGCGTCCTCTACGTCCTCGACGAACCCAGCATCGGCCTGCACCAGCGCGACAATGACCGCCTGCTCGTGACCCTCAAACGCCTGCGCGACCTCGGCAACAGCGTCATCGTCGTCGAGCATGACGAGGATGCGATCCGCCACGCCGACTATATCGTCGACATGGGGCCGGGCGCGGGCGTCCATGGCGGGCAGATCGTTGCGCAGGGCACCCTGCCCGAAATCCTGGCCCACAAGGACAGCCTGACCGCCGATTACCTCAACGGCACCCGCCGCATCGAAGTCCCCGCAAAGCGCCGCAAGGGCACCGGCAAGAAGCTCACCGTCCACAACGCCCGCGCCAACAACCTCCGCGGCGTCACCGCGTCGATCCCGCTCGGCACCTTCACCTGCATCACCGGCGTATCGGGATCGGGCAAGTCCAGCTTCACCATCGACACGCTCTACGCCGCCTCCGCCCGCGCCCTCAACGGCGCGCGCATCCTCGCGGGCGCGCATGACAAGGTGACGGGCCTAGACCATTGCGACAAGGTGATCGACATCGACCAGTCGCCCATCGGCCGCACCCCGCGCTCCAACCCCGCCACCTATACCGGCGCCTTCACCAACATCCGCGACTGGTTCGCCGGCCTCCCCGAAGCCCAGGCGCGCGGCTACAAGCCCGGCCGCTTCAGCTTCAACGTCAAGGGCGGCCGCTGCGAAGCCTGCCAGGGCGACGGCGTGCTCAAGATCGAGATGCACTTCCTCCCCGACGTCTACGTCACCTGCGACGTGTGCCACGGCGCGCGCTACAATCGCGAGACGCTGGAGGTGAAGTTCAAGGGGCGGTCCATCGCCGACGTGCTCGACATGACGGTCGAGGATGCGGTCGAATTCTTCAAGGCCGTCCCCCCCATCCGCGACAAGATGGCGATGCTCGCCGAAGTGGGCCTGGGTTACGTCAAGGTCGGCCAGCAGGCGACGACCCTCTCGGGCGGCGAGGCCCAGCGCGTGAAGCTCGCCAAGGAACTCTCCCGCCGGGCCACCGGCAACACCCTCTACATATTGGACGAACCCACCACCGGCCTGCATTTCGAAGACGTCCGCAAACTCCTCGAAGTCCTCCACGCGCTGGTCGACCAGGGCAACAGCGTGGTCGTGATCGAACACAATCTGGATGTCATCAAGACCGCCGACTGGATCATCGACATGGGCCCGGAGGGCGGCGTGAAAGGCGGCGAGGTCGTCGCGGCGGGCGTCCCCGAAAAGGTCGCCCAGAACCCACGGAGCTTCACCGGCCACTATCTCCGACCGATGTTGGGAATGACAACCGGGGACGAACCTGTCCTGAGCGAAGTTCGGGCGTAGTCGAGAACGAAGTCGAAGGGCCGGAGAAGGTGGTGAAGGAACCGAGGAGCTTCACCGGCCACTACCTCGCCCCCCTTTTGGCCCAGCCGAAGACCGAGGCCGCAGAATGACTGCGCCCTCGGCATTTGATCGCGCGGAGACCGTATAAGGATAGGGAAGCCGTCGCTAACGATCTTGGACATGCCGACCGCGGCACCCACTGATCGACCACAACGCTAGAATGTTATTTAAGATACCATAATATAAAAAAACATACCAGTCAATTTATTTTATGGCCTTACACTTCATCCGCAGAACTGTAGTTCGGTCCATCATCTCCGAAAATATCCCAATCTATTATCCGGTCTTTCCAGACTTTCTTTTCTTCCATTGAGAGCTTTACTGGATCAAAAGAACTTCCTCGATAATCGATGATTTGCATATGAGCCAATCGAGTTTTGCGATTTATGTAATTGTTGACATCAAGCAAATTTTTCAATCCGAACTTTATGGCTTGACCATCATTCCCGTAGGTCGAATCGATCTGGCCGCATACAACCAGAAGCCCCGACTCGATACTACTTGAAGATATTATAAAGTTTCCTACAAGCCCTCTTTCCCGAAATATAATTCTTTGCTTAATAACGACCTTTACGTATTCTCCCGGAAGTAGAATTATTTCTTCATTATTTTCATTCAATTCTATTATATTTCCCCATTTTCCGTTATCGGAAAGCCTCTCAATTCCTAGAGGATTTAAAGTATAAGCTGATTCTTTGAGATTGGATTTAGAATATGGATCAATACTTATCGCTGAATTCTGCCTTAGTTTTGCGATTTGTACATTTGTGAGAATATTTCCATACATGTCAAAAGTCCCCTATTGCATCATAATTCTTATCCATAATTTCATATAATCTTTCAATTTTTTTGGAATTTTCTCGAATCCCTACAGTCAAGTTTGCACGCCTGGGCCCTTCAGCCCGCTCCCGTTCCTGCTCCAGAACCTCCCTTTTTTGCTCATAGTGTTGGATCAAAATTTTTCCTGTTTCCAGTTCAGAAATCCTCTTCATACGGTTCATTTCTCTGAGTTGTAGGCGAAGCGTGCTTAGTAAAATGAGAAAACCCAGTATTGAAAATAACGACGTTATTATATTTAGACTATCTCCTATTTGTCCCCTTGTTGGCCAATCAGGCGCAGCTTTCTTAAGAATAGAAAATGCTACAGCATAGACAAGGACTATGCCGATTATCGCAGATACAAAAAATAGGATTTTTTTCTTTGTCACAATTCCCCCTTGGCTTACCACTTCATGACATTAGTGCGGAGGCCGGTGTGTGGCAAATATTGACGCCTTCGAATTTAGCATCGCTCAGCTAAGCGCTATTGAAGCGGCCTTGTCCTGATCGTCGCATATAAATGGCGTGCCAGCACCCCCCTGTCCTACATCCCCACCGCTCCCTTACCCTCCCGGCAAACCCTTTCCATCCGGGAGCGCACAGCCATGACCTTCCACGACATCACCCTCCCCGTCCCGGCTAGCCAAGTCCGCGTCGACGGCTGGAGCCCGCAGCGCCAACGCCTCTTCGTCGAAACGCTCGCCGCCACCGGCATCGTCCGCGCCGCCTGCGAAGCGGTGCAGATTTCCGAGCGCGCCGCCTATGCCTTGCGCCTGCGCCGCGACGGCACCGCCTTTCGCCTGGGGTGGGACGCGGCGATCCTCATCGCCCGCGCGCGGCTCGCCGACACGCTGCTCGCCCGCGCCATCGAGGGGCAGGAGGATGTCGTCACCCGCGACGAGGACGGCACGCAAATGCGCCGCCACCGCCATGACAACCGGCTCGCCATGTCGATGCTCTCGCGGCTGGACCGCATGGCCGACAGCCCGGCCGAAGGGTCCGACGCCGCGCTCGCCCGCATCGTGGCGCAGGATTTCGTCGCCTATTGCGACCTGCTCTGCCCGCCGCCCGACGCCGCCCCGAAAACGCCTGAAGCCATGCCCGAAGCGCAAGCCGAAGCCACTCCCTCCGCGCAAGCCACCGCCGCCCCTGCCCACCCCGCCTTCGCCACCACCGCCAGCGTCGCGCTCTTCATCGCGCAGCGCGTCGCCCTCCTCTCCTCGGCCGCCAATATCCCGCAGATTTCCGACGGTCAGGAACGGTGTGAACTTCCGCCCGAACCGCCCGTCCGCCTCATGGAATTGCCGCCGGAAGAAGCGGCCGGGCGGCTGCGCGGCGTATGGTATGACGATGCCCTTGGCCGCCAGCGTACCGACTTCCCGCCGCCGCCCGGCTTTGACGGCGACCAGAGCGAGGAACCCTATGATCCCGATTTCTACGAGCGCGACCTGACGCCGGAGGAGGAAGCGGCGCTCGACGCGCAGGATGCCGTCGCGCGCCTCCCCTATGAGATCGCCGCGATCCGCGCCCGCAACGCCTTCTTCGCGCCACCAAAGCCGCTCTCGCCCCAAGCGCCCGCCGACTGACCGCGCCCTGCCCTAACGCAGGTAAGCGACAGCGCCGGAACCCCCGCCCTCCGCCCCCGTTCCCGACCTGACACTCAGGCATGAACGGGAGAGCAGCCATGACTGCAGAAGCCACGGGCTACGGCCTTGGTCTGTTTTCGATCGCCATCGGCCTTGCCGAACTGGGCGCGACCCGGCGGATCGCCCGCGCGCTGGGCAGCGACACGCGCGGCGGCCGCGCGACGCTCAAGGCGTTCGGCGCGCGGGAGCTGCTGGCGGGCGCGGGCCTGCTCGCCGCGCCCGCCCACAGCGCGCTGGTGTGGAACCGGGTGGCGGGCGACGCGATGGACCTGACCGCGCTCGGCCTCGCCGCCACCCGCGCCCCCGCGCGCAAGGCGGTGTGGGGCGCGATCGCCTTCGTCGCCGGCGCGCTGGCGCTGGACATCGTCACCGCCCGCCGGCTCGACCGCACCACCGGCAAGACCTTTCCCACCGATCCGGGGCCGCCCCCCGCCCCGGTCAAGCTCGGCCACGCCACCAGCATCGAACCGGCGGCCATGCCCACGGTCGAAGCGCCCGCCATTTACCGCAACTGAAAAGGAAGCCCCATGCTCCGCACCCTCGCCCTCCTCGCCGGCACCGCGCTCGGCTGGACCTACGCCACCCGCCGCCCCGCCGCACAGTCCGACACGCCGCTCCCCGACGCCCTCTCGGCGCAGGACGATCCAGGCCACACGCCCGTCGATCTTCTGACGGACGCGCACCCGGACGGCACGCGCCGCGCCGACGATCATTACCGGCCCGATCCCACCGCCCCGGTCGCGGCGGAGGATCGCGAAGGGCTGCGCCCCGTCACCATGCCCGCGCCCCACGACCCGCCCGGCCGCTGAGCCAAACCGTGCGCCGCCGGCGTCGAATTCCCCGGAACCCTTCGCCGCGCGGCCGGTTATTCCTCCAAACCTTTCAAGGAGACACGCAATGATCCGGACCCTGATCTTCGGCGCGATCGCCGGCTATGTGGGCAAGAAGCTGTATGACGAAGGCAAGCTGACCGAGTTCAAGAACGACTTGGTCGGCCGCTACAACGACGCGAAGACAAAGCTGGACGAGCAGCGCGCCGACAGCGGCTCGACCTCGACCAGCCCGATCGTCAGCAGCAATACCGCGCCGAGCGTGCCGCTGCCGCACTGATAGCAACAGCTTCCCCTCCGGCGGCGCATCCCCCCCCGCATTGCCGCCGGCCACCGCCCGCCCGCTGCCGCGTCCCCCCTCTCACGGCAGCAGGCGGGCGGTTTCCTGTGTCAGGACCGCGTCTTTCCGCTGAAAATGACAAGAAAAAGGGCGCGGAGACGGATCTCCGCGCCCTCTTTCCTACCCGGTGTGAAGCGGCTTACAGCTTTTCGGTCAGTTCCGGCACGACCTTGAACAGATCGCCGACCAGCCCGATGTCCGCCACCTGGAAGATCGGCGCGTCCTCATCCTTGTTGATGGCGATGATGGTCTTGCTGTCCTTCATGCCGGCAAGGTGCTGGATCGCGCCGGAAATGCCGACCGCGACATAGACTTCCGGCGCGACGATCTTGCCGGTCTGGCCGACCTGATAGTCGTTGGGGACATAGCCGGCGTCCACCGCGGCCCGGCTCGCGCCGACCGCCGCACCCAGCTTGTCGGCCAAGGGGAAGATCAGCTGCTCGAACGTCTCGCCATCCTTCAATGCCCGGCCGCCCGACACGATGATCTTGGCGCTGGTGAGTTCGGGACGCTCCAGCTTGGCGATCTCCGCGCCGACGAAGCTGCTGAGGCCCTTGTCCCCGGTCGAGGCGACTGCTTCCACCGTGCCGCTGCCGCCCTCGCGCGCCGCCTTCTCGAACGCGGTGCCGCGCACGGTGATGACCTTCTTGGCGTCCTTCGACTGGACGGTCGCGATCGCGTTGCCGGCATAGATGGGCCGCGTGAACGTGTCCTCGCTCTCGACCGACAGGATGTCGCTCAACTGCATGACGTCCAGCAGCGCAGCGACGCGGGGCGCGATATTCTTGCCGTTGCTGGTGGCCGGCGCGACGAATGCGTCATGATCGGCCATCAGTTCGACGATCAGCGGCGCGACATTCTCGGCAAGCGCGTGGCCGAACGCCGCGTCGTCAGCGACATGGACCTTGCCCACGCCAGCGATCTTGGCGGCCTCGGCGGCGACGCCGTCCACGCCCTGACCGGCGACCAGCAGATGCACCTCGCCCAGCTTCGAAGCGGCGGTGACGGCGGAAAGCGTCGCATCCTTGACCGCGCCGCCTTCATGTTCAACCCAAACCAGAGTCTTCATTATCTTCTTCCCTTCGGAAAATCAGGCGGCGACGCCCATGGCCTTCAGCTTGCCGACCAGTTCGTCGACATCGGCGACCTTGATCCCGGCCGAGCGCTTGGCCGGCTCCTCGACCTTCAGCGTGGTCAGGCGGGGCGCGATATCGACGCCGTAATCGGCGGGCGTCTTGGTCGCGAGCGGCTTGCTCTTGGCCTTCATGATGTTGGGCAGCGACGCATAGCGCGGTTCGTTCAGGCGCAGGTCGGTGGTGACGATCGCGGGGGTGGAGAGCTTCACCGTTTCCAGCCCGCCATCGACCTCGCGGGTCACGTTGACCTTGTCGCCCTCGATCTCGACCTTCGACGCAAAGGTGCCCTGCGGCAGGTTCAGCAGCGCGGCCAGCATCTGGCCGGTCTGGTTGCTGTCGTCGTCGATGGCCTGCTTGCCCAGGATGATGAGGCTAGCGCCTTCCTCTTCCTGCACCTTGGCCAGCAGCTTGGCGACGCCCAGCGGCTCGACTTCGTCATCCGTCTGGATCAGGATGGCGCGGTCCGCCCCCATGGCCAAAGCAGTGCGCAGCGTTTCCTGCGCCTTGGCGACGCCGATGGAAACGGCGACGACCTCGGTCGCCGCGCCCTTTTCCTTCAGGCGAATGGCTTCCTCGACCGCGATCTCGTCGAACGGGTTCATGCTCATCTTGACGTTGGCAAGGTCCACGCCGGTTCCGTCCGCCTTCACCCGCGGCTTCACATTATAGTCGATCACCCGCTTCACGGGCACAAGGATCTTCATTGCAACATCCTCCGTTATCAATGCCAGCGCGGGCGCGGGCGGCCCGTTCCCGGACCACCCGCACCCTCAAATTATTCGGTCAGGCGGGAAAGTGCCTCAGGCTGCCTTCCTCACTTCCGCCACGATCTTCTTGGCCGCGTCGCCCAAATCGTCCGCCGGGACGATGGGCAGACCCGAATTGGCCAATATGTCCTTACCCTGCTGGACGTTGGTGCCTTCCAGGCGGACGACCAGCGGGACCGACAGGTTCACTTCCTTGGCGGCGGCGACGATGCCGTTGGCGATGATGTCGCATTTCATGATGCCGCCGAAGATGTTGACCAGGATGCCCTTCACCGCCGGATCCTTCAGGATGATCTTGAAGGCCGCGGTCACCTTCTCGGTGGTGGCGCCGCCGCCCACGTCCAGGAAGTTGGCGGGGAATTCGCCGTTCAGCTTGATGATGTCCATCGTCGCCATGGCCAGGCCCGCGCCGTTCACCATGCAGCCGATGTTGCCATCGAGCTTGATGTAGGCGAGGTCGTACTTCGACGCTTCGACTTCGGCCGCATCTTCCTCGGTCAGGTCGCGCAGTTCGGCGATGTCCTTGTGGCGGAACATGGCGTTGCCGTCGAAGCCGACCTTGGCGTCGAGCACCAGCAGGTTGCCCTGCTCGGTCAGCGCCAGCGGATTGACCTCGATCTGCTCGGCGTCGGTGTCGAGGAATGCGGCATAGAGCGAGGAGGCGACCTTGGCCGCCTGTTTCGCCTGATCGCCCGTCAGGCCCAGCGCGGCGGCCACGGCGCGGCCATGGTGCGGCTGGAAGCCCGAAGCCGGATCGACCGAGAAGCTGTGGATCTTTTCAGGGGTCGAATGGGCGACTTCCTCGATGTCCATGCCGCCTTCGGTCGACACGACGAAGGCGATGCGGCTGGTGGCGCGGTCGACCAGCAGCGCGAGGTAGAATTCCTTCGCGATGTCCGCGCCGTCGGTGACGTAGAGGCGGTTGACCTGCTTGCCCGCTTCGCCGGTCTGGATCGTCACCAGCGTGTTGCCGAGCATGTCGGTCGCATGGGCCTTTACCTCGTCGAGGTTGAAAGCGAGGCGGACGCCGCCCTTCGCATCGGGGCCGAGTTCCTTGAACTTGCCCTTGCCGCGACCGCCGGCATGGATCTGCGACTTCACGACATAGAGCGGCCCGGGCAGCTTCTTTGCGGCTTCGACGGCTTCGTCGACCGAGAAGGCGGCATAGCCCGCCGCGATCGGCGCGCCATATTTCGCCAGCAGTTCCTTGGCCTGATATTCGTGAATGTTCATGGGTCGGGCCCGTCCTTTTGCGGTGAAGCAGATGACGGACCGATAAGCACAGGTGAACCCCACAGACCAGCGGGATTTGCAAAATCGTTTTGCAAAATTGCAAAACGCGGCGGCGGCAATTGGCCGGAAAACAGCGAAATTACGTCAGAATGCGCAGGTGATGGCGGCCCTCCCCGTCACCGCGATGATCTCTGGATCCTGCAAAGCGCGCAGCCTGTGCAGCAGTTCGGCGCTGTTCACGCCGTTCCTATGCGACTTGCGGATTCCGCCCAGCGACTGGAGCCGACGCAACTGCATGACGCTGAGGTCTTTCGCCATCGGCTTTGCCATGCAGGACGCCGTTCGCTCGGACAGCCCGGCTTCCATCAGCCCCGCCCTGACCCGCGACTCGGGCGACAGGGATGCGCAACCGGACAGGCCGAGACCAGCAAGGCTCAACAATATTGTGGGAAGACCATATTTCATGCCGTGCGTTCTGGCGCTCCCGACCGGGTGGCGCAAGAACGGCGACTCTCCTTCCGCCGGGCGACCGCGCTGTCAGTGGGAGGGCAGGATCATCCGCTGGTTCGCCTGCCTGTAGGCATTGATCCGGCTCGCATAGCCGCGCGCCAGCCCTTCATAGGCGGCCTTGCCTTGTTCCGATTGGCTGCCCTGCGCGCGGATGAGCGCCATTTGCTGCCGATGCAGCAGATAATTGACATCCGTCTCCATGTCTCGCCCTCCTCCTCTTTGCGTCTGGAAGTCTGGTCGATGGGACGATACCGGCTGTCGGAGCCCGTATAAGCGGCCACGAAATGCGGATCGTCGAACGACTCTATAGCATGCCGGCACCGCTCTGGCGACCGTCATCGGCTCGGCCAGGCCACGAGCCGCCCTGCCGCAGCCTCGTCCGGTCGCCGGAGAAGCCTTGCTTGCTCAGGCTTCGGGAGCGCGTTTCAACAAATCACCCAAAAGGCTTGGAGCCGCTCTGCGTAAGTGCCATGATCTGCAGGGAAAAAGCTGGGGGCGTTCGGCTTGGGCGATGCGGTGGCGGCCGGACTGCAGGCAATTCACAGCGAACTGCTGCTTTTCGCCATGGTCGGCCTGTGGATCGGCGGCATCGACGATCTGCTCATGGACCTGCTTTTCCTTGCGCGGAAATATTGGCGCGACCTGGCTATTTATGCGCGCCACCCGCGCATGACCACCGCCACCCTCCCGGCCTCGATCGAACCCGGAACCATCGCCGTCTTCATCCCCGCCTGGCGCGAGGCCGATGTGATCGCGCCGATGCTGCGCCACGCACTCAGCCAATGGCAGGACGCGCGCTACCGCATCTTTGTCGGCGTCTATCCCAACGATCCGGACACTATCACGGCACTCGCCTCCGTGGCGGAAGGGGAACCGCGCATCGTCGTCGCGGTCAATCCCCGCCCCGGCCCCACGACCAAGGCCGACTGCCTCAACACGCTCTGGCGGGCGATGGCCGCGTGCGAGGCGCGGGAGGGCGTCGCGTTCAAGGCGGTGCTCCTCCACGACGCCGAAGATGTCGTCCATGCCGATGAGATCCGCCTGTTCGACTTCATGATCGACCGCTTCGCGCTCGTCCAATTGCCGGTCCTGCCCCTTCCCGGCCGCGGCGGCTGGTTCAACCGGGCGATCGCCGATCATTATTGTGACGAATTTGCCGAGTCGCACGGGCGGCTACTCACCGTGCGGGAGGCGCTTGGCGCGTCCATTCCCTCCGCCGGGGTCGCCTGCGCCTTCGAACGTGGGATATTGGGGCAGCTGGTAGACGCCCGTCACGGCGGCCCGTTCGATCCCTCCTCGCTCACCGAAGATTATGAGGTGGGTCTGCGGATCAGCGACATGGGTGGACGCGGCGTGTTCGTGCGGATGGGCGACGGGCGCGGCGGACTCGTCGCAACCCGCGAATTCTTCCCCGACACGCTGCACGAAGCCGTGCGGCAGAAGGCGCGCTGGATGGTCGGCATATCGCTCGCGGGATGGGACCGGCTGGGCTGGCGCGGCGGCCCCGCCGAATGGTGGATGCGCATCCGCGACCGGCGCGCGACGGTAGCGGCGCTGGTCCTGTGCGCCGCCTATCTCTCCTTCATCCTGTGGGGCGCGATCCTGTTGATCGGGCTGCTGATCCCGGTTCCGCCGCTTCACGTCTCGCCTTTCATGGAAGGACTGCTCACCGCGAACGTCATGCTGATGACATGGCGGATGGTCATGCGCGCGCTCTTCACCGGCCGGGTCTATGGCTGGCGGCAGGGCCTGGGCGCAATCCCGCGCACCGTCATCGCCAATTACATCGCTATCCTGGCCGCGCGTCGTGCCATTTTCCTCTACGGCAGGTCGCTCTTCGGCAAGCCGCTCCGCTGGGACAAGACCAGCCACCGATTCCCCGACATACAGGCCGACGCATGACCGGTGCCGTCCACAGCCGCCCCCTGCGCTTCCTTCTGCTCGTGATGCTTGGCTGGGTCGGATTGCGCGTTGCAAGCGAGCAACTGCTCCTTGTCCGGCCCACGCCCGCTCCGGTTGCGGCCGCTTCCCCTGCTCCTGCGGCCTGGGCGCCGCGCGCACGCGCGCACAGCATCACCCTTGCGCACGTCCCTACCGCAGCGCTGCTTCCGCCAGCCCCCGCATCGGCCCCTGGGCCTTCATTCAACCGCCCGGCCACGCCTCGGCAGTTCGAATCCGGGCACGAGCCTGACGCCAGGATCGACCTCCTGCAGTTCATCCATTTTTCGGACGGTTTCGCCAATCGCCATTATGGGACGGGCGACCTCGACATCGCCGCATTTCCCGTCACGGCTTCGCCGCCCCCCAGCCTGTCCTCCGCGCCGGCGCAGCACCGGTGGCGGGCCAGCAGTTGGGTGCTTTGGCGCGACGGCAGCGGTCAACCACCGGACGCCGCGTCGGTCGGCCGCCTCGGCGGATCGCAGGCCGGCATCCGCGTCGACTATCTGCTGTCCGACCGGGGATCGTCGCGTCTGACCGCCTATGGCCGCCTCACCGGCGCGCTCCAGCGACCGGCCGCGCCCGAAGCGGCAGCGGGCGTCGCCTTCCAGCCTGTACGCGCCATCCCCGTCACCATCGCCGCCGAACGCCGCATCGCGCTTGGCACCGGAGCGCGCGACGCCAATGCGATCACGGCCGTCGGCGGCTTTGGCCCCACGCCGATCGCAAAGGGGCTGGAGGCGGAAGGCTATGCGCAGGCCGGCGTCGTCGGTTTTCGCCATACGGACCTGTTCATCGACGGCAAGATGTCGCTCCTTGCCCCGGTGCAGGGTGCGCCTGTCCGCGTCGGCGCGGCGCTTTCGGGCGGCGCACAACCGGGCGTCAGCCGCCTCGACGCCAGTCCCGAACTCCAGCTGCGCCTGCCCCTCCCCAACGCCAACGCCCGCCTGTCGCTCGAATGGCGTCAGCGCATCGCCGGCAACGCCCGCCCGGCGTCCGGGCTTGCCCTGACGCTCGGCGCGGATTTTTGATCCCGCGAGGCTTTCGCCTTTATGCCGGGCGTCTTTGGGGTTAACCGAAGGCCAGCATGGATCTCTATCTGCCCATCGCCAACCTTTCGGTGAACGCGCTCGTCATCGTCGCGCTGGGCGGAGTCGTAGGGCTGTTGTCGGGCATGTTCGGCGTGGGCGGCGGTTTCCTCACGACGCCGCTCCTCATCTTCTACGGCATCCCGCCGACCGTCGCCGCTGCCTCGGCCGCCAGCCAGGTGACGGGCGCCAGCGTTTCGGGCGTCGTCACCCACATATCGCGTGGCACGGTCGACTTCCGCATGGGCGGAGTCCTCATTTCCGGCGGGGTCGTGGGCGCGGGGCTAGGCGTTCTGATCTTCCGGCTGCTCCAGCATCTGGGGCAGATCGATACGGTGATCGGCATCCTCTACGTCCTGATGCTGGGGGGCATCGGCGGGCTGATGGCCAAGGAATCGATCCAGGCGCTCATCGCCCTCAAGACCGGCCGGCGCGCGCCCGCCCGCAAGCGCCGCCACCATCCGCTCGTCGCCGCGCTGCCCATGCGCTGGCGCTTCTATCGCTCGGGCCTTTATATTTCCCCCCTTGCTCCCCTGCTGCTGGGCGTGGCGACCGGCATCCTCACCATGTTGCTGGGCGTGGGCGGCGGCTTCATCCTCGTGCCGGCGATGCTCTACCTGCTCGGCATGACGACCCAGTCCGTTGTCGGCACATCGCTGTTCCAGATCCTGTTCGTCACGATGGCGACCACGATGATGCACGCGATGACGACCAAGGCCGTCGATCTCGTGCTCGCCATGCTGCTGCTGGTGGGCAGCGTCACCGGCGCGCAGGTCGGCACGCGCCTTTCCATGACGATCCGGCCGGAATATCTGCGCATCCTGCTCGCCGCCATCGTGCTGCTGGTCGCAGCGCGCATGGCGCTGGGGCTGGGCTGGCGACCGGACGCCATCTACACGATAGAGCTGGGCTGATGCGCAAGGCCGCCGCCCTGCTGCTTGCGGTCAGCGCCCTGCCGTTGGGCGGAGCGGAGGCACCCGAACTGGTGCCCGACGTGTCGCAGCGCGACGTGGAGATCCAGTACAGCTTCACCGGCGCGGACCTGCTGCTGTTCGGTGCCATCGTCTATCCCGATGGCCGTCGCCCCGAAAAGCCGGCCGACATCGTCGTGGTGCTGAAGGGGCCGGAACAATCCATCGTCATGCGCGAAAAACAGAAGGTTGCCGGCATCTGGGTCAATGCCGACACCGCACGCTTCCGCTCCGCGCCCAGCTTCTACGCCATGGCATCGTCGCGACCGATCGACCGGATCGTCGACGAACGCACCGCCGCCATTTACGAACTGGGCGTGGACAAGCTGCAACTCTCCCCCTCTTCGCTCAACGACAGCGCTGAACTCAGCCGCTTCGAAAGCGGCCTCGTCGCCCTGCGTGAACGGTCGGGCCTGTTCGTCGAGCGCCCCGGCACAGTCGAGATCAGCGATGGCGTGCTGTACCGTGCCCGATTGCCTCTGTCGGCGCGCGTGATCGTGGGCGATTATACCGCCGAGACGTTCCTGGTGCAGAACGGCCGCGTCGTCGCGGCCGCGGTGCGCGACATCACCGTCCGCAAGTCGGGCTTCGAGCAGTTCATGGCCAGCGCGGCGGAGCATTGGTCCTTCCTCTACGGCCTCGCGGCCATTGCGCTTGCGGTCGGCATGGGGTGGGCAGCGGGCGCCATCGCCAAACGCATTTGACTTCCGGCCCCTTTATGTCGGACTGGTGGACATAGAAGGACGTTAGGGGGGATGGCAGATGGGCGAAACGGATCGCGGGGAAGCACATCCCTTCTACCAGCTGGACGCCCTCAGCCACCCTCTGCGCGCCTCGCTCTCGCGCGAGATGCATGTGCGCAAGATGCCTCGCCTGCGCACCCCTTCCCGCGCGGTCCAGTTCATGCTGATGGTAGATGATGAGGAAGCCCGCGCCAGCATCGCCATGCTCGACCGCCTGCTCCCGCCCGAAGTGGAGCGCCCGCACGAGGGGGATCGCTTCTTCGCCTGCCCGCTCGACACGCTCGGCTTTTCATGGGAACGGCACAGCGAATTCATCACCTACAGCTTCATCGCCGCGACCGATGGACCGCCCTTCGACCTCGCACCTTTCCACGCGATCGCGCCTTGGATGGACCATTTGCCCGGTCGCATCATCCGGTCGACCCAGATCGCGCTGGTGGGCAACGAACCCGACCGCGCAACCGTCGTCGCGCACTTCTCATCCGACGATCTCATCATCTCCGACGTAGCGCAGGGCCGCGCCCGGATATGGAGCGACTTCCGCCTGCACGACAGCGGCTTCGGCCGCCTGCTCATCCATGATCGGGGGCTGGAGGGGGCCGAGCCCGCCCTGCTGGTCCAGCGGCTTCAGGAACTCGGCAACTACCGCAAGATAGCGCTGCTGGGCCTGCCCGAAGCGCAGCGGGCGACGCCCGTTGTCGCCGCGCTGGAACGGCGGCTCACGGATGTCACGGCGCAGGTGGCGCAGCCCAGCGCGGACGCCGACGCGGTGCTGGAGCAACTCTCCGCGCTCAGCGCCAAACTGGCGCAGATCGTGGCGCAAACCCGTTACCGGATGAGCGCGACCCGCGCCTATGCGGAACTATGCCTCGATCGCATCCGCCGGCTCGATGTCGCGCCGGTGCGCGGCTATCGCTCGCTCGACGATTTCACCGAACGGCGGCTGCTGCCTGCCATGCGGACCTGCGATGCATTCAACCGGCGGCTGGAGGATTTGTCGCAGCGGACGGCCTGGACCAGCGCGATGCTGCGTACCCGCGTCGATACCGCGCTGGCCCGGCGCAACCGCGATCTTCTGGCATCGATGGACCGGCGCACCGGCCTGCAACTGCGCCTCCAGCACACGGTCGAAGGGCTGTCGGTCGTTGCGATCAGCTATTATGCGCTGGGCCTGTGGCATTATCTGAAGGAAGCGCTGGAGGCGCAGGGCGCGCACCTCCCCAGCTGGATCGACCTGGCCCTGATACCGGCCATCGTCGTGGCGGTCTGGGCCGGGCTGCGTCAGCTCAAGAAGGTGAAGCGACCGCGCGGCGGCGATCCCACCGATCATTGATCCGTCACGCGCCGCCCACGATCGCGGCATAATCCGCGCCGTCGACATTGCTGCCGGACATCACGATGGCGCTTGCGCCTTCGTCCTGCGGCGCGAGGCCCGCCAGCATCGCCGCCAGCGCGACCGCGCCGCCCGGCTCCACCACCAGCTTCAGCGTGGAAAAGGCGAACCGCATCGCGTCGCGCACCTGGTCGTCATCGACCACCAGCCCGCCCGACACCAGCGCCCGGTTGATCGGGAAGGTCAACGCGCCGGGGCTGGGCGACATCAGCGCGTCGCAAATGGTGCGCGCATCAGGTCGCACGCTTTCTCGCTCGCCGCTCAGCAGCGACCGGGCCGTATCGTCGAAGCCTGCGGGTTCGACCGTATAGATGCGGGTGTCGGGCGCGCGCGCCTTGACGGCGGTGGCGATGCCGGCCGTCAACCCTCCGCCGCCGCAACAGACCAGTATCTGGCCCACCTCCACGCCGGCCTCCGCGGCCTGTTCCACTATCTCCAGCCCCGCCGTGCCCTGCCCGGCAATGATGTACGGATCGTCGAAGGACGGCACCAAGGTCGCGCCGCGCGCCTGCGCCAGGGCGGTGGCGATCTCCTCCCGGTTTTCCATATGACGATCATAGGTGATGACCTGCGCGCCCAACGCGCGCGTGTTGGCCAGCTTGATCGCAGGTGCATCGGCCGGCATCACGATGATCGCGGGCATGTCGAGCATCTTCGCTGCTGCCGCCACCCCCTGCGCATGGTTGCCCGAAGACCAGGCGACGACGCCAGCCCGCCGCTCCTTGGCATCGAGCCGAACAAGCCGGTTGTAAGCCCCACGGAACTTGAACGATCCCGTGCGCTGCGCACCCTCGAACTTAATGAACACGCGGCGACCGCAGCGTTCGTTGAGCACCGCATTTTCCAGCAACGGCGTCCGCACGGCGGCGGGCGCGATCATCCGGGCGGCGTCCAGGACATCTTCGGCGGTAATGGCGGGCATGTGCGGCATTGGGTGGGCTCCTTTGACCGGATCCCTAGCTGCGCCGGACCGCGCGATGAAGCGCCAATGGCGGCGGCGCGGCCTGCTTGATCGGGCAAATAAAATGATATAATTATGATATCATAATCAATACGAGGATCACGTCATGACCCTGCTTCAGGCTACCCGCGAAAAGCCGGCCTCGACCGCCAGTGGCTATATCATGCTTTTGCTGCTTGCGCTCTGCATCATCGGCGCGATTGCAGGGTTCGGCCTGATCGGTTCGGAAGGCAGCGACGCGCTCGGCGCGATCCTCCTTTTGCTGTCTATTTCGCTGTTCATTTTTACGGTGCCCGGCTTCTACCTGATCCAGCCGAACCAGGCCGCCGCGATCCTGCTGTTCGGCGACTACAAGGGCACGGACCGCACTGCCGGACTACGCTGGGTTCTCCCTTGGCTCAGCCGCCAGAAGGTCAGCGTCCGCGTCCACAACGTGACCTCTGAAAAGCTCAAGATCAACGACAAGCGCGGCAATCCCGTGGAAATCGCGTCCAACGTGGTCTGGCGCGTGACCGACACCGCGCAGGCGCTGTTCGACGTGGACGACTACAAATCCTTTGTCGAAATCCAGATCGAAAGCGCCGTCCGGGCGATCGGGTCGCGTTACCCCTATGACGATTTCGACCATGAGGAAAAGACGCTGCGCGGCGACGGCGCGCATGTCGCGGACGAGTTGCAAGCGGAATTGCAGGACCGCATCGCCATCGCCGGGGTCAGCATCGACGAATGCCGGCTCACCCACCTCGCCTACGCGCCGGAAATCGCGCAGGCGATGCTGCGACGGCAGCAGGCCGAAGCCGTGATCGCCGCCCGCACCCGGTTGGTAGAGGGGGCCGTATTCATGGTCGAACTCGCGCTGGAGCAACTGTCCGCCAAGAATGTCGTGGAACTGGACGATGAACGCCGCGCCGCCATGGTCAGCAACCTGATGGTGGTGCTCTGCGGCGAGCGCGACACCCAGCCCGTGGTCAACACCGGCACCCTCTATCAATAGGTCGGTGGTGCCGAAGGACGTTCCCTCCGCGCGCAAGGCCTTCCCGTTGCGACTCGACCCGGCGCTCTATCTCGCGCTGGAACGGTGCGCCGCAGCAGAATTGCGAAGCGTGAACGCACAGGTCGAATTGCTCCTGCGGGAAGCCCTGGCCCGGCGGGGGGTGGCGCTAGCGGACCCGGCGATGCCGCGGCGCGGTCGCCCGCCAAAGGCGGATTGAACCACCAACGCTTATGCCGCATGTCGCTAAACCGGTCGATCAATAGGCCCGGTCGTGATCGCTTTTATCGATCTTCCCGTCCGATAAAACCAATTTCCCATTGGCCTGCCGAATTCATACATGCGGCATTGCAACAGCAACCCTCAAGCAAGGAACTGGATAGCCCATGGCTCTCATCAACACTCCCCTTCAGCCCTTCAAGGCCACCGCGTACAAGGAAGGCAAGTTCGTCGATGTCACCGACGCCGATGTGAAGGGCAAGTGGGCCGTCTTCTTCTTCTATCCGGCCGACTTCACCTTCGTCTGCCCGACCGAGCTGGAAGATCTGGCGGACATCTATCCCACGCTTCAGGGCATGGGCGTGGAAGTCTATTCGGTGTCGACCGACACGCACTTCTGCCACAAGGCCTGGCACGACACCTCGCCGGCCATCGGCAAGATCAACTATTACATGCTTGGCGACCAGAACCACGACATCTCCAACCAGTTCGGCGTGCTGCGTGAAGGCGTCGGCCTTGCCGATCGCGGCACCTTCGTGCTTGATCCCGAAGGCGTGATCCAGCTGGTCGAAATCACCCCCGAAGGCGTGGGCCGCAACGCCGCCGAGCTGCTGCGCAAGATCAAGGCGCTGCAATACTGGACCAGCCACCCGGGTGAAGTCTGCCCCGCCAAGTGGGAAGAAGGGGCGGAAACCCTCGCCCCCTCGCTCGACCTCGTCGGCAAGATTTAACGCAAAGACCTGAAAAGGCACCCGCCGGACCGGGTCGAGGCACCTCCCCGGCCCGGCGGGCTTTTTATCCCGATCATCATCGCTATCTTTGACCGGACGGTGCCGTTGCGCGCCGCCGCCGCGATAGCCGCGCGCCCCGGACCGGCGCGCCATCAACGGAGCTACGATCATGTTGGACGCAAATCTCAAGGGCCAGTTGAAGGCCTATATGGCGAACATCACGCAGCCCATCGAGCTGGTGGCGTCGCTGGACGACAGCGCGAAATCGCGCGAGCTCAAAGAATTGCTGGGCGAGATTGCCGAGCTGTCCGACAAGGTGAGCGTGGTAGAAGGCAGCGCCGCGCGCAAGCCGAGCTTCATGATCCGCCGCGCGGGCACCGACATCGGCGTCACCTTCGCCGGCCTGCCGATGGGACATGAATTCACCTCTCTGGTGCTCGCGCTCCTACAGGTGGGCGGCCACCCGTCGAAGGCGGCGCAGGACTTGATCCAGCAGATCAAAGACCTGGACGGCGACTATGCGTTCGAGACCTACTTCTCGCTGTCCTGCCAGAACTGCCCGGATGTCGTGCAGGCGCTGAACCTCATGAGCGTGCTCAACCCTCGTATCAGCCACGTCGCCATCGACGGCGCGCTGTTCAAGGAGGAAGTGGACGCGCGCAAGGTCATGGCGGTGCCCACCGTCTTCCTGAACGGCGAGCCCTTCGCCAGCGGCCGCATGGAGCTGGAGCAGATCGTCGCCAAGATCGACAGTGGTGCAGCAGCGCGCGCTGCCGAAAAGATCAAGGCGCAGGATCCGTTCGAGGTGCTGGTGGTCGGTGGCGGCCCCGCCGGCGCGGCGGCTGCCATCTACGCGGCGCGCAAGGGCATCCGCACCGGCGTTGCCGCAGAGCGCTTCGGCGGGCAGGTGCTCGACACGATGGACATCGAGAATTTCATCTCGGTGAGCCGCACCGAAGGCCCGAAACTCGCCTCCGCGCTGGAGGCGCACGTCAAGGATTATGACGTCGAGATCATGAATCTTCAGAAGGCCGCGAAGCTGATTCCGGCCAGGACCGAAGGCGGCTATCATGAAATCGTGCTGGAAAACGGCGCGTCGCTCAAGGGCCGCACCGTCATCCTCTCCACCGGCGCGCGCTGGCGGCAGATGGGCGTTCCCGGCGAGGACGAGTATAAGAACAAGGGCGTGGCCTACTGCCCGCACTGCGACGGCCCGCTGTTCAAAGGCAAGCGCGTCGCGGTGATCGGCGGCGGCAACAGCGGCGTCGAGGCCGCGATCGACCTCGCCGGCATCGTCGCCCATGTGACGCTGATCGAATATGACAGCCAGCTGCGCGCCGATGCCGTGCTCCAGCGCAAGCTCGCCAGCCTGCCCAACGTGAAGATCATCACTTCCGCTCTGACGACCAAGGTCGACGGCAATGGCGAGAAGGTGACCGGCCTGTCCTACAAGGACCGCAACCACGGCACCGAGCATGACGTCGAACTGGAAGGCATCTTCGTCCAGATCGGCCTCGTCCCCAACACCGAATGGTTGAAGGACGCGATCGCCCTGTCCCCGCGCGGCGAGATCGAGATCGACGCGCGCGGCGAAACCAGCCAGCCCGGCATCTTCGCTGCGGGGGACTGCACGACCGTGCCCTACAAGCAGATCGTCATCGCGATGGGCGCGGGATCGACGGCGGCGCTTTCCGCTTTCGATTACCTCATCCGCCTGCCGGCGGTGGAAGAAGCCGCACAGGCAGCCTGAACTTCTGAGCGGGCCACGGACGGGCGGCCGGCATCCTAGCCAGCCGCCCGAAGCTGTCCCGAGTGTTCGGGCGCGACGTTCGTCAGCGACGCCTGAGGCCCATGCCGAATATCGATGGATCGACCTCCAGCATCGGCACATCGGCCTGGCGGGATGGCTCCGTCACAGCCACCTTCTCCGCTTGAACCGCCGTTCCGAAGGTCACGACCGCACTGGCTGGATCGCCCGCCACCAGCGCATCCAGCTTGAGCGCCGGCGTAAGGCGATCCTGCGTCACCGCGACCGGCGTGCCGATCGTCGTCAGGGCGAAAAGCTGACGCGCAAAGGCATAGGGCAGGCGGATGCACCCATGGCTGGCCGGATAGCCCGGATCATGCCCGGCATGAAGCGCGATCCCGTCCCATGTCAGCCGCTGCATGAAGGGCATCGGCGCATTGCTGTAGAGATTGGATCGATGCCATTGGCGTTTCTGGAGGACCGGAAATTCGCCGGTCGGAGTCCGATGCCCCTTCGTCCCAGTCGATACCCGCGCAATGCCGATCAACCGGTCTCCATCATAGACATGGACTCGCTGCTTCTCGATGCTGATGATGAGATATATCGGCCCCTGAAACGGCCCTTCCGCCATCCAGCGATAGGTGCCCGGCGACAGGCCATCATCCGCGCCCTGAGCCACTGCCGGCCCGGAGGCATTCGTTGTCGCGGCGGTGGCCAGCAGGACGGGCGCATAGCGAAGCAGGGATCGCCGAAAGTTTGGCATAACCCTTTCTTAACCATGATCGCAGCGGATGTCAGGCCTGTTGCAGGCCCACGTCCCGCGCTGGCACATCAGACCGCTCACGTAACAAAAGGAATGCGGTGATGCCCCACGAAGCACGAAAGGGAAAATAGGCCTCGCGGCAGGAATAATATGTTTCACCCAAGGCCGCTTGGCTGTAGAGGGGCCGCTTTCCACCTCGTCAAGGACCGTTCACAATGCCTGCCTACCGTTCCCGCACAACCACCCACGGCCGCAACATGGCGGGTGCCAGGGGCCTCTGGCGCGCGACGGGCATGAAGGACGAGGATTTCGGCAAGCCGATCATCGCCATCGCCAACAGCTTCACCCAGTTCGTGCCCGGCCACGTCCATTTGAAGGATCTGGGCCAACTGGTCGCGCGCGAGATCGAGGCGGCGGGCGGCGTCGCGAAGGAATTCAACACGATCGCGGTCGATGACGGCATCGCCATGGGCCATGGCGGCATGCTCTATTCGCTGCCAAGCCGCGACCTGATCGCCGACAGCGTCGAATATATGGTCAACGCGCACTGCGCCGACGCCATCGTGTGCATCTCCAACTGCGACAAGATCACGCCGGGCATGTTGATGGCGGCGATGCGCCTCAACATCCCCGTGGTCTTCGTGTCCGGCGGCCCGATGGAAGCGGGCAAGGCGAACGTGCGCGGTAAGAAAGTCGCGCTCGACCTGGTGGATGCCATGGTCGTCGCCGCGGACGACAGCTACACCGACGAGGAAGTGCAGACGATCGAACGGTCCGCCTGCCCGACCTGCGGATCGTGCTCGGGCATGTTCACCGCCAATTCGATGAACTGCCTGACCGAAGCGCTGGGCCTGTCGCTGCCCGGCAACGGCTCCGTGCTCGCCACCCATGCCGATCGTGAGCGCCTGTTCCGTGAGGCTGGCCATCTGATCGTCGACATTACCAAGCGCTATTATGAGCAGGACGATGCCAGCGTCCTGCCCCGGTCGATCGCCAATTTCGCGGCATTCGAAAACGCCATGAGCCTGGACATCGCGATGGGCGGGTCCACCAACACGGTGCTGCACCTGCTCGCCGCGGCTTATGAAGGTGGCGTCGATTTCACCATGGCGGACATCGACCGGCTTTCGCGCCGCGTTCCATGCCTGTGCAAGGTCGCGCCTGCGAAGAACGACGTGCATATGGAGGATGTCCACCGCGCCGGCGGCATCATGGCGATTTTGGGCGAACTGGAGCGCGCGGGACTTGTCGATCCGTCGCTCCCGACGGTCCACAGCGCCACGCTACGCGATGCGCTTGCGCGGTGGGACATCACCCGCACCAACAGCGAAGACGTGCGCACCTTCTATCGCGCGGCGCCCGGCGGCGTACCGACGCAGGTCGCCTTCAGCCAGTCGGCGCGCTGGGAGGAGTTGGACACCGACCGCGCAGAGGGCGTCATCCGCTCGATCGACCATCCCTTTTCCAAGGATGGCGGCCTGGCCGTGCTGTTCGGCAATCTTGCGCCGGAAGGCTGCATCGTGAAAACGGCGGGCGTGGACGAAAGCATCCATGTCTTTCGCGGCACCGCGCGCGTCTATGAAAGCCAGGACGCGGCGGTGGCGGGCATCCTTGGCAATGAGGTGAAGCCCGGCGACATCGTCATCGTCCGCTATGAGGGGCCAAAGGGCGGTCCGGGCATGCAGGAAATGCTCTATCCGACCAGCTATTTGAAGTCGAAGGGGCTGGGGAAGGTCTGTGCGCTCATCACCGACGGGCGCTTTTCCGGCGGCTCGTCCGGCCTGTCGATCGGCCATGTCTCGCCCGAAGCTGCCGAAGGCGGCATGATCGCGCTGATCGAAACGGGCGATCCGATCCTGATCGACATTCCCGCGCGCGCCATCAATGTCGAATTGGACGACGCCGTGCTCGCCGCACGCCGGGCAGATATGGAAGCGCGAGGGGCCAAGGCGTGGAAGCCCTTCGGCCGCAAGCGCGAAGTGACGCCGGCGCTGCGCGCCTATGCGGCGATGACGACGAACGCCGCCAAGGGCGCGGTGCGCGACGTCAGCCAGATCGAGAAATGACCTTCGCCTGAGACAGGAAGGCTGGCCAAGTGCGCGCGCCCGTCGCCAGCCCTAGTCCAGGACGTTCGGCAGATCCTTGAACCCCTTGTGCAGGGCTGCGCCCCAGCTGTGGGAAATGCGGGCGAACTCCTCGTCATCGGCTTCGATGCGGGTGCGGACGCGGAAGTCGTATATGTCGGTCGGGATCACCGTCAGGTCGAGCGGCATGCCCACCGAAAGATTGGAGCGCAGGGTCGAATCCATCGACACCAGCACCGCCTTCACCGCATCTTCCAGGCTGGTTTCGCGACGGATGATGCGGTCGAGGATGGGCTTGCCATATTTATGCTCGCCGATCTGGAAGAAGGGCGTGTCTTCCGTCGCCTCGATGAAGTTACCGGCGGAATAGATGAGGTAGAGCCTGGGCTTGCCGCCCCGTCGCTGGCCCGCGATCATGATGGACGCGCCGGAACCGGACCCGCCCATCTCGATGCTTTCCCGATACCGGCTCTGCATGGCACGCATCGCGTCGCCCACGATCTGCGCGGCGCGATGCATCGTGTCGCAATTGAGGATGGTTTCCACATCGGGATCGAGCGCGGATTCCTTGATCGCCTTGCTCAGCACCGCCTTCACCCCCTGGGTGATGGACAGATTGCCCGAACAGAGCATTGTGATCGCCCGTTCGCCCGGCACATGATAGGTGAAGCTCTTCCGGAAGCGCGCGATATTGTCCATTCCCGCATTGGTGCGGGTGTCGGACAGCATGACCAGTCCCTGGTCCACGCGCACCGCCACACAATAGGTCATGGCCCCCCGGCCTCCTCACATTCTCGTTGGCGCGTTCGCACTCGCCGGACTTCGCCCGGCACGCGATCGCTGGGAATCGGTCCTGTCGGTCTAGGGCCTAGTCTGTTGCTGCTGGCGCTGCAACTGCCGTTCCTCCACGCCATCCTGCGCCACCGCGATGCGGACATCCGCATCGATGCTGATGTCGCCCGCCACCGTGACCGAACCCCGGATAGGCGCCGCATCGTCGGCATCCAGGCCGCTCGCCAGACGGAGATACCGATCGGTCACACAGACGCGGTTGGACGGATCGAAGCCGATCCAGCCAAGGTCCGGCAGGAAAGCCTCCGCCCAGCCATGGGTTTCGTGCAGCAGATCGCCGTCGCCCGCGAGCAGGTAACCGGAAACATAGCGTGCCGGGACGCCGAGCGACCGGGCGGCGGCGATGAATATCTGCGCATGATCCTGGCACACGCCCGCGCCGATCGCGAAGGCCTGCGCCGCGCTCGTGTCGGCGCTGGTGACGCCGGCGCGGTAGGAGACGGCATCGTTGACGGCGGCGGACAAGGCGTGGAGGCGATTGAGCGGTCCGCCCCCGTCCGGCAGATCGCGAGCCATGGCCGCTATCCCTTCCGATGCGCGGGTCAGCGGCGTATCGCGGAGATAATAGGCCGGTGGCACGCGACCGGAGAGATGGCCCACTATGCCGTGCGTCTCGCGCGTCTCCACCAGCCCTTCGGCAACGATGACCGCATCGTCCAGGCGATCATGGCGGATCCAGACCGCCTCCATTTCGCCATAGCTGTTGGAACGGAAGCCGGTCAGCGGATCGCCATTTATACTGACCTGCCAGTCCTCGACAGTCTGCATCGGCGTATTGACCGGCATCAGCTTGAGGCGCATCGCCACTCGTCCAGCGGATGCCGCATAGCGATAGACCGTCTGGTGGCGGACCAGCAATTTCATGGCGGAGCGCCCCTCCCCTGCCTGCCGTCAGCCGAAATGATAGGCCTGGGCGATCTCCTGCCCCAGGCGGTTCGTCATCATGAGGCCGCCCTGCACCGTCTCATGCAGGCCGCGCCGGAAGATTTCGCCGCTGTCCTGCGCCTCCAGCCCCGCGACCAATTCTTGCACCGTGTCATGGCACGCCGCACGCGCATTGTGCCATCCGGCAAGCCGGTTGAGTCGATAGGCCAGTTGATCGTAGCAATAGGCGACGCTGCGCGGGAACAGCCGGTTCAGCATCAGGAAATCGGTGATCTGCCACGGCGTGTAGGTGCCGCCATAGACATGATGATAAGCGCGCGCGCCCGACAGGGCGTACAGCACCGACGTCCACTGATAATGATCGCGATTGCCGCCGATCACCTCGGTTTCGGGCAACAGCACATAATATTTGACGTCCAGCAGGCGCAGCGTCATCTGCGCCCGTTCCAGTGCGGAGCCGGTCCGCAGGAAATCATGCCCCTCGTTGCGCAGCTGCCCCGAATGCGCCGCGCCGCGGAAGGTCATGACGCGGGTCTTCACCCAGTCGATGAGCGCCGGCAGCTGCTGGCGAGCCTCCGACACGTCATAGCTGTCGAGCTTGCGCCAGCCTTCGTTCAGCGCTTCCCACATGTCCTGCGTCAACATGGTGCGGGCGGACTTGGCGTTGGCACGCGCCTTGAGCAGGCAGGCCCGGATGGAACTGGGATTGTCGAGGTCGAGCATCAGCCAGGCGATGGCGTCACCCTCCGTGACGATCGTGCCGTCGGGGAATTGATGCCCCGCCCCGGTCGCGCGCACGACCGAACGCCATTCGTCCCGATGATGCGCGCCAGGCAGGATCGCCATCCGCTGTCCCATGGTGAGCAGTCGGGCGGTTGCTTCGGCGCGCTCCATGTAGCGCGCCATCCAGAAGAGGTTTTCTGCGGTCCGGCTCAGCATGTCATCAATCCTGCAGAACCCAGGTGTCCTTGACCCCGCCACCCTGGCTGGAATTCACCACCAGCGATCCTTCGGTCAGCGCGACTCGGGTAAGGCCGCCGGGGACGAGGCGGATTTGTTTACCCACCAGGCAGTAGGGACGAAAATCCGCATGGCGGCCAACCACTGCCGCTGGGCCGAGCGTCGGCACCGTGGAGAGATCGAGCGTCGGTTGCGCGATGAACTCGCCCGGATTGGCCCTGATGCGATCGGCATAGGCCGCGATCTCATCCTTGGTGGACTTGGGTCCGATCAGCATGCCGTAACCGCCCGACCCATGCACTTCCTTGGCGACCAGTTCGTGCAGATTCTCCAGCACATAGGCGAGTTCGTCGGGCTTCCCGCACTGCCAAGTCTGGATATTGTCCAGGATCGGCTTTTCCCCAAGGTAAAAGCGGATCATCTCCGGCACATAGATATAGACGGCCTTGTCATCCGCTATGCCCGATCCGGGCGCGGACGCCAGCGTCACGCCGCCATTGCGATAGACGTTGAAGATGCCCGGCACGCCCAGCAGGCTGTCGGGGCGGAAAACCAGCGGATCGATATATTCGTCGTCGATACGGCGATAGATGACGTCGACCGCTTTCGGCCCCAGCGTCGTCTTCATCCAGACGCGGTCGTCTTCGACGAACAGGTCCGCCGGTTCGACCAGTTCGACGCCCATCAGGTCGGCGAGGAAACTATGCTCATAATAGGCGCTGTTGAGCGAGCCGGGCGTGAGCACCACCACCACCGGATCGCCCTTGCAGGCGGGCGGCGCGACCTCCTTGAGCGACTTCAGCAGCTCGGCGGGGTAATCGTCCACCGGCGCGACCACCCCTTGCGCGAAAAGCTCCGGGAACATGCGCGTCATGATCTCGCGATTTTCCAGCATGTAGGACACGCCGGAGGGGGTGCGGCAATTGTCTTCCAGCACCTCGAAACTGCCCGGCCCCGTCCGCACGATATCGATGCCGACGATATGGCTGTACACTTTGCCGGGCGGCGTGAAGTCCGCCATTTCGGCAAGATAAGCGCTGTTCTGGTAAATGATGTCGGCGGGCATGATGCCGGCCTTCACGATTTCCCCGCGATGATAGACGTCATGCAAAAAGGCGTTGAGCGCGCGGGCGCGCTGGCGAATGCCCTTGTCCAGGATGCGCCATTCCTGCGCCGTGAAGATGCGGGGCAGCAGGTCGAACGGGATCAGCCGTTCCGGGTCGCCCCCTTCCCCGTAAACCGCGAAGGTGATGCCGATGCGGCGGAAGATCGCTTCGGCCTCGTCCATGCGGCGATTGAGCCCGGCGATGCCGGTTCGTTCCACCCACTGCTGCACTTCGTCGTAACAGCCTCGGATCGAACCGTCAGGCTCAAACATCTCATGGAAGGGCAAGTGGACAATCCTCCCTCGGCCATTGGGCCGGTTGTGCGTTGCAACAGTAGGGCGCGGCGGAACCGCGATTGCAACAGAAAAAATGCCGTGAATGCCTGGCGCCTGTCCTAAAACGTGCAAAGGCTGATAAAGACGCCATGACGTCAGGCACTTCCCTGTCCGACCATGCGGCAGTCTTCACAGGCGCGATGCCTGATCTTGCTCTGCCCTTTCCCGCGCAACGGGGAATTGGGGCACAGATGGCCGAACAGGATTTTCGCACATCCCGCAAAAGGCCCGTTGACCGCTCCCCATCGCCTGCGTATAGCGCCGCCTCACCACGGGGCCGTCGCCCCGATAGCCCATGGGGCGGAGTAGCTCAGCCGGTTAGAGCAGCGGAATCATAATCCGCGTGTCGGGGGTTCGAGTCCCTCCTCCGCTACCATCTGCATCACCCATCCCTTCCACATGCTGCTTGCCTCCTTCCGCAAAGCGCGCCTAAGAGCGGGCAAAACAGCGGTGCAGAGGATTGCGAGCGGATGAGTTTCTACGATGTCCTGATCGTCGGTGCCGGCCATGCGGGAGCGCAGGCGGCTATTGCCCTACGCCAAGCGGGGTTCGAGGGCAGCGTGGGCATGATCGGGGATGAGAAGGATCCGCCCTATGAGCGGCCGCCCCTGTCGAAGGAATATTTTGCCGGCGAAAAGACGTTCGATCGCATCCTGATCCGCCCTGCCTCTTTCTGGGAAGAGCGCAAGGTCGACCTGCTGCTGGGCAGGCGGGTGAAGAGCGTCGACCCTGAAGGCAGGTTCGTGAACGCGGGCGGCGAGGAGATCGGCTATGGCAAGCTGATCTGGTGCACCGGCGGATCGCCACGCATGCTGACCTGCAACGGCGCGGGCGCGCAGAATGTCCATGCCGTCCGCCGCCGCGACGATGTCGACGCGATGATGGGCAAGCTGGACGCGGTGCGTCATGTTACGATCGTCGGCGGCGGCTATATCGGCCTTGAAGCGGCAGCGGTCCTGACGAAGTTCGGCAAGCAGGTGGTGCTGCTGGAAGCGCTCGACCGGGTGCTGGCGCGCGTCGCCGGGGAGGAATTGTCGCGCTTCTACGAGGCGGAACACCGCGCCCATGGCGTGGACCTGCGCACCGGCGCCAGGATGGACTGTATCGAAGTCGTGGACGGCAAGGCCGCGGCCGTGCTGATGGCGGATGGCGAGCGGATCGAAACCGACATGGTGATCGTGGGCATCGGCATCGTGCCCGAAACGGGCCCCTTGATCGCGGCGGGTGCTGTGGGGGGCAACGGGGTGGATGTGGACGAATATTGCCGCACCTCCCTGCCGGACATCTATGCCGTCGGCGATTGCGCCACCCATGCGAACCGCTTTGCCGGCGGCGCGCATATGCGGGTCGAATCCGTCCAGAACGCGAATGACCAGGCCAAGACCGCCGTCGCCCACATCCTGGGCAAGGAAGAGCCTTATGATGCCGTCCCCTGGTTCTGGTCGAACCAGTATGACCTGAAGCTCCAGACGGTCGGCCTCTCGGTCGGCTTCGATCAGACCGTGCTGCGCGGCGACCCGGCGGCGCGCAGCTTTTCCATCGTCTATCTGAAGGGTGGAAGGGTGATCGCGCTCGACTGCGTCAACGCGGTCAAGGACTATGTGCAGGGGCGCGCCCATGTGCTGTCCGGCGCAATGCTGGACATTGCGCAGCTCGGCGACGCCAGCGTGCCGCTGAAGGAGGTTGGGCTCGCCTGAGCCCTAACCGCGAAACATCGCCTTCATCGCCAGTTCCCACGGTCCACCGCGATAGTGCCAGGCGGCGAGGCCCGCGATGACGATAGGTCGTGGGCGGAAACCGGTGCGCAACGCGTCTGCAAGCGCCCGCGCATCGTCGGGCGACACCTTGTTCTGGACGGTGATGTGAAGGCGTGGCCTTTGGCTGTCCTGCGGCGTCAGAAGGCCCGCAAAGCCCTCTGCCAGCTCATCGCGCAAGGCCATGAGGTCCAGACTTTCGATTCGATAGGCGACACCGCGGCCCAGCAGAATGACGTCGCTTAACCGCGCATCGGGCGGCGGCAGGGTGCCGAACCGCTTCAGCCGCCCGGACAGTTCCGGCAGGATCGATGGCGGCAGGTGATGGAACAGGGTGATATGGGCGGAAAGATGGTTGCGCTCAGGCGGAAAATGCGCCCGGCGCAAAGCATCAGCCCAGGCGAAATCGGCCGCGCCCATCAACGCCGTGACGATGATGGGCGCTGGCAAGGTCATGGACGCGGATTGGCCTTCAGCCATGCGAGGACGGGTTCGGGGCTGGTTTCGCCGTAGGGATCGTCGTCCTCACCCACATCGTTGATGCCCGGCTCCTCGAACCAGGCGACGATCTGGTTGTCGTCGACCACCATCGCATAGCGCCAGCTGCGCTCGCCAAAGCCCAGATGCTCCTTCTTGACCAGCATGCCCATGCGGCGGGTGAAATCGCCTGACCCATCGGGCAGCATCTTCACGGAATTGACGCCCAGATGCTTGGCCCACTGATACATGACGAAGGCGTCATTGACCGATATGCAATAGACATCGTCCGCCCCTGCCTCGCGGATATCCTGGCTTGCCCGTTCGAAGGCCGGGCATTGCTCGGTTGAGCAGGTGGGCGTGAACGCGCCCGGCAGCGAAAATACCACGGCGCGCTTGCCGGCAAAGAGGTCGGCGGTGCGCACATCCTGCCATCGAAAAGGGTTGGGGCCGTCGATGCTGTCGTCGCGCACCCGCGTCTTGAGGACCACATCTGGGATGGAGCGTCCGAGCATGCATATCTCCTTTGGGAAGCCCGCGCCGCTTTCGCGCGGAACCGATTCGGTATAGGATCAGGCAGAGGCGCCCGGCAAGCCGGCGACCAAGGGAGAGGGGGTAACACGCATCATGTCCACGTCGCGTTCCGTCACCATCATCGGCATCGTCCTGCTGCTCTGGAACCTGATGGGCGTCGCCGCCTGGGTCATGCAATATGGCATGGACCTCACCGGACTGGCAAAGACCGATCCTGTGGGCGCGCGCATCTTCGCTGAAATGCCGTCCTGGCTGTGGGTGGTCTATGCCGTGGCGGTCGGCGCCGGCACACTGGGCGCGCTGCTGTTGCTGATGAAGAAGGCGGCCGCCGCCACCCTGTTCCTCGTGTCGCTGATCGCGGTGCTGGTCCAGTTCGGCTATACGCTGGGCGCTACCGACCTGATCGCGCAAAAGGGGATCGTTGTCGCGGCGGGCTTCCCCGCCCTGGTCATCCTGATCGCGATCGTGCAGCTCGCCTATGCCCGGTCGCTGGTGGCGAAGGACGTGTTGAGATAGCGAATTAAAGCTCGCCGCGGGCGCGCCGGATTTCGAACCATTTGCGCACATTCTCATTATGCTGCTGGTAGGTGTCTGCGAAAATGTGGCCGCCCTTCCCGTCCGCGACGAAATAGAGCGCCCTCGTCTTTTCGGGGTGCAGCACGGCGAAGATAGACAGCCGACCCGGATTGGCGATCGGCCCCTTGGGCAGTCCGACCATCGCATAGGTATTATAGTCGTTGACCGCGGCGATTTCCGACTTGCGGATGCGCCGCCCCAGCGGCTTGCCCCGGGTGATCGGATAGATGATCGTGGGATCGGCCTGCAACATCATGTTCGTGCGCAGGCGGTTGTAATAGACCCCGGCGACGGTCGGCCGTTCGGCGGGAACGGCGGTTTCCTTTTCCACGATGCTGGCCAGGATGACGGCCTCCCTGGGCGTCTTGACCAGCAAGCCGGGTTCGCGGCCGGGCCATAGCTGCGCCAATTCCTTGTCCATCGCCGCCTGCATCCGCTTCAACACGGCGACGCGCGGCTCGCCCTTGTCGAAGGCATAGCTGTCGGGGAGGACGCTGCCTTCTTCCGGCACTGGGATGGTGCCGGTCAATTGATCGTTCGCCATCAATCGCTCATGCACTAGGATGGACGGCATGCCTTCGGGGATGGTGATGAGGCGGGTCACCGTCTTGCCGCCCTGAAGGATGGACAGGATGTCGCTGTTGCTGGCACCTGCGGGAATGTGGAACTCGCCGGCCTTGATCGGTTTCGATCCGCCGAAAACCTTCGCCCGGGTCAGGAATGCGTCGGCGGAGCGCACCGCGCCTGCCTGCTTCAACAGGACAGCGGCGTCGGACAGGGTCGCGCCTTCGCGCACGGTGATGCTGACATCCTGCGCCGCCGGGCCTTTTTCGGTCCAGCCGATGACGAAGCGGAAGCCGACGAAGGCAGCGACAGCTAAGCCGAGCAGCAGGATGACGCAACCAAAGCGGCGCGCGGGCGTGGAGCGGGCAGGGCGAGCCATGTCAGCCTTCCATTCCCCCGCCGCCGCCGGGGTGCGGCAAAGCAGGCAGCGGGATCACACCGCCTTCATGATGAGGGAGGCGTTGGTGCCGCCGAAGCCGAAGCTGTTGTTCAGCACCGCACGGACCTTCCGTTCCTTGGCCACATGCGGAACCAGGTCGACGCCCTTGCAGCTCTCGCTCGGTTCATCGAGGTTGAGTGTCGGCGGAACGATCTGGTCGCGGATGGCGAGGATGCAGAAGATGCTCTCCACCGCGCCCGCGCCACCCAGCAGATGGCCGATGGCCGACTTGGTCGACGACATCGACATGGTCGACAGATGCTCCCCGAACAGCCGCTTCACCGCCCCCAATTCCAGCTCGTCGCCGAGCGGAGTCGAAGTGCCGTGCGCGTTCACATAGTCGATATCCGCCAGGCTGAGCCCCGACTTCTTCAGCGCCATTTCCATGGAGCGATAGCCGCCATTGCCTTCCGGATGGGGCGCGGTGACATGATAGGCGTCACCCGACAGGCCGTAGCCGATAACCTCGGCATAGATTTTCGCGCCGCGCGCCTTGGCTCGCTCATATTCCTCGAGCACGACCACGCCCGCGCCCTCGCCCATGACGAATCCGTCGCGGTTGACGTCGTAGGGGCGGCTCGCCTTTTCCGGAGTGTCGTTGAAGCTGGTGCTGAGCGCGCGGGCCTGTGCGAAGCCGGCGATGCCGATCGGGCAGATCGCGCTTTCCGCGCCGCCCGCCAGCATCACATCGGCGTCGTCCATCGCGATCATGCGGGCGGCGTCGCCGATCGAGTGCGCACCCGTCGAGCAAGCCGTGACGACGGCATGGTTCGGCCCCATCAAGCCGTATTTGATCGAGACCTGCCCGGAAATCAGATTGATGAGGCGGCCGTGGACGAAGTGGGGCGACACGCGGCCCGGCCCCTTGTTCGCAAGCACCAGCGATTCGCTCTCGATGCCCGGCAGGCCGCCGATGCCCGATCCGATCGAGCAGCCGGCGCGCAGCCGCTCTTCCTCGCTCATATTGTCGAGGCCGGCGTCGCGCAGCGCCTGGCTGGCGGCGGAAATGCCGTAGACGATGAAGGGGTCGACCTGCCGCTGGATTTTGTGATCGACGTCGATCGACGGATCATAAGCCCATTCGTGGCCGACCGGCTTCACTTCGCACGCGATGCGGCATTTGTAATCGGTCGCGTCGAAGCGCGTGATCGTAGCCGCGCCGGACTTGGCCGCGATGATGTTCTTCCAGCTGGTTTCCACATCCCCGCCGAGCGGGCTGACCATGCCAAGGCCGGTGACGACGACACGACGCATATACTTGCTCCGATATTCTTCTTCATGGGCTTGCAGCCGCCCATGTAGCCAGTGGCGGCGCGCTTTCAAACCGCGCGCCAGATAAGAAAAGGCTCCCCCATATTCCGGGATCGCCGGACAGGAGGAGCCGTTTCTTCACGCAACAGGGGCGGCCCTCCCCATGCGGGGTCGGGCCATCGCCGCCTTACTGCTTGCTGTCGATATAATCGATGGCGTCCTTGACGGTGGCGATCTTTTCCGCCGCGTCGTCGGGGATTTCCACGCCGAATTCTTCTTCGAACGCCATGACCAGTTCAACGATGTCCAGGCTGTCTGCGCCCAGATCGTCGATGAAGCTGGCGTCTTCGGTCACCTTTTCGGCTTCGACGCCCAGATGCTCGACGACGATTTTCTTTACGCGATCCGCGGTCTCACTCATGAGAGGTCCTTCTTACTGGGTATCGTTGATGGTCTGTGAACAACCGTTAAGGCATGCCCTAGTGCCAAGCCCCGATAGAGGCAAGAGGGAAGGCCGCCAAGTCCCTTCATCAGGGCAGGGCAATGGTCTGGCAACAAAAGCGCTCCACCGGCTCGATCGCAAGCTTTCATTCGCCAGAATGCGAGCGGCATCGTCAGATCATCGCCATCCCGCCGTTGACGTGCAATGTCTGCCCGGTGACGTAGCCGGCCTCGCGGCTCGCCAGATAGACGACCGCGGCCCCGATATCGTCCCCGCTGCCAAGATCGCCAGCCGGGATCTTCGCCAGAATGCCGCCCTTCTGCGCGTCGGTCAGGGCATCGGTCATGGCCGAGCGGATGAAGCCAGGCGCGACGCAGTTGACGGTGATGCCCCGGCTCGCCAGTTCCTGCCCCAGCGATTTCGACATGCCGATGATGCCGGCCTTTGACGCGCAATAATTGGCCTGGCCCGGATTGCCGGTCACGCCCACGACCGAGGTGATGGAGATGATGCGGCCGAAGCGCGCCTTCATCATCGGCTTGGCCGCGGCGCGGGCCAGGCGGAACGCGGCCTCCAGATTGATCTGGATGACCTGGCTCCATTCCTCGTCCTTCATGCGCAGGATGAGGTTGTCGCGCGTGACGCCGGCATTGTTGACGAGGATGTCGATCTTGCCGCCGAGCGCTTCCACCGCCTGCGGCACCAGCGCGTCCACCGACGCCGGATCGGACAGGTTGCAGACCAGAGCCTTGTGATCGCCGCCAAGCTCCGCCGCGAACGCCTTGAGCTTCTCCTCGTTGCTGCCCGAGACGGCAAGCGCCGCCCCCTGCGCCGCCAGCGCCTTCGCGATGGCGGAACCGATGCCCCCCGAAGCGCCGGTCACCAGCGCGGTCATGCCTGTAAGGTCGAACATCCTTATGTCCTTTCGTGCGTTCGCCCCCGGCATCCCGCAGGGCCTTGTTTCAAATGCGATGTCGGGACGTCAGAAAGAGGCCAGCGCCGCCTCAATATCGTCCATCGTCACGACGCTGCGCACTATAGCATCGGGCGCGATGCGCTTGACCATGGGGCCTAGCACCTTGCCGCCCAGTTCTACGAAGTCCGTAACGCCCGCCCCCCACATGGCGGCGATGGATTCGCGCCAGCGGACACGGCCGGTGACCTGTTCGACCAGGCGCGCCTTGATCTCTTCCGGGTCGGCGATCGGCGCGGCAAGGACGTTGGCATAGACGGGCAGCAACGGCGCGGTGATCGTCGCCTTGCCCAGCGCTTCGTCCATTGCGTCGGCGGCCGGCTGCATCAGCGGGCAGTGGAACGGCGCGGACACCGGGAGCAGCACACCGCGCTTGATGCCATGATCCTTCACCATGGCGACCGCGCGCTCGATCGCGCCGCGATGGCCGGAAATCACGACCTGCGTGGGATCATTGTCGTTGGCGACGGTGCAGACTTCGCCTTGCGCCGCGGCATCCGCCAGCGCCTGCGCCCTTTCGATGTCGGCCCCGAGCAGCGCCGCCATTGCGCCCTCGCCCACCGGCACGGCGGCCTGCATCGCCTGCCCGCGCAGCTTGAGCAGCCGCGCGGTCGTGGAGAGGTCGAACGCCTGCACCGCGCAGAGCGCGCTATATTCGCCAAGGCTGTGCCCTGCGACATAGTCGCCCTTGTCGGCAAGGCGAAAGCCCCCTTCCCGCTCCATCACGCGCAGCGTGGCGATGGCGTTCGCCATGATCGCGGGCTGCGCGTTTTCCGTGAGCGTCAGGTCGCTTTCCGGACCGTCCACCATGATGCGGAACAAATGCTGCGACAGCGCCTCATCGACCTCCTGAAACAGTTCCCTGGCCGCCGGGCTCGCCTCGCTCAGCGCCTTGCCCATGCCGACAGCCTGGCTGCCCTGCCCCGGAAAGATAAATGCCCGCATCCTCACGTCCTTACATTGTCGCGCCCTCGCAAGGCGCGTCCCATCACCATCGTTACACTTTGAGACATAAATGTCATTGAGCCGTACATATGCCTGCGGCAGTCAGATCATGACGATGCCGGCCCGACCCCGGGCGAAAGTGTGGCGGCCCCTTTAACGATGACGGAGAGCAAGGAAAAGGTGCGATATCGCATTGCTTCGATCGGGGGCTGTTTCGGCACCGCTCTGCTGCTGTCGGCGTGCGCCGCCGGGCCGGACTATCACGCGCCGCAGCCCGCCGCGCTGGGCGTGCCGGACGCCTATTATGGCGCAGGCGCGGGACAGCCGGTCAGCGACGCGAACCTTGCGCAGTGGTGGACGCGGCTGAACGACCCAACCCTGAGCGCGCTCATCGACCGCGCGATCACGGGCAATCTGGACATCGTGCAGGCGCAAGCCCGCCTTCGACAGGCGCGCGAAAGCCTGATCCAGGCAAATTCCACGTTCCTGCCGCAGCTCAGCGGCGCCGCCACGGGCGGCCGCAACTATAGCAGCCAGGATGCGGGCGGGCGGCTGGACTCCAACGGCAACCCGATCGGCGGCGGGGGAAGCAACTGGTCGAGCAGCTATAATGCGCGCGTGAATGCCAGCTGGCAGATCGACCTGTTCGGCGAACTGGCGCGCGGCAGCGAGGCGGCACGGGCCGATCTGGCCGCCTCAGGGTACGACCTCGCCAACGTCCGCATGACGATCATATCCGAACTCGTCACCAACTATGTCCAGGCACGGCTGGCGCAGGAGCAACTGCGGATCGCGCGCGAAACGCAGAAGGTGCAGGAGGATAATTACCGGATCGCAGGCTGGCGGCTGCAGGCGGGCCTCGTCTCCTCGTTGGACGAGCAGCAGGCAAGGGCGCAGCTGGCGCAGACCAATGCCACCATCCCGCAGCTGGAGGCGAGCCTGCGCGGCAGTCTCAACCGCATTGCGGTGCTGACAGGGCAGGCACCGGGCGAGGCCACGCGAACGCTGGAAACGCCCGCGCCCATACCCTCCGCGTCGACGCAGATCGCCACCGGCATCCCCGCCGATACGCTGCGCCAGCGGCCGGACGTGCGCAGCGCCGAACGCGCGCTGGCGGCGGCGACCGCGCGGATCGGCGTGGCGCAGGCACAGCTCTATCCCGCGCTCGGGATCAGCGGCAACATCGGCACCACGTCCAACGCCTTCCGCGACCTGTTCAGCCTCATCACAGGCGGCATATTCGGCAATGTGCAGCAGCTGATCTTCGACGGCGGGAGGCTGCGCTCCCAGGTCCGGTCGCAACGCGCTGCCGCCGACGCCGCCTTCGCCACCTATAAGCAAAGCGTGCTGACCGCTCTTGAGGATGTCGAGAACGCGGTCGCGCAACTGAGCAGCGCCCGCGCCCGCAAGGCGGAGTTCGCCATCGCCTTGGACGCGTCGAACAATGCCGCAATCCTCGCCCGCAGCCAGTATCAGGCCGGCCTTATCGATTTCCAGACGCTGCTGACCAGCGAATCCACCTTGCTGAACGCCCGCAACAGCTTGGCGTCGGCGCAATCCGACGAGGTTCTGGCCATCGCTCAGCTCTATAACGCGCTGGGCGGAGGCTGGCAGAATATGGAAACCCAAGCGCGATGAGCAATGACGTGACGAAGGATCAGGAGATCGACGATTTTCTGGGCGCCAAGCCGCAGAGGCCCTGGCGCAAATGGGCGATCAGGGGTGGGATCGGCGTCGGCCTGCTGATCCTGCTCCTCCTCATTTCGCGCTGCTTTTCGGACGGGGACAGGCCCAGTTACGCCACGCGGGAAGTGCGTCGCGGCGACCTGACCGTCAGCGTGTCGGCGACCGGCAATCTGAAGCCGGTCAATCAGGTGGACGTGGGCTCCGAACAATCAGGCAAGATCACCGCCGTCTATGTCGACGTGAACGACCGAGTAACGCGCGGGCAGAGGCTCGCCGAACTCGACACGCGCCGGCTAGTCGACACGGTGAACCAGAACCGGGCGCAGGTCGCATCGTCGCAGGCCAGCGTGGCGCAGGCGCAGGCGCAGGTCGCGCTGGCGAAGGCAACGCTCGACCGGCAGGAAAATGTGTTCCGTCTGTCCGGCGGCCGGGTGCCGGCAAAGACCGAACTGGATTCGGCGCGTGCGGAATATCAATCCGCCCTCGGGTCGCTTCGAGCCGCGCAGGCGCAGGTCAACGTTGCGCGCGCCCAGCTTTCCAGCGCGCAGACCAACCTGTCGATCGCGCAGATCGTGTCGCCCGTCACTGGCGTCGTCCTGTCCCGCGATATCGAGCCGGGCCAGACGGTCGCCGCCTCGCTCAACGCGCCGGTGCTGTTCACCATTGCGGAAGACCTGACCAAGATGGAGGTCGAGGTCGCGGTGGATGAAGCGGATGTGGGACAGGTCAAGGACGGGCAGAATGCGACGTTCTCTGTTGACGCCTTTCCGGGCCGCACCTTCCCGGCGCGCGTGACCCGCGTGAACGTCGGTTCCAACGCATCGAGCAGCAGCTCTTCCTCCTCGTCCGGCAGCAGCACGACCGCCAGCACGACCGGAACCGTGGTCGCCTATACCGCGGTGCTGAGCATCGACAATGGCGACGAAATCCTGCGGCCGGGCATGACCGCGACCGCCGACATCGTGACGCAGGAACTGCGCGACGTGCTGCTCGTCCCCAACAGTGCGCTGCGGTTCAAGCCCAGCGACGGCGCGGGACAGGGCGGCGGCATCACCAGCGTCCTGCCCGGCCCCCGCCGTTTCCGCCGGGGCGGCGCGAACCGCCAGGTCAATTTCGGCGCGGGAAGCAGCCAGACCGTCTACATCGTGGGCGAGGATGGAAAGCCCAAGGCGCTGCAGGTGGTCGTCGGCGCAACCGACGGTGCGCGTACCGTCATCACCGGCGGCGATCTGAAGCCCGGCATGCGCGTCATCACAGGCCAGCTTGCCAAGGGGCAGGAAGCGCCGGCCGAGGACCAGCGCGATCAGGGCGCCGACCGCAAGGCACCGGCCGGTGGCGAACGGCGGCGCAACCCGGCGGCGGACGGTCGTCCGGCCAGCATCGGCACGGTCGGCAATTCGACCAGCGGATCGGGCGAACGGGCGCCGGAAACCGCGCCCGTCGCGCCTATGGACGACAGGCCGGCCCGGCCGGAAGCGCGCGGCACCGGACGGCAGAGCGGAACCTGATCCGTGGCGGACGATCCGATCATCTCCCTACGCGGCGTGACCAAGGTCTATGGCGAAGGACCGACCGCGTTCCAGGCATTGAAGGGTATCGACCTGGACATCGCGCAGGGCGATTTCGTGGCGGTCATGGGCCCCTCGGGCTCCGGCAAGTCGACCACGATGAACATTCTTGGCTGCCTCGACGTGCCTTCGGGCGGACAATTCCTGTTCAAGGGACGGCATGTCGAAAGGCTGGACCGCGACCAACGCGCCCTGCTGCGGCGGCGCTATCTGGGTTTCGTCTTTCAGGGCTTCAACCTGCTGTCGCGCACCACCGCGCTGGAGAATGTCGAGCTGCCCCTCCTCTATCGCGGCGAGGACAAGAAGCTGCGCTACGAAATGGGGATGGCGGCGCTCGACAAGGTAGGCCTCAAGAAATGGTGGGACCATACGCCCGCCGAACTGTCGGGGGGGCAGCAGCAGCGCGTCGCCATCGCCCGCGCGATCGTGACCCAGCCCGACGTGCTGCTGGCCGACGAGCCGACCGGCAACCTCGATTCGGAGCGTTCGGTCGAGATCATGGAATTGCTGACCGACCTTAACCGGAACAGCGGCATTACCGTGCTGATGGTCACGCACGAACCCGACATGGCCGCCTTCGCCCGTACCATCGTGCACTTCAAGGATGGGCTGGTGGAGCGGATCGAACAGGGAGTGGCGGCGTGAAGTTGGCGACGCACAAACCTTCTCCCTTCGGGGGAGAAGGATATGCAGCCTTGGCGAGGAACGAGCCTAGGCGGAGTTGGAAGAGGGGGCAGCGCGAAGCCAGCGGTCCGCAATCCCCTCTCCAAGCTGCGCTAGCCAGCAAGCCGGCAAGCTACGCTATCCTCTCCCCCAAGCGGCGAGGAGAAACGAGATGCTAGGCACGACCGTCATTCTCGCCTTCCGGGCGATCAACCGGCACAAGCTGCGCAGTTTCCTGACGACGCTGGGCATCATCATCGGCGTGGCGGCGGTGGTGACGATGGTGACTCTGGGCAACGGCGCAACCGCCGCGGTGCGCGAGCAGATCAGTTCGCTAGGCGCGAACGTGCTGCAACTGCGCCCCGGCCAGGGTTTCGGACGCGGCGGCGGCGGTCCCCGCCCTCCCGATTTCAAGGAAGCGGACCTCACCGCCATCGAGAACCAGCTGACCGGCGTGCGCGCCGTCGCCCCTGTCGTTCAGTCGAGCGGCACCGCGATCTACGAAGGGAATAACTGGTCTACGACCGTCTATGGCACCACATCGGCCTATTCGGAGGTGCAGCAATGGAAGGTCGCGGACGGCCGCCTGTTCCTGCCCGACGAAGAGGAAGCCGGCCGGTCCGTCTGCATCATCGGCAATACGGTGCGCACCAACCTGTTCCAGGGGACCGAACCGGTGGGCAAGCGGATGCGGATCAAGGGCGTGTCCTGTCAGGTGATCGGGGTACTCGCGACGCGGGGCCAGGGCGGCTTTGGCGATCAGGACGATGTCGTCGTCATGCCGATCAAGTTCGTGCAGCGCCGCTTCACCGGCGACCGCGACATCAGCCAGATCATGGTCGCGGTGGACGATGCCTATGATACCAGCACCGTGCAGGCCAGCCTTGAGGATCTGATGCGCGAACGGCGCAAGGTGAAGCCGGGCCAGGAGGATAATTTCAACGTCTTCGACACCAAGCAGATCAGCGATACGCTGACCGGGACCACAACCATCCTGACGCAGATCGTGGGCGCGGTCGCCGCCATTTCGCTGCTAGTCGGCGGCATCGGCATCATGAACATCATGCTCGTGTCGGTGACGGAGCGGACGCGGGAAATCGGCATCCGCCTTGCCATCGGTGCGGTCGCCCGGGAAGTGCTGATGCAGTTCCTGGTCGAAGCGATCGTGCTGTCCTGCCTTGGAGGGCTGATCGGCCTGTTCCTGGCGCTGGTCGCGTCCGTCGCCATCGCTCCGCTGATGAAGGTGCCCTTCCTGTTCGATATCAAGGTGAACCTCATCGCCTTCCTCTTTTCCGCGGCCATCGGCGTGGTGTTCGGCTATTTCCCCGCGCGGCGGGCGGCGGCGCTCAATCCCATCGACGCGCTGCGGCACGAATAGGCGGCGGCGATCGATCCGGCAGCGTTCATCCGGGCGCATCTGCCCGTGCAGGCTGTGCCGGACATTCCCGAGATACGCCTGCATGGCGCCGTGCCCACCAGCGGCCTGCACCGGCTGGCCGGGGGCGATCCAGACGGATTCGGATCGCCCTATTGGGCCTATCATTGGGGCGGCGGGCTGGCGTTGGCGCGGCACGTGATCGATCATCCATGGCTGGTTAGCGGACGGCGGGTCGTGGATTTGGGGACAGGATCGGGCATCGTCGCGATCGCTGCCGCCCTGAGCGGTGCCGCCCAGGTGCTGGCGGCGGACGTCGACCGCTACGCCGTCACGGCCGCCCGGCTGAACGCGGCGTTGAACGGCATCGACATCGCCATCGTGCAAGCCGATATGCTGGATGGCCCGGTGCCGCCAGCGGACCTGATCCTTTTGGGCGACCTCTTTTATGACGACGCGCTTGCGCGCCGGGTCAGCGCTTTCCTTCAACGCTGCGTCCATACAGGGATCGAAGTGCTGGTCGGCGATCCGTGGCGCGCGCCGCTGCCGAGGGACCGGGTGGAAAAGATCGCGGACCATGTGGTGCGCGAGACCAGCGGAGAGGCGAAAGCGGCCGCTGTGTTCCGTTTCCTGAACCGTCGTTCAGACTAAATCGGCTCTTGATACAATTTCCGACACTCTTTGCCCGCTGGTGGGACAAGCGCGCGACAAACGGCCTCTATCTCTGACTTCGAGGCCGGGAAGGCGCCCGAATTTCCAGAGGAGCTAAACGCCATGATGAAGAAGATGCTGATGAGCCTGGCTGCCGCCACGCTGGTCGTGAGCCCCGTCATCACCGCGCAGGCGCAGGCAGCGCCGCACCGCGAAACCGTCCGCGTCGTCAAGCAGGGACCGCACGGCCGCACCGTCGTTCGCCAGAAGACGGTCGTTCGCAACGACCATCGCGGCCATCGCTGGGCCAAGGGACGGCGGTTCGACCGTCGCTATGCGACCAACTACCGCGTCATCAACAACTATCGCGACTATCGCCTGTCGGCCCCGCCCCGCGGCTATCACTGGGTTCGGTCCGGCAATGACGCGGTGCTGGTGGCGCTCACCAGCGGGATCATCGGTGCCGTGATCGGCAGCGCGCTGCGGTAATCCACCCGAGCAGTGCCAATGTGCGAACGCTCCGGAGCCTCTCCCTCCGGGGCGTTTTCATGATTTTGAATAAGTAGCGGTTTATCAAGGATTTCATCCTAGATGAAAGGCGCCGGGGGGCGCCAACATCGGGAAACATCATGCCCTTGCACCAGATCATGTATATCAGCAGCGCGACGGGCGCGATGACCGCCCAGCAATGCGCCGGCATCGCTGCCGCGTCAGCCGTGCGCAACCGAGCGGAGGATGTGACCGGACTGCTGCTGTTCAACAGCCGCCGCTTCCTTCAGGTTCTGGAAGGCCCGAAGGAGGCGGTGGAGCGTGTCTACGCCCGGATCGCGAAGGATGGGCGGCATGGCGCTTTGGTGAAGCTGCGTGAGACAGCGATAGAGACACGCGAATTCGGCGCATGGGACATGGCCTATGACGATGCCGCGCGCCCTTCCGACAGCCTGAAGGACAAGGTGGCCGCGCTCCTCGAACAGGCCGGCCCGTCCACCCGCGCGCACTTCGTTGGATCGGCGGAGATGCACCGCGGCTAGACCAGCCCCGTCAGATAATAGACGGCGATGACCAAAAACACGGCGAGCGTCTTGATGAGCGTCAGGGCGAAGATGTCCTTGTAAGCCTGCCGATGGGTGAGGCCGGTGACGGCCAGCAGGGTGATGACCGCGCCATTGTGCGGCAGGCTGTCCATGCCGCCCGAGGCCATGGAAGCAATGCGGTGCAGCACCTCGCGCGGGATGCCGGCGGCGTCGCCGGCCGCGATGAACTGATCCGCCATGGCCGCCAGCGCGATCGACAGCCCGCCGGACGCCGAGCCGGTGATGCCGGCAAGCGACGTGACGGTCACGGCCTCGTTGATGAGGGGGTTGGGAATGGCCTTCAGCGCCTCCTTCACCATCAGGAATCCCGGCAGCGCCGCGATCACCGCGCCAAATCCATATTCGACTGCGGTGTTCATGCCAGCCAGCAGGGCGCCGCCCACGGCAGCCTTGGATCCTTCGGCGAAGCGTCTGGCGACCGGGCCGAAGGCGAAGATCAGGATTGTCGAAATGCCTGCGAGGAGCGCCCCTTCCACCGCCCAGAGCGCCGTCATCTGTGAGACCTTGAGCGCCACCGGCTCCGCCATGCCGGACAGCGAAAGCGACACATAATCGCCCGGTAACCAGCAGGGGATGGCGAGCGTGAGCGCGAGGTTTCCAAGGCCGACCACCAGCAGCGGCAAGAGCGCGACCAAGGGGTGGACGCGCGCTTCGTCGGCCGCGGCGTCGGGTTCGTTGACCAGCGTTTCCGGCGCGCCATAGCCCTCTCCCGTCGCGACAAGCCTGCGCCGCCGCCAGCCAAGATAGGTCAGTCCTGCTGTCATTATGAACATAGATCCGATCAGGCCGAGAGCCGGCGCGGCCCAGGTTGTGGTGCCGAAGAAGCTGGTCGGGATGATGTTCTGGATCTGCGGCGTGCCCGGCAAGGCGTCCATGGTGAAGGTGATCGCGCCAAGGCCGATGGCGGCGGGGACCAGCCGCTTGGGAATGTCCGCCTGGCGGAACATCTCGGCGGCGAAGGGATAGACGGCGAAGACGGCGACGAAGACGGATACGCCGCCATAGGTGAGCAGCGCCGTCACGATCATGATCGCCGGAATCGCCCTGCCCGCCCCGACGAGGCCGATGACTGCCGTTACGATGGCGCGCGAGAAGCCGGACATCTCGATGAGCTTGCCGAACAGCGCGCCAAGCAGGAAGACCGGGAAATAGAGCTTCAGGAAGCTCGCCACCCGCTCCATGAACAGGCCGGAGAATGCGGCCGGGACCGCGGCGGGATCGGTCAGGAACACCGCCAGCATCGCCAGCAGCGGAGCCATGAGGATGACGCTCATGCCGCGATAGGCGGCAATCATGAGGAGGATGAGGGACAGGGCTGCTATCGCGACGGCCATTCATCCCCCCAGTTACAACCGTTCGGGCTGAGCCGGTCGAAGCCCTTCGCCCTCTTTAAGGCGAGGCGTTAGATAAAAAGAAAAGACGGCCTTCGACAAGCTCAGGCCGAAGCGAAGGAGAGAGAATCCCTCCCTTGCCTTTCCGCCGGCTTTCCGTCATAGGCGCGCCTTCGCTTGGGCGTCGGGGTGACTCGCGGCCCGTGCGAAGCATTTTTTGAGACGACAGCCGGAGGGGCGTACCACATGGGGTGGGCGTCAGCGATCGGCCAACAGATGAGGCTAAACATGGCTCTTTACGAGCATGTGTTCCTTGCGCGCCAGGATCTGGCACAGGCGCAGGTGGACGCTCTGGCGGAAACCGCCACCAAGATCGTCGAGGATATGGACGGCAAGGTTACCAAGGTCGAGACCTGGGGCCTGCGTTCGCTCGCCTACAAGATCGCCAAGAACCGCAAGGCGCACTATGTGATGCTGAACATCGACGCCCCCGCCGGCGTCGTCGCGGAACTGGAGCGCCAGACGCAGATCAACGAAGACATCATTCGCTACATGACCGTCAAGGTCGACGCGCTGGAAACCGGCCCGTCGGTGATGATGCGCAAGCAGGACCGCCCCGAGCGCGGCGATCGTGGCCCGCGCGGCGATCGTGGTGACCGCGGCGACCGTGGCCCGCGCCGCGAGCGCGAAGAAGCCCCGGCTGGCGAATAAGGAGATCTGAAACCATGGCACGCCCGTTTTTCCGCCGCCGCAAGAGCTGCCCCTTCGCCGCAAAGGATGCGCCGAAGATCGATTATAAGGACGTCCGTCTGCTGCAGGGCTTCGTGTCCGAGCGCGGCAAGATCGTCCCCAGCCGCATCACGGCCGTTTCGGCCAAGAAGCAGCGCGAGCTGGCCCAGGCCATCAAGCGCGCCCGTCACCTGGGCCTGCTGCCCTACATCGTGAAGTAAGGGAGAAAGACCCATGGAAATCATTCTCCTTGAGCGCATCGAGAAGCTGGGCGCGATCGGCGACGTCGTCACCGTGAAGGACGGCTATGCCCGTAACTTCCTGCTGCCCAACAAGAAGGCGCTGCGTTCCAATGCCGCCAACAAGAAGGTCTTCGAAGCCAACCGCGCGAAGATCGAGGCGGACAATGCGGCCCGTCGTTCGGACGCCGAAAAGGCTGCCGAAGGCGTCAACGGCAAGCAGATCGTCCTGATCCGCCAGTCGTCCAACGCCGGCCAGCTCTATGGTTCGGTCGCGGTCCGCGACATCGTGGAAGCGCTGCACGCCGATGGCGTGACCAACGTCACCAAGGCGATGATCGTGCTGGAACGCCCGATCAAGACGCTGGGCCTGTTCGACGTCAAGGTCGCGCTGCACCCCGAAGTCGTCACCACCATCTCGGTCAACGTCGCCCGCTCGCCGGACGAAGCCGACCTTCAGGCGCAGGGCGTCGACGTGATGGCCGACCTGTTCGAAAAGGACGAGAGCGGCTTCACCGAAGATTATGATCCCAATGCCGAGCCGGGCGAGATCGCCACGACGGCCGCTGACGAAGAGCCGGCCGAAGAGGCCTGATTTCTTCGCGGGATCGAAACAGGAAAGCCGCCCTGTCGTGGGGCGGCTTTTTTGTTGGGGCTAGGGGAAGGGACTAAGCCGCCTCGCAGTCAGGCGGCAGCGAAGGTCAGGGCCTCGATCTTGTTGCCGTCGGGATCGCGCACGAAGGCCGCATAATAATGCGCATCATATTCGGGTCGCAGGCCCGGCTCGCCATCGCCGGTGCCGCCGTGCGCCAGCGCGACCCTGAAGAAGGCATCGACCGCAGCGCGCGTTTCCACCTCGAAGGCGACATGCGTTCCGTTCCCGACCGTCGCAGCCCTGCCATCCGCCGGCCGGTTGAGACTGAACGAAGTGATTCCCGCGCCATAGCCCACGGCATCTTCGACATCGAGCGTGCGGCGCAGGCCGAGTTCCCGCATGACGGGATCGTAGAAGGCGCGCGCCCGGTCCAGGTCTGACGTGCCGACCGACAGGTGATGAATCATATACCGCCTCCTTTCCCGAAGCGTCAGCTCGCCTTTTTGCGCCGGGTTTCCCAACCCTTCTTCGCCGCGGCAGAGCGGTCCGCCGCCGAACGCCGGGCCGACGCCGCGCCGCCCTTCCGTCCGCCCTTACGCGATGAGACATGGGTGTCCAGCTTGCCGCGGCCGGAGCCTGACTTGTTGCCGCCGCCCGATTCCTTGTTGACGGTGGCCCAGGCCCGGCGCTCCGCCTCGTCCTCCGAAACGCCGCGCTCCTCATAGCCTTCTTCGATATGGCGGGCCTTGCGCTTCTGCTTGTCGGTGTAGCTGCTCTTGTCACCCTGCGGCATCGGATCTCTCCTTGACTTCGATGGCTTTCCAACGACCGCCCAACCTATGTGTTCATATCGGTGCGGCAGCGTCACGAATGACGGAACGGGCAAGCAGCCGGTGCGTTCGGCCACCATGGAAGAACGATCCCTGATCGAGAAGCTGGCGCGGCACCTGGCGGCCGGAGAACCCGACGCCTGGCCTGCGAAGGTGGAGGCCGCCGCCAGCATCCTGGCGATCCTGAAGGAACCGGACCCGGCCATGCGCGCTGCGGGCGATCAGGATGCGTGGGAACGGATGATCGACGCGGCGCTGCGGGAACGCTGGCAGGTGCCCCAGCCGGCAGCAGACGGAGACTCCCCCGGCGGAGCGGACGAGGAAGGGGACATGCGGCTCACGCAGGACGCGATCGGCCACGACCGGGCGGATTGGGTGCATCTGCGCAAAGAGGACAGGTCATCATGAAGGGGTTGTTGAAACTCGCCATCGTCACCGGCCTGGGCGCCTTCGCTTTCAAGGGCTGGCGCGACTGGATGGGAACGGCCCAGCCGCGCGAGGATGATCGCGGCCCGGCCGGATCGTCCGGCATCGTGCGGGATGCCGGCCCCCAGACGGGCGACACGGAGTGGGACAAGGTGGACGAGCAGGTCGACGAGAGCTTTCCCGCCAGCGACCCGCCCGGCAATTATTAACGCCTGCAACAGTCCATTGCCCGCCTGAACCGCCGCCTCTATGAGGCAGGCAACGGGCGGTGCCGCCCGCAACAGGGGAATGACTATGCCTTCGGGTCTGATCGCGCTGCTCGACGATGTGGCGGGGATCGCAAAAATGGCCGCCGCCTCGCTGGACGATGTCGCAGGGGCAGCCAGCAAGGCCGGGTCGAAGGCGGCGGGCGTCGTGATCGACGATACCGCCGTGACGCCCAATTATGTCATGGGCCTCAGCCCCGAGCGCGAACTGCCGATCATCTGGAAGATCGCGCGGGGGTCGCTGCGCAACAAGCTGCTCTTCCTGCTGCCGGCCGCCCTGCTGCTCTCCGCCTTCGCGCCGTGGCTGCTGCCTCCGCTGCTCATGCTGGGCGGCGCTTTTCTGTGCTTCGAGGCGGTCGAGAAGATCGTCGAGGCGATAAGCGGAGGGCATGACGAAGCGACCGAGGCCGCAGCGACGCTCAGTTCGGCCGAGCTTGAAAAGCAGAAAGTGTCGGGCGCGATCCGCACCGACTTCATCCTGTCGGGCGAGATCATGGCGATCGCCTTGGGCGAGGTCGCAGGCGTGCCGATCTGGGAACAGGCAGTCATCCTGGTGGTGGTCGCCATCCTCATCACGGCGGGCGTCTATGGCGTCGTCGGCTTCATCGTGAAGATGGACGATATCGGCCTCCACCTCGCCAAGCGCTCTTCCGCCGGAGCGCAGGCGATGGGTCGCGGCCTGGTGAAAGCGATGCCGGTGCTGATGTCGGTGCTGGGCGTGGTCGGCACGGCCGCGATGCTGTGGGTGGGCGGCGGCCTCATCGTCCATGGCCTGCATGAATTCCACTGGGATCTGGTCCCCGGCGCGATCCACCATGTCGCGGAAGGCGCGGCGCATGCCGTGCCGGCGATCGGCGGCGCTGTCGAATGGATCGTGAACGCGGCCGGTTCGGCGCTGGTCGGCGCGGTCATCGGCGGCATCATCGTCGCGGCGCTCCATCTGGTGCCGTCGAAGAAGCACTGATCGCCATCCCCTCCCCATTCAAAACACAGACGAACTGACGTGACTCACCCCTCCCCCTGGCGCATCGAGGCGCGCGCGCTCATCACGCTGGCGCTGCCGATGATCGCGGGCAATGTTGCCTGGTCGGCGATTGCCGCCAGCGACCTGCTGCTGCTCGGCCGGCGGGGCGCGGAAAGTGTTGCGGCGGGCGCGCTCGCCATCAACCTGTTCCACGCGCTGCTGATCTTCGGCATGGGGCTGGTCACGGCTGCCTCTCCCCTGATCGCGAGCGAGCGGGGACGCCGGCGCAACAGCGTGCGCGACGTGCGGCGGACGGTTCACCAGACCCTGCGCGCCGCTTTGTTCTTCGTCCTGCCCGCTTGGGCATTGCTGTGGGAATGCGAGGCGATCCTGCGCGCCATGGGGCAGGCCCCCGATCTGGCGCGGGAGGCCGGGCAGTTGATGCACGGCCTGCAATGGGCGCTGCTGCCGTTCCTTTGCTTCACCACGCTGCGCAACTTCATCGCGGCGCTGGAGCGGCCGGTCTGGGGCCTCATCATCATGCTGGCCGCCATTCCGATCAACGTCGCGGCGGGTTGGGCACTGATCTTCGGTCATTTCGGCCTGCCCGAACTGGGACTGTTCGGCGCGGGGCTGGCGAGCAGCCTGTCGTCCTGCTTCCTGTTCTTCGGCCTGCTGGCCGTCATCCTGCTCGACCGGCGGTTCCGCCGCTACCGGCTGATGGGGCGGTTCTGGACGCGCGACCGGGAACGCCACCGGCAGGTCTGGACGCTGGGGCTGCCGATCGCGATCACACTGGGCTTCGAGACGACCGTGTTCAACGCGTCCGCTTTCCTGATGGGCCTCATCGGCCGGGATTCGCTCGCGGCCCATGCCGTCGCGATCCAGATCGCCGCGCTCGTCTTCATGGTGCCGATGGGCATCGGTCAGGCGGCGACGGTGCGGGTCGGCATCGCCTATGGCAAACGCGATCCTGCCGGCGTGGGCCGCGCGGGCTGGCTGGCGCTGATGATCGGGACTGGCTTTGCCTGCTGCGCCGCCGCGCTGCTGGTGCTGATGCCGCGGACTTTGGTGTCGGCCTTTCTCGACCTGTCGAACCCGGCGAATGCCCGGACCGCCACGCTGGCAATCAGCTTCCTGAGCATCGCGGCACTGTTCCAGTTGGTCGATTCCGCGCAGGCAGTCGGCGCGGGCGTGCTGCGCGGCGTCCAGGACACGAAGGTGCCGATGATCTTTGCGCTGGTCGGCTATTGGGTGGTCGGCATCGGCGTCGGCACGCTGCTGGCGTTCCCGTTCGGCATGGCGGGGGTCGGCATATGGCTGGGTCTGGCGAGCGGCCTTGGCGCGGTGGCGCTACTGCTGATCGCGCGCTGGACGATGCGGGAGCGACTGGGGCTGGTGCCGGATTGAGGGCGGTTCGTCGCGTCGCTTGCACGGAAGGATCATGGTGCGACGCACAAAGCAATTGAAAGAATCGCGCAAATCGGTCAATAAACCGGCATCATGCAAGCCCCGACCGAGATTTTGCAAGCCATTGCGCTCCAGAAGTGCCTGAAGGTGACCTACAACAAGATGGTGGTCACGCTGGCACCCCACATCCTCTATACCCGTCATGACGAGATGTATATCGACGCCGTGACGACCGACCGGGATGGACGCCCGCCGCGCGAATTGAAGCTGGGCACGTTCAAGGTCGCCGGCCTGTCCGACCTCCAGGTTCTGGATGAGGCGTTCGACGGGATGTACGGCCTCTACAACGAAGGCGACGACAAATATAAGGGCGTGACGCTGTTCGCCATCCAGCCGGAAAGCGCCGCCGCCTGACAGCAGGGAACAGAAACGAAAAGCGGGCGGCCAATGGCCGCCCTTTTCATTTCTTCAGCCGGTATCCCGTCCTGAACATCCACCCGATGATGCCGAGGCAGACCGTCAGCATCCCCGCGACGAACAACAGGCTGAACTCGATCCCCACGTCGCCGCGGCCGAAGAAGGTCCAGCGAAAGCCGGAGATCAGATAGACGATCGGGTTGAAAAGCGTGATCGTGCGCCAAGGTTCGGCCAGCATATGCACAGAATAGAAGGCGCCGCCCAGGAATGTCATCGGCATGATGAGCAGCAGCGGGATGACCTGCAACTGCTCGAAACTCTGCGCCCAGATGCCAAGGATGAAGCCGAACAGGCAGAAGCTGACCGCGATCAGCACCATGAAGGCGGCCATGGCGAAGGGGTGCGCGACCGGCACGTCCACGAAGAGATGCGCGGTCACGAAAATGATCGTGCCGACGATCAGCGACTTGGTCGCGGCCGCGCCGACATAGGCGATCACCGTTTCCGTCGCGGAGACCGGCGCGGACAGCAGTTCGTAGATAGTGCCGGTGAATTTGGGCATGTAGATGCCGAAGCTGGCGTTGAAGATGCTTTCGGTGAACATCGACATCATGATGAGGCCAGGCACGATGAAGGCGGCATAGGGAATGCCGTCCACTTCCGTCATGCGCGATCCGATCGCGCCGCCGAACACCACGAAATAGAGCGAGGTGGTGATGACCGGGACCATCAGGCCGGTCAGCAGCGTGCGACGGAACCGGTGCAGCTCGAACTTGTAGATGGCGGCGATGGCGCGCAAATTCTGGAGGCTCATGCGGCCTTCTCCTGATGGACGAGGCTAACGAAGATATCCTCCAGGCTGCTTTGCCGGGTGTTCAAGTCCTTGTAGCCGATGCCGAGATCGCCCAGCCGCCGCAGCAGGGAGGAGACGCCGGTGCGCTCAGCCTGCGTGTCGAAAATATATTCGATCTCGCTGCCTTCGGCGTGGAGCGTCACGTTCCAGTCCGCCAGCGCCGCCGGCACCGCATCGATCGGGTCGGCCAGCACGATGGTCAGCGTCTTCTTGCCCAGCTTCTTCATGAGCGCGGTCTTTTCCTCGACCAGCAACAGTTCGCCCCTGGTGATGACGCCGACGCGGTCGGCCATCTCCTCCGCCTCCTCGATATAATGGGTGGTGAGGATGATGGTGACGCCGGTCTGGCGCAGTTCGCCGATCAGCTTCCACATGTCGCGGCGCAGCTCGACGTCCACGCCCGCCGTGGGTTCGTCGAGGAAGAGCACGCGCGGTTCGTGGGACAGCGCCTTGGCGATCATCACGCGGCGCTTCATCCCGCCCGACAGTTCGAGGATCTTGCTGTGGCGTTTATCCCAGAGCGAGAGGTCGCGCAGCACCTTCTCCACATAGGCGTCGTTGCGCGGCTTGCCGAAGAGGCCCCGGCTGAAGGTGACGGTGTCGATCACCCGCTCGAACTGGTCGGTGGAAAGCTCCTGCGGCACGAGGCCGATCGCGGAGCGCGCGCCGCGATAGTCGCGCAGGATGTCATGGCCGGCCACTGTGACGCTGCCGCCGGTCGGGCGGGCGATGCCGCAGATGATGGAGATCATCGTCGTCTTGCCCGCGCCGTTGGGACCGAGCAGCGCGAATATCTCGCCTTCGTTGATGGAAAGATCGACGCCCTTCAGCGCTTCGAAGCCCGACGCATAGCGTTTCGTCAGGCCGTTAACCTCTATGATGGATGCCATGGATGGCTCTGCCCCTTTTGCGTTGCCGCAAAGATAGGAGCGCTACGGCTTCAGGCAAGCTGTTCGCCGCGCCGAAAGAAGCGAAAGACGGTCGCGGGCGGGAAATTGCGCACCGTCTGGCCGGCGCGGACGACATCCAGGTCGAGCGCGTCGAGAATGTCGCGGCTGACAGGCGGGCGCATGGAATAGGTGAACTGGACGAAGCTGCCCCCCGGCCGCAACATGCGGAAGGATTCGGACAGGATGTCGGCATGCATGTGCCGGTCCATGGCCAGGAGCGGAAGACCGCTGACCACCACCTGATAGTCGCCCGGCGCGCCGGCCGTGGCGGTGGACACGATCTGCGCCGGGGTTTCCAGCACGGACACGAGCGGGAAATGGCGGCGCAGCCCGCGGGCGAAGCCGGGATTGATCTCCACCACTTCCAATTGCTCGGGCGGCAAGCCGGTTTCCAGGATAGCGCGGGTGAAGACTCCGGTTCCCCCGCCCAATTCGAGCACGCGCCCTTCGTCGCGCGGATCGATGCGCGACACCATCAGCCGCGCCAGATAGCGGCTGGACGGTACGACCGATGCAGTCTGGCGCGGTTTCTTCACCCAGGCGGCAAGGAAATCGAGATATTCGGTGGCGCGGGCGCGAAACTCGCTGTTCGGCAAGGCGATCGCCCGGCTGCGCTTTGGCTTATGCTGCATGGGCGAAATGCGACCGCTCTCTATCCATTCGCCCTCCCTTAACGTGGCGGATGCCCCGCGTCGATTGACTTTCGTCAAAGCCGCAAGGCCAAATGCGCTACAATGCCCCCTAATCTGGGTAAGCGCACCGGCTGCGGCGCAGGAACCGGGCTGCGCCGGCCCGGTTGAAAGCGACATCGATCCGAGCCGCGCCGATGCGGCCTTCCTATGCCCCTTCATACCAGGAGAGTCGTTCATGAAACGCTATTTCGTCGCCGCTGCGCTCTGCATTGCTTCCCCCGCCCTGGCCCAGCCCGCCACCGCGCCGGACTTCGTGAAGGCGGCGGGCGCCAGCGACCTTTATGAGCGGCAGTCCAGCCAGCTGGTGCTGCAAAGCACGAAGAACGCCAAGGTCCGGGAGTTCGCGACCATGATGGTCAAGGATCATACGAACAGCACGCAAATGGTCGTGAAGGCCGCGACGCAGGCAGGCCTGAAGCCCAAGCCCCCCGCGCTGATGCCCGAACAGGCGCAGATGATCGCGCAATTGCGTGGAGCGACCGGCGAGGCGCGCGACAAGATGTACGTGACGCAGCAGAAGGCGGCGCACCAGAAGGCGCTAGCGCTGCATCAGGGCTATGCCAGCAAGGGCGACAAGGTGCCGCTGAAGGCCGTCGCCGGCAAGATCGCGCCGGTGGTCGAGCATCATATCATGATGCTGCAAGGCATGTGATCTTCCGGGCATGGCGATGACCGGCGGGGAGCAGGCGGAACTGGATCGAACCGAGGCGGATGCATCATCCTGGGTCGCCGCCATGCGCGCGCAGGATTACGCCGCCGCCTGGGCGATTTCCGAAGCGGACCTGCGCGCGCGCGACCCGGCGAGCCGTGACGACCCGTCCCTCCCCTATCATCTGCGGTGGGTGTGGGACGGTCGGGACTATCGCGGCCGGCATTGCCTGGTGCGCTGCTACCACGGGTTGGGTGATACCATCCAGTTCGCCCGCTTCCTGCCGATGTTGGCGGCAAGCGCCGCTTCGGTTACGATCGAGGCGCAGCCCCGGCTGATCCCGCTGCTGCGCCGGATGGCGTTGGCGGCGGATGCGGGATCGATCCGGTTCGCGCCCTTCGATCCCGCCCGCCCGCTTCCGCCGTCCGAATGCGACATCGAGATCACGGAGCTGTGCTTCGCCCTGCGTATGCGTCCCCATGACGTGCGCTGCCCCTATCTCCCCCTGCGCAAGGCCATCCTTCCCCCGGGCACGATCGGCCTGTGCCATGCGGCAGGCGACTGGGACGACGGCCGCACCGTTCCGCCTGCGCTGCTCGAAAAGCTGTGCGACCAGGCCCCCGTCATCACCCTGACGACCGGGCGAAGCACCCTGCCCGTCCTCAACCCCGAAGGATGCCCGTTCGACATGGAGGCGACCGCCGCGCTGGTGGCGGCGGCCAGCCTGGTCATCACGGTCGACACGATGATCGCCCACCTCGCCGGCGCGATGGGCAAGGCGGCATGGCTGCTGCTGAAGGCGGAGCCGGACTGGCGCTGGCCGATGAGGATGGATTCCACCCCCTGGTATCTGTCCATGCACATCTATGCCCAGCCTCGGCCGGGCGACTGGGCGTCGGTGGTGAAGGAGGTCGAGAGAGACCTTACTGCCTTCGCCCGCAGGACCGGATAGCGCCATGACCGCCTTTGTCACCCCCGTCGTCCCAGTGAGCTGGGGCGAATTGCTGGACAAGATGACGATTCTGGAGATCAAGCGAGACCGTATCAGCGCCCCCGGCGCCCTGGCCCATGTCGGGCGCGAATATCAGCTGGTCGGCGGCATCGCCACCACCGCGCTGGAACGGCAGGATGTCGCGCGGGCGGTTCGGCTGCTGCGGCGGATCAACGAGCGGCTTTGGGAGATTGAGGATGCGATCCGGAACGAGGAGGCGGCGGCGCGCTTCGGCCCCGCCTTCATCCGGCTGGCGCGCTCCGTCTATCGGATGAACGACCGGCGGGCGGCGGTGAAGCGACGGATCAACATGCTGTTGCAATCGGAACTCGTCGAGGAGAAATGCTATGCCGCCCGCACGGCTTCCGGCGGGCGCGGCTGAATGAAGGCGGACTTGGCTCCTTCCGGCGAAAGTCGGCTGTCGGTCGGCATCCTGACCTTCCATCGCTGCATCAATTACGGCTCCTATTGGCAGGCGCGCTGCCTGGTGGAGGGCGTTCGCGCGATGGGCGCGGACGCGGTCCTGCTCGACCATCATTCCGTCGCGGCCGAGCGGGCGGAGCTGCGCTGCGCCTTCCGTCCGACGCTGCCGCTCCATACGCCCCGCGCCGACTTCCCTGCCTATGCGCGCAAGACTCGCGCCTTCCGCGATGCTTTTGCGCGCCTGCCGCTGTCCGAACCCTTCCCGCTCGACCGCCCCGAAACAAGCCACGACCTGGTGATCGTCGGGAGTGACGAGGTGTGGAATCTGGAGCATCCCTGGTATGGCGGCTGCGCCACCTTCTATGGCGAAGGTTTTGGCGGCCGGCTGGCCTCCTATGCGGCGAGCTTCGGCAATCAGGATGCGGGGCGTGGCCTGTCGCCTTATTGGGCCGGGCGGCTGGACGCCTTTTCCGCGCTGTCGGTTCGGGACGGGAACAGCCGGGACATCGTGCGGGCCGCCACGGGCCGCGAGCCGGACATGGTGCTCGACCCGTGCCTGCAATTCCCGCCATCCCGTGCTGGCGAGGCCATGGAACGGCGCGCCTATGCGGTGGTTTATGGCCATAATTTCCCCGGCTGGCTGATGGAGCCGGTCCGGCGCTGGGCGCGGGATCGGGATGTCAGGCTGGTCAGCCTCGGTTATCGGAACGATTGGGCGGACGAACAAAGGCTGGATGCCGACCCGGACCTGTTCAACCGGCTGATGGCGGGGGCGGAAGCGGTGGTCACCAACTTCTTCCACGGATGCGTCTTCGCGCTGGCGCATGATCGTCCGCTGATTACCGCCCCCACGCCCTATCGCCGCAACAAGGTGCAGGGGCTGATGCGCAGCCTGGGCATAGAGGAGCGAATCTTGACGGCGGAAACCGGCACGCCGGCCTATGGCAGGCTGCTGGCCGAACCCGCCGATGTGGCATCCCCGCTGGCACGACTGCGAGGCGAGTCTGACCGGTTCCTCAAGCGGGTTCTGACCGCGTGAACGCGCCGCTCAGCCCGGAGGCTATGGCCAAGGCGGGCCTGTGCATAGGATGCGGCGCCTGTGCGGGCCTGAGCCGCGACGCGAGCGCACGCATGGGCTGGGACGCCGAGGGCCAACTGAAGCCGGCGGGGGATCCCGCTTGGCGGACGCAGCCCTCTCTGGACTTCGCCACGCTCTGCCCCTTCTCTCCCCATGCCGCGAACGAGGATGTGATCGCCGCGGAGTGCTTCTCCCATGCGGCGGCGGTGGACCCGGCGATAGGCCGGTTCCACCGCGCCTATGTCGGCCACGCCGAGGAGGGGCAATACCGCGAACGGGGCAGTTCGGGGGGCATGGCGGGCTGGGTCGCGGAAGAATTGCTCCGGCGTGGCCTGGTCGATGGCGTCGCCCATGTCGCGCCCGTCGATCCCGCCGAGGGCGCCTTGTTCCGCTACCGCATATCCCGAAACGTCGATGCCCTGCGAAGCGGCGCCAAGTCACGCTATTATCCGATCGAACTGTCCGCCATCCTGCGCGAGATTCTGGCTATTCCGGGCCGCTATGCGGTGGTCGGCATCCCCTGCTTCATCAAAGCCGTCCATTTGGCGCGGCGGCAGCATCCGCTGCTGCGCGAACGAATCGTCCATACGCTCGGGCTGGTGTGCGGCCATATGAAGAGCCGGCACATGGTCGAAAGCTTCGCCTGGCAGATGCAGACGCGGATCGAGGATGTGCAGGCGGTCGACTTCCGCGTGAAGGATGCCACCCGCCCCGCCAACTGGTATCGGGCGAAGCTGACTCACCGCGATGGCGCGACGCGGGCGCAGGATTGGTGGCATCTGGTCGATGGCGACTGGGGTTCCGGCTTTTTCCAGAACCGGGCGTGCGACTGGTGCGACGATGTAGTGGCGGAGACCGCCGACATCAGCTTCGGCGACGCCTGGGTAGAACCCTATTCGTCGGACGGGCGCGGGACCAATGTCGTGGTCGTGCGGTCGCGCGCGATGCTCGACCTGATCGAACAAGGCTGCGCCGAGGGGCGCGTGACGCTGAAACCGGTGGACGCCGCCTTCGTCGTCGAAACGCAGGCGGCGGGATTTCGGCAGCGCCGCGAAGGCCTCGCCTATCGGCTGAGTTGGCGGCATGGCGCGATCCGGCCGCTCAAGCGGGTGACACCCGGTCATGACCTGCCGATACGGCGCAAGCTCATCTATCGTGGCCGCCACGCCATCGCGCGGGGGAGCGTGGCGCTGTTCCGGGCGGCGCGGCGGCTGCGCCGGCCTGCCCTGTTCATCGGAGGCGGACGGGCGATGCTGACGGTGTATCAGGCGCTGACCTACTCGCGCGGGCGGCTGGGCAGGTTGTTCGACTGGCTTGGACCGGCGGCGCGATAGATGCCGTCCAGCACGGCGGCGACATCGGCCAGCCGTTCGCAGGCCGGATCGAAGCCGGGCGAAGCAGTCAGCCGTTCGGCCCATTGCGCCGCCATCTGCCCGCCCCATGCATCGCCCGGTGCAGCCAGCTGCTCCCGCGCCGTTCCGTGGAAGAGGCTCGACTCGAAATCGTAGAAGGAACCGCCGACATTGCGGAAGCCCGCTCCGGCGCGGTCGCCGTGAAAGTCCGCCGCGATCACCGCGTCCTGCCCGGCGTGGAGGTGCCAGGAGGCGGCGACCCGCACCATCGTCCCGCCCGCCAGGCGCAGCGTGGCGAAGCCCAGATCCTCAACCTGCGTTGCGCGATCGGACAGTGGACGCCCCTTCGCGAAGAGGTCGGCGCTGATGCTTTCAACGGCCGGAAAGTCGAGCGTCCAGAGCGCGAGGTCGATGAGGTGGACGGCCAGGTCCATCATGCATCCGCCGCCCGACAGCGCCGGATCGTAAAACCACGGCTTGTCGGGGCCGTAAGCGTTGTGGAAGACGAGGTCGATGGCATGGATGTGCCCGAGTTCGCCCGCCCGCACCCGCTCCCGGATCGCGCGCATGCCGGCGGTGCCACGATAGGAAAGGTCGACGCCCAGCAGCCGGTCGACGGACCGGGCGGCGGCGATCACCGCCTTCACTTCCGCCAGATTACGGCCAAGCGGTTTCTGGCAGAAGACGGGGACGCCTCGTTCCAGCGCCCGGATCGACTGATCGGCGTGAAGCGCGCTGGGCGTCGCGATGACGAGGCCGTCGAGATGCTGGTCGAGCAGCGCGTCAAGGCTGTCGCACAGGACCGCATCAGGTGCGAGACGCGCCGCTTCCTCGCTATTGCCGGGCACCGCATCGGCAATGGCCGCCACTTCGATCCGGCCGCTCGCCAGCATCGCTTCCATGCGGTTGCGGCCGATCCAGCCGACGCCGAGGAAGCCGATACGGGGACGATCGAGATCGACGGAGGGCGCGGGGGCGGCGGTGAGCAGGGTCATAGGGTGATGATCGCCTTGACGAAATGGTCGGGCTTGTCGCGCGTGGCGTCCAGCGCCTCGCCCAGCCGTTCGAGCGGGTAGCGGTGGGTATAGAGCGGTGCCGGGTCGAGCCGGCCCGAAGCGACCGCCTCCACCGCTTCGCGCACGCCCTGCGCATAGATCATCGGGTCGCGCTCGTGCGCATTGATGACGTCGATGCCGCGCCAGTTCCACAGCCACATATTGACCTGCCGGGGGCCGTCCTGATGATAGCCCGCGATGACGAGGCGGCCCCGTTCGGCCGTGAGTTCGGCGGCGAGATCGAGCGGCCATTGCTTGCCCACCGCCTCTATGACGCGATCGCATAGCCGGCCTTCGGTCAGCGCGCTCACCTGTTCTATGATGCGGTTATGATCGTCCATGGCAATCGTTTCGGCCGCGCCATAGTCCCGGGCGAGCGCGAGCGAGGATTCGCGGCGCGAGATGGCGATGACGCGCGCGCCGGCGTCCGTCGCCAGTCGCGTCAGGATCGCACCCAGGAAACCGATGCCGATGATCGCCACCGTCTGCCCCGCGCGGATGTCAGATCGGCGGAAGATGTTGAACGCGCAGCCCAAGGGCTCACCCGGAAAAGGCATGGCATCTAGTTCTGGCGGCAGCGGCACCACCGCCTGTTCCTGCGCGATGTCGTAATCGGCATAGCTGGCATAGGACAGAGCGGCGACGCGGACACCGACCTGGACAGATGTCACGCCGTCTCCCACGGCATCGACCACGCCCCATCCTTCATGGCCGAGCGCGCCGGGATCGAGCGGATAGTGCTGCCATTCCGGGCCGGCCCAGGGTGTCAGGTTGGACGCGCAGACGCCGCAGCCTTCCAGCCGGATGCGCACCTGACCCGGCCCCGGCTCAGGCAGCGGGACATGGTCGATGCGGACCGTGCCTGGCGCAGTCACTGTGGCGGCGCGCATCGTCTTCGCCTGCGTCGTCGGACGGGCGGCGGGTTCTAGGAGTTCGCTCATTCCGCCGCCACCGCCACGCGCGCGCCGTCATGGATGAACGCTTCCAGCGCCTCATGCGCCTGATCGTCGGTCATCTGCTGCGGGGGATGCTTGCAGAAATAGGCGGCGGCGGGATGGATCGGGCCGCCGATCCGCCGGTCGAGCGCCAGCTTCGCGCAGCGGATCATGTCGATCGCGACCCCGGCCGAATTGGGGCTGTCCTCCACCGACAGGCGCAGTTCCAGGTTCATCGGCACGCCGCCGAACAATTGCCCTTCCATGCGCAGGAAGCAGACCTTGTTGTCATTCTGCCAGGCGACATAATCGGACGGGCCGACATGGATATTGTCGTCGTCCAGCCGGGTTTCAGCAACGGACTGGACCGCTTCGGTCTTGGATATCTTCTTGGATTTGAGGCGCTTGCGGTTCGCCATGTTCAGGAAGTCGGTGTTGCCGCCAGTGTTGAGCTGATAGGTGCGGTCGAGCTTCACGCCGCGCTTGGCGAACAGGTCGGTGAGCACGCGATGCACGATCGTCGCGCCGAGCTGCGCCTTGATGTCGTCGCCGATGATCGGCACGCCGGCCGCCGCGAAGCGCTGCGCCCAGCCGGGATCGCTGGCAATGAAAACGGGGATGGCGTTGACGAAGGCAACGCCCGCCTCCAGCGCGCAGTCGGCGTAGAATTCGGTCGCCTGCTGCGATCCGACCGGCAGGTAATTGACGAGCACGTCGACCTTGGCGGCGCGCAGTCGGGCGACGACGCTCTTGCGGGTCGCCTCCGCCGCTTCGGCGGGCAGGAAGGTGCGGTCGTCGGGATGATCCGCCATATGGTCCGCGACGCCGTCCAGGATGCGGCCCATCTCGACGATCGTGCCCGATGCCGCCGGATCGGGGCAGAAGGTCTGGGTGCAGTTGGGCTTGGCGAAGATGGCTTCGGCGACGTCGCGCCCGACCTTGCGCCGGTCGATGTCCCAGGCGGCGGCGACGCGGATGTCGCAGGGCCGATAGCCGCCAATCTCCCAATGCATCAACCCGTGATGATCGTTGCTCTCCGCGCGATAATGGGTGAGGCCCTGCACCAGCGAGCTGGCGCAATTGCCCACCCCGACGATGCCGATGTTGATGGGGGATTGGGGCATGATAGTCTCCGTCAGGCGGTGCGGGCGACCGGCAGCGCAGCCTGCGCCGGGGCGTAGCGTTCGATCATCCAGGCGCAGAAATCGGCGAAGGCCTGCGGATCATGCACGGCGCTGCTGTGGTGCGGGGCGATGCCCAGATGTTCGGGCGTGAAGCAGAAGGTGACGGTGACGTCGAAAGGCTCAAGCGCCTCCATCTGCCGGTCGAACCAGTCGATGGCGTTGGGGCGGAAACTGTCCGCCCAGCTGAGGCCGGTGCGCAGGTGCCGGACGCCCAGCCGCTTCATCCAGGCGACGGCATCGTCCAGGCGCGGATCCTCGAAATGGAACCATTGCATCAGGCCCATCCGGTCCGCGACCTTCGCATAATCGTCCAGCGCCGGCTTGGGCGTGCCGTCCTCGCGGATGAGGCCCATGTAGAAATGGCGATAATAGCTGGAGCCTTCCGCCTCGCGATGGCGGGTGGTCGCGCCCCACTCCTGCGGCAGGTCATAGAGGCTGTACCAGTAGATGCGCGGCACCCGGCCGATCAGCAATTCGGCGGTGCGATTGACGCCGAAGACCTGCACCTCCTCCGCGCCGAAGGAGCCGACGCCGACTTCGGTCACCCATACCGGCTTGTCGGGCACAACCGCCTCGATCTCCGCGATCTTGTCGGGCCAGGCGTGGATCGGCCACAGGTTCCAGTCGAGCGGAAAGCCATGGACAGCCACCACGTCGACGGCGTCAAGCGCGCCATGATCCCGCATCCGGTTGACCCAGTGCGGATCGATCGGCGACATGCCGCCCAGCACGCGGGTGACGGCCGGATTGACGGCACGGATCGCCCCGCCGGCGCGGAGCACCATGTCGGCATAGAGCGACCAGTCGGGATCGACCTCCGGATCCCAATGCGACTTGTTGTTGGGTTCGTTCCAGATCATCGCGGCTTCGATCATGGCTTGCTTCCTCTTGCGGGATAGACCGCCGGCTCGCCCATCCAGTCCGCATAGGGGACAGGAGCGACGCGGCAGAGATAGACTTCCTCCTCCGGCTGCGCTTCGATCGAGAAGCCGGCGGCGCGGAGCATCGCCTGCGAACAGGCGGCATTAGGGGCCCACCAGTTTGTCCAGTCGCCGGCGTAGCGCCGTTCGATGAAGTGCATCCGCGGATAGGCGGGATTGTCGAAATAGGTGGGCGGCTGGTCCGTAGCGGCGACATGGAAGGGCGCGTCCTCCGGCACCTGGAGGACATCTGCCGGCCCGCGCTGCATCGTCTGGAACAGCATCAGGTCGCCCGCCACATGCTCGCGGATCAGGTCCAGCGCCAGCAGCGGGTGGCGCAGATGGTAGAGTACGCCCATGAAGATGACGAGATCGAACCGCCGGCCCAGCGCCCCGACATCATAGACCGACAGCTTTTCGAAGCGCATGTCGGAAAAGCCGAGCGCATCGGCGGCGAAACGCGCCTGCGCCAGATAGCGGTCGTCCGTGTCGATGCCGAGCACCTCCGCCGCGCCGCGCCGCTTCATCTCCAGCGAGTAGAAGCCGGCATTGCAGCCGATGTCGAGCACGGTCTTGCCGGTCAAGTCCTGCGGCAGGGCCGGCTCGAACCGCGCGAACTTGAAGGCGGGATAGTCGCCCAGGAAATGATCGGGCGCGGTTTCGATCCCGCCGATCCGCAAATTCTGAAACCAGGGGCCAAGCGCCTCGATCGCGCGGCGCAACGCGCCGTCCTCCTTGGTCGCGGATGTCGCCATCCTCATGCCGGCACCATGTTGATGCGCGTGACGCGGGTTTCGCCCGGTGCGAAGCGCAGCGTGGTGATCGATCCGGGATCGACATCGAAGCACAGGATGTTGTCGAGGCTGAGCCCCATATAATGCGCAACGACGCCGCGAATGATGTCGCAATGGGTGACGCAGGCGATGTTGCCTTGCCTGCCCGCGCCCTGCCGCACCAATCCTTCCAGATGAGCCACCGCCCGCCTGACTGCCTGAACCATGGTTTCTCCTCCGGGGGTCGGGGCCGTGGCCCGGTTGCTGTTCCATGCGCGCCAGGCGGGATCGTCGGCCAGCGCATCGAAGGACGCGCCGTTCCAGGCGCCGAAATCGATCTCGTCGAGCGCGTCCGCTTCTTCGACCGTCAGGCCGTGCTGCGCCGCGATGATGGATGCGGTCTCAAGCGTGCGCCGGCGCGGACTGGCATGGACGGCATCAAGCCTGCCCAAGGCGATGGCCGCGCGCGTCGCCTGCCCGCTACCGATCAAGCTAAGGCCGCCAGCCTCCGCCCGGCCGCTCAGCCGGCGTCCGACATCGCCATGCGCGCCGTGGCGCACGAGATGCAGGCACGTCGTTCCCGAAAGGACAGCACTGCGATTTTCTGGAGACAGCATCAACATAGATGCCGTTCAACATCGTCACGCCACGCATAGTTCCAGCTGCGAAACGCAATATCAAACCCTTGCGCAACTATAACGAAACAAAAATAACCTGCATCATTAATCAACTGAAGCTTTCAATATATGTTATTCCTTCTTATCCTGATTACGCCATCCTTGCCGCATTACACATGCGATGTTCTTCTTCATCATCCCCCCGGAACCGAGCGGAAGAAGATGATGTTCCTCCGCCATATGCTCGGCTGTGCATGACCATCATGCCTTCCTCGGCCGCATGAGCATCCCCATCAGCAAAGGGAGTGGGCGTGGAGAAGATACTCGTAACCGGGGGCGCGGGCTTCATCGGCCGCAGGGTATGTCAGGAACTGCTGGAGCGCGGCCATGAGGTGCGCGTGCTCGACAGCCTGATCGAGCAGGTCCACGGCAAGGGCGAACGCCCCGAAGACCTGCCGAACGAGGTCGAGCTGATCCAGGGCGACGTGCGCAACGCGCTGCTGGTCGAACGGGCGTTGCAGGGCATCGACAGCGTCGTCCACCTCGCCGCCGAAGTGGGCGTCGGCCAGTCCATGTATGAGGTGGAACGCTACACCTCTGTGAACGATGTCGGCACCGCCGTCCTGTTCGAGCAGCTGATCGCAAAGCCGGTGCGCCGCGTCGTCACCGCGTCGTCCATGAGCATCTATGGCGAGGGCCTCTATCGCGATGCGGACGGCGCGCTGGTGCAGGATGCCGAGCGCGGGACGATCCGCGACGGGCAGAAGAATTGGGAACCGACCGACGCGCAGGGCCGCCCGCTCACCCCAGTCGCGACGCCCGAATGGAAGCGGCCCAACCTCGCTTCCATCTACGCCCTCAACAAATATGTGCAGGAACGCACCACCCATATCATGACCGCGCCCTACGGCATGGAGGGCGTGTGCCTGCGCCTGTTCAACGTCTACGGGCCGGGCCAGGCACTGTCCAATCCCTATACCGGCGTGCTGGCGATCTTCGCCTCCCGGCTGCTGAACGGGCAAAAGCCGATGATCTTCGAGGATGGGGAGCAGCGCCGCGACTTCGTGCATGTGAGCGACGTCGCCCGCGCCTTCGCCGACGCGCTGGAACTGCCGCAGGCGGCAGGCGGCACCTTCAACATCGGATCAGGCCAGGACCGTTCGGTGACGCAGGTAGCGCAGGCGCTCGCCGCCGCGATGGGCCGCAACGATGTCGATCCCGAAATCGTGGGCAAGGCGCGCACCGGCGACATCCGCCATTGCTTCTGCGACACGAGCGAGGCGGCAAGGACGCTGGGTTTCGAAGCGCGGCAGGATTTCAGCGAAGGTCTTGCCGAACTGGCGGAATGGGTGGCCGAGCAGACCGCCGAGGATCGGGTGGCGGAGGCGCGGGCCGAACTCGAAGCGCGCGGGCTGGTGGCGTGAGCGCGGGCGATCCCCGGCCCGTGCTGGTGACCGGCGGTGCCGGCTTCATCGGCAGCAACATCGCCGACCGGCTGGCAAGCGAAGGGCATGACGTCATCGTCTATGACTCCCTCGCCCGGCCCGGCGTCGAGCGCAACCTCGGCTGGCTGGAGGAGCGGCACGGGCAGCGGATCGAGGCGATGATCGCCGACATGGGCGACGCAGCGCCGCTGAAGGACGCGGTCGGCCGGTGCAAGGCGGTGTTCCACATGGCGGCGCAGGTCGCGGTGACGACCAGCCTGACCGATCCCGCCGCCGACTTTGCCGTCAACGCGCTCGGCACCTTCAACCTGCTGGAAGCCGCGCGGCGCTGCGCCACGCCGCCGCCGGTCATCTTCGCTTCGACCAACAAGGTCTATGGGGGCCTTGAGGATATCGATTTCGCGCTCGATGGCGACCGCTATGTGCCACAGGACGCCGCCATCGCCGCCCATGGCATTGGCGAGGCCCGCCCGCTCGATTTCCACACGCCCTATGGCTGCTCCAAGGGCGCGGCCGACCAATATGTGCTGGATTATGGCCGCAGCTTCGGCGTGCCGACCGCCGTGCTGCGGATGAGCTGCATCTACGGCCAGCGGCAGATGGGGACGGAGGATCAGGGATGGGTGGCCCACTTCCTGATCAGCGCGCTGGAGGGGCGACCCATCACCCTTTACGGCGACGGCTTCCAGGTTCGCGACATATTGGATGTGGGCGATGCGGTGGACGCCTATCTCAGCCTCTGGCGCAACATCCACGCCTTGCCCGGCCGCGTGTTCAACCTTGGCGGCGGCATCGATAATGCCGTCAGCCTGCGCCAGCTGATCCGCCATATCGGGGACTATCTGGGGCATCCCATCGAAATCGAGGCGGCCGACTGGCGCGCGGGCGACCAGCGCTATTTCGTCGCGGACACGCGCGCGCTCTATTCCGCGATCGGTCCGCGCACGCGCAAGCCATGGCGGCAGGGCGTGGCGGACCTTGCGGACTGGCTGATGCGGCAGCGCGCCGAGGCTGCGCCCGCGCGCATCGCGGAGCGTGCATGATGGCGGGCGAACGGCATCTGCTGCTGACCACTGACGCGGTAGGCGGCGTGTGGCAATATTCGGTCGATCTGGCCGAGGCGCTGGGCGCTTTCGATTACCGGGTCACGCTGGCGGTGATGGGACCGGCTGCGTCAGCGGAGCAGCGCGCGAAGGCGGCGTCCATCGCCCATCTGGACCTGATCGACACCGGCCTGCCGCTCGACTGGATCGCTGAGGATGCAGCGGAGGTCGTGGCGGCGGAGGAGCGGTTGGCGCAGATGGCCGGCGACCTGCGCGCCGATCTGGTGCAGCTGCATACGCCCGCGCTCGCCAGCATCGGCCGCTACCCCTGCCCGGTGGTCGCCGTGCTGCACAGCTGCGTGGCGAGCTGGTGGCAGGCCGTGCGAAAGGGACCGATGCCCACGGACTTCGGATGGCGCACGGCGCTGATTGCGAAGGGACTGCGCAACGCCAGCCTGACGGTTGCGCCTAGTGCCGCCTTCGCAGCGGACGTACGGCGCATCTATGGCGTGGCCCCCATGCCGGTGCATAATGGGCGGGCGCTGCCCTGCCCTTCCCTGACGCCCCACGATCAGGCGTTTACCGCCGGGCGATTGTGGGACGAAGGCAAGAATGTCGCCACGCTGGATCGCGCGGCAGCGAAGCTGACGGTGCCGTTCAAGGCGGCGGGGCCATCGTTTTCGCCGCAGGGAGACGGCCCCGCCTTTCAGGCCTTGCACCGGCTGGGATCGCTCGGCGAAGCGGAACTGGCCCAGCATCTGGGCGCGCGGCCGGTCTTCGCGTCCGCCGCGCTCTACGAACCCTTCGGTCTGGCGGTGTTGGAAGCAGCGTCGGCCGGATGCGCGCTCATCCTCTCGGACATCCCCACCTTCCGCGAACTATGGGACGGAGCAGCAACCTTCGTACCGGCATGTGACGCGGGCGGCTTCGCCAACGCCATCGAGGCGATGATCGAGGACAGCGCCGCCCGTCACGAGGCCGGCGAGCGGGCGCGGGAGCGCGCGACGCGCTACACGCCGGGCGCGATGGCGAGCCGGATGGCCGGCCTCTACGACCGGCTGAAGGATCGGGTGGCGGCATGAGGATCGTCTATTTCACCCATTCGCTGCTGTCCTGCTGGAACCATGGCAATGCGCATTTCCTGCGCGGCGTGCTGCGCGAACTCGGCTCGCTCGGCCATGATGTCGTCGCGCTGGAGCCGGAGGGAAACTGGAGCCTCACCAACCTGATCCGCGATCATGGCGACGCGGGGCTGGCGCCCTTCCGCGCCGCCTATGCTGAATTACGGACGATAAGCTATGGGGCGGATGCCGATGTAGAGGCGCTGACCGACGGCGCGGATCTCGTCATCATGCATGAGTGGAACGAGCCGTCGCTGGTCGCGCGGCTGGGGCGAATGCGGGCGCAGGGCGCGCGCTTCACTCTCCTCTTCCACGACACGCATCATCGCGCCGTGTCCGATCCGGACGCTATCCGCGCCTTCGACCTGTCGGGCTATGACGGCGTGCTGGCGTTCGGCGAGGCCTTGTCGGAAGTCTATCGCAGTTGGGGCTGGGGAAGCCTCGTCTGGACCTGGCACGAAGCGGCCGACATTCACCATTTCCATCCGCCCGCACAGGAAGCCCCGCGCGAGGGGATCGTATGGATCGGCAATTGGGGCGACGGGGAACGTACGGCGGAACTGGAGGAATTTCTGTTCCGTCCGGCCGAGGCGGCGGGCCTGCCGCTCGACATCTATGGCGTGCGCTATCCGGATGAAGCCCGCGCGGCGCTGGACCGCTATGGCGTGCGCTATCATGGCTGGGCGGCCAACGCCGCCGCGCCCGCCATCTTTGCGCGGCATCTGGCGACGGTGCATGTGCCGCGCCGCTATTATGCCGATCTGCTGCCCGGCATCCCGACCATCCGCATGTTCGAGGCGCTGGCCTGCGGCATCCCGCTGGTGTCCGCACCCTGGCGCGACAGCGAAGGGCTGTTCCGGCCGGACGAGGACTTCCTCTACGCGCGGGACGGCGCGGAGATGGTGCGGCACCTGCGCGCGATCGCGCAGGACGAAGGATTGCGCGAGAGCCTGACGCGGAGCGGGCTTGAAACGGTACGGGCGCGCCACAGCTGCGCCCATCGCGCGCGGGAACTTCTGGACATAGTCGAGGGGCTTGGCGCGCCGACGCCCGCCAGCCTGGTGGGAGCCTGACATGAAGATCGCCTTTTACGGATCAAGCCTGCTGTCCTCCTATTGGAACGGGGCAGCGACCTATTATCGCGGCATCCTGAAGCAATTGGCGGCGCGCGGGCATGAGATATGCTTCTACGAGCCGGATGCTTTCGACCGTCAGCAGCATCGCGACATCGATCCGCCGGACTGGGCGCGGGTCGTGGTCTATGACGCGACGCCGGAAGCGCTGACCAAGGTCATGGACGAGGCCGCCGACGCTGATGTCGTGGTGAAGGCGAGCGGCGTCGGCGTGTTCGACGCGGAATTGCTGGACGGCGTGATGCGGCGCGCCGCGCCCCATGCGCTGCGCATCTTCTGGGATGTGGACGCCGCCGCCACGCTGGACGAAATGCGCGCCGATCCCGATCATCCGGTGCGCGCAGCGCTGCCGGGGCTGGACATGGTACTGACCTATGGCGGCGGCGATCCGGTCGTGGACGCCTATTGCGGCATGGGCGCGCGTCGTTGCATCCCGGTCTATAACGCACTGGACCCGGACAGCCATTTGCCCGTCGCCCCCGACCCCCGCTTCGCCTGCGACCTCGCATTCCTGGGCAACCGCCTGCCCGACCGGGAGGCGCGGGTGGAGGAATATTTCCTGAAGGCCGCCGCGCTGCTGCCCGACCGGTCGTTCCTGATCGGCGGCAATGGCTGGGAGAGCAAGGCGATGCCGGCCAATGTCCGCCATCGCGGCCATGTCTATACCGCCGAACATAATGCGTTCAACTGCACCCCGCTCGCGGTGCTGAACGTCGCGCGCGACAGCATGGCGCAGATCGGCTTTTCGCCAGCAACCCGGGTGTTCGAAGCGGCGGGCGCGGCCGCCTGCCTCATCACCGACGCATGGGAAGGGATAGAGATGTTCCTGACCCCGGACAAGGAAGTGCTGGTCGCGCGCGACGGGCAGGATGTGGCGGATCATCTGTCCACCCTGACCGCCGACAGGGCGCGCACTATCGGAGAGGCGGCGCGGGCCCGGGTATTGCGCGAGCATAGCTATGCGCTGCGTGGCGCGCAGGTGGATGCCATCCTGCGCGATGCCGCCGCCGCGCGCGCCGCCGACCTTCCGGAAATGGAGCGCGCATGAAGATCGTCGTCCTTGGCCTCAGCCTCTCCTCCTCCTGGGGGAACGGTCATGCCACCACCTTCCGCGCGCTGCTGTCCGCCTTCGCGGCGCGCGGGCATGACATCCTGTTCCTCGAACGAAACGTCCCCTGGTATGCGGCGCATCGCGACCTTGACGCGCCCGACTATTGCCGGCTCGCCTTCTATGACGACCTCCCCGGTCTGGACGCGTGGCGGGCGGAGATCGCTGCGGCTGACGCCGTGATCGTCGGCTCCTATGTGCCGGACGGGATCGCCATCGGCCATTATGCCCTCGACCATGCGCAGGGCGTCACCGCCTTCTACGACATCGACACGCCCGTCACGCTGACTGCCCTCCGCGAGGGGCGCTGCGACTATCTGACGGCGGAGCTGATCGCCGGCTATGATCTCTATTGCTCCTTCACCGGCGGGCCGACGCTGGACCTGCTGGAGCGCGAATATGGATCGCCCATGGCGCGCGCGCTCTATTGCTCGGTCGATATCGACGCCTATCGGCCGATGCCCGTCGAAAAGAGGTGGGATCTCACCTATCTCGGCACTTACAGCCCGGACCGGCAGCCGACGCTGGAGGCGCTGCTGATAGATCCCGCGCGCCGGATGCCGGAGAAACGCTTCGCCGTGGCCGGCCCGCAATATCCCGACGATATCGACTGGCCCGCCAATGTGGAGCGGATCGACCACCTGCCGCCCGCCGATCACGCCGCCTTCTATTCCGCCTCGCGCTACACGCTGAACGTCACGCGCGCCGACATGATCGCGGCGGGCTGGTCGCCCTCGGTCCGGCTGTTCGAGGCTGCGGCCTGCGGCACGCCCATCCTGTCGGACATATGGCCCGGCATCGACGAGCTGCTGCGCCCCGGCAGCGAAATCCTGCTGGCGAAAGGAAGCGACGACATCGTCGCGTGGCTGGCGGAGGACGCAAGCGCCGTTGGCGCCGCAGCGCGCGAGCGCATCCTGACCGGCCATAGCGCTGCCTGCCGGGCGGCCGAACTCGAACGCTATCTGGAAGAAGCGCAGGACGCGGCCGGACGGTGCGCGGTGGCGGCAGAATGAACGACATAGCAACAGGAGGATCGCAACGGATGAGGCAAGGCAAACAGGTCGCACTGGTCGCTGGCGGCGCGGGTTTCATCGGGTCGCATCTCTGCCGCGCGCTGCTGGATCGCGGCTATGAGGTGCTGTGCCTCGACAATTTGCAGACCGCGCGCACGATCAACCTGCAGCCGTTCGAAGCGGAGCCGGATTTCCGCTTCATCCGCGCCGATGTCGTCGATCCGCTGCCCGACGCGATCGCCCGCCGCCGCGACATCAGCCGCATCTACAATCTGGCCTGCGCGGCCTCTCCGCCCCAATATCAGGCGGACCCCGAACATACGATGCTGACCAGCGTCGTCGGCACCGACCATCTGCTGCGCCTTGCCGAACAGACCGGCGCGCGCTTCCTGCTGACCTCCACGAGCGAAGTCTATGGCGACCCCGAAGCGCATCCGCAGCGGGAGGACTATCGCGGCTGGGTCAACTGCACCGGCCCCCGCGCCTGTTATGACGAAGGCAAGCGCGCGGCCGAAGCCATGGCGTTCGACTTCGCGCGTTCAGGCCGCGCCGACGTGCGGGTGGCGCGCATCTTCAACACCTACGGCCCCAACATGCATCCCGATGACGGGCGCGTCGTATCCAACCTGCTGTGCCAGGCGCTCTCGGGCGAAGACATCACCATCTATGGCGACGGGTCGCAGACGCGCAGCTTCTGCTATGTGTCCGACATGGTGGACGGGCTGATCGCGCTGATGGAGGCGGACCTGCCGGAACTCGCACCCGTCAACCTCGGCAATCCCGAGGAATATAGCATCGTTGAGCTTGCCGAACGGATCATCGCAGAAACCGGATCCCCGTCGCGGATCGTCCATCGCCCGTTGCCCGTTGACGATCCGCGCCGTCGCCGGCCGGACATCAGCCGCGCGCGCGAACTGCTGGGATGGTCGCCGCGCGTGACGCTGGAGGACGGATTGCAGCGCACCTGCCGCTTCTTCGCCGCGGAGATCGGCGCGCCCTGCGAACAGATCGCGCCGGTCCACATCGCCGCCGAATAACGAGCCGCTACAGGCGTCGCGCTTCCTGGCGCAGTTCCAGATAGCCTTCATCGAACCCGGCTGCGGTGGCGAGCGCCGCCCAGTCGGATATGTGGACCTCCCGCGCCCTGATCGTCATCAAGCCATCCTCCCGCATGGAGCGGATGACCCGGTTCATATGGACCGGCGTCACGCCCAGGGCATCGGCAAGCTGCACCTGCACCACCGGCAGGCGATAGCGGGTCCGCTGCCCAAGCCCCGCCTTTTCCATGCGGACGCCCAGTTCGCAGAACAGATGGGCGGTTCGCATCCGCGCATCCCGCCGGCCCACGTTGACCACCCATTGCGACAGGATCGACCCATCCGCCACGCAATCGCGCCAGAAGGCTTCAGCGATCCCAGGATAGGCACGGCACAAGGCTGCAAGGTCGCGATGCGGCACCTTCACGATCGTCAGCCGGGCGGACAGGGCCTGAAGCGCCCATTCCACCTTGGGCAGCATCAGCGAATAGAGATCGCACATGTCGCCGGGAATATGGATGGCGGTGATCTGGCGCCGGCCGTCTCTCAATTGCCCGAACCGCGCGGCGAGGCCCGACACGACGAAGCAGGATGTGTCCGTGACCTGCCCCGGCCCGACGATGTCGCGATGCGGCTCCACCTCCATCTCCCTGCCGTTCAGCGAAAGGATCGCCTGCCGCTCATCCTCCGTCAGGATGGAGCGTTGCGACAATTTGCGCACGAACAGGTCGAAGGCGGGGTGACCGCGCGGCATGATACTCCTTCAGTCGCAATGGCGCTGACCTGCGCCGGCATAAGCTTTACGACACGATGCTGATCGCGTCGCCGAATCGGATCATATCCAACAGCTTGCCCGCATTGTCGGTAATTTCCATGCGGTGGCGAAGGTCGATCGGCCGGCCGTTCATCACATGATCGGCAATGACTTCGCGCGCGCTGCGCATCGCTTCCGCATGCGCGGCGGCGAGGTCGACAAACTCCTGTCCCTCCTCGTCCAGAATGTCCGCGTCGTTGAAGAGATTGATGTGATAGCGTTCCATGCCGCTTCAAGACCGGGGCGGGCAAAGAGTTCCCTCGAGTCGCGCCAGGCAAGGCGATCCGCCGACCCAAATATTGCCGACCGGTGAACGGGTTCAGCCAGGGCGGTGGAAATGGCGGTCCGCCTGAAAAAAAAATCGGACAAAGGCAACATAAGTGAATTTGAAAAGGCACCATGCGCCTATCATGCACTTTAGGGGGGCTTGACAGGGGATAACCATGTTAAGCCAGGTTGCAGCAGAAGACGCATTGGTTTTCTTTCGTCCGCACGAGTTTCTCGCGCGGGAAAATGAGAAGCCGGACGGTCTCTATCAGATATTGGAAGGCTGGGCCTCGCGGTACCGGCTTTTGCCGGACGGCCGGCGACAGATCACCGCGCTCTATCTGCCCGGCGACTATTGCGAACCGCACTGGGCGCTCGGCCGGCGGCCTTCCCAGCCCATCGTTGCGCTCACCAATGTGCGCGCGCGCAAGGCGCCGTGCCAGATTCCCGCTTCGGGTTCGGGCGACATCCAGGCCAGCTTCTGGAAGAATATGGTGGATGGGTCCGAACGGCAGGCGAGCTGGTTGGTTACGCTGGGCCGGCGAACGGCTCTTGAGAGGCTGGCGCACCTGCTGCTGGAACTGTTCGAGCGGATGCGCGGGTGCGGCCTGGCCTACGGCCAGCAATGCTCCCTGCCGCTGACGCAGATGGACATTGCGGACGTCACGGGCCTGACACCGGTGCATGTCAATCGCACCCTCCAGACGATGCGGACGCGCGGGTTGATCGAACTGCAGTCCAAATGGCTGCGCATACCCGACATAGCGGCCCTGCGCGAAGCGGCCGCCATATCCGTGAACGACGCCCCGGCGTGATGAAAAACCCGGTTTTCCAAGCCTGACAGAAAAATTACAACCTAGTTAGCATATGTTAGCGTCCGCAGTTCCGTCTTTGGAGCAAGGTGCGGCGCTCTCGGCAGGAAGCATGTCCATGCTGTCGCGCCGCGAGAGCTTCTTGGCCCGCGCCACCAACATGACGGATCATGACAGGATCAAATATTGGGTAGAAAAGCGGGGCGCGCGTCGTGACCGTGCAGCATATTCTCGCCCCCCTTGCCACACGTCTGAAAGGCAGGATGAACCTGTCGCCCACTGACCACGCGGCCCTACTGGCGCTGCCGTTCCAGGAACGGAGCCTGCCTGTTGGGGGCTATGTGATCCAGGAAGGCGACCGGGCGACCAGCTGCCACATCCTGCTCGGCGGCCTCGCCCACCGGCACCGTTTTTCCGCCGAGGGGTTGCGGCATATCATTGGCATCCACGGCCCTGGCGACATATTGAACCTACCATCGCTGCCACCGCCGGCGGCGGAGGATTTCGTTCAGGCGTTGACATCGGTGCGGGTCGCCGCGGTGCCGATCGACAGCATATTGGACCTGAGCCGCACCTGTCCCGCCATCGCTTCGGCCCTGTGGACGGAAGCCGAAGCGGAGCTTTCCATCACCCGGGCGTGGGTCGCCAATATGGGCCGCCGCGACGCGCGCGGGCGGATCGCGCATCTGTTCTACGAACTGGTGATACGAAGCCATCCCGGGGGCGGCTTTGACGGCTGCGTCTTCAGCCTGCCGTTCACGCAATCGGAACTGGCGGACGCGACCGGCATGACGACTGTTCATGTGAACCGCACGCTGCGCGCCCTTGAAAGCGACGGCATCATCCAGAGGAACCGACGGGAGATCATGGTTCCCCAATGGCAAAAGCTGGCGCAACTGGTCGATTTCCGTCCTGCGGCCTGGGCCGGGCGGCACTCCGCCTGATCGATCAGTCCTGGCGCGGGCCGAGCGCGCTCGCCAGTTCGTCGAGCCACGGCCCGGCGACGCCATCGGAGGGCGCGCGCCAGTCGCCACGCGGCGACAGCGCGCCGCCCGCCGAGACTTTCGGTCCGTTGGGGAGCGCCGATCGCTTGAACTGGCTGATCGCAAAGAAGCGGTACAGGAAATTGTCCAGCCAGCGCCGGATCGTCGGCAGGTCGTAGGCGACGCGCGCGTCCTCAGGATAATCGGGCGGCCATTCCCCGACTGCCGCATCCCCCCAGGCATGCCAGGCGAGGAAGGCGACCTTGGACGGCGGCAGGCCCAAGCGCACGATATGATGCAGGAAGAAGTCGTTGAGCGCGTAAGGCCCGACTTTCGATTCCGTGCTCTGCAACGCGCCGCCCGCCCCCGCCGGAACCAATTCGGGCGAGATTTCCGTGTTCAATATGGCGTCCAATATCCGCTTGGTGGGATCGTCGAACTGGTCGGTTGCGATGCACCAGCGGATCAGGAACTGGATGAGCGTCTTGGGCACCCCGCTGTTGACAGCATAATGGCTCATCTGGTCGCCAACGCCATAGGTACACCAGCCCAGCCCCAGCTCGCTGAGGTCGCCGGTCCCGATGACGAAGCCGCCATGGCGGTTCGCCAGCCGGAACAGATAGTCGGTGCGCAGGCCCGCCTGCACATTTTCGAAGGTGATGTCATAGACCGCCTCCCCGCGCGCGAAGGGGTGGTCCATGTCGGCGAGCATCTGGCGCGCGGCGGGACGGATGTCGATTTCCTCGCCCGTGATGCCGAGCGCGTTCATCAGCGCCCAGGCATTGCCCTTCGTCTGCTCGCCGGTCGCAAAGCCCGGCATGGTGTAGCCCAACAGGGTCGAGCGGGGCAGTCCCATGCGGTCGCACGCCTTGGCCGCGACGATCAGCGCATGAGTGGAATCGAGACCGCCGGAAACGCCGATCACCATATGTCGCCCCGCCGTCGCGCGGAACCGGGTGACAAGCGCCTCCACCTGGATGTTGAAGGCCTCGTAGCAATCGGCGTCGAGCCGCAGCGGATCGGCGGGCACGAAGGGAAAGCGGCGGACGGGGCGATGCAAGCCCATGTCGGCTTTGGCAGGCGTGAAGGGGAAGGACAGGCGGCGGAAGCGGGTTTCGGGATGACCGGCCGCCGCTGCGCTGTCGTTGAAGGTGCCGTTGCGCATCCGCTCCAGCCGGACCCGCTGCACATCAATGTCGGCCAGCAACAATTCCGGACTATCGCCAAAGCGGCCGGATTCGCCCAGCAGATCACCCAGTTCATGCACCATCGCCTGACCGTCCCAGGCAAGGTCGGTGGTGCTTTCCCCTGCGCCGGCGGCGGAATAGGCGTAGGCGGCGACGCAGCGCATCGATTGCGACGCGGACAGAAGATGGCGGTCGCGCGACTTGCCGATGGTGATGTTGGACGCGGACAGGTTGCACAGGATCAGCGCGCCCGCCATCGCCCCGAAGGTTGAGGGCGGCAGCGGCGCCCAATAATCCTCGCAGATTTCGACATGGAAGATGAAATCGGCAAACCCTTCCGCCGCGAACAGCAGGTCCGTGCCGAAGGGAACGGTCATGCCCGCGACCTCGATGTCGAGCCCGGTGAGACCCGCGCCGGACGCGAACCAGCGCTTCTCATAATATTCGCGATAGTTGGGCAGGTAGCTTTTCGGCACCACGCCGATCAGCCGTCCCCGCGCGATCACAAGGGCGCAATTATAGACCCGCCCCGCCCGCCGCAAAGGTGCGCCGATCAGCAGCAGCGGAAGGTCGGCACTGGCGGCGACCAGATGGCCGACCTCCTGCTCGACCCGGTCCAGGAGCGCATCCTGCAAGTGCAGGTCGTCGATCGCGTAGGAGGACAGGCACAGTTCGGGGAAGAGGACAAGGTCGGCCCGCCGCTCCGCCGCTTGCCGGGCCACGGCCAGGATCGATCGTGCATTGGCGGCCACATCGCCGGCACTTGCCGCAGGCGTCGCCGCCGCGACGCGGACGAGGCCATGGCGATGAATGGAAAGAAAATCGTCAGCTTCGCTCAAGTGCCTGCCTCATCATGTCCAGTCCCACACGCAGGCATGCTATCCGCACCGGGCCGCGACCGATATCCCCGAAATGCTTTTCCCGATGCAGCGTCGGACCACCCTTGCGGGCGCAGGCAAAGTGGACCAAGCCGTTCTCCTCGCCATCGGGTGCGGCACCGGCATAGCCCGTCACGGCCAGGGCGATGTCGCCCCGCGACCGGGCGAGCGCCCCTTCCGCCATGGCGACCGCCACGTCGCGGCTCACGGCTCCGCATGCCTCTATCGCGTCGCGCCTTATCCCCAGAAGCTCGCATTTCGCGTCCTCGCTATAGACGGCAAAGCCGCGCTCGAATGCATGGCTCGCGCCTTCCACATCGGTCAGCAGCGAAGACAGGAGCCCGCCGGTGCAGCTTTCCGCCGTCACGAGGCTGAGGTCGGCCGCGCAGGCGTCGCGCAGCAGGGCGGCGGCCGCGTCCTCTATGTCGGCGGGCAAGATCGGCGACAAGGTCTTGGCGGCGGCATCGTCAGCAGCGTCCGCCACATCCGCGTCATTCGCCATCGGGCCGCCCCTTCGCGCTGCTGCTGCCCGGCCCCTTTCCCGGAGGCCGGTCCAGCGTATCGCGCGGATGACGCGCCGCGCCGGGCGGCTGGTTCTCGGTCGAGATGTTGGGTCGCCGTTCGCGATGGGCTTTTTCGTCTTTCATGCGCTCTCCTCTTTGCGGGGGACAAGGAGGCGGCGCAGGGTTGGTTCCTGCACAACCTTACACAGGTTAGTCCCAGCTTGGCCGCATCGCAAAGCAGGGCAAAAAGCCGCACATTTGGGCCTCGCACACGTCAAATTGATCGGGATCAGTCAGATTTTGCGGAACGGCCGCGCCGCTGCGGGATTGTTCAGTCACGCACAAAGCCTGATAAAGAGGATCATCCTGTCGTGGCTACCCGATTGAAGTTCGAAGACTCGCAGTTCCTGCAACAGAATTTTCAGGAGCAGCTCAGCCGGTGGAACCGGTCCCGCCTCGCCCCCGCCTATCCAGACGAGGCGGTGGCGCAGCGGCTGGAGACCGACGCACGCATGGCGCGCCTCGAACGCGCCTTCATTGAGGAACTGCGCGCGGAGGTCCGCCCCGAGGCCGCCCGCGCCCCGACCGATGTCGAAGGCTTCATCGCCTGGTTCGAGGAGTTGAAGCAGTCCGGGCCGGGGCAGCACGACCGGCTGTTCCCCTGGCTCGCGGACGAGGCCGACCGGGACCAGATACGCTGGTTCCTGGGCCAGGAAGCGGCGGGCGAGGCTGGGTTCGACGATCTGGTCGCAATGACGCAGGTAAAGCTGCCGACCCAGGCGAAGATGGAGCTGGCCCGCAACTATTGGGACGAAATGGGGCGCGGCAATGTGAAGGGCATGCATGGCCCGATGCTCTCGCAATTGGTCGACATACTCGATCTGGAGACCCGCATCGAGCAGACCTGCTGGGAAAGCCTGGCGCTTGCCAATGCCATGACCGCCATGGCGACATCGCGCTTCTATGCCTGGCACAGCGTCGGCGCGCTCGGCGTCATCGAACTGACCGCCCCCGATCGCTCCGCGCACACCGCGCGTGCGCTCAAACGTATCGGCCTGTCCAATGCGGAGCGACGATATTTCGACCTGCACGCGGTGCTTGACGTCAAGCACAGCAAGGACTGGAACGAGGAGGCTATCAAGCCGCTGGTGGCGGAAGACCCGCGCCGCGCGACCGCGATGGCGGAAGGCGCGCTCATCCGCCTGCGCTGCGGCGCGCGTTGCTTCGATGCCTACCGCGCGCATTTCGGACTGGCATGACGACCATGGCTACGCAAACCATCCTGCTGGTCGAGGACGATCCATCCGTGGCGGCCGCGATCATGGATATATTGGAAGACGCCGACTTCGCCGTCGACGGGCCACACCGGACGCTAAGCGAAGGCGCGGCCGCTTTGGCGGGCCGCCTGCCCGCCGGCGCGGTGCTCGACATCCGTCTGGGTCGCCAGGATGTCGGCCTGATCGCCGACGATCTGGATGCCTATGGCGTTCCCTATCTTTTCTGCTCGGGCGCAATCGGCGGAAGCGTCGCGGCCCAGCATCCTCAAGCGCCGGTCGTTTCCAAAGACGCGGTTGCCGCCCGCCTTGTCCCGGCGCTCCGGCGCATCATCCATTAGAATTTCACGCCGGCGAAAGGATGGTGCATCCTATCGTCGGCTCACGCATTGAAGGAGCGCTGACGAGCAGCGCCGACAGGGAGGGCCAGCCATGTCCCAAGAGAATGACGACCGTATCCGCGAACGCGCCCACGCCATATGGGAAGCGCAGGGCCATCCCGAGGGACTGGCGGACGAACATTGGGCGCAGGCGGCCGCGGAAATCGCGGCGCTGGACGTGACCGCGCCCGGCGAGGCGGTCGAACTGCCCAATCCCCTTGCGACCGGGGCTGCGGCGGAGGAACTCGCCAAGCCCAAGCGACGCAAGAAAACGGTCTGACGTCTTTCCCGTCCCGCCTTTCTTCCCTCTGAACGACCGGAGGCCGCTTGAGCCAGTTTCCCGACCGCCTCGAGGGCGGCTCCCCCTACCCGCTTGGCGCCAGTTTCGATGGGCTGGGCGTCAACTTCGCCATCTTTTCCGCCAACGCCGATCGGGTGGAACTGTGCCTGTTCGATCCGCAGGGGAAGAAGGAACTGGCGCGCCTCACCCTGCCCGAATGCACCGACGAGGTGTGGCATGGCTACCTGCCCGACGCGCGGCCGGGCCTGCTTTACGGCTATCGCGTCCACGGCCCCTATGCGCCGGAACAGGGGCATCGCTTCAATCCCAACAAACTGCTGCTCGATCCCTACGCCCGCAAATTGTCGGGCAGCCTGCGCTGGAACGACGTGCTGCACGGCTATCCGGTGCGCGGGCGGCGTGGCGACCTAGGCTTCGACAAGCGGGACAGCGCGCCCGCAATGCCAAAGGGGGTGGTGACGCACGACAGTTTCGACTGGTCGCGCGACGTGCGTCCCAATGTGCCCTGGTCCGAGACCGTGATATACGAGGCGCACGCCAAGGGCCTGACCAAATTGCTGGAGGCCGCGCCACCGCAGGAACGCGGCACCTTCGCCGCGCTGGCCCACCCCAAGGTTATCGACCATTTGAAGCGCCTCGGCATCACCACGCTGGAACTGATGCCGATCCACGCCTTCACCCAGGACCGTTTCCTGCAGGAAAAGGGGCTGCGCAACTATTGGGGCTATAATACGCTCAGCTTCTTCGCCCCCGAACCCAGCTATTTCGCGAGCGACACGCATGACGAACTGCGCGTGGCGGTGCGGCGGCTGCACGCGGCCGGGATCGAGGTGATCCTCGACGTTGTCTACAACCATAGCTGCGAAGGCAGCGAGATGGGGCCAACCCTGTCGTGGCGCGGGATCGACAATGCGACCTATTACCGGCTGCTGCCCGACGATCCGCGTTATTGCCTGAACGATACCGGGACCGGCAACACGTTCAAGCTGACCCACGCCCGCGTCATCCAGATGGTGGCGGATTCGCTGCGTTACTGGGCGACCAGCTTCGGCATCGACGGCTTCCGTTTCGACCTTGGCCTGACGCTCGGGCGCACGGACCATGGCTTTGATCCCAATGCGGGCCTGTTCGATGTGCTGCGGCAGGATCCGATCCTGGGCCGGCTCAAGCTCATCGCGGAGCCATGGGACGTCGGCATGGGCGGGTATCAACTCGGCAATTTCCCGCCGGGCTTTGCCGAGTGGAACGACAAATATCGCGACACCGTCCGCCGCTTCTGGCGGGGCGATCCGGGCCAGCGCGGCGACCTCGCCGCCCGGCTCTCCGGCTCGGGCGACGTGTTCGACCGGCGTGCGCGGCGGCCCTGGGCCAGCGTCAATTTCCTCACCAGCCATGACGGCTACACCCTCGCCGACCTCGTGTCCTACGAGGAGCGGCACAACGAGGCCAATGGCGAGGATAATCGCGACGGGCATGACAACAACCTCTCGCGCAACTGGGGCGCGGAAGGGCCGACCGAAGACGAAGGAATCAACGAGACGCGCGGACGGGTGCGCCGGGCGATGCTGACGACCCTGCTCACCTCGCTCGGGACGCCGATGCTGGTCGCAGGCGACGAGTTCGGGCGGACGCAGGGCGGCAACAACAACGCCTATTGCCAGGATAATGAGATCAGCTGGCTCGACTGGTCGATGATGGAAGGGGAAGAGGGCAAGGCGCTGTTCGACTTCACCGCGCGCCTCATCGCCTTGCGCAAGCAGCATCCGGTCCTGCGCGCGCCGACCTTCCTTTACGGACAGGACTCCCCCGGCGTCGGTGTGAACGACATCGAATGGTGGGACGAACGCGGCAATCCGTTGTCGCCGGAAGATTGGGACAATCCCGAAGGCCGCGCGCTGGTGATGCGCCGCGCGACCCAGCGGGACGACGGCAAGGTGGAGGTTCTGACCCTGTTGCTCAATGCCGGCGATACGCCCATCGACTTCATCCTGCCCGCGCCGTCCGCCACACGCGAGGTGCTGATCGACAGCGCCCAGCCCGATCGCGAGCCGTTCGAGATCGAGGATGACTATGGCGTCCAGCCGCATTCGGCGGTGCTGGTCTGCTGGGTGGGTGAAGAGGCGTCCGCATGACCCTCTGGGGGCCGGTCCGGCTGGAGGAGGATCGCTGGCGCTTTCGCCTGTGGGCGCCGGACCGGGACGCGGTGACGCTGGAACGGGACGGCGCGCCGGACCTACCGATGACGTGCGATGCTGACGGCTGGCATGTGGTGGAGACGGCGGCTCAGGCGGGCGATCGCTACCGCTTCCGCATCGATGCGGATCTCTCGGTCCCCGATCCGGCCTCGCGCGCGCAGTCGGGCGGGGTCCATGGCTGGAGCCTGCTGGTCGATCTGCCCGCTTCTGGTGGTGAATGGCGCGGCCGCCCCTGGGCGGAAACGGTGATCTACGAACTGCATGTCGGCCTGTGCGGCGGCTTTTCGGGCGTCGCCGCTCTGTTGCCGGACCTCGCCGCCATCGGCGTGACCGCCGTCGAACTCATGCCGATCAACGCGTTCAGCGGCACGCGCAACTGGGGCTATGACGGCGTGCTGCCCTTTGCCCCGGCAGAGGCCTATGGCACCCCTGCCGACCTGCGCGCGCTGATCGACGCCGCCCATGCGCAGGGGCTGATGATGTTCCTCGACGTCGTCTACAATCATTTCGGGCCGGACGGCAATTATCTGGGCGCCTACGCCTCCTCCTTCTTCCACGCCGAACGTCATACGCCCTGGGGCGGCGCGGTGGCGGTGGACCGTTCTCAGGTCGCCGCCTATTTTCGCGAAAATGCGCTGATGTGGCTCGGCGATTATGGGTTCGACGGGCTGCGCTTCGACGCGGTCCACGCGATCGGTGATGACGATTTCCTCGATGGACTGGCGCGGGATATCCGGTCCGCAACGGGACCGGACCGGCATGTCCATCTGATGCTGGAAAATGAGCGCAACGATCCCGACCGGCTGTCGCCCGACCGCTACGACGCGCAATGGAATGACGATTTTCATAATGTGATGCACGTCCTGCTGACGGGAGAGCGCGACGCCTATTATGAGGATTTCGCCGAGCGGCCGGCCGAGAAGCTGGCCCGCTGCCTCGCCGAAGGCTTCATCTACCAGGGCGATCCTTCCCCGCATCAGGGCGGCAAGGTACGCGGTTCCGCGAGCGGCCATTTGCCGCCGACCGCCTTCATCGCCTTCCTCCAGAATCACGATCAGGTCGGCAACCGGGCGCTGGGCGAGCGGCTGGTCCGGCTCACAACGCCGGCGCGGTTGAAGGCAGCGACGGCGCTGCTGTTGCTGATGCCGCAAATCCCGATGCTGTTCATGGGGGAGGAATCCGGCGCGCAAAGCCCCTTCCTCTTCTTCACCGATTTCCACGACGAACTGGCCGACGCCGTGCGGGAGGGCCGGCGGCGGGAATTCGCCGCCTTCGCCGCCTTCTCCAGCGAAGAGGCGCGCGCGCACATCCCCGATCCCAACGCCGTCGCGACCTTCGACGCCTCGCGCGTCGCGGCGGGCGAGGACGCAGCGGCATGGCGCGACTTCTATCGCGAATTGCTGGCGCTGCGGCGGCAGCAGATTATACCGAGGCTTGCCGGATGCAGACCGGCGGGCGCGCGCAGCCTGTCGGAAGCGGCGGTACTGGCATCATGGCGCATGGGGTCGGGCGAAACATTGACCATCCTCCTCAATCTGGGCGAGACGGAAGTGGCCGCGCCCGATATAGGCGAACCGCTGTTCCTGCTGGGCGATGCAGGCGGCCCCGCCAGCTTCGCCGCGTGGCTGGCATGACGATGGCTCCCTTGCACATGCTGGCGGCGGCGGCGGGCATAGCGCGGCTGTGGACCGACGCCGACGGCGTGGAGCAGCAGGTCAGCGACGACAGCCTGCGCGCAATCTTGGCGGCGCTCGACCTTCCTGCTGAAGAGCCGGCGGAGATCATGGAGAGCTGGCGGCGGCTGATGGAGCGCGCGATGCGCATGCCGTGCCTGATCACGGTCGATTGCGCCACGCCCTTCTCACTACCGGACGGGTTCGACAGTGCCATCCTGCTCAACGAAGCGGGGGCGGTTGTGGAGCGCGACACAAGCCGGATCAGCAGCGAAGGCATCGCGGAGCCGGGCTATTACCAACTGGTGGCGGGGGACGAGACCTGCACCATCGCAGTCGCGCCCGAGCGGTGCCGCCAACTGAAGGGCCGCTGCTGGGGCGTCGCCGTTCAGATACCGTCTCTGCGCGGACAGGGGGATTTCGGGGACTTTGCCGATCTCGCCCGCGCCGTCACCTCGCTTGGGAAAGCCGGCGCGAACGCCGTGGCATTGAGCCCCGTCCATGCGCTGTCGATCGATGATCCGGGCCGGTTCGCGCCCTATTCCCCCTCCAGTCGCATCGCCCTCAACGCCTTGCTGGGCGAAGCGGAGACTTCTGCCAACGCGACGTCCGATCCGCTGATCGACTGGACGCAGGCCGGGCCCGCCAAGCTGGAAGCGCTGCGAAGCAATTTCGACGGCGCGGAGGATTTCGCGACGTTCCTCCAGCACAATGCCCGAGCCGGACTGGACCGGGTGCAGCAGGCCGCGCGCGACGCGGGCATGGCGGTCGGCCTGATCGCGGACCTGGCAGTGGGCGTCGACCCTGCAGGCATGGAGGCGCAGAACGATCCGGGCCTGTTCCTGAACGCGCTCGGCATCGGCGCGCCGCCCGATCCTCTGGGGCCGCTCGGTCAGGACTGGGGCCTCACCAGCTACAGCCCCTTCGGCCTTGCCGACAGCGGTTTTGCGCCCTTCATTGCCATGCTGCGGGCCAACATTCCCACCGGCGGCGGCATCAGGATAGACCATGCGTTCGGACTGCAACGCCTTTGGGTCGTGCCAAGGGGACGATCCGCCCGCGACGGCGCCTATCTTACCTATCCGTTCGACGACCTTGTGCGGTTGGTGAAGCTGGAGGCGTGGCGCGCCGACGCCATTGTCATCGCGGAGGATCTGGGCACCCGGCCGTTGGGCTTCGTCGACGCGCTGGAGGAAGCCGGCATTTACGGCATGGCGGTCCTGCCCTTCTCCCGCGACGAAGACGGTGCTTTCCTGCCTGCGGAGGACTATCGCGAAACCGCCGTCGCCATGAGCGCCACCCACGATGTGGCGACGCTGGCGGGCTGGTGGACCGGGCGCGACCTGGAGTGGAACCGCCAGCTCGATCGCGGCGGACAGACGGCGGAGGAGCGGGCGGTGGACCGCAAGAGGCTCTGGGCCGCGATCGGGGACAGCTTGCCCCAACCCGCAGACGACGATCCCGCCCCCGTGGTGGACCGGGCCATAGCCTTCCTGACGCAGACGCCGTGTCCGCTGCTGATCGTGCCGATGGAGGATCTGGCTGCGCTCGTCGAGCAACCGAACCTGCCCGGCACGGTGGACGAGCATCCCAACTGGCGGCGCAGGCTCCCTGCGCCGGTGGACGAATTGCTGCGGCGGGAGGATGTCGCGCGCCGCATCGCCTTGCTGAATGCGGAGAGAGGCGCATGATCCCTCGCTCCACGTATCGGCTGCAATTGACGCGCGACTTCCCTTTCAGCGCCGCGCAGGCGATCATCCCCTATCTCGCGGACCTGGGTTTCAGCCATGTCTACGCCTCCCCCATCACCACCGCGCGCAAGGGGTCGAGCCACGGTTATGATGTGGTGGACCCCACCCGCATCAACCCGGAACTGGGCGGGGACGAGGGGTTCAGGCAGCTCGCGGCCGCCCTGCGCGCGCGGGGCATGGGCATCATCATCGACATCGTGCCCAATCATATGGGCGTGGCCGGCGGCGAGAATCCCTACTGGAACGACGTGCTGAGGCTGGGGCCGGACAGCCCCTATGCCCGCTGGTTCGACATCGACTGGCGTGGACCGCTGATCCTGCCGATCCTGGGCGCGACCCTGCCTGAAGTCGTCGCGTCGGGCGACTTGAGGCTTCAGGAGGGGCAACTGGTCCTCTATGGCGAACAGGCGCTACCGCTGCGGCCGGGATCGACCGGCGGCGACCTTCATGACCTGCTCGACCGGCAGCATTATCGGCTGGTCCACTGGCGCACCGCCAATGACAGCCTCAACTGGCGGCGCTTCTTTTCTATCAACGATCTGGCGGGCCTGCGGATCGAAGACCCGCACGTCTTCGAAGACACGCACCGCCTCTATTTCGACCTGTTCCGCGAAGGGCTGATCGACGGGGTGCGGATCGACCATGTCGATGGGCTGACCGATCCGGCAGGCTATTGCCGGACGCTGCGCGCGCGGTTCGACGCCATCCGCGACGGGGAGGACCGCGCCTACATCGTGGTGGAAAAGATATTGGCGGCGGACGAAGCGCTGCCCGCCGACTGGGGCGTGGACGGGACCAGCGGCTATGATTTCATGCGCGACGCGACCGCGCTGCTGCACGATCCGGCGGGCGAAGAGCCGCTCAAGGCGCTGTGGCAATCCTTCGACCCTGCCCATGTCGATCCGCTTGCGGTCGTGACGCAGGCCCGCCGCGACATGCTGTCCTGGCAGTTCGACGCGCAGCTTGGGGCCTGCGTCGCCGCGTTCGAAGCGTTGGTCGCTGCGGAGCGCCCGGCGGCCCCCGCGATGGAAGCCATCAACCCGGCGATGCTCCGCCGCGCGATCGAGCGGCTGCTGTGGGTCTTCCCCGTGTATCGCACCTATCATGACGGTCGCGCCGCGCCTGCCAGCGACACGGCCGCGCGCGACAAGGCATGGGAGGACGTTCAGCCTCATCTTCCGCCCGGCGAAGCGAATGTCGCGCGGCTGGTGCTGGACTGGCTGAGCGGCGACAAGCAGGGCGACCCTACGCTTGTCGCGCAAGCGGTCAGGCGCTTCCAGCAATTGTCCGCGCCGATCGCCGCCAAGGGCGTGGAGGACACCGCCTTCTACCGCTACGCGCCGCTGCTGTCGGCGAATGATGTCGGCTCCGCGCCGGAACAGTTCTCCATCTCCATCGACACCTTTCACCGTCGCGCGTCGGAGCGAGGCGGCCTCTTCCCTCACGCCATGCTGGCGAGCGCAACCCACGACCACAAGCGTGGCGAGGATGTGCGCGCTCGGCTGGCCGTGCTGAGCGCAGTGCCAGACCTGTGGCGGGAGGCGGTGGCGCGGTGGATCGACCGGGAACCCGATCTCCTCGTCCATCCGGCCGATCGCTACCAGATCCTCCAAACGCTGATCGGCGTCTGGCCGCACGAGGCCGGGCGTCCGCTCGCAGACGATTTCAGCGGCCGGATCGCAGCCTGGCTGGAAAAATCGCTGCGCGAAGGGCGGCTGCGGTCAAGCTGGGAAGCGCCGGACAGCGACTATGAAGGGCGGGCGCAGCTTCTCGTCGAGCGGCTCCTCGCCGCAGAGGATTTCCGGGCAGATATGTCCGCATTTCTAGAGCGCATCGCACCCGCCGCCATGGCGAACACGCTGGCGCAAACCGCACTCAAATTCTGCGTGCCGGGCGTGCCCGACACCTATCAGGGGTGCGAGGCAATGGACTTCAGCCTGGTCGATCCCGACAATCGCCGTGCGGTGGACTATGTCGCCCGCCAAGCAAAGCTGCTGGATGACGAAGGCGCAGACGGGCGGAAGATCGGATTGGTCCACAGACTGAGCGCCCTGCGCAACAGCGCGCCTGCCCTGTTCGCGCATGGCAGCTATCGGCCGATCCCCGCCACCGGCCTGCGAGCCGGCCATATCCTCGCCTTCGAGCGGCGGCATGAGGGGAAGAGGCTGGTCTGCGCCGTCGCCCTGCGCCTCGGCCTGCCGATTGTGGAACGGGGTGGAATGCCGGACGAGCCATGGTGGGGCGACACCCGCCTCGAAGGGGAGGACGACTTGCCGCCCGCACGAATGTTTGCGCGGGATCCCTATTTCGTTAACCTATATGAATAGCGGCTGAAGGACACGGAACTTGCCCCTTTTACACGCGTCTCCGCTTATGCAGCGGGCATGTTCGCCTGCGCTTCACGAGAGAGCGGCACGATGATCGACGGTACGATGTTGGAATGGCTGGCGGCACATAGCGAAAATTTTCAGATCCGGTGCAATCCGCATCGGGAAAGCCACACGACAATCGCCCGCCACCTCCTGCATCGCGAACGCCTCGCCGAAGCGCCCCGCTTCAGCGACAGCGCGGCGCGCTCGGCGTGCGTCAACGGCCAGACGCTTTGGGAAGTCAGCATCCGCCATGCCGATGGGAGGGACACACATTTTGCGGGCCCCTCTCTCGACAACTGCCTGAAGCAGGTGCGGGCGCTATTCGGCCCGGCGCTGCACCATCCCATCGCGGCCTGAACGGGCCGGCTGGGTCCGGTCCCTGTCGATCCCCAGCCACGCGCGGCGGCGCTCATGGATTTGGCGGTGATAGGCATCCACATCTCCGCTGCCGCAGAGCGCTTCGTCGGCGGGGATGGAGCGGATCGAAATCAGGGTGGCCATGTGCATCTCTCCTTGTCGAAGGCTGAATGCAGGGCACAGCAGGACGTTCCGGCCGACACTGACATAAGGCAATATTATGGGCGTTAGGGGGCAAACGCGAAAGCGATCGCCCCTTCCCGTCAATCCGCCTTACCTGATCCGGGTTCGGCCATGCTGCGATGCTGTTCCGCCAGCACCGCCGCCGGCGCGATGTGGGATGCGGCCGCCGTCAGCTTGTTCTTCCAGCCCGATATGATGTTGCCCTTGCCCGCCAGCATCGCCTCCCACCCGTCGCGCGCCACCTTCGCCGGGTCATCCTTCCTCGCCTGGCCGACGCTCGTATCGAGCATGTCGGCGCGCTCGAAAAATTCCGTGTCGGTGGGGCCGGGCATCAAGGTGGTGATGGTCACGCCCTCGACATCCTTCAGTTCATTGCGGATGGCGTCTGCGAAACTGTCCACGAAGGCCTTGGTGCCGTTATAGACCGCGTGGAAGGAGCCGGGGACGAAGCCCGCGATCGATCCGGTGATGAGCACCTTGCCGGCATTCCGTGCTACCATCTGCCTCAGCACCTGTTGCAGCAGGTAAAGCGTGCCGGTGACGTTGGTATCTATTACCCTGCGCCAGTCCGCGACATCCTGCTCCAGAAAGCCGTGGCCAATGCCGCGCCCCGCATTGGCGCAGAGTATGTCGATCGGGCGGCCGTTGGTCGCGGCGATCAGCCTGTCCACGCCCTCGATGGTGGAAAGGTCCGCCACCAGCGGCTGGACCGCCACGCCATGTTGCGCGAAATCGCGCGCGGCTGCTTCTATCAGCGGCTCGTCCGCAACCACCAGCAGGTCGTGGCCCGCCTGAGCCGCAAGGTGCGCCAGTTCGAAGCCGATGCCGGTCGATGCGCCGGTCACCACGGCGAATGTGTCGGAAGCCATGTCCATCTCCTTCTGCTGCGCCGGTCAGGCGAGAACCATGCCGGGCTTCAGCACGATCTTGGTCACTTCATTCTGCTTGTCGTGGAACATGCGATATCCCTCGGCCGCCTGTTCGAGCGGCATGCGATGGCTGATGAGGAAGGTCGTATCGATCTTCCCTTCCATCACCGCGTTCAGCAGCGCGGGCATATAATGCTGCACATGGGTCTGCCCGGTCTTGAGCGTCAGTCCCTTTTCCATGAAGGCGCCGAGCGGGAATTTGTCGACGAAGCCGCCATAGACCGCAGGCATCGACACCCGCCCGCCCTTCCGGCAGGCAAGGATCGCCTGACGGATCGAATGGGTGCGGTCGGTCGCCATGAAGGTCGAAACCTTGATCTGGTCCCACACATTGTCCGCAAAGAAGCCGTGCGCCTCCAGACCCACCGCATCGATGCAGGCGTCCGGCCCGATACCGCCGGTCATCTCCATCAGCGCGTCATAGGTCTTCGTCTCCTCGAAATTGATCGTCTCCGCGCCGAAGCGGCGGGCAAGTTCAAGGCGGTGGGGGAAATGATCGATGGCGATTACCCGCTCCGCTCCCATGAGGAAGGCGGACTGGACGCTGAACAGGCCGACCGGGCCGCAGCCCCAGACCGCGACGGTGTCGCCCGGTTCGATCTGCGCATTTTCCGCCGCCATCCAGCCTGTGGGAAGGATGTCGGACAGGAACAGCACCTTGTCGTCCTCCACGCCGTCCGGGATGACGATTGGCCCGACGTCGGAGAAGGGGACACGCACATATTCGGCCTGCCCGCCTGCATAGCCGCCGGTCATATGGCTGTAGCCGAACAGCCCGGCCATCGGCTGACCATAGGCCGTCTGGGCAATGTCCTGGTTGTCGGCGGGCAGGCCGTTGTCGCAGGCGGAATATTGATGCTTGGAGCAATGAAAGCAGCTGCCGCAGCTGATGGTGAAGGGCACGACGACCCGCTGCCCCTTCTTCAATGTCGATCCGGGGCCGGTCTCCACAACCTCGCCCATGAATTCGTGGCCCAGGATGTCGCCCGCCTTCATCGTCGGGATATATCCGTCATACAGGTGCAGGTCCGACCCGCAGATGGCGGTGGATGTCACCTTGATGATGGCGTCGCGGGGGTTGATGATCTCGGGATCGTCCACCGTATCGACGCGGACGTCATGCTTGCCGTGCCAGGTCAATGCGCGCATCAGTCCGTCTCCTCAGCATATTCGCGCAGGTTCCGTGCGCCCGTGGCGATCTCGCCGGTTTCCATCAGCTGCTTGAAGCGGCGGAGGTCGCGCCGCGCCTGGATCGCCGGCTCGCGCTGAAACAGCTTGGCGATGATCCTGCCGACCGCGCCGCCGGGCGGATCGTAGAGGATGGTGGCAGTGACCCAAGTGCCGCGCCCGCCGGGCGCGTCGCGAAATTCGACGCGGCCGCGGTTGGGCACGTCCGCGCCTTCCTCCGACGCCCATCCGATCGCTTCGCCCGGCACGTCCTCCGTGATGGCGGCGATCCATTCGACGGTCTTGCCGGCTGGAGCCTTCACCACCCACATGTAGCGCGCGCCGCCCAGCGGTTCGACCGACAGGACATTGTCCATGAAGGTCGGCAGCCGTTCGAGCGCCCGCCAATAATCATAAAGCTCCTGTCGGGGTCGCGCGATCGTCACCGTCTTGGCGACCAGCGTGTCGCCGACAGGGTGCGCGATCAACTGACTGGCCGCTTCCTGCCGGTCGCCATGTTTGGATTCGCTCAACGGCGCGTCATCACCGGGATACGGTGTCACGGTTTCGCCCATGCTGGCCTCCTTGTTGGGATGACCGGCTAACCGTTGCCGCATCGCGACCGTTCCCGGCCAAGGACCGGGAAGCAAGCGGGGCCTAACCTATGTGAGCGGGCTCAGCCGATCATCATCAGGCTGGCATTGCCACCCGCCGCCGTCGTGTTGATGGAGGTCGACTGTTCCTCCAGCAGCCAGTCGAGGCAGTAGCCATGGCCATGATCGTCGGCATGGACCGACGCGATCGGGCCGGGCAGATCGGCGACCGCCTGGGTCGTGGCGAGGATTTTCGCCGCATCCCCTTCCACCAGAACGGCGGCGAAGGGCGCCTCGCCGATGCTGCTGAACGATGTCTCGACTACCCGCGGTAAGCCGCGGGGCGGCGTCATGCCCTGTATAATGCCCCGATTCCCGGTGGCGAGCACCGCCGCCATCTGCCGGTACAGTCCCTGCCGCGTCGCAGGGCGCATCAGGACGCGACCGCGCGGGTGCAGCGCATAAAGGTTGCGCTCGCCCACCGGTCCCGGCAGCATCAGTTCGACGCCCAGCGCGGACGAGTCGCCTGTGCGGCGCGCCTGCGCGGCGGCTTCGCCCTCCCCCTGCGCGTCCAGCCAGTCGGCAAAGGCATGGAGCGGCGAACGCAGATGGCTCACCCGTTCGGCAAAGACCGGCGGCGTGGTGACGAGCCGGCCGAGATAGAGCGGCCCGCCAGCCTTCGGCCCCGTGCCCGACAGGCCGCAGCCGCCGAAGGGCTGAACCCCGACGATCGCGCCGATGACGTTGCGGTTCACATAGATGTTGCCGACCTTCACCTGCTCGGTGACGCGCGCGATGGTTTCGTCCAGCCGCGTGTGCAGGCCGAAGGTGAGGCCATAGCCGGTGCCGTTGATCTCCTCCACCAGCGCGTCCAGCCGGTCGCGCCGGAAGCGCAGGACATGGAGGACGGGACCGAATATCTCGCGGTTCAGGTCCGCGATGCTGTCGATCTCGATGATCGTCGGCGGCACGAAGGTTCCATGCGCGCATCCGGGCGGCAGCGGGCTCTGCTCCACCCTGCGGCCCAGCGCCTTCATCGCCTCGACATGGCGGCCGATGCCGTCCCGCGCCTCCGCCGTGATGACCGGTCCGATGTCGACATTGAGAGCATCGGTGCGGCCGATCCGAAGTTCCGCCAGCGCTCCCTTCAGCATGGCGAGCGTGCGGTCGGCCACATCCTCCTGCAGGCAGAGAATGCGCAGCGCCGAGCAGCGCTGCCCCGCGCTGTCGAAGGCAGACGCGATCACGTCTGCCACCACCTGTTCGGCCAGCGCGCTGCTGTCCACGATCATGGCATTCTGCCCGCCGGTCTCGGCGATCAGGGGGATGGGCTTGCCCGCAGGCGAAAGGCGCGTGGCGAGCTGCTTCTGGATCAACCGCGCGACTTCGGTCGATCCGGTGAACATCACGGCGGCGGTTTCCGGCGCTGCGACCAGGGCGGCCCCGATCGGCCCCTCGCCGGGCAGCAGTTGCAGCGCGTCGGCCGGAACACCCGCCTCATGCAGCAGGCGCACCGCCTCAGCCGCGATCAGCGGCGTTTCCTCGGCCGGCTTCGCCAGCACCGGGTTGCCCGCCACCAGCGCGGCGGCGACCTGTCCGGTGAAGATCGCCAGCGGGAAATTCCATGGGGATATGCAGGTGACGGGGCCAAGCGCCTGCTGCTGCGGGCCGAAGGTCGACCGCGCCTGCGCCGCATAATAGCGCAGAAAATCGATCGCCTCGCGCACTTCGGCGATGGCGTTGGGCAGGGACTTGCCCGCTTCGCGAACGATGAGGCCGAGCAGGATCGGCATGCGCGCCTGCATCGCGTCGGCCGCGCGCTCCAGCATCGCTGCGCGGTCTGCGACCGGCGTGTTCGGCCAGAGCGAGGCGGCGGCGCGGATCGCGGCGGCGCGCGCCTGTTCCGGCGACGCTTCGGTCACATGGCCCACCACGTCGCGATGATCGGCGGGGTTGAGGACCGGGCGCGTTGCCCCTTCCCCGCCCTCCGGCGCGGCAGTCCAGCCGATGGTGGCGCTGTGGCGCAGCGCATCGCTGAGGCTGGCGAGCGTCGCTTCGTTGCTGAGGTCGAGGCCGGCCGAATTGCGGCGGTCGGGGTAGAGATCGGCCGGCAGCGCGATCTGGTCATGCTGCGCGCCGGGATGCGGCATGGCGCGGACGACATCGACCGGATCGGCCGCCAGATCGTCAATCGACACGGCCGGATCGGCAATGCGGTTGACGAAGCTGCTGTTCGCGCCATTTTCCAGCAGGCGGCGGACGAGATAGGCGAGCAGCGTCTCGTGCGTCCCTACCGGGGCGTAGATGCGGCACGGCCGGTTCAGCCTGCCCGCGCCGACCACCTGCTCATACAGCGGCTCGCCCATGCCGTGCAGGCACTGGAACTCATAATCCCCAAGGGCGAAATCCGGCCCGGCGAGATGGTAGATGGTCGCCAGCGTCTGCGCATTATGGGTCGCGAATTGCGGGAACACCGCGTCGCGCGCCGCGAGCAGCTTCTGCGCGCAGGCGACATAGGCGATGTCGGTGTGCAGCTTGCGGGTGTAGACCGGAAAGCCCTCCAGCCCATCCACCTGCGCCCGCTTGATCTCCGCGTCCCAATAGGCGCCCTTGACCAGCCGCACCATGATCCGGCGCCCGGCGCGGCGCGCCAGATCGACGATCCAGTCGATGACGAAGGGGCAACGCTTGCCATAGCCCTGCACCACGAAGCCAAGGCCGTTCCAGCCGGCAAGATCGGGGTCGAGCGCCAGGCTCTCCAGCAGGTCGAGCGACAATTCGAGCCGGTCGGCCTCCTCCGCGTCGATGTTGAAACCGATGTCATAGCCCTTGGACAGCAGCGCGAGCCGCTTCACGGCGGGGAGCAGCTCGCTCATTACGCGGTCCGCCTGCGCGCGGGCATAGCGCGGGTGAAGCGCGGACAACTTGATCGAGATGCCGGGGCCGGCATGGATGCCGCGACCCGCCGACGCCTTGCCGATGGCGTGGATGGCCTTCTCATACTCTGCATAGTAGCGCGCAGCGTCCGCCGCTGTGGTCGCCGCCTCCCCCAGCATGTCGTAGCTGTAGGAAAAGCCCTTGGCCTCCATCTCCCGCGCGCGCTTCAGCGCTTGCTTGATCGTCTCGCCGGTGACGAACTGTTCGCCCATCATCCGCATGGCAAGATCGACGCCGCGCCGGATCACCGGCTCGCCCGCGCGCGCGACCAGGCGGGTGAGCGCCGCGCCCAGGCCCCGGTCGTCCACGCTGCCGACCAGCTTGCCGGTGACGACCAGTCCCCATGTCGCCGCGTTGACGAACAGCGACTTGTCCCCGCCCAGATGCGATCCCCAGTCGCCGTCGGCGATCTTGTCGCGGATCAGCGCGTCGCGCGTGTCATTGTCGGGGATGCGCAGCAGCGCTTCGGCCAGGCACATCAGAGCCACGCCTTCCTGGCTGGACAGCGCATATTCCTGCACCAGCCCCTCGACCCCGCTGCCCTTGTGATTGGCGCGCAGTGCGGTGACGAGGGAAGTCGCCGTCGTGGCGATGGCGGCGCGCGTGCCCTCTGGCAGCGTGGCGGCGTCGATCAGGGGCGCCATCGCCTCCGCCTCGTTCCGGCGATAAGCGGCGGTGATCGCCTCGCGAAGCGGGGTAGGCTGGCTGACAGGGGGCGCGAAGGCGGCGAAGGGGGGCTGGCTGGTCATCATGGGAACATAGCAAAAAGGCCGAAGTGGTTCCGACTTTTAGGAGAGCATGAACGAGACGGAATGACTTATTTAAGCGGCCATGATAGGCGAATGGGATGAAGAATGAGTCCCCTCAGGTCGAATTGGACGATCATGACCGCCGCATCGTCGCCGCTGTGGTGGAAGATGGACGAATGACCGTGACCGATCTGGCAGCGGCGGTTGGCCTGTCCAAGACCCCCTGCCAGGTGCGGCTGCGGCGTTTGCAGGACAGCGGCGTCATCCGGGGCTTCCGCGCGATCGTGGATCCGGCGAAGCTCGGCATGGACCATGTCGCCTTCACCGAAGTGAAGCTCAGCGACACGCGCGAGAAGGCCCTGAACGAATTCAACGCTGCGGTACGGCGCATCCCCGAAGTCGAGGAATGCCACATGCTGGCGAGCAATTTCGACTATCTGCTGAAGGTGCGGACGGCCGACATCCGCCGCTACCGCGCCGTGCTGGGCGAAAAGATCAGCGCCCTGCCCCATGTCGCCAGCACATCCACCTTCGTCGCGATGGAAACGGTGCTGGAGGCCGGAAGCCGGCGGGTCAGTCGAAAAGGCTGAGCGGAATCGCGCCGCCCATCGCCCTGTACCCCGCGGGCGAGGGATGGAGCCCGTCGCCCACATCATAGGCCGGGCGCAACCGGTCGGGATGCGTCGGATCCCGCATCGCCCGGTCGAAATCGATCACCCCGTCGAAATGGCCGGGCGCCCTGATCCACGCGTTCACCGCCTGCCGGTCCGCCTCATTCTGGGCATCGGGATGATAATAGTCGTTGGCGCCATAGGGCAGGATCGTCGCGCCGATCGCCTTGATCCCCTTGCCATGGGCCTTTGCCACGATCTGCCGGTACGCGCCGATGATGCGGGCGACATGCGCCTCATGCGCCGCCCTGCTCACGGGGGCCTCGCGAGTCAGCGTGCCGAGATCGTTGACGCCCTCCAGCAGGATGAGGTGGGTGACGCCCGGTTGCGCCAGCACGTCGCGGTCCAGCCGCGCCAGTGCGCTGGGGCCAAGGCCATCGTCCAGCAAGCGGTTGCCGCCGATCCCCTGATTGACCACGGCGATGTCCCGGTGCCTGGCATCGGCCTGCAGCCGCTCCGCCAGCCGGTCCGTCCAGCGGTCGTTGCCATTGGTCGTGGAGCCACGCCCGTCGGTGATGGAATCGCCAAGCGCGACGATCATGCGGGGCGGCGCGCAGCGCTCCACCTCCAGCGCGGCTAGGTGGAACCAGTGGTCGAAATGCGCCGCGCCCGCCATCCTGGCATCGGCCAGATGATCGCCCGGCAAGTGCCAGGATGTCGCGCGCGACCCCGGATGCGATGTCTGCTCCGGCTCCCTGTCATAGCGGATCGAGACGGCGATATTTTCCAGCGCCGCGACCTTCAGCGTGACCGGATCGGAGAGATAGTCCGCCCCCGGCGGCACGACCACATCCGCCCGGCCATCGAAACGGAGCGCGGTGATGCTGGCCGGATCGATCGCGGGCGATCCGCTGCCCAGCGCCCGCGCGATACTGACACCGGCGATCCGCAAAGCCTGGGTGCCGGCGAGATTGGACACGCGCACGCGCAGTCGATCGCCCGATACCGAAGGGCGAACGATCTGGCGCAGCGTCTGGTCCTCAAGCGTGCCGGGCGGCAGCACGGCGTCGTTGACCGGCTTGTACTGCGCAGAGGCCCAGGCGGCGACCCAGGCGGGGGCGCATTGCTTCGCCTGCACGGGCGAGGCGGCGATGAGGGCCAAAGGCAGCAAGAACAGCGATCGCATTTCGGCTCCCGAGCATAAAGGGGCTTCGACAGGCTCAGCCTTAACGGAAACAATTGTCCAGAAAGAAAAAGGGCCGGCGTTGCGGCCGGCCCTCGAGGTGTCCTTGGGGGAGGATCAGAAGTTCGCCCGGACGCCGGCCAGAACCTGGCGGCCGGGGTAGAAGATCGAATAAGGCGCGTTGTCGTAAGCAAATGTGCTGCGGATCGGCTCGTTGGTGATGTTGAGCACGTCCACCGTCAGGCGCAGCGCCTTGTTGAAGAAGGGCAGCTGATAGCCGGCCGACAGGTCGAGCTGACCGCGCGAATCGCTCCCCAGGCGCGCCGTCGAAATGCCGTTCTGCCCCGGCCCGCTCGTCACCGCCTTGTCGTTCCACACATAGTTCAGGCTGACCGACAAGCCATGATCTTCGTAGAAGCCCTGGAGATTGTACGACCATTTCGGAACACCCGTCGCGATCAGCTTGACGCCGTTCACGAACGAATTGGACGACTGCTTGATGTATGTGCCGTTGGCCGAGAAGCCGAAGCCCTTCACAAGGAAATCGAGCGGCTGCACCCAGGTCGCTTCAAGTCCACGAAGTCGGATAGCGTCCAGGTTCACCGGCCGGTTCAGGTTGATCGGCAGGTCTTCGATCGCAACGCCTGTACGCAAAGACCGGTCGCGCAGCGCGCCCTGTTGCGTCGATTGCAGGCTTTCGAACGGAATATTCAGGGAGCCGAACGTAGCGGTGCTGAGTTGGTTTTGCGTAAATCCATTCACCTTCTTCTGGAACGCCGTCAGACCGACATAGCCGATGCCGCCAGTATAATATTCGCCACCGATATCGAAATTGTTCGACGTGAACGGCTTGAGGCCGGGATTGCCCGCCGTAGCTTCGAGCGCCGATGGGTCGGAGAAGGTGATGCCGGGCAGGATGTTGCCCGCTTCCGGCCGCGTCATCGTCCGCGATGCGGAGAAGCGCAGCTTCAGATTGTCCATCGCGCTCCACGTCACGTTCAGAGCGGGCAGGAAATTCTCGTAGGTGGAATCGGCGGAGATGTTGACGATGGTCTGGCCGACCTGGCTCGGACCAAGAACATTCTGCCGGGTACGCGCATAGCGCATGCCGGCATTCACATCCAGGTCACGGCCAAGGAAGGTCGTCCTGCCGTTGATCTCGAAATAGGCGCCCCACACCTTTTCATCGACGTCGCCGGTCGCGCCGCCGGTAACCGCGCCGCGCGCTTCGGGTGCATTGTCGCGGAACTGCTCATAGTTGGTCGCGTCGATGATCTTCTGGAAATCGGGCACGACATAGGCGGTGTAGCCGACGTTGCGGTTCGCGAGATGGCCGAAGTTGTTCACCGGGAACGGCAGCAGATATTGCGGGATCTGCGCGTTGGTGATGGACCCGGTCAGCCCGGCGCAGTTCGCGCCGCACACGGTGTTCTGATAGGCGGTGCTGTTGTCGTAGGCGCGCACGCTCCGCTTGGCGCGGTCATAGGCGCCGCCCAGCTTCACGTTCAGATATTCGTCGCCATAGGTCAGGTCCAGATGCGCGCCCTGCGTCTCCGTGCGGCGGCGGACGTTCTGGACGTTCTGGCGATACCATTGCCACCCGGCCTGCGGGCTGTTCAGGTCGATATTGGTCGTGATCTGCGGATAATAGCCGTTCGTATTGTCATAATAGACGTCGACGCCCGACTGTGGCGTGGTCTGGAACGCCCAGGTCGGCTGCTCGCGGAAGAAGCGGCTCTTGGACATGTTGAGGTTGGCGACGACCGTCAGCTTGTCGGTCGGCTGCCACGTCACGCTGGGGTTGATGTTCCAGAAATGCGTCGTCTGCTTGAAGCGGCTCGCCTCCAGGAAGAAGGAGGAGTTGGCGAAGGTGCCGCTGGTGACGACATTGTTCTCGTCCACGGTCAGGTCGATCGGGATCATGCCGCCGGTCGACTGCGGGCTGGTGCCCGGACCGGAGTTGCGGACCTGCCAGTTCATGTTGACGCGGGTGAAGTCGCGCGTGGACTTGGCCCAGATGCCGTCGATCGCGAAGTGCAGCTCATCACTGGGGCGCCATTCGAGCGAGGCCAGAGCGGAGATGCGCGAGCGGTCGCCGGTGGTCAGCGCGTTGCGGGCGAGGCGCGGGATCAGCGCGGTGCTGAGCTGGTCGCGGGTCAGGCCCGACGTCGCGACGACGTCGACCGGCTGCCCGGCGACCAGGCCATGGCCGGTGTTGCGCGGTACGACCGAGGCCCAGGTGAAGTTGTTGCCGCCCGGATCACCGACGCCCAGATTGCCGTCGGTCCAGCCGACCGTATCGAAGCCGTCGACGCGGGTCTTCGTCTTCACGCCCGCCACGCCCAGCAGGATGCCGAACGTGTCGGTGGTGTGGCTGGCGACCAGCGCACCGCGCGGGCTGACCTTGTCATTGCTGTCGGTATATTGGCCCTGCGCCACCACGGTGACATGGGTGCCCGGCTTGTCGAACGGCCGCGCGTTACGTAGGTTGACCGTGCCCGCGATGCCACCTTCGATGGTCGAAGCGGTCGCCGACTTGGCAAGGTCCAGCCGGGTGAAGAGTTCGGACGGGAAGAAGTCCAGGTCGACCTGGCGGTTGTCGCCGCTACCGCCCGTCGTGCCGCCGTCCGAAGCGACCGCGATCTGCGATCCGTTCAGCAGCACCTTCGAGAAGCTGGGTCCAAGGCCGCGGATCGCGACCTGCGTGCCTTCGCCGGTGATGTCGCGGTTCAGGCGGACGCCCGGCATGCGGTTCAGCGTTTCAGCGAGGTTGGTGGCGGGCAGCTTGCCGATATCTTCGGCGAAGATGGCATCGCCGAACGCGACGGCATTCTTCTTGGCGTTGGTCGCGCTTTGCAGCGATCCGCGAATGCCGGTCACGACGATCTCGGCGACATCATCGGCAGGCGCGGCCTGCGGCGCGGCGTCCTGCGGCGCGGCGGCGTCCTGCGCAAAGGCGACGGATGCCAGGGTCAGCGAGCCGACGGCGGAAGCTGCGAAAAGCGCAGCGCGAAAAGCGTGAATATGAGCAGACATGAGAAAACCCTCTCCGAACCTAGCGCCCATGGCCTGTTTGCAAGCCGACTGTTAGCGCTATCAGTTTTGCCTAATAGCGAGCGGTTTTATGCTGTCAATATCACCAGAAGATAAATGGTAACGTTACATCTTTTTGTGACCGGAATGTCGCAGTTCACGCAGGGCGGCGAGCGCGCCGCGCTCTTCCAGCGCGGTCAGCCAGCGCACCAGCGACAGTTGCAGATGCTTGCTCGCCCTGAGGTCCGCCGGCACGACCAGACCGAAACCCAGTATCATGTCGACTCGCTGCGCAGCCGTCTTGGCGTCCGACAGCAAGACCGCGATCTCGCCGGCCAGCGGATCGTCCACCGCATGGGCCGCCCCCGCGTCATCGACTCCCGCCTGCCATCGGATCCATGCCGCCACCGCCAGGGACAACGCATCCGCCTCCTGCCCTCTTGCGATCCGCGCGGCGACCGGCGCGAGCAGGCGCTGGGGCAGCTTCTGCGACCCATCCATGGCGATCTGCCGCGTCCGGTGGGCGAGCGTCGGATTGTCGAACCGCGCCATCAGCGCGCGACGATAGGTCGCGACATTCAGGCCGGGGGGCGGCGAGAGCGTCGTTTCCGACTCATCCCACAGGGCTTCCACGAAATGGCGCGCATCCGGCAGCGCCAGAACCTCATGCACATGGTCGATCCCGGCCAGCCCCCCCAGATAGGCGATGCCGCTGTGCGCGCCGTTCAGCAGCCGCAGCTTCGCTTCCTCCCAAGGCGCGACATCGCGCGTCAGCTGCACGCCCTCCCCGAAATCAGGGCGCGGGCCGCAAAAACGATCCTCGATCACCCACTGGCGGAAGGGCTCGGTCTTGACCATCGCCCGATCCTCGACGCCAAGCCGCGCCGAAAGAGCCGCGACATCGGCCGCCGTGGTGGCGGGCACGATGCGGTCCACCATCGTCTGCGGGAAGGCCCCCTCCGCCGCGATCCAGTCCGCCAGCCCCGGGTCATGCCGGCCGGCGAGCGCGATCACGGCATCCCGCAACCGCGCGCCATTATGCGGCAGATTGTCGCAGCTGATCGCGGTAAAGGGCGGCAGGCCAGCTTCCCGCCGGCGCGCCAGCGCGGCGACGATGAAGCCGGGCGCGGTCTGCGGCCGCTCCAGCGACAGGATGTCGGCCGCCAGCTGCACGTCCTCCTCCATCAACGCGCCGGTCGCGGGATCGAGCTTGTAGCCTTTTTCCGTGATGGTCAGCGTGACGATATGCGTGTCGGGCGACGCCATCGCCTCGATCAGCGCCTGCGGTTCTTCCGGCGCGACGATGACCCGCTGGACAGCGCCGATGACGCGCGCCTGCTCCGCCGCGCCGTCACGCACCAGCATGGTGTAGAGGCCGTCCTGCGGCTCCATCTGGTCACGCACGGCCGGCGAGCGCAGCGAAGCGGCGACGATGCCCCAGCGCAGGTCGCCCCCGTTCAGCGCGTCGTCGAAGAACACCGCCTGATGCGCGCGATGGAATGCCCCGATGCCGATATGCACGACCCCGCAGCGGACGGCGACACGATCATAGGCCGGGCGGATCACGTCGCCGGGCAGATCCGCCAGCGCGGCGGACGATAGTCTCTTCACAGCTTATAGGCTTTCTTCGCGAGGGCGTAGGCAAGGTCGTGGGCGACTTCATGCGCCTCATCTTCTTCCAGCCGATGTTCGACGACCAGCTGCGCCAGCCAGGCGCAATCCATGCGGCGAGCGACATCATGGCGCGCCGGGATCGACAGAAAGGCGCGCGTGTCGTCGTTGAAGCCCACCATATTGTAGAAGCCGGCAGTCTCTGTCATCCGTTCGCGAAAGCGGCGCATCCCTTCCGGACTGTCATGGAACCACCAGGGCGGCCCCAGCCGCAGCGCCGGATAATGGCCGGCAAGCGGGGCAAGCTCCCGCGAATAGACATCCTCGTCCAGCGTGAAGAGGATCAGCGTCAGGCGCGGATCATTGCCGTACAGGTCGAGCAGCGGCTTGAGCGCCCGGACGAATTCCCCCGCAACCGGAATGTCGGCGCCCTTGTCGCGGCCGAAGCGCGCGCGGACGGCGTCATTATGGCTGCGGTGGACGCCGGGGTGCAGCTGCATCACCATCCCGTCCTCGATAGACATCCGCGCCATCTGCACCAGCATATGGCCGCGGAACAGCTCCGCATCCTTCGCGTCGACCGGCCCGCTGGTCACCCGGCCATAGAGCGCCTCCGCCTCATCGAGCGAGAGATTGGCAGTGAAGGCGCTGGGATGGCCGTGGTCGGTCGATGTCGCGCCCGCCTCCCGAAATTCGGCGCGCCGCTTTTCATGTGCGCGCAGATAGCCGGCATAGCTGTCCTCCTCGCCCGCCATCGCGCAGAAGCGCCGGACATTGTCGATGAAGCGCGGATCGTCCGGGTCCATCACCGGGTCGGGACGATAGGCGGTGATGACACGCCCGCCCCAGCCCGAGGCGCGGATCGCGCGATGATGATCGAGCGGATCGAGCGGCCCCTCGGTGGTCGCGATCACCTCGATATTATAACGCTCGAACAGCGCGCGGGGCCGGAAGGCATCGGTCTTGAGCGCCGCGTCGATGATGTCGTAATAATGATCCGCCGTCGTCGCATCCAGCCGCACGTCGATCCCGAACGCCTCGGCAAAGACCCAGTCCAGCCACATGCGCGAAGGCGTGCCCCGGAACAGAGGATAATGCGCAGCGAAGCGATGCCAGATGGCGCGCGGGTCTGTCTCGGTCGGGCTGCCGTCCACCGTAGGCACGCCCAGCTCCTCCAGCTTCACCCCCTGGCTGTAGAGCATCCGGAACACATAATGGTCCGGCACGATCAGCAGGTCGGCGGGGTTGGCGAAGGGTTCGTCATAGGCGAACCAGCGCGGGTCAGTGTGGCCGTGCGGGCTGACGATGGGCAGGTGCTTCACCGTCTCGTAGAGCGAACGGGCGATCGCGCGCGTCGCGGGATCGGACGGAAACAGACGGTCGGGATGTAGACGCAGGGGCAGTGTCATGCGGCGCTTTCGGAAGGGGTGATCGCCACCGGCTGATAGCGGGGCAGAAGAAGGTGGATGACGCCGAGCGCGACCAGATAGGCGACCGAGGCGACGGCGAAGATCGGGCCGTAGCTGCCGATGGTTTCGAGGATCACGCCCGCGAACTTCGCCATCAGCATCCCGCCGACCGCCCCGGCAAGACCGCCCAGGCCAACGACCGATCCGGCCATCCAGCGCGGGAAGACGTCACCGGGCAAGGCGTAGAGATTGGCCGAGAACCCCTGATGGCCCGCGCAGGCCAGGCCGATCAGCCCCACCGCCACCCACATGGACGGCGCGCTCGCGGCGAAGGCGATGGGAACGGCGCACATGCCCGCCAGCAGCATCGCGCTCTTGCGGGCGCGGTTGACGCTCCAGCCCCGGCCCATCAGGCGTGACGATGTCCAGCCGCCCGCGACCGACCCGACATCCGCCAGCAGATAAACGGCGATCAGCGGCGGACCGAAGTCCAGCATCTTGACGCCATATTGTTTGTTGAAGAAATCCGGCAGCCAGAAGAGGAAGGTCCACCAGACGGGATCGATCAGGAAGCGGCCCATCATATAGGCCCAGGTCTGGCGATGGCGGAACAGCGTCGCCCATTTGACCGGGCGCTGTTCCTCCACCGGATCGGTCTCGATCCAGGCCAGCTCCTCGGGCGTCAGGCTCTTCTTCTCGCGCGGACGGCGGTAGAAGGTCAGCCAGGCGGCGAGCCAGACCACGGTCAGCAGACCGGTCAGGATGAAGGCCCAGCGCCAGCCCAGCGACACCGCGATGATCGGCACGATCAGCGGGGTCAGGATCGCGCCGACGTTCGACCCGGCGTTGAAGATGCCGATGGCGAAGGCGCGTTCCTTCTTGGGGAACCATTCGTTGGTCGCGGCGATGGCGGCGGGAAACGTCCCCGCTTCCCCGATGGCGAGCGGAATGCGCGCGAGCAGCATCCCCGCTGTCGAGGTGAAGAAGATGTGGGCGACATGGCCGATCGTCCACAGCGTGACGGCGAGCGCATAGCCCGCCCGCGCGCCGATCCGGTCGATCAGCCGGCCGAAGAAGACATAGGCGACGCCATATCCCGCCTGGAACCAGATGGCGAGGTCGGCATAGCCGCTTTCGCTCCAGCCATAACGCGCCTGAAGATCGGGCTTCAGCGTCGGCAGCACCAGCCGATCGACATAGCTCAGCACCACCGCCGCAAACAGCAGTCCGCAGACGATCCAGCGGACCTTTCCTGATGGTTTGGGGCCGGAGAATTGAGGGATCGCCTGCGTCATCGCGATCACCAATTATACATCGTGCCGTCTTCCAGCCGGTTCACCGGCAGGAAGGCGCGGCTATATTCGTACTTCGCGGCCAGTTCCTCGTCGATGTCGACGCCCAGCCCCGGCGCTTCGCCCGGATGCATCATGCCGTTGGCGAAGGTGTAGGCATGGGGGAAGACCGCATCCGTCTCCTCGGTATGGCGCATATATTCCTGCACCCCGAAATTGGGGACGCTCAGGTCAAAATGCAGCGCGGCGGCCATGCAGACCGGCGACAGGTCGGTCGCGCCATGGCACCCGGTGCGGATCTGGTAGAGGTCCGCCAGCGCGGCGATCCGGCGCAAGTGGGTGATGCCGCCGGCATGGACCACGGTCGCGCGGATATAGTCGATCAGCTGGTTCTGGATCAGGTCCTTCGCGTCCCAGATGGAGTTGAAAATCTCGCCCACCGCCAGCGGCGACGTGGTGTGCTGGCGGATCAGTTTGAACGCTTCCTGATTTTCCGCGGGGGTCGCATCCTCCAGCCAGAAGGGGCGATATTGCTCCAGATCCTTGCCAAGCCGGCCCGCCTCGATGGGCGTCAGGCGATGGTGGATGTCGTGCAGCAGGTGGACGTCCCAGCCCAGCGCCTCGCGCGCGGCTTTGAACAGTTCGGGCACCACACGCATATATTTGGACGTGTTCCACACATTTTCGGTCGGCAGGTCGGCGTCGGCGGGTTCGTAGAAATATTTGTCCTTGCTGACGCCATAGGTGGACGCCATGCCCGGCACGCCGCACTGGATGCGGATCGCCTTGTACCCCTGTGCCTGATATTCAAGCGCCGCGTTGATCGTGTCGTCGATCGTGGTGCCGTTGGCATGGCCATAGACCATCACGCCTTCGCGGCTCGCCCCGCCCAGAAGCTGATAGACCGGCAGGCCGGCGATCTTGCCCTTGATGTCCCAGAGCGCGGTGTCCACCGCCGCGATGGCGGACATGGTGACGGGTCCGCGCCGCCAATAGGCACCCTTGTAGAGATATTGCCAGATATCCTCGATCCGGTGCGCGTCCCGGCCGATCAGGCAGGGAATGACATGGTCGGTCAGATAGCTTGCGACCGACAATTCGCGCCCGTTCAGCGTCGCGTCGCCCAGGCCATAGACGCCCGCATCGGTAATGATCTTCAGCGTGACGAAATTGCGGCCGGGGCAGGTGACGATAACCTTGGCATCAATGATCTTGGGCATTTAGGCAGTCCTGTTCAGATGATTTCAAGCGCGATGGTCTGGAGATTTTCGCTGTCCGGCCCGACCATGATGTCGAAGAGGCCGGGTTCGACCACCTCCTCCATGTCGAGGTTCCAGAGCGAGAAGGCTTGCGGGCCGAGCGCGATGCGGACGGTTTTCGTCTCGCCGGGCGCTAGGGTGACGCGTTCGAAGCCCTTCAATTCCTTGATCGGCCGGGTCACGCTGGCGACCCGGTCGCGGACATAGAGCTGGACGACCTCGTCGCCCGCGCGCGCGCCGCTGTTGCGCACGTCCACCTCCACCGTCACGTCCCCGCCGACGCCGATGCGCGAAGAGGAAAGTCGTGGTTTTCCAAACTCGAACCTCGTGTAGCTCAGGCCGTATCCGAACGGATAAAGCGGCGACACATCCTCGAACACGTAGCCGCGCCGGGCGGACGGCTTGCGGTTGTAGAAGATCGGCACCTGCCCCGCGTCGCGCGCGACGGTGACGGGCAGCTTGCCGCCCGGATTGACGTCGCCGAACAGGATGTCGGCCATGGCCGTGCCGCCCTCCTGCCCCGGATACCAGCATTCGAGCAGCGCGTTCGCGCCCTCCGCGACGGTCGGATAGCTGGGCGGGCGGCCGTTGATGGCGCAGACCACCACGGGCTTTCCGGTCGCCTTCATCGCCACGAACAGGTCATTCTGTTCGCCCACCAGATCCAGGCTGGTGCGGTCGCCCAGATGGTTCTTCGCAAAGCCCTCGCGGCTGGTCTGCTCGGTGTCGCCGACGGCTAGGATCACGATGTCGGCCGACTTCGCAACCTCCACCGCCTGCGCGATCAAGTCGCGATTCTTGGCCGGGTCCGCCAGCAGCACCTGATCGGCGGACCGATCCTCGCTTTGCGTGATGAACACGCCCTGCGCATGGACGACCTCCGCCTTGCCCTTGAGCTTCGCGGTGATGCCCTCCAGCAGCGAGACGGTCTGGCGCGGCACGCTCGAATAGCCGCCAAGCCGCGCGATGGCGGCGTTGGGACCGATCACCGCGACCCGCCTGTGCGCGCCGGCGGTCAGCGGCAGCGTGCCGTCATTCTTGAGCAGGGCGATGGAGCGATGCGCGGCCTTGAGCGCCAGCGCGCGCGCGCCCTTGTTGCCGGTCAGCGCCGCATAGTCCTTGCGCGGCCAAGGATTTTCGAACAGGCCCGCGCGGAATTTCAGCGTCAATATGCGCTTGGCTGCGATGTCGACGGCCTCCTGGGGGACGTTTCCGCTGCGGACCTGTTCCACGAGCGTCCGATAGGTGGTCCCGTCGGGCAGCTCGCAATCGACCCCGGCGCGGAGAGCCGCGCGCGCGGCGGCCTGCGGGTCGGGCTGGACATGGTGGATGGTGTCGAGTTCGTGGACCGCGCCATAGTCGCTGACCACCGCGCCGTCGAAATGCCATTCCCCGCGCAGCACGTCCCCCAGCAGCCACTTGTTCTGGTGACTGGGGACGCCGTCAATTTCATTATAGCTGGGCATGACGGCGGCGATGCCGGTGCGCTTCACCACCTCGCGGAAGGGCGGGAAGAAATTCTCGCGCAATTCCCGCTGGCTGATCGGCGCGGGCGCGACATTCTCGCCCGCCTGCGGCTGGCCGTGGCCGGTCATATGCTTCAACGTCGCCATGACCTTGTCGGGACCAAGCTGCCGGCTCTCGCCCTGAAGGCCAAGGACGGCGGCCACCCCCATCTCGCCGCAAAGATAGGGATCTTCGCCGAACGTCTCTTCGATCCGGCCCCAGCGCGGATCGCGGGCGATGTCCACCACCGGCGACAGCGCCAGATGCACGCCGCGCGCGCGCACCTCCCGCGCGATGACCGACTGGACCTCCCGCATCAGCTCGCGGTCGAAGCTGCCCGCCATGCCGATCGCCATCGGGAACATGGTCGCTTCGGTCGCCATATAGCCGTGCAGCGATTCCTCGTGGAACAGGACCGGGATGCCCAGGCGTGTTTCCTCCAACGCCCATTTCTGGACGGGGGTGACGAAATCGACCGTCTGCTGCGGCGTGCGCCAGCGTGCGCCGACCCCGCCGGCCTGATTGGCGTCCCCCGCCACGCCGCGCTTGTCGGACGGGCGGGTGATCTGGCCGAAGCCATTGGGATAGGCCGCGCTCGCCTTCGCGGGCGAGAAAGCGATGCCCTCCATCACCTCCGCCTTGGTGGCCCACAGCGCGATGATCTGCGCGACCTTCTCCTCGAGCGTCATGCGCGACAGCAGATCGCGGACGCGCAGGTCGATGGGCGCGGACGCATCCTTGTAGAGCGGGCCGCTCCGCGCCTTCGCCAGCGCCGGCGTGGCGGCGGTGGAGGCGAGCAGGCCGAGCGCGTGGCGGCGCGACAGGCTCATGGCGTCACCGTCAGGGTGGCGGACTGGAGCGCGGCGGACGAATTGCCGGTCATGATCTCGAACTCGCCCGGTTCGACCACGCGCTTCATCTCGTCGTTCCACATCTGCAGGCTTTCGGGCGTGATGGCAAAGCGCACGGTGCGGCTCTCGCCGGGCTTCAACGTCACACGCTCGAAACCCTTCAACTCCTTGATCGGCCGGGTGACGGAACTCACCTTGTCACGGATGTAGAGCTGGACGACCTCGTCGCCTTCGCGGGCACCGCTGTTGCGGACAACGACCGAGACACTCGTCTGCCCGCCCGTGCCGATGCTGCTCGCGGCCAGTTGCGGCGCCGACAGGTCGAATGTGGTGTAGCTGAGACCGAAGCCGAACGGGTAAAGCGGATCGGTCGTGTCGAACAGATAGCCGCGCCGCGCGGAGGGTTTCGCGTTGTAGAACATGGGCAATTGCCCGGCCGATCGCGGCACGGTGACGGGCAGCTTGCCGCCCGGATTGACGTCCCCGAACAGGACGTCCGCCACGGCATTGCCGCCCTGCTCGCCCAGATACCAGCCTTCGAGCATGGCGTTCGCCTGCTCGCTGATCTTGACCGTCGAAGCCGGACGGCCGTTGATCAGCACGACCGTGATCGGCTTGCCCAGCGCCTTCAGCGCGTCGAACAGTTCCTGCTGCTCACCCACGAGGTCGAGGCTCGGCCGGTCGCCCAGATGATTGTTGGCCCAGCCCTCGCGGCTCGACTGTTCGGTGTCGCCCAGCGTCAGGACGATCCGGTCCACGCCCCGCGCAGCCTCGACTGCCTGCGCGATCAGCCTGCGGTTCTCCGCCGGATCGGACTTCACCACCTTGTCCGCCCACCAGTCGTCATCCTCGGTGATCTTCACGCCCTGCGCGAAGACGATGTTCGCACGCTTGCCGACCTTCGCCTTGATGCCTTCGAGGATGGAGACGCTGTGCGGCGGCTGGCCATAATAGCCGCCCAACCGCGCGACCGCGGCGCTCGGCCCGATGACGGCGATGCTGCCCTCGGGCTTCAGCGGCAACATGCCGTCATTCTTGAGCAGGGTGATGGAACGCCGCGCGGCGGTCAGCGCCAGCGCGCGCGCCTCCGCGTTATTGGTGATCTTCTCCGAAGCGGCGGCGTCGGCATAGGGGTTCTCGAAGAGTCCCGCGCGGAACTTCAGCTCCAGCATCCGGCGCACGGCCTGATCCACCTTCGCCTCGCTGACCTTGCCCTCGCGCACCAGTTTGCCCAGCGTCACATAGGAAATGCCGTCGGGCAGGTCCGAATCCACGCCCGCGTCCAGCGCGCGGATAGCCGCCCCTTCCAGGTCGGGCGCGATATGGTGGATGCTCATCAGCTGGTCGATCGCTGAATAGTCGGACACGACCGCGCCCTTGAACCCCCATTCGCCGCGCAGCACGTCATGCAGCAGCCAGCGATTGGCGTGGCTCGGCACCCCGTCGATCTCATTATAGGAGGCCATCACCGCCTCGATCCCGGTGCGCTTCACCACCTGCTCGAAGGGCGGAAAGAAATTCTCGCGCAGTTCGCGCTCCGAATAGGGCGCGGGACCGATATTGGTGCCGCTCTCGGGCTGGCCGTGGCCGGTCAGATGCTTCAGCGTCGCAAACACCTTGCCGGGGCCGAGCACCCGCGCGCGCCCCGCGCCCTGCAGGCCCTCGACCGCCGCGACGCCCATCTCGCCGGCGAGATAGGGGTCTTCGCCGAACGTCTCCTCGATCCGGCCCCAGCGGGGATCGCGGGCGATGTCCACCACCGGCGACAGGACCAGGCTGACGCCGCGCGACCGGATTTCGCGGCCGATCACCTGGTTCACCTGCCGCAGCATGGCGGGATCGAAGGAGGAGGCCATGGCGATGGCCTGCGGAAAGCTGGTCGCGCCGACGGCCGCATAGCCGTGCAGCCCTTCCTCATGGAAGAGGATGGGGATGCCGAGCCGTGTCTGCGTCGTCGCCCATTTTTGCAGGGCATTGACGAGCGCGACCGTCTGGCGCGGGGTTCGCCCCGGTGCGACCCGAGGACTGACCGCTCCCTTTGCGTCGGAAGGGCGGGCGAAATGACCAAGACCGTTGGGGAATTTCGCGGCGAGCTTGCCCGGATCGAGCTGGAGCTTGTCGTCGAATATCGCAACCTTGCCTTCCCACACGGTCGTGATCTGCGCGATCTTCTCGTCCAGCGTCATGCGGGCGAGCAGATCGTCGACGCGCGATTCGACCGGCGCGGCGGCATCCTTGTAGAGGGGGCGCGCGCTTTGCGTCGTGGGCGCGGCCTGCGCCGTCAGGACGGGCATGGCCAGGCTGAGCGCGAGGGCGGTCGAGCCCCCGAGGATTTTGCCGAGATATGTCACGAAAGCCCCCTCCGTTTTTTGATCCGCGGCCGCCTTTTCGCTTGCAGCAGCGAATGATACCGTTACCATTGATCGGACAAGATGTGCTTGTCAATGCCGTTTGCACGCCTGTCATGCGCAGCGGCACGACGACCGATGAAGGAGAGGGATGAGTGTTAGCGCGCCTATTTTGCTGGATGTTGAGCCTCGCCTGCCTGGCGCTCTCCCCCGGCGTCCACGCCGAGGACGGCTATGATCTCTGGCTGCGCTACGCACCGGCCGATGCGGCCCGCGCGGACGTCATTTCCCGCCACGCGACCGCCATCGTCGCACCCGGAGACAGCGCCACGCTGAAGGCCGCGACCGACGAACTGCAACGGGCCGTCGCGGGCATGACCGGGACGAAGCCTGCCCTCTCCGCCGCGCCTTCGTCCGGCGCGCTCTGGCTCGCCACGCCCAAGACCGCCCCTTCCCTGCCCGTCAAGATGCAGGCGCTTGGGCCGGAAGGCTACGCCATCCGTTCAACCCAGGTGGAGGGCAAGCCGGTGACGCTGATCGCCGCCAACAGCGACATCGGCCTGCTCCACGGCGCCTATCACTGGCTGCGGCTTGCCCAGACCGGCGCGAACCTCGACGCGCTCGACATCATGAGCGCCCCGAAAATCGGCCTGCGCCTCCTCAACCATTGGGACAATCTCAACGGCACGGTCGAGCGCGGCTATGCCGGCCAGTCGATCTGGGACTGGTGGCGGCTACCCGATTATAAGGGGCCGCGCTACACCGACTATGCCCGCGCCAACGCCTCCATCGGCATCAACGGCACCGTCCTCAACAATGTGAATGCGAAGGCGGACAGCCTGACCGCCCCCTATATCGCCAAGGCGGCGGCGCTGGCCGATGTCTTCCGCCCCTACGGGATCAAGGTCTATCTGTCGGTCAAATGGACCGCGCCGATGGAACTGGACGGCCTCAAGACCGCCGACCCGATGGACCCGGCCGTCGCCGCCTGGTGGAAGGCGAAGGCCGACGAAATCTACCGCGCCATCCCCGACTTCGGCGGCTTCCTGGTGAAGGCCAACAGCGAGGGCCAGCCCGGCCCGCAGGATTACAAGCGCACCCACGCCGATGGCGCGAACATGCTGGCCGCCGCAGTAAAGCCCCATGGCGGCATCATCATGTGGCGCGCCTTCGTCTATGCGCACGACAATCCCGACGACCGCGCCAAGCAGGCCTATAGCGACTTCAAGCCGCTGGACGGCCAGTTCGCGGACAATGTCATCGTACAGGTCAAGAATGGCGCGATCGACTTCCAGCCGCGCGAGCCCTTCCATCCGCTCTTCGGCGCGATGCCCAAGACGCCGCTGATGATGGAATTCCAGATCACCAAGGAATATCTGGGCCAGTCCACGCACCTCACCTATCTCGGACCGCTCTTCCAGGAAGTACTGGAGGCGGACACCTATGCGAAGGGCAAGGGGTCGACGGTCGCAAAGGTCATCGACGGATCGCTCGACGGGCACCGGCTGACAGGCATCGCCGGGGTCGCCAATATCGGCGTCGATCGCGACTGGAGCGGATCGATCTTCAACCAGGCCGACTGGTACGCCTTCGGCCGCATGGCCTGGGACACCGGCCTCTCCGCCGACGCCGTCGCGCGCGAATGGGCGGCGATGACCTTCTCCCCCGACCCGCGCGTGGTCGATCCGGTGGTCGCGATGATGATGGGATCGCGCGAGGCAGCGGTCGACTATATGACGCCGCTCGGCCTCGCCCACGTCATGGCGACCGGCCATCATTACGGCCCCGGCCCCTGGATATCGAACCTCGCCCGCCCCGAATGGAACCCGGTCTATTATCACAAGGCCGACGCCGCCGGCATCGGCTTCGACCGGACACGGACAGGCAGCGACGCGGTCAGCCAATATGCGCCGCCTCTCGCGCGGCGCTGGGCGAAGCCTGCTACGACGCCGGAACAAGACCTGCTCTGGTTCCACCACCTGCCTTGGACCTATCGCCTGAAATCGGGCGACACGCTGTGGGACGGCATGGTGCATCATTATGATCGGGGCGTCGCCTATGTCGCGGACATGCAGCGTAGTTGGGACAGCCTGCGCCCGCTGATCGACGCGGAAAGGTTCGCGCAGACGGAGGCGTTCCTGCGCATCCAGCGGCGCGAAGCGCAATGGTGGCGCGATGCCAGCATCGCCTATTTCCAGTCGGTCAACCGCCTGCCGCTGCCCGCCGGCGCGGCCGCGCCCGAACATGACCTCAATTGGTACAAGGCGCTGAGTTTCCCTTACGCGCCGGGGCACAACTAAGACGGCGCTCCGGTTTACAGCCCTTGTCGTTACGACTAAGCAGCGACATTCGGCCTGTAGAAAAGACGCCCAGTTTGACCGACACTCGATCCTCCCGCCGCCAGCGCAACGCCCCGACCATCAACGATGTCGCTCGGGTGGCGGGGGTTTCGCCGATGACCGTGTCGCGCGTCATCAACGGCGAACAGGTAGTCCGCCCGGCCACGCGCGAGCGGGTGGACGAGGCGATCAAGGCGCTGAACTACGCCCCCAGCGCCGCCGCCCGGATGCTGGCCGGCGGCGACGAGGTTCGGGTGGGGCTGCTCTATTCCAACCCGTCCTCCTCCTATCTCAGCGAATTTCTCGTCGGCAGCCTGGACCAGGCGAGCCGCAGCGGCGTCGATCTGGTGGTCGAGAAATGGGACGAGGAAACCTCCATCCAGTCGGTCGTCGCGCATCTGGAACGCAGCCGTATCGACGGCGTAGTCCTGCCGCCGCCGCTCTGCGACCTTGGCGAACTGGTCGATGCGCTGGACGAAGCCGGCATTCCCGCGGTGGCCGTGGCGACCGGACGCGCGCCGGCGGACATGTCGGCGGTCAGCGTGGACGACCGCCGCGCCGCCTATGAAATGACGCGACACCTGATCGCGCTCGGCCACAGCCGCATCGGCTTCATCAAGGGCAATCCCAACCAGAGCGCGAGCGCCAAGCGGTTCGAGGGCTATGCGCAAGCCTTGTCCGAAGCGGGCTTGCCGGTTCTGGACGAACTGATCGCGCAGGGCCTGTTCACCTACCGGTCCGGGCTGGATGCGGCCGAACAGATCATGGCGCTGGCCGAACCGCCCACGGCCATCTTCGCCAGCAACGACGACATGGCCGCGGCGACCGTCGCGATCGCGCATCGCAGCGGGCTGGACGTGCCGGGCGACCTCACCGTCTGCGGCTTCGACGACACCTCGCTCGCCACCACCATCTGGCCGGAACTGACGACCATCCGCCAGCCGGTGAGCGAAATGTCGCGCGCGGCGGTGGAATTGCTCGTCCGCCAGCTCAAGGGGCGGCGCGGCGGCACCGCGCAGGCGGAGCATCTGGTCATGGACCATGCCCTGATCCGGCGGCAGTCGGACGCCGCGCCGCGCCTGCGCCCCCGCCACCGCGCCGGAGCATAGCGGACTGGTCAACGGGCCGGATGCGCCTATTCTACTGTTAAAATAGGATTTTCTTTGGTCTATCCTTGCGGATGCACCAGCCTCTTTTCCCTCCGCGCGTCTCAGCGCTCCCTGTCGCGCGTGACGCTTCGCGAGCGCGTCGAAGAGGCTTCGCGGGCGCTTCGGCGGCGCGTCCCGAGCAGATCTGGCGCATTTTCGTCGGAAAACCGTCGCCTGACGGTGTGAACTTCGCCCGGCGGCAGATTTTACGCCTCGCCGAATACCCGTCGGAAGATCGTATCGACCTGCTTGAAATGGTAATCGAGGTTGAACTTCTCCTCGATCTCCTGCGCGGGCAGCGCTGCCGCGACGTCGGGATCGGCCTTCAGCAATTCCATCAGCGACAATTGCCCGTCGGATTCCCAGACCTTCATCGCGTTGCGCTGAACGTAGCGGTAGCTGTCCTCGCGGCTCACCCCCGCCTGCGTCAGCGCCAGCAGCACGCGCTGCGAGTGGACGAGGCCGCCCATCTTGTCGAGATTCTTCATCATCCGCTCAGGGTAGACGAGCAGCTTGTCGATGACGCCGGTCAGGCGGCCGAGCGCGAAGTCGAGCGTGATCGTCGCGTCGGGGCCGATATAGCGCTCGACCGACGAATGGCTGATGTCCCGTTCGTGCCACAGCGCCACATTCTCCATCGCCGGCAGCGCATAGGCGCGCACCATGCGGGCGAGGCCGGTCAGGTTCTCGGTCAGCACCGGGTTGCGCTTGTGCGGCATGGCGCTGCTGCCCTTCTGCCCCGGCGAGAAATATTCCTCGGCTTCCAGAACTTCGGTGCGCTGGAGATGGCGAACCTCGACCGCGAGCCGTTCGATGGACGAGGCGATGACGCCCAGCGTCGCGAAGAACATGGCGTGGCGATCGCGCGGGATGACCTGCGTCGACACCGGCTCGACCGCGAGGCCCAGCTTCTGCGCGACATGCTCTTCGACCTGCGGATCGATATTGGCGAAGGTGCCGACCGCGCCGGAAATGGCGCAGGTCGCGACCTCGGCGCGCGCGGCGATCAGGCGCGCCTTGCACCGGCTGAACTCGGCATAGGCTTCCGCCATCTTAAGGCCGAAGGTGACCGGTTCGGCGTGGATGCCATGGCTGCGGCCGATGGTCGGCGTCAGCTTGTGCTCGAAGGCGCGGCGCTTGATGACCTCCAGCAGCTTGTCGAGATCCTCGATCAGGATGTCGGACGCCCGCGCCAATTGCACCGCGAGGCAGGTGTCCAGCACGTCGCTGGACGTCATGCCCTGGTGCATGAAGCGCGCCTCGTCGCCGACCTGCTCGGCCACCCATGTCAGGAAGGCGATGACGTCATGCTTGGTGACCGCTTCGATCGCATCGATCGCGGGAACGTCGATCGCGGGGTTGGTCGCCCACCAGTCCCACAGCGCCTTCGCGGCCGATGGCGGCACCACGCCCAGTTCGCCCAGCTTCTCGGTCGCGTGCGCCTCGATCTCGAACCAGATTTTGAAGCGCGCCTCCGGTTCCCAGAGGGCGGTCATCTGCGGGCGGGCATAGCGTGGGACCATGGGGCGAATCCTGCAACTGGAAAGGATGGAACGCCGCGCCGCCTAGCAGCGTCCCGCCGCGGGGGCAAATGTCGTTCCGCCTCGAGTCTTTCTTCCGGTATCGCAACCATTCGTCGCAAAAATCATGGGCGGGAGAGACGAAACGAAAGAAATCGCAAGATGAAATCCGTTGCCTGAACAACCGTTCAGGAACATTGGCGCAATCTGCGCCATTATGGCTCCAGGATTATTGAGGTGGGTGGATCGAGTATCTTCTCCATCGGCCGAGGCGACAGGAGATTTGGATGTTGCGCACTTTGCTATGCACCGCCGCGATGGCGATAACCGCGCCGGCCATGGCGCAGGCCACGATGGAACAGGGTTCCAGCCCCGCTGCGCCGCAGTCGGCGACGCCTGCCGCGCCCACCGCCCCCGCGCAGCCGCAAGGCTCTACTCCCGCTGCTCCAGCCCAGCCGCAGGGCGCGACTCCCGCTGCCCCTGCAAGCCCCGCGAACAGCATCGCCTCCATCGTGGATGCCGAATTCCCGGCCTATGACGTCAACAAGGACGGTCAGCTCGATCAGTCGGAATTTTCGCGCTGGATGCTGGCGCTCAAGGATCAGGAAATGAAGTCGACCGGCAACACGTTGCCCGCGGACCAGGTCACAGCCTGGGCAAACGGCGCGTTCACGAGCGCAGACAAGGACAAGAGCGCCAACGTCAGCAAGCCCGAGCTCATCAGCTATCTGAGCGGCGGCGCGGCCTGACGTCACCCCATCCCTGCTGTCACGAAGGCAGGAAATAAGAGCCCTTTACGGGTCGCATCGGCGAAGGCGGCGTGGAGCGAAGGCCATGCCGCCTTCTGCTGCACGAAAGGCAGCGTCAGTTCTTCTTGCGCGCGTAAAGCAGGGCCGCGACGATCGCGGCGGACCCGATGCCCACCGCCGTCCCCATCCATACGCCCTTGCCCGCCGATTTCCGCGCGGCGGTGGCAAGATCCGGCGATGCGGGAGCGGCATTCGGATCGGCGGCGGGCTCCTGCGCGGCAGGCGTTTTCGTGTCATTCTTGCTCATCGTGCAACGGCTATGCCCGAAAGCGGCGCAATGGAAAAGCCGCAACCAAAACACCCCTGCACGATCACGCCGCGACGCGGCTTTCCCGCAACATCCTCTTGACTTCGATGCGGCTTCCATGTTGGTAGCGCTATCAATCTATAAACCACCCATTAGGAGCTGATGATGCCGGGGGATGTTGCCTTGCTCGACTGCTTGCCTGCCGATTGGCGGGACGGTCTTTTCATCGGCCGTGTGCAGACTGCCGACGGCCCAAGTCCCATTCTGGTCGACAAGGGCCAGGTCTACGACATGAGCCGCGTCGCGCCCACCGCCGCGCAACTCGTTCAAAAACTTCCCCTCGATGCAACGGCCGGCGAGCCGCTCGGTACGCTGGAGGGCCTCGCCCTCCCCCTGCTCAGCCCGGTCGACCTGCAATGCGTCAAGGCTTGCGGCGTCACCTTCGCCGTGTCGGCGCTGGAACGCGTGATCGAGGAAAGCGCGCGCGGCGACTTCACCAAGGCGTCGGAAATTCGCGGCCGCCTGGAAGAGCGAGTCGGTGGTTCCATCCGCTCCGTCGTACCGGGTTCGCCCGAAGCCGCCGCGCTCAAGGCCGCGCTGATCGAGGACGGGCTCTGGTCGCAATATCTGGAAGTCGCGATCGGCCCCGACGCCGAAGTCTTCACCAAGTCGCCGATCCTTTCCACGGTGGGCCTGGGCGCGGAGATCGGCATCCGGTCCGATTCGACCTGGAACAATCCGGAACCCGAAATCGTGCTGGTGGTCGATGGCACCGGCAAGACGGTGGGCGCGACGCTGGGCAATGACGTCAACCTGCGCGACTTCGAAGGGCGCTCGGCGCTTTTGCTGGGCAAGGCGAAGGACAATAACGCGTCCTGCGCGCTCGGGCCGCTGATCCGCCTTTTCGACGATGGCTTCACGATCGACGATGTGCGCAATGCCGAAGTAGGCCTGACCATCGACGGTCCGGAAGGCTATCGACTGGAAGGCGTCAGCAGCATGAACCAGATCAGCCGCGATCCGCTGGACCTCGTGCGCCAGACGCTGTCCGAACATCAATATCCCGATGGCTTCGCGCTGTTCCTGGGCACGTTGTTCGCGCCGGTGCAGGATCGTGACGAGCCGGGCCGCGGCTTCACCCACAAGGTGGGCGACACGGTCGCCATCGCCACCCCGCGCCTGGGCAAGCTGGTGAACCGGGTCGTGACCTCCAAGGACGCGACGCCCTGGACCTTGGGCGTCGCCGCCCTGATGACGAACCTTGCCGCTCGCGGCCTGTTGACGACGAAAGAGAAAGAAAACGCATGAGCCGCGCCATCTACCCGAGCCTGAAAGGCAAGCGGGTCTTTATCTCCGGCGGCGGCAGCGGCATCGGTGAAGGACTGGTCGAAGCCTTTGTGGGCCAGGGCGCCCGTGTCGCCTTCTGCGACATCGCCGTCGAAGCGAGCGAAGCGCTGGTCGACCGCCTGTCCTCAGCCGACTTCAAGCCCCTGTTCCACGCCGTGGACCTACGCGATATCGACGCCGTTCAGGCGATGATGGCCCGGGTTGATGAGCAGCTGGGCGGCATCGACATCCTGGTCAACAATGCCGCCAACGACGATCGCCACAAGATCGAGGACGTCACGCCCGCCTATTGGGACGAGCGGATGGCCGTGAACCTGCGCCACCTGTTCTTCGCGGCGCAGGCGGTCGTGCCGGCGATGAAGCGCGACGGCGGCGGCGTCATCATCAATTTCGGGTCGATCAGCTGGCACCTTGCCCTGCCCGAACTGGCGCTCTACCAGACCGCGAAAGCCGCGATCGAGGGGCTGACGCGCAGCCTGGCCCGCGATCTTGGCCGCGACAATATCCGCGTCAACACCATCATCCCCGGCAATGTGAAGACGCCGCGCCAGGAAAAATGGTACACACCCGAAGGCGAGGCGGAGATCGTCGCGGCGCAGTGCCTGGACGGCCGCATCCTGCCGGTGGACGTCGCCGCGTTGGCGATGTTCCTGGCATCGGACGATGCCCGTTTCTGCACGGGTCACGACTATTTCATCGACGCGGGGTGGCGCTGACATGAGCATCGAAGCACAGAGCGTCCTTTCGGTCGGCGCGACGCTGGGCGAAGGGCCGGTATGGGTCGCGCGCGACGCCGCGCTGTGGTTCGTGGACATCAAGGAGCACCGCATCCACCGGTTCGATCCGGCGGGCGGCGATGCGCGCCACTGGACCGCGCCGGCGCAGGTCGGCTGGATCCTTCCCACCGACGACGGCCTGTTTGCGGTCGGCCTCCAAACCGGCGTGCATCGCTTCGATCCCGCCGACGGCAGCTTCGTCCTGCTCCACGCACCCGAAGCGGCGTTGCCCGGCAATCGGCAGAATGACGCCACGGTGGCACCGGACGGCGCGATCTGGTTTGGGTCTATGGACGATGGCGAGGCGCAGGAGAGCGGGCGTTTCTACCGCCTGTACAAGGGTCTGTGCGCCGACTCCGGCCTGCCGTCCGTGTCCATCACCAATGGCCCTGCCGTCTCGACCGATGGCCGGACGCTCTACCATACCGACACGCTGGGCAAGCGCATCTGGCGCAGCAGCCTGAGCGAGGACGGCGCGGTGCAGGAAACCGGCTTGTTCGTCGAGATCGAGGATGGCGCAGGCTATCCCGACGGCCCGACGATGGATGCCGAAGGATGCCTCTGGACCGGCCTGTACGGCGGCTGGACCGCGCGCCGCTACGATCCGGCGGGTAAGATGATGCAGGAGGTGCGGTTCCCCGTGTCCAACATCACCAAGATCGCCTTTGGCGGGCCGGACCTGCGCACCGCCTATGCCACCACCGCGCGGAAGGGGCTGGACATGACAGCGTTGACAGCGCAACCACTGGCGGGCGATCTGTTTGCATTCGACCCCGGCGTGGCGGGCGTGCCGGGAACCATTGCAACGATATAACGAGTAAGTGTGGAGGACGTCAGGATGAGTGAGGGGAGCGCCGGGAAGGTCAACATGGCCTTCATCGCAGCGATCGTCGCGGTTGCGACGATCGGCGGTTTTATGTTCGGGTATGATTCGGGCGTCATTAACGGCACGCAAAAGGGCCTTGAAAGCGCGTTCGACCTCGGCAAGCTGGGCATCGGCGTCAATGTCGGCGCGATCCTGGTCGGTTCGTCCATCGGCGCGTTCGGCGCGGGCCGCATGGCCGACATCATCGGCCGCCGTGGCGTCATGATGCTGTCCGCTGTCCTCTTCCTGGTGAGCGCCCTGCTCGCCGGCGCGGCAGGATCGTCCGCCATCTTCATCATCGCCCGCATCATCGGTGGTCTGGGCGTCGGCGCGGCGAGCGTCATTTCGCCCGTCTATATCTCCGAAGTAACCCCCGCGGCCGTGCGCGGCCGCCTGTCTTCGGTGCAGCAGGTCATGATCATTTCCGGCCTGACCGGGGCGTTCGTCGCCAATTTCGTGCTGGCGCGCTACGCTGGCGGGTCGACCGCGTCCTTGTGGCTGGACTTTCCAGCCTGGCGTTGGATGTTCTGGCTGCAGGCTATCCCCGCCGCCATCTACTTCTTCGCCCTGCTGGTGATTCCCGAAAGCCCCCGTTACCTGGTGGCGCGTGGGCAGGAAGAGCGTGCTCGGACCGTGCTCACCCGCCTGTTCGGCGCGGAGGAGGCCGCGCGTAAGGTGAGCGAGATCCGCGCCAGCCTGGCTGCCGATCATCACCGCCCGAAGCTGAGCGACCTTGTCGACAAGGCGAGCGGCAAGATTCGGCCCATCGTGTGGACCGGCATCGGTCTTGCCGTGTTCCAGCAGCTGGTCGGCATCAACGTCGTCTTCTATTATGGCGCGACGCTGTGGGAAGCCGTGGGCTTCTCGGAAGACTATGCGCTTCAGACCAACATCCTGTCGGGCGTGCTGTCCATCGGTGCCTGCCTCGCCACCATCGCCCTCGTCGATAAGATCGGCCGCAAGCCGTTGCTGCTGATCGGGTCGGCCGGCATGGCCGTGACGCTCGCGACCGTGGCCTACGCCTTCTCCACCGCCGTTACCGGCGCGGACGGCGCCGTGTCGCTGCCGGGCAATAACGGCGTCATCGCGCTGGTCGCCGCCAATCTCTACGTCATCTTCTTCAACATGAGCTGGGGCCCGATCATGTGGGTCATGCTGGGAGAGATGTTCCCGAACCAGATTCGCGGATCGGGCCTGGCGGTCGCGGGCTTCGCTCAGTGGATCGCCAATGCGGTCGTCTCGGTCAGCTTCCCCTCGCTGGTCGTGTCGCCGGGCCTGGCGGTCGCTTATTGCGGCTATGCCTTCTTCGCGCTGGTGTCCTTCTTCTTCGTGCGCGCCATGGTCAATGAAACCAAGGGCCGCGAGCTTGAGGACATGGTCGGCTGAACCATGGGTCGGACGGGCGAAGAGGATTGCATCATCCTAAAGGCGGGGGCGCTGGAAGCGGCGCTCTCGCCCTCGCTCGGCGGGGTTCTGCTGTGGTTCGCCGCCGATGGAGCGAACCTGCTGCGTCGCACCCCTGACGGAGCGACCGATCCGCTGGAGACGGCGAATTTTCCGCTGGTGCCCTATGCCAACCGCATCGCGCACGGTCGCTTCACCTTCGATGGAACGACCTGCCAGTTGCCGCTGAACTTCGGCGACCATCCGCACAGCCTGCACGGCTTTGGATGGCAGACCGCATGGATGGCGGTCGAGACAAGCGAGCGCCACGCGACGCTGGTGCATGAGCATGGGGGCGACGCGGGCTGGCCCTGGGCCTATCGGGCGGAGCAGACGGTCGTGCTGACACAGAGCAGCCTTTCCCTTACGCTGACGATCACGAACGAGGGCGACCGGCCGATGCCGGCGGGCCTCGGCTTCCACCCCTATTTCGCCGCCGACGCGGCCACGCGCTTGCAGTTCGACGCGGGGAGCCTGTGGCTTTCCACGCCCGACATGCTGCCCGAGCGGGAAGCACCCGCCGACGCGCTTGGCGACTGGTCGAGGCCGTCCCCGGTGCTGGGTGACAGCCTGATCGACAATGTCTATGGCGGCTGGAGCGGCGTCGCGCGGGTGGAGCGGGGCGACGGGCTGCGGCTGGTGCTGACGGGCGACGGGGTCGACTGGCTGCACGTCTATCGTCCGCCGGGCCTCGACTTTTTCTGCCTCGAACCCGTCAGCCACATGCCCGATGCCATCCATCGCGGCGGCATGGCGGTGGTCGATCCGGGCCGGCAGAGCAGGATCGGCATGACCGTCGCGGTCCACAAAGGCGACGAGGCGCTTCCGCAATCGGCTTCCTTCGCCTAAGCTGCCTTCAAATCTGGCAGCAAGGGTAACAGCCGATGCAGTTTTTGCGGACCGCCTTCTGGGTCGTCATCGCCGTGGCCGCCGCCCTGTTCTTCAAGGCGAACAACAAGCCGCTCGACATCAAGATCTGGGGCGACATCGTCTGGGAAACGCGGGTGTGGTTCCCGATCCTGCTGGCGTTCCTCGCAGGCGCCCTGCCCTTCTGGATCATGGCGCGGGTGACGCGCTGGCGGCTGCGGCGGCAGATGGACAGCAGCGAACGTGCGCTGGCGGCGGCGACGGCGGCGAGCGCGCCCGTCGCAGTGCCCGACGCGCAGGCGGGCTCCGCCACCGATATCCCCGCCCCCCTTCCCCCCGTCACGCCCCAGAGCACAGGATCCTTATGAGCAGCCCCGTCTATGTCGCCATCGATACGCCCGACCTGGCGAAGGCGGAGACGCTCGCCGCCCAGGTGAAGCGGCATGTCGGGGGCCTGAAGCTCGGCCTCGAATTCTTTTGCGCCAACGGACATCATGGCGTGCACGAAATGGCGAAGTTCGGCCTGCCGATCTTCCTCGACCTCAAGCTCCACGACATCCCCAACACCGTGGCGAAGGCGGTGCAGGCGCTGCACATGCTGGAGCCGGCGATCCTGACCGTCCATGCCGCCGGCGGCCGCGCCATGCTGGAGGATGCGAAGGCGGCGGCGGGCGTCAACACCAAGGTGGTGGCGGTGACGGTGCTGACCAGCCTGGACGACGCCGACCTGCTCGACATCGGTGTGGGCGGCAGGGCGCAGGACCAGGTCCGCCGCCTCGCCGACCTGGCCCAGAGCGCGGGGCTGGACGGCATCGTCTGTTCCGGCGAGGAAGTGGCGATGGTCAAGCAGGCGTGGAGCGACGGTTTCTTCGTGGTGCCGGGCGTGCGGCCCGCGGGCGGCGCGAAGGGCGACCAGAAGCGCGCCGTCACCCCCCGCGAGGCGCTGGACCGGGGCGCGTCCATCCTGGTGGTGGGACGGCCCATCAGCCTGGCGGAAGACCCCGACCTTGCCGCCCGCGAGATCGAAGCGACGCTCTAGCGGCCCCTTCGCCCCTGCCTGAAACGCGACAGGTGAAGTTCACACCGTTATCGCCTTTTTCCCGCCCGGTTTAGCAGAAATCGGGACGGCGAAGCGACAGCGGCGCGCCGCCCGCGCGCCGCCAAGGTCACACCCGCGCGCCCCCAGCGTCACGGCGGCGCGACAGCTTCGCGACGGGGTGCGAGAGGGGGCGGCGGCGTGGGGGTTGGGGTGCGCATCCCTGCCATTGGATCAGGAACGGGCGCTGTAGGACAGGAAGATTGCGACGTTGAGTAGCGATCCGGCGTGGGCGTTCGATGGGCTTGTCCGGGACGACCAATATCAGTCGATAGCGGACCGGCAGCGCCCTGGATCACAGGAGATACCAGCTCCCCTTTTCTCTCAATCGGTCGTTGGGTCGGAGCCGATGTCCATGTCGACACTGGTGCCGGATATTTGACCCGGCCTGCACGCCTCTTCGAGCACCCATCGATTGCGCCCCTGATGCTTCGCCTCGTAGAGGGCCGCGTCCGCCGCCGCATAGAGTTCGGCGAATGACGATCGATTATCGGCATTGGCGATGCCGATGCTTATGGTTACTTCTCCCCCGGTCCCTTCGACGAACGTCCGGTTCTTCCTGGCGATGCCGGAACGCAGCCGTTCGGCCACGATGGTTGCTTCGTCAGGCCCGCTGGCCTCGATCAGGGCCATGAATTCTTCGCCGCCGATCCGGCCGAACAGGTCATTATCCCGCAAGAGCGCCCGCGCATCGTGCGCTATGTCGGTCAGCAGCCGATCACCTACGAGATGGCCGTAGCTATCATTCACGCGCTTGAAGTGATCGATATCGATCACGAGCATGTAGAGCCGGCGCGGGTTGTGCAGCATCAACCGTTGTTCCACATCCTGAACGATGCGCCGACGGTTCGGAACACCGGTAAGCGTGTCGCAGTCAGCCAGTCGGCTTAGCTCCAGGTTGGCGCGATGCAGTTGGTCGGTACGCTGCGCGACCTGCTGCTCCAGATCCCGATGCGCGCCTGTGAGCTTGTCAGCCATGTCATCGAAATCGTGCGCAAGCTGCTCCACTTCGTCGCGTCCGGTTTTGGTGCGGGATGAAGGAACGGCCATCGTTTGGAAGCGCTGACTCAATGCTCGGGTGCGGTCGGTCAGTTGCGCGAGCGGTTTCCCGACATAGCGTCGGATAAGCAGACTGATAGCGACGACCTGAAGCAAAACACAAAGGATGGCGGTGATCGCGACGCGCGCAACGGCGCGCACGGCCCCCGATTGTATTACCGCGTCATTCTGGATGGTCAGTATATACCAGCCAGGAGTGCCAATCCTGCGCATCGACACATGCGCGCCCAACTGCGGCACATGGCCTAAAAAGGAGCCGCTGGCGTTGCTGCGGATGAACTGCCACAAAGCCTGAAGCTCTGGATTTCGCGTACTCCTGAGATCCAGCAGCTGCTCCGGTGCGGCCTTGCTTTGATGCGTATAGCGCGGGTGCCGGATCAACATCCCTTCGCCAGAAACAAGCACCGTGTCGGTTGAAGGCAGAGCCTGCAATTCATCGGCTGACAGCAGGTCATCCAGCAAAAGGCTTGTTCCCCAGGTTCCGATGTGACGCCCGTTCCAATCGACAGGAGTCATGCAGCCCGTCGTCCAGGTTTTTCCCGACTTGTCGTATAAGATGTGAACCAGGGGGGTGCAGCGGGTGGATCGAGACGGATTTAGCTCAGGCGTGCTGATCTTCGCGAATGTCTCCTGCTGGAAATCGAGGTTGCCGGGCGCTTTCTTGCGATAGAAGCCCAACCGGTCCGCGCGGTCGGGCGCGAACATGATGAGCGTGTTGCCCGGCGTGAAGAAATACAGGCTTTTCAGGTCGGGGCGGATGCCCTCTCCCACTGCGTGCGCCACGCGCGTGGCACGGAGGATGAGCGCGCGCTGGCGGGCATCCGGTTCCTCCCTGATATAGGCGCCTACCCCGCGAACATAACCGAACGGGGTCTGGCCTCCATCAAACAACAAGTCCGCACTTCGACGCCCTCCGCGATGGTCGCGCGGAAAGAGGGTGTCGAGGTTGCGCGCGTCATCCGGGTTCGCACCCTGGGCAAGTTCGGCAAGCAACAGCTGCTTTGCATGTTCATGCGCGGCGCGGAGTCGGGTGAAACGACCTTCCTGAAGCTCCGCCACTTGCCTGTTCTGGCTGTCCAGCCGAACAAGCGCCTCGCTCAAAGCCTGGCGCCTGATGTCGAAATAGGCGGCCATGCCCGATACCAGGAACAGCAATCCGACAACGATCGAAAGCGTGATCGCGGCCTTGGTGGCAACGGACATCGTGCGGGGCAGGGACAGCTTCATGGGAGCCGCAACTTGCCAAATTCAGGTAAAGAATGCCTAAACCATGTCCTGCGAGGCGGCCGGGCACGGTGATCCAGGACAGACATGAAAATCAATGATTAAGCGTCGGCTCGCCCACTCCGAAGGCTGCTTCCGGCGACGCCGGAATGGCGTGTGAGGGAAAAGACATGGCCTGGAAATCCCGGCTTTCGCCGGGAGGACGGAGAGATGGGATGACGGGAGCGGGCGGCGGAGGTGGGATTGCGTCCGGCCCTCCCTCGCTCAGCCCCTCACCGCCCCGCGTCGCCCTCACCCGTGAAAAAGCGTTCGATCACCTCGCGGGCGAGTCTCGCCGGCCGGAGGGTGTCGGCGTCGATGCAGCACCAGCTGGACTTGACCTCCGCCAGCACTTCCTCGCCGCGGCGGATGACGGTTTCGTAGAAGGCGCGCGCGCCCTGCACCTTTTCCAGGAGGACGGTGGCGATCACCTCATCGTCGAGGAAGGTGGGCTTGCGGTAGGTGATCTCATGCTTGAGGGCGACCCAGAGATGCTGGGCCACCGCTTCGGCCGGGGCCAGCGCGCGCCAGTGGTCGAGCACGGCGTGCTGCACCCATTTCAGATAGCTGGCATTGTTGACATGGCCCATGAAGTCGATGTCTTCGGGATCGATGCCGACGGGGTACAGGTGGGGAATCGCGTTACTCACATCGCTGTAAATAGCATTGCCGCAGGCGCTCCGAAAGGGCGGACAGGAAAAAGGGGCCGGATTGCTCCGGCCCCTTCTCCGCTGCAAAGGCAGAGGATCAGAAGCGCCAGCCGACGCTCGCCACCACCTGATGCCGGTCGGTGTCGACGTTGAACTGCTCGCTGGTCGCGCCGTTGGGGAAATCCAGCTTGCCGTCGGTATAGTTGGAATAGCGATATTCCAGCTTCGCGAAGGTGTTGGCGTTGATCGCGCGCTCGACGCCGCCGCCGATCCGCCAGCCGTCCAGCTTGAACGAGGTGTCGGTGGTTTCGTTGGTGTTGCCGGCCAGCACGTTCAGCTTGCTGTTGGTGTAGCCGCCCTTCACGTAGACGAGGGTCGAGGGATCGGCGAGGATGCCCGCGCGCGCGCCGACATAGAGGTCGCGGCCCTGGCTCACCCGGCCGAAGCCGAACTGGTCGGTGGGATCGAACCGGTCGCTCTTGGCGGTGGAGTCGGTATATTCGCCCTCGACGCCGACGACCGCGCTGCCCAGGTTCACGTCATAACCGACGCCGACGCCGTAGAGCAGGCCGTCGATCGACTGATCGTCGCGGCCATTGTCATTGTCGAAATCGCTGCCAGCGCCGACATGGTCGTAGCCGAGGATGGCTTCGACGCGGGGGCCGGTGAAGGTGGGGTTCACGTCCTGCGCGAGCGCGGGGGTTGCGAAGGGGGCGCCGGCCAGAAGGGTTGCGACCATCAACTTACGCATAGGAAATACTCCGATTGTCATTCTCTTTTCCCCTGTCAGGGGTGAGACGCCAAAGCCGGAGCAGACCCGTTTTGTTTCATGAACCTGAGATAAACATCTGAAACTGTGGCATTAAGGGCACGGTTGCGGCTCCGCTCGTCGCGGAGTGGAGCCTGTGGGGCGACCGGCTGACTCAGCACTCCACCACATTGACGGCAAGGCCGCCGAGCGAGGTTTCCTTGTAGCGGCTCGCCATGTCCTCGCCGGTCTGGCGCATCGTTTCGATCACCGCGTCGAGGCTGACGATGTGGCGGCCGTCGCCCTGAAGCGCGAGATAGGCGGCGTTGATCGCCTTGACCGCGCCCATGGTGTTGCGTTCGATGCAGGGGATCTGGACCAGGCCGCCGATCGGATCGCAGGTCAGGCCGAGATTATGCTCCATGCCGATCTCGGCGGCGTTCTCCACCTGCCCGTTGGTGCCGCCCAGCACGGCGGCTAGGCCGGCGGCGGCCATCGAGCAGGCGACGCCGACCTCCCCCTGGCAGCCCATTTCGGCGGCGGAGATGGAGGCGCGCTTCTTGTAGAGGAAGCCGATGGCGGCGGCGGTCAAGAGGAAGCGGCGCTCCCCGTCGCGATCGGCGCCGGGAACGAAGCGCCGATAATAATGCAGCACGGCCGGGATGACGCCCGCCGCGCCATTGGTGGGCGCGGTGACGACGCGGCCGCCTGCCGCATTCTCCTCATTCACGGCGAGCGCGAACAGGCTGACCCATTCGAAGATCTGCGCAGGGCCGAGCGCGTCCTGCTGGAGCCTGAGCCGCTGGTGGATGGCGCGGGCGCGGCGGCGGACCTTGAGCCCGCCGGGCAGCAGCCCCTCCTGCTCCAGCCCACGGTCGATCGAGGCGGACATGGCGTCGATGACGGCGTCCAGGAAGGCTTCCGTCTCGCGCTGCGTGCGCCATGCGCCCTCGTTGCGCAGGACGAGCGTGGCGATGGAGAGGCCGCTTTCCTCGCCCTGGCGCAGCATTTCCGCGCCGGAGGAGAAGGGGTGCGGCTGAACGACATTGTGGCCGAGCGGCGTATCGTCGCAGACCGGCACATCGCCCGGCAGCACCGCGCCGCCGCCGATGGAGTAATAGTCACGGACGAAGGGGTCGTCCTGCCCTTCAAACCAGGCGGAAAAGCGCATGCCGTTGCTGTGCGCTTCGAGGAATTCGCCCATGCGGAAAAGGAGGTCGCGCTGCTCGTCGAAGGGGACATGGCCGCCCAGCGCGCTGCCGAAGCGGAGACGGCCTTCCTTCCGGATCGCGGCGAGGATAGCGGGGATGGCGTCTGGATCAACGCTTTCGGGGCGGTGGCCCGACAGGCCGAGCAGGATGGCGCCGTCGGTCGCGTGGCCCCGGCCGGTCAGTGCGAGCGATCCGAACAGTTCGCACTGGACGCGGATGGGCGTCGCCGGCAGCGAGTCCATGAACAAGAGCGCGGCGCGCATGGGGCCGACCGTGTGCGAGCTGGACGGGCCGATGCCGATGGTGAACAGGTCCATGACACTGATCGCGGCGGCGGCGTCGATACGGCTTCTGGTCACGATCAATAATCCTTGGACACGCGCACGTTGGCGCTTTCGCGGCCGAGCGTGGAAATGGCGGCGAGCAGCGAGAGCCAGCGCGTCACCTGATATTCGATGCGGGTGGCGCTATAGCCCTGCCCGTCGGTGATGAGTTCGACATAGGTCTTGCGGGTCAGATATTTGCCCGCCGCGATCGACGTGCCCTGCCCCTGCGTCGGATCGGCGGCGATGATGCGCAACCGGTCGAGGCCCGCCGCCCGGCGCACCGCGTTGATCGGGTCGAGCCCGCCCTGCCCCCGGAGCGAGCCCACCGCCGAGGCGAGCTGGAGCGCTTCTGGCGCGGACAGGTTGGTGATGGAGGTGCCGAAGAGGATGCGGGACAGAAGCTCGTCCTGCGGCATGGCGGGCGTGCTGGTGAAGGTGATGTCGGGGCGCAGGCCGGTGCCGCCGACATGGATGGTGGCGGACAAGTCGCTGACGTCCGCCTCCGCACTGATGTCAAGCGTGGGATTGGTCGGCACCTTGCCGTCGAACAGGATATTGCCTTCGCGCAGTTCGAAGCGGCGGCCGGCAAATTCATAATTGCCGCGCACCAGCTGCGCCCGGCCGGCGATCGCGGGATTGACGACCGTGCCGCCAATGTCGAGATCGGCGCGCCATTCGCTGTCGAGGCCGAGGCCGGTCACCATCAGGCGGTTGCGCGCCCGCGCCTTGATCGCGAGCGACCAGGGGATGTTGGTGCGGGGGCGCTCTATCTCCTCGCCCGACCGGTTGATTTCCACCACGCGCAATTCAGGGATTTCCGCGACGGCGGCCGCGCGTCCCATGGTGAAGCGGCTGCGGTTGAGGACGAGATCGCCGCCAATGCTGCCTCCCACGCCATCCGAGCGGAGGGTGATGGGGCCGGTCACGGTCGCGGCGATATCGTCGCGTTCCAGCAGAGCGGCATTGTCCGCCTGAAGCGCGAGGTCCATGCCCACGCCCGCGATGCCGTTGAAGGTGAAGCGGCCGTTGCCGGTCACGCCGCCGCCATTCTGCGCCGTGGCGGAAAAGTCGGAGATGACCAGCTGCGCGCCGGAGAAGCGGCCACGCGCGCGCACGGCGCGCAGGCGCATTCCGGTGACGGGGCTGTTGATCGTGGCGCCATCGGTGGTGAAGGTGCCGGTAATGACCGGCTCGCCCAGCGTGCCGCGCATGTCGGCCGACACGGCGACCGGGCCGCCGATGTCGACGATCTCCACGCCGGTCAGCCGCCAGAGCGTGTCGGCCGTGCCGTTATAGCGAAGCTGCGCGAAGAAGGGCGCGCGGTTCAGACGTTCGACAAGGCCGCCCTGCGGCTGCAGCGGGCTAAGCAGTGCCTGCGCCCGTCCGATGGTCCGGCCGTCCGCAACGAAGACCATGCGGGTGGCGAGGCGGCTGTCGGTCAGCACGGCGTTGACGCCGACATCGACCGGCCGGGAACTGAGGGAGAGGCCGGAGCGGGAGAGGCCACGAATGCGCAGTTCCGCCTTGCCCGTCGGCAGGCCGCCGCCGCGCGGCTGCGCATAGCTGAGCGATCCGGTGGCGAGCCCGCCGAGGCCCAGATTGTCGTAGGCGATGTCGAGCAGCGAGAGCGGCAGCCTTTCCATCCGCGCCTCTATGCGGGTGGTCGCGCTGCCAAGTTCCCCCGCCAGCTGGAGCGATCCGCCGGCATAGCCGATGGTCGCCGGCGACAGCCGCCAGCCATCCTCCGTCCGGGTGAAGAGCGCGGGACGGCCCAGGCGGATGGCGCGCTTGTCGATTGTGCCCTGCGCCGACAAGCGGATGCGGTCCGGCTCCACCTCGGCATCGGCCTGAATGTCGAAGATCCGGCCGCGCTGGCCCGACAGGCTGCCCTTGACCCGTCCCCTGCCATCGGTCAGTTCGGCATTGGCGGCAAAGCGGCCGAGCAGGATGCCGCCGACGCGCAGGCCCCGCGCCTGGGCGGTGGCGTTGACCGTGGTGCCGGACGGATCGAGCAGGAGGGTGCCGTCGAGCGTGCCGCGCCGCACGGCGATGACGGTGGGGCCGTCGAAGCTGGCGTCGCTGGCGGTGAGCTTGAGCTGAACCTGTTGCACGCCGTCGACCGGGCGGAAATTGACATAGCCGGTGACGGGGCCGATCACGCCCAGTTGGCCGTCGAGGCCGCCGGGGAGCGGGCGGATGTCGCCGCTGGCAGTGACGCCCGAGACGGCGAGATTGGCGACGCGGACCACCGCCTGCCCGCCGACCGGCAGCAGGATGACGCCCCGGCCGGTGAAGGGGCCGAGCGTAGAGCCCCCTTCCACCGTGTAGCTGTAGCCGTTTGCGTCGGGAACGAGGTGTGCGCTTACGTCGCGCAGGCCGAGCGCATCCAGCGGGCGTTGCAGCAGCAGGTGGATTTCCGGCCGCTCGATCATGCCGTCGAGCGTCAGCCGCAATGGCCCGTAGCGCGCATGGCGGCCGCTGCCTTCCAGATGCAGCGTCTGGTCGGGATGGCGCAGGCCCGACGCGGTGAGGCTAAGCAGCGGCGCATTGAGCGTCAGGCCGGTGATGGCGATGTTTCCGTTGGGCAGAAGCTCGATGCGGCTGCGTGCTGTCGGCAATCCGCCGCCCAGGGTACGCAGAAAGTCGTTGTCGAGCCGGCGCACGCGGGCGGCCACCGATCCGCTGAGGCCGAAGCCGCCGTCGCGGCGTGGCACCGCGCGCAATTTGGACGTCAGGTCGACGATGCCGAAATTGCGGATGAAGAGGCCGTTGATCTGCCCGTCCAGGCCGAAATCATAGCGGCCGCTGGCAAGGTCGAGCAGCATGACCAACTTGCCGCGCAGCTTGTCGGAGCGGAAGGGCATGGGATTGCTGACGATCTGCTGCCCCATGATCTGGAGCACCCCGTCGATCTGAAAATTGCGGACGATGCCCGCCACCAGATCACCCTGCCCTTCCAGCCGGCTGGCGCGGAGGCTGAGCGGCACCAGGACCGGGCCGGAGCGCACAGTGCGCCCCTTGCCCTGCGCGCGCACATCGCGGATCACGGTCTTGTCGAAGGCGATGTCGCGGGCGGTGAGCAGATATTCGTAGCCCAGTGCGTCGAAGCCGCCGTCCAGCCGCACCCGCGCCGAGACGCCGTTGCCGCGCATATTCTTCACCAGCGCCTGCGGCCGGGGAAGCGTTACGGATATTAGTATGTTGTCGAGCGCATTGTTGCGCAGGTCGATCGCGCCATCGGCGGCCAGATCGAAAGCGGCGGACTGAAGCGTCATGCGCCCGTCGATCACGCGGTCGATCATCGTGCCGCTGGCGCGGACGGAAAGGCGCGGGTCGGCCAGGCGGCGCAGCAGTCCGTTGCCGGCGATCGCCTTACCCTCGATCGAGCCGCGCGCGGAATAGGCGCCGCTGCGCGCCGCCAGCACGAAATCGGCGGCGGGCGCAGCGTCCAGCGTGGCGGCCAGGCGGCCGTCCCACCGGCTCCAACTGCCCTTGCCGCCGATGCGCAGGTTCGCCGCCTGGACGAGCCCCGCCATCTTGCCCAGCACGCCGCCCTTGGGCGCGTTCACCGTCACATCGAGCGAGAAGCGGTCATCGTCCGGTCGGCTGTCGAGCGCGATCGCGAGCAGGTCGCCGCCGTCGAGCGTGCGGGCCGACAGGTCGATGATGGCGCGGCCGCCGCGAATGTCGGCATCGCCCGCCAGGGTCGCGGTCTGCGCCCGGCCGGTGATGGCGGGCGCGAGATCGAGCCGGCCGACGGAAAACTGCATCAGCCTTATGTCGAAGCCGGGCAGTATCGGCCCGCGCCGCTGCGTCGGGTTGAGCTTCGGCAATTTGTAGAGCGTCGCCTGCGGGATGACGAGGCGGTCGATGTCCAGCCGATTCGACGCCCAGGCGAATGGCCACCAGTCCAGTTCCACGCGCGGCGCGTGCAGGAAGCGTCCCTTGGGGTCCGAGAGGGTCAGGTCGCGCAACACCGCCTTGCGGTAGATGCTGCCTTCGATCGATCCGACGCTGATCTTCAGTCCAGACGCCGACCTGATGGTCGCGACCCGGCTGGCGAGGAAGCGGTGGCCGCCATCGGTGTCGAGCCAGGCGAGCGCGCCCGCGACGATGAGCAGCAGCGCGGCGAGAATGCCAGCGACCCAGCGCTGCCAGCGCCCGTCCCAGGCGCGACGGTGCGGCACTGGCGGCGGGGGCGGACCGACGGGGGCGGCGTCGCTCATCAGAAGGCCTGCCCGAGCGAGACATAGACGGCGATCTTGGGATCGCCGGACTGCGGGTTGAGCGGCGTGCCGACGTCCACGCGAATCGGGCCGAAATTGCTGTAATAGCGCACGCCAACACCTGCGCCGATGCGCAGGTCGCGGAAGCGCGGCAGGAAGCTGGTGGAGATGTTGCCAGCATCGACGAAGGGCACGACCCCGAAATCGCCGAAGCGCACCCGCGCCTCCAGCGAAAATTCGGCGAGGCTCTTGCCGCCCACCGGATTGTCGTCCGGGCCGTAGCGCGGTCCGATCGCCTGATAGCCATAGCCGCGCACGGACGCGCCGCCGCCGGCGTAGAAGCGGCGGGAGGGCGCGATCTGATCGACGGTGGAGCCGAGGATCGTGCCGAAACGGGCGCGCGCTGCCACCACGGTGCGGTCGTTCACCGGCTGGTAGACGCTGCCGTCCAACTGCACCTTCGCGTAGCCGAACGTATGATCCTGGAAGGAGAGTTCGGGGCTGAGGCGGCCGCCCAGGCGAAAGCCCTTGCTGGGGTTCAGCAGATCGTCGCTGCCGTCATAGGTGAGGCTGACCGGAACCGCCCCGATGAGGAAGGTGCGGCGCGCGCCGCCGGAGAAGGCGTCCGCTTCGTCCGAGGCGATCAGTTCGCCGCCGATGCGCCAGACCCATTTCTTCTGGAACAGGATGTTAGTCTGCCGTTCGAGAAAGCCGGAGACGTTGATCGTGCGCGCGTCATAGGCGTCGCGGCGGATGTTGCTGACCGACAGCAGGCCGGTGAGCACATTGTCGCGCCGTTTGAAATTGTTGCGGCGATAGGTGAAGGACGCCGTCTGCTCCTGCGTACCGACGACGCCGCGCAGCGTCACCGCGCCTTCGGGCGGGAAGAAGTTGCGGTGCTGCCAGCTGACCTCCGCGCGATAGCCTTCGCCGGTGCCGTAACCCAGTTCGCCGGCAATGGTGCGCAGCGGCGCGGGGCGCATGTCGACCGCCATGTCGACATGCTCGCCATCGCCCGCGTCGACCGGCTTCAGGCTGACCGACGAGACGAGTCCGGTGGCGACGATGGCGCGGCGGAGATCCTCCACGTCCGACGCCATATAGGGATCGCCGGGATCGAAGCGGGCGATTTCCTGGACATGATGGGCGCTGAACAGCGGATCGTCGCCCTCCACCCGGATCGCGCCGAAGCGGCGGAAGCCGCCGGGCACGACGATCATGTCGAGATCGCCCTTGCGCTCTTCATGGTCGATGCGGACGTCCGGTTCATCGACGCGGGCAAAGGGGAAACCGCTTTCGGCCAGCTTCGTCGCCAACGCGTCACGCCCGGCGAGGATCGCGTCGGCATCGACGGGATCGCCGACCTTGGGCGGGAAGGCGGCGCGCAGATCGGCCTCCCGCTCTGCCGTTTCGGCAAGGCCGATGAGATCGATGGAATCGAGCAGATAGAGCGGCCCCGGATTGACGTCGAACCGCACCAGCAGCCGGTCGCCGCCCGCCGGCGCGGTGACGGCGCTGCGGATGCGCGCGGCATAATAGCCCTTCGCCCGCAGCAGCCGGTCGAGCAGTTCGCCGTCTTCCTTCATGCGGCGGTTGATCTGGGCCAGATTCGCGGCCTTGCCGTCTTCCTGCCGCAGGGCCGAGAGCTGATCGAAGCGCTGGTTGAACCGGGCGTCGGCAATCGCGTCCACGCCCGCCAGCTGCACGCTGTAGCGGCGCTCCTCGCCCGCGTCCGCCACGACGGCTTCGGGCGCGTCGTCGGGCGGAACATCGGCGGGGGCGGCGTCGCCGGCGGCGAGTGGCCGGGTGTCGGTGGGGTCCGGGGGCAGCGGGGCGACGGTGTCGGGCTGGCCCATGTCGGGCCAGTCGATGCCGATGTCGGGCATGGCGTCGAGCGGCTGGTCGGGCGAAGCAGCGGTTTCCTGCGCGTGGGCCAGGCAGGGGATGGCGAGCAGCAACGAGGCAAGGAGAAGCCTGCGGGCATGCGGTGGGCCTGAGACGCGGCGTCCTGTCCGCAAACCATCGGTCATGCGCGAGGGTCTAGACCAAATGGAGGCCGGAGCGCCAGCCCCAACCAAGCGCGGCGTTCCACCGCTCCGCCGGTTTCAGAAGGCCTGGTTCAGCCGGTCGAGCAGGGCGCGGGCGGGACTCATATCCTCGGCCGGTCCCTGTTCCATCATCAAGTCCATCCGGTCCTGGAGCCGCACCACCCGCTCGTAAAGATCCTGGCTTCCCTCTATAAGCGCGCGGGCGGCGAAGGCGAAGGTGGCGGACAGCGCCGGATCGCTGGCGGCGGCGCGGCCCAGCCGGTATTTCTCGTCCACCAGTTCCTCGTCACCGATCTCGCCGCGCTGCCACGCCCGCTGGCTGAGCAGCCAGGCGATGACATGCATGAGCCGGGTAGTGACCTTGAGCGATTCGCAGGCGAAGGCGACGCGGCGCAGCGGGTCATCGCCTTCGTCGCGGGGGGCACCCTTGTCGAAATAGGTGCGGGCCTCGTCCGCCATCACCATGGCTTCGACATAGAGGCCGTCCACCAGGCGGCGGTGAAGTCCGCGATCAAGAAAGGCTGCGCTTCGCATGCCATCATGATTGCCACAGTTTCCGGCGCTTGTCAGGCCCGCCAAGGCGGACGGCGGCAGCTTGTCCCATTTGGGATCGGTTGGCCGGGAACAGCCAGACTCGCGTCAGGCGATGATGTCGGGGACGAGCGCGTCTTCCAGGACGGCGATCTCGTCGCGCAGCCGCAGCTTGCGCTTCTTGAGGCGCGCGATCTGCATCTGGTCGCCGCCGCCCGCCGCCGCGAGAGCCGCGATCGCGCTGTCGAGGTCGCGATGCTCCACCCGCAGCAGTTCCAAGCGGCGCATGATGTCTTCCCGGCTCACCCCGCCCCTTTCCGTCCTGCGACCGACCGTCCTATCCGCCTTGATAGCGGGCGCGGGCAATGCGGGCCATCGCAAAATTGCCGGCAGTCCGCCGCAAAGACCCAAACATGGCGAGACAGCGCCCGCGAATCATGATCTACTTCGTCATCCATCACCCTCGTAAGGAGAATGTCATGGAAAATAGCCACATTTCAGCTCTTTCAGCCAAGCATGCCGGCCTTGAGGCGCGAATCAAGGCGGAGACGAGTCGGCCCATGCCCGACGCCATCCTGGTGGCTTCGCTCAAGAAGCAGAAATTGCGGCTGAAGGAGGAGATGGCCGCGCAGCACTGATCGACACATGCTGCCCTTGCCGCGGGTCGGGCCGAGCAGGCGCTGCCGGCCCTGACCCCGCGGCATGACGGACGATCCAGAAGAGCCCCGATGACATCCGGTCAGCGGGGTTTTCTTTTGGCGGATGGACGGAAATAAGCGGTCAGCGCCGCCGCAAGGGCGCGATGCGCAGATAGTCCGGCAAGGATTGCGATCCGGCGGTCGAGATGGGCTTTCGCGCCAGTTGCGGGTCGATAGGGACGTCGAAGGCCATGCCGATCTTTTCGTCACGCGCCCAGGCGATGGTCCCGCTCACCTGCCCCACGCCGCGTAGCTCGCACGTTACGCGGATGCCGGCCGGCACGGCGCGCTCGCAATCGGCCATGAGGCCCGACGCAGACAGGTTGCGCACGCGCGCCTTGCCGAGCGCGACGCCTTCCGCGCTTACAAGGCTGGTCAGCAGGAACAGACTATCGCGCGGCGCGGTCCGCGCCGGTCCACGGTCTGAAATGTCCTGCCCGTCACTCATCCGCAAACCCGATCGCCCTGTTCATCGTGGCGACCATCCTAGGGCGGCGGCATGGAAAAAGCGTTAATCGTCGCGGGAAATCTTTTCCTGCCGCTCGTGCCGTTCCTGTGCTTCCACGGTCATCGTGGCGATCGGGCGGGCTTCGAGGCGGCCGAGGGAGATGGGCTCCCCGGTCACTTCGCAGTAACCATATTCGCCCTCGTCGATGCGGCGGAGCGCGGCGTCGATCTTGGAGATCAGCTTGCGCTGGCGATCGCGGGTGCGCAGTTCGATCGACCAGTCGGTCTCGCTCGACGCGCGATCGTTGAGGTCGGGTTCGCGCAGCGGCTCGTTCTGGAGCACGGCGAGCGTGCCTTCCGCTTCGGCCAGGATCTGCTTCTTCCAGTCCCAAAGCCGCTGCCGGAAATATTCCAGCTGCAGCGGATTCATGAATTCCTCGTCGGGGGACGGCCGGTAATCGGCGGGAAGCGTTACAGTCGATTTCGGCGGCTTTTCACCGTCTTTATCGGAATTCAGGACCGATGCCATCTGGCTCTCCGACTCGTAAAGGCCCCGGCGCTGTGGCGTCCGACGCCTATCACTTTGATTGTGCGCGCCTCATAGCCATGGCGGCGAACGGACACAAGCGCCCTGTGGGGTCCATGGCGCGCAGGCGATGTCATACCCTGCGAGTCGTCGCGAGAGGGAAGCGGGCGGACCGGATGGCCTTGCACGTCTTAACCGCCGCGGCGGCCGCCGTCCCATAGTGGGACGTTAACCATATCGGTTGAGCAAAGCCGCCTTATTCTCTCGACTCCACCGGCAGATTCAGAGTTAACGAGATTGCAGTTAACTGTTTCTTTTGCGTTCTTGCGCAAAGGAAATTCCCGAAGGCACCGCCCGGCCCGTCCGGCGCAAGGGCCATCGGGGGCAAACAGAACAGAGTGGAACCTATGTCGGTACGGATGGCACTGGCCAAATTATGCGCCTGCACCTGCGGCGGGGCGATCATCGGCGGCGGGGCCGTCCATGTGGCAGAAAGCGCGCGTCCGGCTGTGGTCCACAGCAGCAAGAGCATGAAGGCCGCGCCCAAGAAGCGCTATGCCGTGCGCACCGTGAAGCGCAAGGTGGTGAAAACCGTGACCGCCTGCGCCCCGCAGACGGTGACCGTGACGAGCCAGCCCGGCCCCGTTCCCCTGCCCGCCCCTGCGCCAATGGCGGAAATGCCGGTCGTGTCCGGCGGCGGCGCGGTGCCGGTGGTGATGGGCGGCGGCGGCGGATTTGGCGGCGGCGGCTTCATCGGCGGCTTTTTCGGCGGCAGCGGCGGCGGTGGCGGCGGGTCGGTCGTGATCTCCTCGACCAGCAGCTCCACCGGCGGCATCAGCAGCTCGACCAGCTCCACAACGGGCGGGGTATCGACATCGACCGGCGGGGTGTCCACCTCGACCGGCGGCGTGTCGACATCGTCGGGCAACGTCTCCACCTCTTCGGGAAATGTCTCCACATCGTCGGGCAACGTTTCGACTTCTTCGGGGGTGAGCAGTTCGTCCTCGTCGAGTTCGAGCAGCTCGTCCTCCTCTTCGTCCAGTTCCTCCTCGTCGAGCAGCTCGGGCGGATCGAGCGGCGGGAAGCCGGGCCATGGTCACGGCAGCTCCGGGTCGAGCGGGTCTTCCTCCTCGTCCAGTTCGTCGTCGAGCAGCAGCAGTTCCTCCTCGTCGGGCGGCTCGTCCAGCTTCGGCAGCACGGGATCGACCAGCAGCAGCTCTTCGTCCTCCTCTTCTTCCAGCAGTTCTTCCTCATCCAGCAGTTCGAGCGGGGGTTCGAGCAGCACCGGCGGTACGGATGTGCCCGCGCCGCCCATGGTGCTCCTGTTCGGGGCCGCCGCGGTGGCGCTGGTCGCCCGCCGGCGCTTCGCCGAGCGCAAGGCGAAGGCCGCAGCCTGACGGCAGGCACTGAACGGGAAGAGGGGCGGTCCGGCGACGGGCCGCCCTTTTCCGTTTGCGCTCGACCGGGGTGACTAGCTGGCCGCGATCAGCTTCTCGATCTCCGGCACGGGATGGTTGGTCAGATCCTTGGCGATCTCGCCCACCAGCCGGTCCTGCACTTCCTTGTGCAGATGCTTGCGCATTTCGCCGAGCGCGGTCGGCGGGGCGACGATGATCAGCTTCTCATAGTCGTTGGCGAGCGCCCGGCGCTTGAGCAGGTCGGCGGCCTCGGCGGCGAATCGCTGTTCCTCCAGTTCGTGATAGTTATTCTCGCCCATCGTGCCCGACGCGGTGCCGGTGCTGGAGGACTGGCCGGCCTTGTCCGACGCCTGATCCAGATGGGCGGGATTGTCCTGCTGCGTCACCGATTCCGCCTCCAGATTGGGATAGGCGGCGTCGCCCTTGTTGCGGAAGAAGAGCAGCTTGCGCCCGTCCGCCACCAGCACCATCGCGTCATGATCGATCTGCATCGTCCGTCTCCTTGGCTATTTGGGTGATGCAGGGTGAACGGACGAGCGGGCGCGGGGTTGCGCGGGTCATCGCGCGGCGGCATAGCGCTGCCCCATGCACGACATCCGTTTCATCCGCGAAAACCCCGCCGCCTTCGACGCCGCCCTTGGCCGGAGGGGCCTGTCGCCGCTGTCCGCCGAGATATTGGCGGTCGACGAGAAGAGCCGCGCGATCAAGACCGAGTTGCAGCAGGGGCAGGCCCGCCGCAACGAGGCGAGCAAGCTGATCGGGCAGGCGATGGCGGCGAAGGACGCCGCGACCGCCGAGGCGCTGAAGGCGGAGGTCGCCGCGCTCAAGGACCGGCTGCCCGCACTGGAAGCGGAGGACCGGGAGACCGGCGAGGCGCTGACCGCGATGCTCGCGGCCATCCCCAACCTGCCCGCCGACGATGTGCCGGAGGGTGCGGACGAAGCCGGCAATGTCGAAGTGAGCCGCTGGGGCGAGATTCGCCAGTTCGACTTTGTGGCCCAGGACCATGCCGATTTCGGGCCGGCGCTGGGGCTGGATTTCGAAGGCGGCGCGGCGCTTTCCGGCGCGCGCTTCACGGCGCTGCGGGGGCAGATGGCGCGGCTGCACCGGGCGCTGGCGCAGTATATGCTGGACACGCAGACGGCGCAGAACGGCTATGAGGAAACGGCCGTGCCGCTGCTGGTCAAGGACGAGGCGCTGTTCGGGACGGGGCAGTTGCCCAAGTTCGCGGAAGACTTGTTCAAGACCACGGACGGGCGCTGGCTGATCCCGACCGCCGAGGTCTCCCTCACCAACCTCGTCGCGCAGCAGATCGTGCCGACCGACAGCCTGCCGCTGCGGCTGACGGCATTGACGCCCTGTTTCCGGTCGGAGGCGGGATCGGCGGGGCGCGACACGCGGGGCTTCATCCGCCAGCACCAGTTCGAGAAGGTCGAGCTGGTCGCGATCTGCGCGCCCGAAGAGTCCGAGGCCGAGCATGAACGCATGTGCGCGGCCGCCGAGGGCATATTGCAGGCGCTGGGGCTCCCCTATCGCAAGATGCTGCTCTGCACCGGCGACATGGGCTTTGGCGCGCGCAAGACCTATGACCTCGAAGTCTGGCTGCCGAGCCAGCAGACCTATCGCGAGATCAGTTCGGTTTCCAACTGCGGCGATTTTCAGGCACGGCGGATGAACGCGCGCTACAGGCCCGAGGGCGAGAAGGCGACGCGCTTCCTCCATACGCTGAACGGCTCCGGCCTTGCCGTGGGGCGGACGCTGGTGGCGGTGCTGGAAAATTATCAGCAGGCCGACGGCAGCGTGACGGTGCCGGAGGTTCTGGCTCCCTATATGGGCGGGGTGACGGCGCTGACGCCGAAGTGAGACAGCGAAGGAGACAGCCGTCGCGGTGAGGATCAACGACCCCGACATCAGGCCCGACAAGGCCGGTTTCCTGCGGCGGCGGTCCGCCCTGCCGCTGTGGGTGGACCTCGTCTGGCGGCTGGGGCTGGTGTTCGGGCTGGTCGCGATCGTGCTGGCGCTGCACTGGTTCGGGCGCGAGGGCCTGAAGGACAATTACGACGACCAGATCAGCTTCATAGACGTGCTCTATTTCACCACGGTCACCGTGACGACCGTGGGCTATGGCGACATCGTGCCGGTGACGCCGGAGGCGCGGTTGTTCGAATCCATCTTCGTGACGCCGATCCGGCTGTTCGTATGGCTGATCTTCCTCGGAACCGCCTATAACCTCTTCTTCCGCAACATCCTCTACAGGTGGCGCATGGCGCGTATTCAGGCCGATCTGCACAATCATATCGTCGTCACCGGGTTCGGCACCAGCGGGCAGGAGGCGGTGAACGAACTGCTGGCGCGCGGCACCGACCCGCGCGAAATCGTGGTCATCGACGGCAGCGAGAAGGCGTTGGGCATCGCCGAAGCGCTGGGGTGCAACATATTGTGCGGCGATTCGACGCGCGACCGGACGCTGACCGACGTGGCGATCCACAGGGCGCGCAGCATGATCGTGTCGGCCGGGCGGGACGATACGTCGATCCTCATCACCCTGACCGCGCGCCACCTGGCCCCGCGCCTGCCGATCAGCATCGTGGTGCGCAACGAGGATAATGAACTGCCCGCGCGGCAGGCAGGCGCGACCACGGTCATCAACCCCACCAGCTTTGCCGGGCTGCTGCTGGCCGGGAGCACGAGCGGCAAGCATATCGCGGACTATATGGCGGACCTCGCCGCGTCGGGCGGGCGGGTGAAGCTCCACGAACGGGCGGTGCTGCCCGAGGAGATCGGCGGGCCGCTGTCCGCGATCCGTACCGGTCTAGGCGTGCGCATCTATCGCGACGACCGGCCGATCGGCTTCTGGGAAGCGGAGGCGCAAAAGCTCCAGACCGGCGACTGCATCATCGAGATCGTGGAGGGCGATGCAGCGGCGCTAAGCGGCTGAATCGCCACCGCGTGACATTGGGCGCGAAAATCCCTATGTGCGCGGCGATCATGGCAACGAAAATTCCCGACGCCCCGAAGGTGGGCATGGTGTCGCTTGGCTGTCCCAAGAATCTGGTGGATTCCGAGCGCATCCTGACCAAGCTGCGGTCCGACGGATATCAGATGTCCGCCGACTATGCCGGCGCGGACGTGGTGCTGGTCAACACCTGCGGCTTCCTCGATTCCGCGAAGGAAGAGTCGCTCGAAGCCATCGGCGAGGCGATTGCGGAGAATGGCCGCGTGATCGTCACCGGCTGTATGGGGGACGAGGCGGACGTGATCCGCGCGAAATTCCCGCAGGTGCTGGCGGTTACGGGCGCGCATCAATATGAGCAGGTGGTCAATGCCGTGCATGACGCGTCGCCGCCCATTCCCAACGCCTTCGTCGATCTGGTGCCCGAAGGCGGGCTGAAACTGACGCCGCGCCATTACAGCTACCTCAAGATTTCCGAGGGCTGCAACCACCGCTGTTCCTTCTGCATCATCCCGTCGATCCGTGGCGACCTTGTTTCGCGGCGCATCGACGCGGTGCTGCGCGAGGCGGAGAAGCTGGTGGCGGCGGGGACCAAGGAACTGCTGGTCATCAGCCAGGATACATCGGCCTATGGCGTGGACACCCGGCACGAACCGCGCCTGTGGAAAGGCCGCGAGGTGCGCGCGCACATGACCGACATGGCGCGCGAGCTGGGGCAATTGCGCACCGCCGAGGGGCGCGCGCCCTGGGTGCGGCTGCACTATGTCTACCCCTACCCCCATGTCGACCATGTCGTGCCGCTGATGGCCGAGGGGTTGCTGACCCCCTATCTCGACATTCCGTTTCAACATGCCGCACCCTCCGTGTTGAAGGCGATGAAGCGGCCCGCGAACGAAGCCAAGGTGCTGGACCGCATCCGCAAATGGCGGGATATCTGCCCGGATATCGCGATCCGCTCGTCCTTCGTGGTTGGTTTCCCGGGTGAGACCGAGGCGGACTTCCAGTATCTGCTCGACTGGCTGGACGAGGCGCAGCTGGACCGGGTGGGCGCGTTCCGCTTCGAGCCGGTGGAGGGCGCGGCGGCCAATGAACTGCCCGGCGCAGTGCCGGAAGAGGTGAAGGAAGAACGCTACCAGCGAATCATGGAAAAGACCGCCGCGATCAGCGCCGCCAAGCTGGCTGCGAAGGTCGGCCGCGTGCTGCCGGTCATCATCGACGAGGTGGGCGAACCGGACGAGGAGGACGGCTCCATCGGCGCGACCGCCCGCTCACAGGCCGACGCGCCGGAGATTGACGGCAATGTCTTCCTGCGCGACGTGGGCGCGGGGTTGAAGCCGGGCGACATGATCGACGTGTGCATCGAGGATGCGGACGAGCATGACCTGTACGGGGTGCCGGTTTAGAGGGCGTCTGAACGACCGGTGCCGGCCCCGCATTTCACGTCACCCCGGGCTCCCGCTTCTTTCCGACCTGCTTCCCGCCAGCCGTAGCGGAACCCCGGCTCAAGGCCGGGGTGACGAGTGAGGGAGTGGTGAAGAACTTACGAACCCGTCCTGATATTCGGTCTTGATCGCCTTGCGCAGCGCTGCGGTCACCGGGACCGGCACTTCGTAGGTGCCTTCCGCATAGGGGCCGGCGCTGTACGGGCCGACGACGACGGTGAAGCTGTCGATCAGCTTGCCGTCCTTCGAGGTGGGAACCAGCACCTGTTCCATCGGGTCGATGCAGGCGGTGAAATCGACGTTGCCGCTGCGCACCACTGGCGCACCGCGCTTTTCCGCGCGCTGCTTGTCGAGTTCGGCGCAGAAGGGCTTGGCGATCGCGGCCTTGAAGGCCTGTTCCGAGGTCATCAGCGCCTTGACGCTGGCTTCCCGGTCCCGCGCCCGGTCCCACAGCAGCACCTCATAGCCGGTCATGCCGTGCGCGCCGCCGGTATAGGTGTAGTTTTCCGACTGGAGCGACAGGAAGCGAGGCGTATCCGCCGCGACCGTCCATTCGACCGACAGGCTGTGCGGGCGGAAAGGATAGCCGGATTTTTTGGCAGACGCGCTATCCTCGCGCGCCATTTTGAGCGCGCCGTCTTTCGCGCTTTCCATCTGCCGCGCGAACTTGGCGACCAGGGTCGGTATCACGGCCGCCTGCGCCGGATAGGAATAGGCAAATTCGAGCAGGTCGGTCTTGTCCTCCTGCCGGAACGCCTTGGCCGGCGGCGCCGGCGGCGGCTTGCCGATCATCTTGTCGATATAGCGGCTGGCGGCCGCATTCACGGCGGCGTTGCCGGCTGGCGCGTCCTCCTGCTGCGGCGAACAGGCGGCGAGCGGGATGGCCGCCGCCGCCAGCCAGGCCGATCGCCCTCCCCGCATCAGCCCTGCCCGCGTCAATGCGCCTGGGCCGCGCGGCACTTTTCGCCGATGGCCTTGCGCGCATAGTCGCTATCGAGCGCGCGGCCGGCATTGGCCCAGCCTTCCGCGACCAGCGCCTGCTGCACCGCATGGCTGTTGTCGAACTGCCCGCTTTCCGCGAGCGCATAGGCCCGCGCGCGGGCGGCCTGAAGGCTGCGATCGTCACCGTGCATCATGATCCATCTCCTTTTAGGTTATGGGTTGAGACTAGGCCGTTCGAGCGGATCTCGCAAAGGAAGAAGGGGCCATCCGTGCGGGCGGGGCGACGAAGTTTGCGCTTTTCATCGCGAACCGCTTTCCCTTACATCCCGGTGCATGACCGACCTTGCCGACCTCATCAAAATCGACAACCAGCAACCCGCTCGATCGATCCATATCGTCGATGCGGACGGGTTCGACGCGTGGCTTGGAGGCCAGCCCGCCCCGGTCCGCGCGGTGACGGCAGCGCAGAAGTTCAAGGGCAAGCCGCACGAGGTCGCGATCATCCCCGCCGAGGGAGAGGAATGGGCCGTGGCGGCAGGCGTCGCCGACCGGCAGGCGCTTGGCCCCTGGTGCCTGGCGCGCGCGGCCGAGACTTTGCCCGAGGGCACATATCGGCTGGCGGAGGGATCGACGGGCGCGGCGGCTCTCGGCTGGCTGACGGCGCACTATCGGTTCGACCGCTATCGGGTCGAGGACAAGCCGGTGGGGCCGCGCGTGCTGCTGACCGGCGATGTCGCGCGGATCGAGCAGACGGTGCAGATCGCCAGGGCGGTTGCGCTGGTCCGCGACCTCGTCAACACGCCCGCCGCCGACATGGGACCGCCTGACCTGGAAGCGGCGGCCGAGACGATCGGCAAGGCGTTCGGCGCGAGCGTGACGGTGACGCGGGGCGACGCGCTGGAGCAGGGCTATCCCATGATACACGCGGTCGGCAAGGCGGCGGACAGGGCGTTCGCACCGCGCCTCGTCGAACTCAGCTGGGGCGATCCGGCGCATCCGCGCGTCGCGCTGGTGGGCAAGGGCATCTGTTTCGACAGCGGCGGCCTGGACATCAAGCCTTCCGCCGGGATGCGCCTGATGAAGAAGGACATGGGCGGCGCGGCGCATGCGCTGGCGCTGGCGCAGCTGGTGATGGCGGCGCGGTTGCCGGTGCGGCTGCACCTGCTGATCGCGGCGGCGGAAAATGCCATCGGCGGCAACGCCTTCCGCCCCGGCGACATATTGCGCACGCGCAAGGGGATCACAGTCGAGATCGGCAATACCGACGCGGAAGGGCGGCTGGTTCTGGGCGACGCGCTGGTGCGCGCGGGCGAGGAGCAACCCGAGCTGATCGTGGACTTCGCGACGCTGACCGGCGCGGCGCGGGTGGCGGTGGGACCGGACCTGCCCGCCCTCTTCGCCAACGACGAATCGCTGGCGGCGGAGGTGGCTGCGGCGGGCGCGGAGGTGGACGATCCGACATGGCGGTTGCCGCTGTGGGATGGCTATGCCGATATGCTGAAGTCCGACGTGGCGGACATCAACAATGCGGGCGAAGGCGGATTCGCCGGCGCGATCACCGCCGCTTTGTTCCTCAAGCGCTTCGTTCCGGAGGGCACGCCCTGGCTGCATCTCGACACCTTCGCCTGGCGCCCGGCTGCAAAACCCGGACGGCCCAAGGGGGGCGAGGCGCTGGGGCTGAGGGCCGTTTTCCGCCTGTTGCAGCAACGCTACGGCCGTGCGCCATAGGGCATTGCGGCCGGCCTTCTCCGTTACGCAACCGGATTGGGAATCATGCGTTAAGGCGACATGAACGCCCACGCCGCACCCATCGAAATCGAACGTCCCGGCCTGCAGCCTTTGGGCCAATGGATGCGGACACTCGTGGACTATGTCCGGTCGGGCAAGCCCGACCTTACCAACCGTCAGATGGCGTTGATGATGACGGTCTATATCGGACAAGGGCCGCATACGGTGCGGGGCCTTGCCGAAGCGCTGCACGTATCCAAGCCCGTCATCACGCGGGCGTTGAACAAATTGTCGGCGCTTGGATATCTGCGGCGGGAGCGCGATGCGGCGGATCGGCGCAATATTTTCATCACCCGCACCCCCAAAGGGGCGGAATTTCTTGACGCCTTTCACCATTTCATCGCAGGAACCGCGCGCGATGAAAGGCATGAACACCCCCATAAAGACCGCGTCGGCTGAACGGACCCGTTTCCGCCTCGACGGCCGATCGATAGCGCTGGACCGGCGCGTCCATGCGGCGCGCGGCGACCTGGCCGACCTGTCGCTGGCGGGGACGCTGTTTTCGGCCCATTATGCCCGCGCCGTGGCGCTGACCTGCGTGGCGGCGGGCACGCCTGTCCTGTCGTCCGCTTCCTCCACGGCCGAAGCCGTGAGCGAGATTTTGCGCGGCGAGACATTCCATGCGCTGGACGTCACGACCGATTGGGCGTGGGGCTTTTGCGGCCATGACGGCTATGTCGGCTATGTCCGGCGCGAGGCGCTGGATGCGCTGGAGACCGCCACGCATCGGGTGATCGCCGACACCGCCCCGCTGTTCAGCATGCCCGACATCAAGTCGCCCATCGCGGATTACTGGCCGATGGGCGCGCTAATTTCGGGCGAGCCGCAGGGCGATTTCCTGGCCTGCGCGGAAGGCCATGTCCACCTGCGCCATGTGGAGCCGGTTGCGGCGAAGCCCGACGATTGGGTGGAGGCGGCGCGGCGCCATATCGGCCAGCCCTACATCTGGGGCGGACGCGGGCATCGCGGCATCGATTGTTCGGGGCTGGTGCAGGTGGCGCTGGCGCGGGTCGGGATCGCAGCGCCGCGCGACACCGACCTGCAATGCGAGGGCGTGGGCGCGCCGATCGACAGCGACACGCCGTTGCAGCGGGGCGACCTGATCTTCTTTCCACGCCACGTCGGCATCATGACCGATGCGCGCATGCTGCTGCACGCCAACGCCTACTGGATGGCGGTGGTGGAAGAGCCGCTGGCCGATGTAGTGGCGCGCCTGGCGGATGCCCACGCGCAGCCGATCATCGCAAGGCGGAGGATCGCGCCATGACCACGCAGGTCTTCATCGACGGCGGCCACGGCACGACCGGCATCGAGATCGCGGAACGGCTGGCGGGTCGGCCCGAACTGTCGATCATCACCGTGCCCGAAGAGCGGCGGCGCGATGCGGTGGCGCGGCGGGACGCGCTGAATGCCGCTGACATCGTGATCCTGTGCCTGCCCGACGACGCGGCGCGCGAGGCAGTGACGCTGATCGACAATGATCGCACGCGCGTGATCGACGCGTCCACCGCGCATCGCGTGGCAGAGGGATGGACCTACGGCTTTCCCGAACTGGAGCCGGGCCATCGGGAAAGGCTGACGCAGAGCCGGTTCGTCGCCAATCCGGGATGCTGGCCCACCGGCTTCCTGGCGCTGGTGCGGCCGCTGGTGCTGGCGGGGCTGCTGCCCGCGGATTGGCCGGTCACCGTTTCCGGCGCGTCGGGCTATTCGGGCGGCGGCAAGGCGATGATCGCGGAATATGAGGGCGAGGTGGAAAGCCCCAGCGCCTTCCGCCCCTATGGGCTGACGCTGGCGCACAAGCATGTGCCGGAAATGACGCGCTATTCGGGGCTGGCGTACCCGCCCCTCTTCGCCCCGGCCGTGGCGAACGCCTATCGCGGCATGATCGTGGAAGTGCCGTTGCAATTGCGCGCAATGCCCGACGCGCCGACGGTGGAGGACATCCGCGCGGCGCTGGCCCAGGCCTATGCCGGATCGCCGATCGTCAGCGTGGCGTCGGCGGAGGAGAGCGCGGGCATGAGCGGCGTGACGCTGGAGCATGTCGGCGCGACCGACCGTCTGGCTCTGTTCGTCTTCGGCAACGAAGATACGGGGCAGGCGCGGCTGGTTGCGGCGCTCGACAATCTGGGCAAGGGCGCGGCCGGCGCGGCGGTGCAGAACCTCAACATCCTGGCGGGATTGCCGGAAACGGCGGGGCTGCGGCTGTAAGAGCCGGGGTGACGCAGCTTGGCGAATCCGCCCTTCAGTGGATGGTGCCGAGAGGCTGGTTGTAGGTCAGCAGGACGATCAGCCGCTCGATCTGACGCCAGTGGCAGAAGGTAATGTGGTTGCCCACGTCCAGGCTCTGGTCGGCGCGCGCGGCGGCCTCGTAGCCGGCATTGGCACCGAAGCGGCGCATCAGCTCAGCCGCGTCGTCGTAGCTCTTGCGGTTGGCAAGATATGGCAGTTGCATGATGACCCCCCGCAATCCGGCCGCGCGATCAAGCGGCTTCTGTTGCCAAACTGTTTCAATCATCGTGCCAGTTCAACGGCCTGGCTCTCAACCGGCGATAGAGGAGTCAACGCGCCGTTAGCCAAGTGCCATATTGGCGCATCTTTCCCATTTCGGGGCGGACGGTCCCGCATCGGGGCGGTCGAGGCCCGCCGTGCAAAGCACTGGCCTTCCCGACCGCTCCATGGCAAGGGCTGATGCGATGAGCCAAGGCAAAAAGAACCCCACCGGCGCGGGCGCGATCATCGCGCTCCTGATCCTTGCCGGGACGATCATCGGAGGATTGATGGGGCAGCCCAGCATCGGGTTGCTGGCGGGCACCGCCATCGGCGTTGCGATCGCGCTGATCCTGTGGCTGCGCGAACGGGGCCGCTGAAGCCGGGTTGCCGAAGCGGCGTTGCCGAACAGAGGCCGCATCCGCCTTGCCCGACGCCACGGCCCCGCATAGAGAGAGGGCCATGAACAAGCACGTCATCATCCTGCCGCTCGTCGCCCTCGCCCTAGCCGGAGGCGCCTTTCTCTACGTGGCGCAGGGGGACACCGCCCAGTTGCCGCCGGGCGCGGACACGGGACGCGAGCCGGTGTTCACCGCGCCGCGCAGCGAGATGCTGCCCACCGTCAACATCGCTGACGTAAAGCCCTGGGCAGCCGGCGCGAAGCCGGTGGCCGCGAAGGGCCTGACCGTCGCGCGCTTCGCCGAGGGGCTGAGCCATCCGCGATCCATGCTGCGCCTGCCCAATGGCGACATATTGGTGGCGGAAACCAACAGCCCGCCCCGGCCCAAGGACGGGATCGTCGACCGGATCATGTCCTATTTCATGGACAAGGCGGGTGCCGGCGTTCCATCGGCCAACCGCATCACCCTGCTGCGCGACGCGGACGGCGACGGCAAGGCGGAGGTCAAGACCCCGTTTCTGAGCGGGCTTCATTCGCCGTACGGCATGGCGCTGGTCGGCGACACGCTCTACGTCGCGAATACCGACGCGCTGATGGCCTTCCCCTACAAGGAGGGGGAGACGAAGATCAGTGCGAAGGGCCGCAAGATCATCGATCTGCCCGCGCAGGGGCCGAACCAGCACTGGACCAAGAGCCTGACGGCGAGCCCTGCAGGGCTGCTTTATGTCGGCGTGGGGTCGAACAGCAATATCGGCGAGAACGGACTGGAGATGGAGCAGGGCCGCGCGCTGGTGCTGGAGGTCAATCCCAGGACCGGATACAAGCGCGTCTACGCCTATGGCCTGCGCAATCCGGTCGGCCTTGCCTTCGAGCCCAAGAGCGGCGCGCTGTGGGGCGTGGTCAACGAACGCGACATGCTGGGCGCGGACCTGGTGCCCGATTATCTGGCGCGGATGGAATTCGGGGCCTTCTACGGCTGGCCATGGAATTACTGGGGCGGGTATGAGGACCGGCGCGTCCAACCGCAGCGGCCGGAAATCCGCGAATATACCAAGCGGCCCGACTATGCGCTGGGCAACCATGTCGCGCCGCTGGGCCTGACCTTCGCCGACAAGGTGCAGCTGGGCGCGCCCTACACCGACGGCGCGTTCGTGGGCCTGCACGGCAGCTGGAACCGCAAGCCGGCGGCGGGATATAAGGTGGTCTATGTCGGCTTCGACAACGGCGAGGCGGGCAAGGCGAAGCCGGTGGACGTCTTGACCGGCTTCCTGGACAAGGACGGCGCGGCGCAGGGCCGGCCGGTGGACGTGACCGCCGATGCCAGGGGCGCGCTGCTGGTCAGCGACGATGTCGGCAACATCATCTGGCGGGTGACGAAGGCGAACTGATCGCCGGTCAGACCACCAGCCCGTTGCGGCCCGCCAGTTCCACCACATATTGCCAGGCGACGCGGCCCGACCGGCTGCCGCGCTGCGTCGCCCACTGGATCGCTTCCCTGGGGTCGAAGGACAGGCCGAGCGTCGCCGCATAGCCAGCGACGATCGCGACATAGGCGTCCTGGTCGATGGCATGGAAGCCCAGGCTGAGGCCGAACCGGTCCGACAACGCCATCCGGTCGTCCACCACGTCGCGCGGGTTGATCGGATCATCCTGTTCCGAAAGATGCCGCGGCACAATGTGGCGGCGGTTGGAGGTGACGTAGAGGCGGACATTGGACGGACGCGCGGCCGTGCCGCCCTGAAGCAGCGAGCGCAGAGTCCGGGCGGAACCGCTCCCCTCTTCCTCGAACCCCAGATCGTCGAGGAACAGGATGAAGGGCCGCGACGTCGCGCGCAGCAGCGAAAAGAGCGCGGGCAGGCTGGCCAGTTCGTCGATCGCGCATTGCAGCAGGGCGATATCCGCCCCCTCCCCCTGCAGCTGCCCTACGACCGAAGCGACAACGGCGGACTTGCCGGTGCCGCGCGCGCCCCACAGCAGCACATCATGCGCGGCGTGCCCTGCGGCATGACGCCGGGTATTTTCGAGCAGCGTGCCCTTTTGCGCGTCGATGCCGGTCAGCAGCGCATAGTCGACCGGCGCGAATGCCTCCACCGCGCGGATCGCCCGTCCGTCCCACACATAGGCAGGCGCGGCGGTGAGGTCGGCGGAAAGCGGCGGAGGCGGCGCGAGCCGTTCCAGCGCGTCGGCGATACGGGCGAGGAGTGCGTCGGTCATGCGCGCGGCTTAGTCGCACCGCCGCGCGCGGGCAAGGCCGCCGCACTGTCATTGTCATGACGCAATGGACTTTTACTTGGGCCAGACGGGGCCTATATTGCGGGGATTGTGACCATCGCTCATCCAGCCTTTTCCACCAAATCCTGCCGCTATGGCGCGGAGGCGCTCCGCGAGGCGGCCTTGCTGATCCGGGCGGGAGAGCCGGTCGCCGTTCCCACCGAAACCGTCTATGGCCTGGCCGGCGACGCCACCGACAGCAGCGCGGTCGCCGCGATCTACAGCGCCAAGGGGCGGCCGAGCTTCAACCCCCTGATCGTGCATGTTGCAGACCGGGGGATGGCGGAGCGGCTGGCGGACTTCTCACCCGTGGCGAAGCGCCTGGCCGACCGGTTCTGGCCCGGCCCGCTGACGCTGGTGCTGCCGGCGCGGGCGGACAGCGGCCTCTCTCCGCTGGTGATGGCGGGCCTGTCCACCGTGGCGCTGCGCCTGCCCGCCCATCCGGCGATGCGCGCGCTGATCCGCGAGGCGGGGTGCCCCCTTGCCGCGCCGTCCGCCAATCGCAGCGGGGCGATCAGCCCGACGCGCGCCGAGCATGTGCTGTCGAGCCTCGATGGCAAGATCCGCATGATCCTGGACGAAGGGCCGACCAGCGAGGGGCTGGAATCCACCATTGCCGCGCCGGAGAACGACTATATCCGGCTGCTGCGGCCCGGCCCGGTGACGGCGGCGATGCTGGAGGAGGCGAGCGGCCTGCCGGTCATTGTCGGCGGAGACGGGAAGATCGAGGCACCGGGGCAGCTGGAGAGCCATTATGCGCCGTCCAAGCCGGTGCGGCTGGAGGCGATGCAGGCCGAGCGGGACGAATATCTGATCGGGTTCGGCCTGATGCCCTGTCACATCAACCTCAGCCCCGAAGCGGATCTGGCCGAAGCGGCGGCCAATCTATTCGCGGCGCTGCACATCGCGGATGCGAGCGCCGCCACCCGGATCGCCGTGGCACCGGTGCCGATGGAGGGGATCGGGGTCGCGATCAACGACCGGTTGAAGCGGGCGGCGGCCTGAACGGCGCGCTCCGCACGCAAGGTCAGTCGCAGTCGCGATAGCCGGCTTCGCGGCACTGGCGGCGGCGTTCCTTTTCCTGACGCTTCATCTCGCGGCCTTCGCGCGCTTCCTGCTTGCGCATCTTGCGGCCGTAATTGCGGTCGGCCTCTTCCTGGCTGGTCGTGGTCCAGTCCACCACCTGCGATGTGGCGCGCACCGGCGCGGTGACGACGCTGGCGACCGTGCGGACGCATCCGGGAAGCGTCAGCAGCAGCAAAGGCGCGGCGAGCAGGATGGTCTTCTTCACGTTCGCGGTCCCCCGATGTCTCAACAGATAGAGACGCTTAGCATGACGAAGATGAACCCTGCCCTAAGAGTGGCGGCGTGTCACGCACGGCGATGCCGACCCGGCTTTCGCCGGGATCAGGTGTCAGGCCTCGATGCGGGCGGCGAAGCCCTTGCGCAGCTTGGCGAGCTTGGGCGGGATCACAGCCATGCAATAGGGATTCTTGTCGCCGACGCGGTCCCAATATTTCTGGTGATAGTCCTCCGCCGGATACCAGGGGGCGTCGGCCTCGATGGTGGTGACGATGGGGGCCGACTGGTCCGCCTGCGCGCGTTCGATGCCGGCGCGGGCCTGCGCCTCCTGCTCGGGCGAATGAGGAAAGATGGCCGATCGATACTGAGTGCCGATGTCGTTGCCCTGGCGGTTGAGCGTCGTCGGGTCGTGCGTCGCGAAGAAGATGTCGAGCAGGTCCGCGTAGGAAATCATGTCGGGATCGAAGGTGACGCGGATCGCTTCGGCATGGCCGGTACTGCCCGAGCAGACCTGTTCATAGGTCGGGTTGGGCAGCGTGCCGCCGATATAGCCGCTTTCGACAGACGTCACGCCACGCAGATTCTGGTACACCGCCTCGGTGCACCAGAAGCATCCGCCGGCAAGGGTTGCGATCTCTTGCGCCATTTCCATTCCTTTATACCGTGTTGGCCGCACAGATAGGAAGGATCAGGCGGCGGTTCCAGCCTCCGCCGCCCGCGCATCCGCCTTGGCGCGTTCCTCGGCCACCAATTCCTTGCGCGACAGCTTGCCGACCAGCGTCTTGGGCAGGTTGAGGCGGACCTCCACCTCGCACACCCGCTCATGCTTGCCGAGCTGCGGGTTGACCCAGTCCTTCAGGGCCGCGCCGTCGATGTCGAAGCCCTCGTTCAGGGTCACGAAAGCCTTGGGCTGCTCGCCGCGATAGCGGTCGGGCACGCCGATGACGAGCGCTTCCTTGACCGCGGGATGGTGGTAGAGAATCTGTTCGACCTGGCTTGGGAACACCTTGAAGCCGCCCACGGCGATCATGTCCTTCAGGCGGTCGACGATCTTCACATAGCCGTCCTCGTCGATGATGCCCACGTCGCCGGTGCGGATGAATTCGCCGACGAACACTTCCGCGTCGGCATCGGGGCGGTTCCAATAGCCCTTCATGATCTGCGGCCCGGCAAAGAGCAGTTCACCCGGCTCGCCTTCGGGTGGCGGCTTCGTGGGATCTTCGCGGTCCACCAGCCTGACGCGGGTGTCCGGTACGGGCTGGCCCACCGTGCCGCTCTTGTTGAGGCCCTCATAGGGATTGCAGCAGACGATCGGGCTGGTTTCGGTGAGGCCGTAGCCTTCGAACAGCTTCGCGCCGGTCGTGGCCTCGAACTTCTGCTTCAATTCCAGCGGCAGCGGCGCGCCGCCCGAAATGCAGGCCCGCAGCGAGGTAAAGTCGATGTTGCGGATTGCGGGATGATCGAGCAGCGCCTGGAACATGGTGGGGACGCCGGGCAGCGCGGTCGCCTTCACCCGCTGCACGGCCGCCAGCACCTGCGCGGCGTCGAAGCGGGGCAGCATCACCATCTCCCCGCCGTTCAGGACAGTGCGATTGAGCGTGCAGGTGTTGGCGAACACATGGAAGAAGGGCAGCACGGCGATGATGCGGTCTGCCTCATGCCGGTGCGGGTCGATCGCCTGCGCCTGGCGCGCATTGGCGGTCAGGTTCTGGTGGGTCAGCATCGCGCCCTTGGGCGTGCCGGTGGTGCCGCCGGTATATTGCAGCAGCGCCACGTCGTTGACCGGATCGATATCCGCCACCACGCACTCGCCCCGGTTGGCGATCAGCCGGTCATAGTGCAGCACGCGCGGATCGTCCGGAATGGGGACGCTCTCGCTTGCCTTGAACCAGCGGAACAGCAGCGATTTGACCGGGGACAGGACTTCGGCGACCGATCCCACCACCAGCTTTTCAAGGCTGCTTTCGTCCAGCACCTTGAGCGCGGTGGGCAGCAGCGCCTTGGCCGACAGGGTAAAGAGGATCTGCGTGCCGCTGTCCTCGACCTGATGTTCAAGCTCGGCGGCGGTGTAGAGCGGCGAGAAGTTGACGACGATCGCGCCGGCCATCAGCGCGCCATAATAGGCCGCGACATAATGGGGCGTGTTGGGCAGATAGAGGCCGACCCGGTCGCCCTTCCTGACGCCCATCGCCTGCAGTCCGCAGGCGATCCGTCTGATCTGCCCGATCATTTCGCCATAGCTGAACTTGCGGCCCATGAAGTCGATCATGTTGGCCTGAGGATGGGCGGCGGCGCTCGCGCTGACCATGTCGCCCATCGATAAGGGGGGGAATGTCTGGTCCCAGTCCGTGGGGTGCTGATACCGTTCCCGCCAGATTTTTTCTACGCTCTCCATGGGCGAAGTGTATGGTCGCGGCGCACTTTACGCAAGCGTCAACCACAGCAGAAGGGCCGCGCCCCGATGAGGCGCAGCCCTTTGTTTTTGCCGCTTTGTTGCGAGATCAGGCCAGCGTCGAAAATGACGCTACGGCATCAAACCTCGCCCTTGCTGCTGCTGAACGGATCGAGGATGGTGGCGGCGCCCGAAATAAGCTCGGACTCGCTCTTCATCGCCTCTTCCGCGCGGCGTGCATTGTCCTCGCGCTCGCGCCGCAGCTCCTCAATCAGCGCCTCACGGTCGCCGTCCAGGCGCGAATCGGTCGGCGCCTCGATGCCGGCCTTCTTCGCGGCGCGGGCAACCAGCGCGTCCAGTTCCCGCTGCGAGCAGAGGCCCAGCGTCACCGGATCCTTGGGCACGATGTTGGAGATGTTCCAGTGGGTGCGGTCGCGGATCGCGGCGATGGTGGTGCGGGTGGTGCCGATCAGCTTGCCGATCGCGCCATCCGACACTTCGGGATGGTTGCGCAGGATCCAGGCGATGCCGTCCGGCTTGTCCTGCCGCTTGCTGACCGGGGTGTAGCGCGGCCCCTTGGTCCGGCGGACGGGCTCCGGCCCCTTCAGCATCTTGAGCTTGTAATCGGGGTTCGCTTCGCCCTTGTGGATTTCGTCCATGGTGATTTCATGGGCGCGGACGGGATCGCGGCCGGTATATTTGATGCTGGCGGTATCGTCGGCGATCGCCTGCACCTCAAGAATGTGCAGCCCGCAGAATTCCGCGATCTGGTCGAAGCTGAGCGCGGTGTTGTCGACGAGCCAGCTGGCGGTCGCGTGGGGCATCAGAGGCTGGGACACGGGGACTTTTCTCCGGCGTAAAAACGATAAGGGCCGCCCAATCAGGGCGGCCGTGCGGGATCAGAGATAGAACATCCTTGGCCCGGCGGCAAGGAAAAGCGTCAGGCGGCGCTGTCCAGCAGGTCAGGGGCGATGGCGTGCAGGCCGGAGAGGAATTCCCGCGCGCTGCGGTCCCAGCTGAAGCTGCGGCCGTAGCCGGCGCATGTCGATCTGTCCTTGGTCAGGGCGGCGGCGATGGCTTGCGCCAGATCGTCCGCCAGCGCGCCGGTTTCGGGCGTGACGATATCGACCGGCCCGGTGACCGGGAAGGCGGCGACAGGGGTGCCGCAGGCGAGCGCCTCTATCATCACCAGCCCGAACGTGTCGGTGCGGCTGGGGAAGACGAAGACGTCCGCCCCGGCATAGGCGCCAGCAAGGTCCGCGCCGAACAGCGGCCCCAGGAAGCGGGCGTCGGGATGGGCGCGCTCCAGAGTGGCGCGGGCGGGACCATCGCCCACGACCATTTTCGTGCCCGGATGGTCGGCGGACAGGAATGCCTCCAGGTTCTTCTCCACCGCGACGCGCCCGACATAGAGCATGATCGGGCGGGGCAGATCGGCGAAGGCTTGCAGAGGCGGGGCATCGGGGGTGAAGGCCGCGAGGTCCACGCCCCTGCCCCATGGGCGCACATTGGCGACGCCATGGGCGCGAAGTTGATCGCGCACGGACCGGGTCGACACCAGCACCGCCTGCGCGGGTCCGTGGAACCAGCGGATGTAGCGCCAGAACCATGTCGCGGGCAGGCCGGTGCGCTGCGCCACATAATCGGGGAAATGGGTGTGATAGGCGGTGGTGAAGGGCACGCCCCCGCGCAGGCACCAGCGCCGCGCGGCGAGACATAGCGGCCCTTCGGTCGCGAGATGCACCGCATCCGGGCGGAAAGCGGCGATCGCCTGCCCGATCACGCCCGCGCGCACCAGCGCCAGCCGGATTTCGGGGTAAGTGGGACAAGGGATGGAGCCGTAGAGGTCGGGCGAGATCACCTCCACCACATGGCCCATCCGTTCCAGTTCGGCGCGGGTCGTCTGAAGCGTGCGGACGACTCCGTTGACCTGCGGGGTCCAGGCGTCGGTGACGATGGCGATACGCATAGGCGGTGGCTCCGGCGTCAGGATCAGGCGGCCAGTCTTTCGCGGGACTGGGCTTCGCCGGCCTCCCGCTTCGCGATCTCGTCTGCCCAGTGGAGCACTTCCATGCGACCATCGCCATGTTCGACCAGCGCGGTGCAACCTTCGACCCAGTCGCCGTCGTTATAATAGGCGACGCCTTCGATCTGCCGCATTTCGGCATTGTGGATGTGGCCGCATACCACGCCGTCGACACCGCGCGCGCCGGCTTCATGCGCCACCACTTCCTCGAAGCGGGAGATGAAGGAGACGGCGTTCTTGACCTTGTGCTTGGCCATCTTGCTTAAGGACCAGTAAGGCAGGCCCATCCGCCGGCGCACCGCGTTCACCGCGACGTTGAGGCGCATCAGCATGGTGTAGGCCGCGTCGCCGACGAAGGCGAGCCAGCGGTGTGCAAGCATGATCGTGTCAAATTCGTCGCCGTGCAGGACCAGCAGCTTGCGGCCGTCGGCGGTCTCATGGATCGCCTTGCGCCGGATTTCGACCCCGCCGAAGCTCATGCCGGTGAACTGGCGAAACATCTCGTCGTGATTGCCGGGGATGTAGACGACGCGGGTGCCGCGCTTCGCGCGCTTCATTAGACGCCACACCACGTCATTGTGGCTGGCGGGCCAGTAGAAGCGTTTCTTCAGCCGCCAGCCGTCGATGATGTCGCCGACCAGATAGATGGTGTCGCTGTCCACATTGTCGAGGAAGTCGATCAGCATCGTCGCGTTGCAGCCGCGCGTGCCCAAGTGGATGTCCGATATCCAGATGGTGCGATAGCGGCGGCGCTGCCCCACCCGCTCGGGGATGTGGAAGCGGTCGTCCGCGACCTCCTCGACATCGCTCAGGAAAGGCAGGCGCGTGATGGCGTTCATGTCGTCGTCCCCAAAGACCCATGTCCTCGGGAGCGAATCCCTAACGCGCCATTGTTACAATCCCGCAGAGAATATGACGGAAATACTACGTTTTACGCGTCAGGCGACCGTGCCAGCGCGGCGCTGCGCCGCCAGGCGCGCGTCATTTCAGGTTGCCGCTCACATTGTTGAACGTGCGGCCCAGCTTGGTGCCGAGGCTGCTCATCGCACCGATCGCAGCGATGGCGATCAGGGCGGCAATCAGACCATATTCGATGGCGGTCGCGCCTTCGCGCTCGCGCAATAATTTTCTGAAAAAGGCCATTGTAGAGTCCTCCGGATGCGTCGAAACCATCCATTATCGCTACAGCCTTATCATCCCGTTAAGGTTATCGTTACACGATAAGCACGATCTTCCCGAAATGCTTGCCGGCGTCCATGCGGGCGTGGGCGCTGGCGGCGTCGGTCAGCGCGAACGTGCGATCCATGGCCGGGCGCAACTTTCCTTCGGCAACGAACGGCCAGACGGTGCGGATCAGTTCGTCGGCGACCAGGCTCTTGAAGCCGACCGAGCGGGCGCGCAGCGTGGAGCCGGTGAGCGTCAGCCGGCGTTGCATGATGGCGGGGATGAACAGCTCCGCCTTCGGCCCGCCCAGCGTGGCTATGGACACATGGCGGCCATCCTCCGCCAGGCAGGCGATGTTGCGTGGCAGATAGTCGCCGCCCACCATGTCGAGCACCGCCTGCACCCCCTGCCCGCCGCTGATGCGCTTCACTTCCTCAGCATAATCCTGTGTCTTGTAGTTGATCGCATGATCCGCCCCCCATGCCTTCGCCTGCGCGCACTTGTCGTCCGACCCGCAGGTGACGATCACCTGCACGCCGAACAGGTTGCACAGGCGGATCGCCATCGTGCCGATGCCGCTGGTGCCGCCATGGACCAGCGCGGTGTCGCCCGCGACGACATAGGCCCGCTCGAACAGGTTGGTCCACACGGTAAAGAGCGTTTCGGGGAGCGCCGCGGCTTCGGCAAGATCGTAGCCATCGGGCACGGGCAGGCACTGGCCGGCGGGCGCAACCGCATATTCCGCATAGCCACCGCCCGCGATCAGCGCGCAGACCCTTTGCCCCACCAGCATGTCCGAACCGCTGCCCGCGGCGACGATGGTGCCCGCGACTTCCAGGCCGGGAATGTCGGACGCGCCGGGCGGCGGGGGATATTTGCCCTGCCGTTGCAGCACATCCGGCCGGTTCACGCCGGCGGCGGCGACGCGGATCAGCACTTCCTCCGGGCCGGGCGCGGGAACGGGACGCCGCTGCGGCACCAGCACATCCGGCCCGCCGGGCGCGGCGATGCCGATCGCCGTCATTTCGCCCGGCACCGCGAATTCGTCCGCCATTCCCGCCCTCTTCGTTGCGCCGCGTCAAAATCGACCGGCTGCACCCGCGACCTTATTGACAGAGTGGGGATCAGGGTCAACATTACCCTTATGGACATGGACGAGTATCAGCCGCGCAAGAGCGACGATCCTCTGGCCCGCCTGCTGCAACAGGATTTGGGGCCGCTGTCCGTCGCCGAACTGGACGCCCGCATCGCCGCGCTGGAAGCGGAGATCGCACGGACCAGGGCGAAAAAGGAAAGCGCCGTTAACCACAAGGCAAGTGCCGAGGCGCTATTCAGGCGATGAACCCGCGCCCCGCCCCTCTCGCCCGTCAGGGCATCTTCGGGCCGGGGCAGTCAGGCAATTCCGCTGGCAGGGCCATGGCCCTTGATCCCGCGTCGAGCAATGCCGACATCAGGTTCGACACCGCCCCTCATCGGGGCCAGGAGTAGAACGACAATGCCTTCTTTCGCACCCGCCCTCGAAACCACATTGCACAATGCGCTGACGCACGCGTCGGACCGCAAGCATGAATATGCGACGCTGGAGCATCTGCTGCTCGCGCTGATCGACGATGAACATGCGTCGAAGGTGATGCAGGCGTGCGGCGTGGAACTGGGCGAGCTGGGCGACGCGGTGACCCATTATCTGGACACCGAACTCGACAGCCTGAAGGTGGAGGGCGCGTCCGACCCCTCCCCCACCAGCGGTTTCCAGCGCGTCGTGCAACGCGCCATCCTGCACGTCCAGTCGTCCGGCAAGGATGAGGTGACGGGCGCAAACGTGCTGGTCGCGCTTTTTTCGGAACGCGAATCCTACGCCGTCTATTTCCTGCAGCAGCAGGACATGAGCCGTCTCGATGCCGTGAGCTTCATCAGCCACGGCGTCGGCAAGGGCACGCCCCAGCCCGAGCGCCAGGAAACCAAGGGCGCCGCCGAGGAGGAAAAGAAGGTGCAGGACGGCAAGGGCAAGAAGGACAGCGCGCTGGAGCAGTTCACCGTCAACCTCAATGAGAAGGCGGGCCGCGGCAAGGTCGACCCACTGATCGGCCGCTCGGCCGAGGTGGACCGCACCGTGCAGATCCTCTGCCGCCGGTCGAAGAACAACCCGCTCTATGTCGGCGATCCGGGCGTGGGCAAGACGGCGATCGCGGAAGGGCTGGCGCGCAAGATCGTCGAGGGCGACGTGCCCGACGTGCTGAAGGAAGCCGTGATCTATTCGCTCGACATGGGCGCGCTGCTGGCCGGCACCCGCTATCGCGGCGATTTCGAGGAGCGGTTGAAGGCGGTCGTCACCGAACTCGAAAAGATGCCGCATGCTGTGCTCTTCATCGACGAGATCCACACCGTTATCGGCGCGGGCGCGACCAGCGGCGGGGCGATGGATGCGTCCAATCTGCTAAAGCCTGCGCTGTCGGGCGGGACGATCCGCTGCATCGGATCGACCACCTACAAGGAGTTCCGCAATCATTTCGAAAAGGACCGCGCGTTGCTGCGTCGGTTCCAGAAGATCGACGTCAACGAGCCGACGATCGAGGACACGATCAAGATCCTCGCCGGGCTGCGCAGCGCGTTCGAGGAGCATCACCACGTCAAATATACGCCCGACGCGATCAAGGCGGCGGTCGAGCTTTCGGCCCGTTACATCAACGACCGCAAGCTGCCGGACAAGGCGATCGACGTGATCGACGAAGTGGGCGCGATGCAGATGCTGGTCATCCCGTCCAAGCGCAAGAAGACGATCACGCCCAAGGAGATCGAGGCCGTGATCGCGACCATGGCGCGCATTCCGCCCAAGACCGTGTCGTCCGACGACAAGAGCGTGCTGGAATCGCTGACCACGGACCTGAAGCGCGTCGTCTTCGGCCAGGACAAGGCGATCGAGGTGCTGTCCAGCGCGATCAAGCTGTCGCGCGCGGGCCTGCGCGATCCCGACAAGCCGATCGGCAACTATCTCTTTTCCGGCCCCACCGGCGTCGGCAAGACGGAGGTGGCGCGGCAGCTCGCGACCCTGCTCGGCATTCCGCTCCAGCGGTTCGACATGTCCGAATATATGGAGCGCCATTCGGTCAGCCGCCTGATCGGTGCCCCTCCGGGCTATGTCGGCTATGATCAGGGCGGCCTGCTGACCGACGCGGTGGATCAGAATCCGCACAGCGTGCTGCTGCTGGACGAGATCGAGAAGGCGCATCCCGACCTGTTCAACATCCTGTTGCAGGTGATGGACAATGGCCGCCTGACCGATCACCATGGCAAGACGGTGGATTTCCGCAACACCATCCTCATCATGACCACCAATGCCGGTGCGTCGGACATGGCGAAGGAAAGCATCGGCTTCGGCGAACTGTCGCGCGACGACGTGCAGGAGGATGCGGTGAAGAAGCTCTTCACCCCGGAATTCCGCAACCGCCTGGATGCCATCGTGCCGTTCGGTTACCTGCCGCCGGAGATCGTGGCGCGCGTGATCGACAAGTTCGTGCTCCAGCTGGAGCTGCAACTGGCCGACCGCGATGTCCACATCACGCTGGACGAGGCGGCGAAGGCATGGCTGACCGCCAAGGGCTATGACAAGCTCTACGGCGCGCGCCCGATGGGCCGGTTGATGCAGGAGAAGATCAAGCAGCCGCTGGCCGAGGAACTGCTGTTCGGCAAGCTGGTCCATGGCGGCGAGGTGCATGTCCATATGAAGGAGGATGCGGAGGGCGTTCCGGCGCTGGCCTTCGAAATCACCCCCGCCGCGCCCAAGAAGGGCAAGAAGGGCGGCAAGGCGAAGGCCCCTGCTGCGGAGTGAGGCTGGTGGTTATGGGATAACGAAAGGGCGGCTCGGAAGGGCCGCCTTTTGTTTGTTGCGAGTTATCGCTGGTTTGGGTGATTTGCTGAGTGACCCTTAAGCGTCAACATCTCAAAAAGCTGATGTGGCGTCGTGGTGCAAACCTATATTGCAGCGCGAGGCATCGTCGTTCATGTTTGATGAATGACCGGGGGCATCACATTTCAAGATTTCTTCACGCAAGCGATGGGCGAGTTTGGCACAGTCCCTAGGCGCGGACTATTTTGTGTTGCAATAGTGGCAGTGTTAACGGTCTCTACAGACCTATTTTATTGGACCAACGGCTCGAAATTTTCCGACTTGCATTATGCCATTTTAGGCATTCTTATTTTTCCTTGGTTTGTAGCGATATACGCAGTAGCAATGTCGATGATCGAAAGATCGCTATCCGTGTTTGGATTATTCAGGTTTACTGCCATTAATATTGTAACGATGGCACCGATCCTAACTTGTTTGGCGGTTTTGATCTATGCTGCCCGCAACGGCTCGCAGGATGGCTTGACCAGTTTGATCGTCATCGTGTTGCTCTTGATCGGGTTGCTGTTTGTAGCATTCCTCCCTGCGTGGCCGATAGCACAAGCGGTTTCTACGCGATTCGTAAATCCAATGCGGATCGTCAAGGCGACAAAAGGCTATCGTTGGTCTCTGATATTGGTGTTCTTTACGACCAGTAGCGTGAACAAATTTGCTCCCAGCATATCGTCAGCGTCGAACGTCGGGGAAGCGATCGGGCTCGCGTCGATTGATGCTATTGTCACCGCTGCTACGACCCTTTTGACCGCGAGCATTGAGGTGACAGCTTGGAAGTTCGCTTCGAAACGTGACGCTAGCCTCGTCCCCTTTGTGAGCGTCGATTTGTAGAGAGCTTCTCGGTGTGCAGTGAATGTAATAGGTGGGTGTCAGCGGTCGCGCCTTGTTCGTCCTGCCGGGCTTGACCCGGCATCCCGCTTCTTCCCGTGCAAGGTAGCGGGACCCCGGATCAAGTCCCGGGTGACGAAGTAGCGCGATGAGGTGACGGCGCGGGCGATAACGAAGCCGCCTACCCCGCCAGCCCTTCCGCCTTTTCGGCCAGTTCAAGCCAGCGTTCTTCGGCCGCGTCCTTTTCCGCCCGCGCCTTTTCGATAGCCGCTGTCAACGCCGCGAACTTCTTGGGGTCGCGCGTGTAGAGGGCCGGGTCGGCGAGCGCTTCCTCGTCGCGCGCGATGGCGGCTTCCAGTTCTTCGATGCGCTTGGGCAGCAGGTCGAGGTCGCGCTGGTCCTTGTAGCTGAGTTTCGCGGAGGCGGGCCTGGGCGGAGGCGGTGGCGCGGCGTCCTTCTTCTCCGCTTTGGGCGCGCGGCGGGGATCGCGCTTGGCGATCCAGTCGGCGTAGCCGCCGACGATCACGTCCACCGTGCCGGAGCCGTCGAGGCCGAGCGTCACCGTAACCGTCCGGTCGAGGAAGTCGCGGTCGTGGCTGACGATCAGCACGGTGCCGTCATAGTCGGCGATGACTTCCTGGAGCAGGTCGAGCGTTTCGAGATCGAGATCGTTGGTCGGCTCATCCAGCACGAGCAGGTTGGATTCGCGCGCGAACTCCCGCGCGAAGAGCAGCCGCGAGCGCTCGCCGCCCGACAGCGTGCCGACCTTTGCCTCGGCCAATGAAGGGTCGAACAGGAAGTCCTTCAAATAGCCATGAACATGCTTGCGCGCCCCGCGCACGTCGATCCAGTCGCCGCCTTCGGCCAGCACGTCGCGGACGGACTTGTCGCCCTGCATCAGGCTGCGCTGCTGGTCGATAAAGATCATGTCGAGGGTTTTGGCGAGGGTCACTTCGCCGCTGTCAGGCGCGAGTTCGCCGGTGAGCAGTTTCAGGAGCGTCGATTTGCCCGCGCCGTTGCCGCCGACGATGCCAATGCGGTCGCCGCGCTGCACTCGGAGCGAAAAGTCCTTGATGATCGTGCGGTCACCGAAGGACTTGCTGACATGCTCGGCCTTGATGACGCTCTTGGTCTTGCTGTCGTCGCTGGCCACGGCGAGCTTGGCGGTGCCCTGCGGCCCCTGCATCGCGGCACGTTGGGCGCGCATTTCCCAGAGCTTGGCGAGGCGGCCCTGGTTGCGCTTGCGCCGGGCGGTGACGCCACGCTCCAGCCAGTGCGCCTCGATCTTGAGCTTGGCGTCCAGCTTCTCGGCAGCGCGCGCCTCTTCGGCATAGACCGCTTCCATCCATTGTTCGAAGCCGCCGAAGCCGACTTCGTTGCGGCGCATCTGGCCCCGGTCGAGCCACAGCGTCTGGCGGGTGAGGCGCGTCAGGAAGGCGCGGTCGTGGCTGATGACGATGAATGCGCCATTATAGCGCGCCAGCCAGTTTTCCAGCCAGTCTATCGCGGCGATGTCGAGATGGTTGGTCGGCTCGTCCAGCAGCAGCAGGTCGGGTTCGCTGGCGAGTGCGCGGGCGATGGCGGCGCGGCGGCGCTCGCCCCCGCTCGCCGTCTTCGCCTCGCGGCTAAGGTCGATGCCGAGCTGGTCGGCGATCGCTTCGACTTCGTGCGCGGGCGGCGCGAACTCGCCCGCCAGCGCGAAATCGTGCAAGGTGGCGAAGGGCGTGACGTCCGGGTCCTGCTCCAGCGTGATGACGCGCGCGCCGGGCTGGACCGAGCGTGTGCCCTCGTCCGCCTCGATCTGCCCGCCCAGCAGCTTCAGCAGCGTGGTCTTGCCCGCGCCGTTGCGCCCGATCAGCGCCAGCCGGTCGCGCGCACCCACATGGATGTCGATGCCACGAAACAGCCAGTGCGTGCCCTGCGAGAGGCCGAGATTTTCGAAGGAGAGAATGGGAGCCGCCATGGCGGTGCAGCTAGGCGCTTGGACGGGCGCGGGCAAGGGCGATGGAACCACAAAGCTGTCGGACGGCTTTCAACGTGCGACAGCGTCGGTTCATCGCAGCCGTTCCAAATGGACCGCAACATTGCAGAGGAGACTACCCCCATGAAATCCGCTCTCGCCCTGATGGCGCTCGGCGTCGCCGCGCTTCCCGTTACGGCCGTCGCCCAGACCAGCGTGACCATCGCCGAGACCGCTCCAGTCGTGACGCTGAACGTGACCGAGAGCGTGGAGGCCGCACCGGACATCGCTACGGTCGGCACCGGGGTCCAGACCCGCGCCCAGACCGCGCAGGCGGCGATGCAGCAGAATGCAGCGCAGACCGAGAAGCTGATCGCGGCGCTGGCCAAGGCGGGGATCGCCAAGAAGGACATCCAGACCAGCGGCATCAACCTGTCGGCGCAATATGATTACAGCAATCGCGACGGCCAGCCTCAGGTGCCGCGCTTCATCGGCTATGAGGCGTCGAACCAGCTGACGGTGAAGCTGCGCGACATCAAGCGGATCGGCGCATCGCTCGACGCGATGGTGGCGGCGGGTGCGACCAACCTCAACGGGCCGAATTTCTCGATCGACGATCCCTCGCCATTGCATGTGCAGGCGCGCGGGGCGGCGATGAAGACCGCAAAGGCGCAGGCCGATTTCTACGCGCAGGCGGCGGGCTATCGTTCGGCGCGGCTGGTGTCGATCAGCGAAAGCAACAGCGGCGGCATGCCGCCCATGCCGATGCTGCAAAGCGCCCGCTTCAAGGCGGACGCCGCGCCCGCGACTCCGGTCGAACCGGGGCAGGTAAGCGCGTCGGTAACGCTCACGGTGCAGTACGCGCTGGAGAAATAAGGTTTGCGGGGCGCGAACGGCTTCGGCCGCCGCGCCCCCTTTCCTCCCACGCGCCCGCCATTCACCACCTGTTCAATGCCATGCAGCTATGCCATTTGCATGATTATGAAGTGGAAAAGTCTGGCAGCTTCCCTGACCGCAGTCACCGCTCTCGCGCTCACTGTTCCGGTGGCCGACGCCGGCAATCGGCGCGACGAGCAGGACGCCGCCCGCCGCGCGATGCTGGAAGGGCAGGTCATGCCCTTCGCCATGATAAAGCGGCGGGTCGATGCGGCGGTAGGCGGCGCAACCTATGTCGGCAGCGAGTTCGACCCTTCCTCCAACCGTTATCGCCTCAAATATGTGAAGGACGGCAAGGTGATGTGGGTTGATGCCGACGGGCGAACCGGCGATATCATCGGCATGGCGCGCTGATCGGCGCGTCTGCGTAACGACATGCATAACAGAAACGGAAAACGCCCATGCGTCTGCTGATCGTCGAGGATGAACCAAGTCTGGGCCAGCAGCTCCGGACCACGCTGGAGGGGGTCGGCTATGCCGTGGACCTCGCGACGGACGGGGAGGACGGCCATTTCCTGGGCTCCACTGAAAGCTACGACGCGGTGGTGCTGGACCTTGGCCTGCCGACGATCGACGGCCTGACCGTGCTGGACAAGTGGCGCAAGGAAGGCCGCGCCTTTCCCGTGCTGGTGCTGACCGCGCGCGACAGCTGGTCGGACAAGGTGGCGGGGCTGGACGCGGGGGCGGACGATTATCTCGCCAAGCCGTTTCAGAGCGAGGAGTTGATCGCCCGGCTGCGCGCGCTCATTCGCCGCGCGTCCGGCAATGCGTCGAGCGAACTGACTGCTGGCGATGTCCGTCTGGACACGCGGTCGGGCAAGGTGACGCTGAAGGGCGATCCGGTTAAGCTGACGGCGCAGGAATATAAACTGCTGTCCTATCTGCTGCACCACAAGGGCAAGGTGGTGAGCCGCACCGAACTGATCGAACATATTTACGACCAGGATTTCGACCGCGATTCCAACACGATCGAGGTGTTCGTGACGCGCATCCGCAAGAAGCTCGGCGCAGACGTCATCACCACCATCCGCGGGCTTGGCTACAGCCTGGACGAGCCGGGGCGGTAAGCGCCCGGCCTTGTCCTGATGGACGCCCCTTCTCCCTCCGCCGTCCGCTCGACCGGCTCCATATCCCGCCGGATGGTCGGCATTGCGGCGCTGTGGATCAGCGTGCTGCTGATCGGCGGGGGTGTGGCGCTGGACCGGGTACTGAGCGCGGCGATCACGCGCAATTTCGACGACGGCATGAATTATGTGCTGACGGCGATGATCGCCGCGTCGGAGATCGGGCCGGACGGCGAGGTGCTGTTCAACCGCGAACTGGCGGACCAGCGCTTCCTGGAGCCCAATAGCGGCCTCTATTACCAGATCAGCGCCAAGGGGCATGAGGACTGGCGGTCGCGATCGCTGTGGGACCGGGCGCTGAAGGCACCGGCGGAACATCATGACCGGCATCTGCATGTCTATGACAGCAAGCAGTTTCCCGGCGAAGACCTGCGCGTGATGGAGCGCACCGTGATCCTGCCGGGATCGGAGACGCGCTGGCTGTTCATGGTGGCGCAGGCGCGCGAGGGGCTGGACGGCCAGATCAAGACGCTGCGTTCGACGCTGTTCAAGAGCTTTGCTCTGCTGGCCGTGGGCCTGTTCGTGCTTGCCAGCCTGCAGACCTTTTACGGGCTCCGGCCGCTGCGCAAGGTGCGGCTGGAGATCGTGCGGATGCGCGGCGGCGAGAAGAGCCGCGTCACTGAGCCGATGCCGGCCGAGGTGCTGCCGATGGTGGAGGAATTGAACGCCCTGCTCGCCCATAATGAGCGGCAGGCGGAGGAAGCCCGCACCCATGCCGGCAACCTCGCCCATGCACTCAAGACCCCGCTGACCGTCATCATGAACGCGGCGACGGCGCAGTCCCCCGATCTGGGCGACACGGTGATCCGCGAAGCGACGACGATGCGGCGGCAGGTGGACCATCACCTCGCCCGCGCCCGCGCCGTGGGCCGGCGCGGCGTAGCGCAGAGCCGGGCGGAGGTGTGGCCCAGTCTGGAGGCGGTGGAACGCGCGGTGCAGCGCCTCTATCCCGAAGCGCGGATCGACATGGACGGCGACCGGCAGGCGGCGGTGCGGGCGGAACGGCAGGATTTGGACGAGATGCTGGGCAACCTGATCGAAAACGCAGCGAAATATGGCGGTGGCAGCGTGTTTGCGACGGTGATCGCGCGGACCGCCGGCATGGTCGAGATCATGGTCGAGGACGACGGGATGGGCATTCCGCAAGCGGACCGCATCCGCATCTTCGACCGGGGCGTGCGGCTGGATTCGGGCAAGCCCGGCACCGGCCTGGGCCTCGCGATCGTGCGCGACGTGGCGGAAATCTATGGCGGATCGGTGGCGCTGGACGAAAGCGAGGATCTGGGCGGGCTGCTGGTGCGGTTGAAGCTGCCTGCAGCCTGAGGACGGCGCGGCCGCGATCCGGCTTGCCAAGCCGATCCCCGCCTGCGACCAAGGCATGGGGTCGCGGTTGGCCCGGCATTGGACCCTTGATGCGGCGTCAGCTCTACCTCATCGCCGGTTTCGTCTCTATCGGGCTGGGAGCGATCGGGGCGTTTCTGCCACTGCTGCCGACCGTGCCGTTCATGATCCTCGCCGCCTTCTGCTTCGCGCGGTCCAGCCCCCGGCTGGAGGCGAAGCTGCTCGATCATCCGCATTTCGGGCCGCATATCCGGCGCTGGCGGGAACGCGGCGCGATCAGCCGGCGGGGCAAGCAGGCGGCGCTTGGCGCCTTCGCCTTCAGCGTCGTGCTGGCGCTGCTCCTGTCCCCCTGGCCCTGGTTCCTGATCCCGGTCGTCGCGGCTCTGGTGGGCGGCAGCTGGATCTGGACGCGCCCGGAAGCCTGAAAACGCCGCTGTCCCAAGGGGCATCCGCCGGAACCTGCAACCCGTTCGCGCGCTTGCTCTTTTCAGCAAGGGGAACAGCATGACCGATCGGGTGGCGAGCCAAGTGCATGTCGATGCGCCGTGGAAGATCCCGCCGCGCGGCTGGTGGGAGATATTGAAGCGCGTCTATGCCAAAATCGGAACCAACCATCTGAGCCTGCTGGCGGCGGGCGTCGCTTATTATGCCTTTCTGTCGATCGCGCCGCTGCTGGCAGCGGTGGTGCTGACCTACGGCCTGATCGGCGACCCGGCGATGGTGGCGGAGCATGTCCGGTCTATCATCACCGTGGTCCCGCGTGAGGCGGCCAAGCTGATCTTCGACCAGTTGATGGCGGTGGTGACGACAACCAAGCCGGCGGTCGGCTTCGGCCTGCTGCTGGCGCTCGCCTTCGCCGTTTATGGCGCGACCCGCGCTTCGTCGGCAACGATGGAGGCGCTCAACATCGTCTATGAGGAGAAGGAGGCGCGCTCCTTCCTGTCCGTGTATCGCGTGTCCATCGGCATCACGGCGTCGGCGGTGCTGGTGGTGGTGGTCGGCGTGCTGTCCGCTTCGGTGCTCGGCTTCCTGCAGGATCTGGTCAACGGCTGGGGTCCGGTCGCCATCTTCATCGCCAAGGCCGCGACCTGGATCGCCGCCGGCCTGTTCGCCAGCCTGATCTTCGCGCTGATCTACCGATTCGGGCCGCACCGGCGCAAGGCGCGCTGGCAATGGCTGACGGCGGGCTCGTTCACCGCGACCTTGTTCTGGCTGCTGGCGACGCTGGGCGTGTCCTTCTATGTGTCGCGCTTCGGCAATTACAACGAAACCTACGGGTCATTGGGCGCGGTTGTGGTGCTGCAACTATGGCTTTATGTGTCGGCTTTCGTGGTGTTGCTGGGCGCGCAGCTGAACCAGGAGGCCGAGCGGCAGACAAGCGCGGACACGCAGGTCGCGGAACCCGTCCAGCCATGACGCGCCCCACGATAATGGCGCTTGCCCTGCCGACACGCCCACGCTAAAGCGCCCTCCTTCGCTGGCGCAAGGCCGGTGCAGGAGTGTAGCTCAGCTGGTAGAGCGTCGGTCTCCAAAACCGAATGCCGGGGGTTCGAGTCCCTCCACTCCTGCCAGGCGACTGGCCGCGATCCCTTGAAAATCAGGGGATTTGCGTCTAAGTGCGCCAGCGAATTTGGTCGCGGAGCCAAGCGGTCGCACCCCCGGACGTCAAGCAGGCGGGATCGGGAGGGCGGACTGTTGCTCCGCGATTGGTGTTGGTTTCGAAGCGTAGAAGGCAGGCGATGGCGAAGGTTTCTCCGGGCGATTTCGTCAATCAGGTGAAGACCGAAGCGTCGAAGATCGTGTGGCCGACCGGCCGCGAGACGGTGATGACCGGGGTTATGGTCGTCATCATGACGTCGCTGCTCGGCCTCTTCTTCTTCGGCATCGACACCTTCTTCGGCGCGATCGTCCAGTGGCTGCTGGCGCTGGCGTCGGGGCGGGCCGCTTAAGGCGATATGGGAGTTTGAAACGGTAACATGGCGCGCTGGTACATCATCCACGCCTATTCGGGCTTCGAGAACAAGGTCAAGGAATCGATCCTGTCCGAAGCCGAGCGCATGGGCCTCTCCCAGCTGGTCGAGCAGGTCGAGGTGCCCACCGAAACCGTGACCGAGGTGAAGCGGGGCAAGAAGATCCAGGTCGAGCGCAAGTTCATGCCCGGCTATGTCCTTGCCAAGCTGGCCATGAACGACGACATCTATCACCTGGTGAAGAACACCGCCAAGGTGACGGGCTTCCTTGGCCCCAACGGCAAGCCGCAGGCAATCAGCGAGAGCGAGGCCGCGCGCTATTTCGGCGCGCAGAAGGAAGCCGAGGCCGTGCCCAAGCACAAGGTCAATGTCGATTACGAGATCGGCGACAGCGTCAAGGTGCTGGACGGCCCCTTCGCCAGCTTCAACGGGCTGGTCGAGGAACTGGATTTCGAAAAGAACCGGGTCAAGGTGTCGGTGTCGATCTTCGGCCGCGCCACCCCGGTCGAACTGGATTTCGAACAGGTCGAACTGTCGAAGTGATCATACGTCACCCCAGCGAAAGCTGGGGTCTCGTGCCTCGGGCCGCTCCCCTTGCGGCCTGAGATCCCAGCTTTCGCTGGGATGACGATAAGGGGAATGAAATGCGGGAGGAGGCTTGCCTCCGCCTGGACCGCTAAACTTGAACCGGACGCACCCTCGGGCGCGTCCAGCAACAGAGTGAGTGACAATGGCTAAGAAGATTACGGGCTATATCAAGCTCCAGGTGGCGGCCGGCGCCGCCAACCCTTCGCCGCCGATCGGCCCTGCCCTGGGTCAGCGCGGCGTCAACATCATGGAATTCTGCAAGGCGTTCAACGCCGCGACGGACAAGATGGAAAAGGGCACCCCGCTGCCGACCATCATCACCGTCTATGCGGACCGTTCCTTCACCTTCGTGACGAAGCAGCCGCCGGCCACCTATCTCATCAAGAAGGCCGTCAACCTGAAGTCGGGCTCCAAGGAGCCGGGCAAGGTCGTCGCCGGAAAGATCAAGCGTTCGCAGCTGACCGAGATCGCGCAGGCCAAGATGGCCGACCTGAACGCGAACGACATCGATGCGGCGACGAAGATCATCGAAGGCTCCGCTCGCGCGATGGGCCTCGAAGTGGTGGAGGGCTAAGGACATGGCAAAGCTGACGAAGAAGGCGAAGGCCCTGGCCGCTGCGGTCGACCGCGAGAAGCTGCACGGCGTCGACGAGGCGCTGGGCCTGATCAAGACCCACGCGACCGCCAAGTTCGACGAGAGCGTCGAGATCGCCATCAACCTGGGCGTCGATCCGCGTCATGCCGACCAGATGGTCCGTGGCGTGGTGACCCTGCCCGCCGGCACCGGCAAGGATGTGCGCGTCGCCGTGTTCGCCCGCAATGACAAGGCTCAGGCGGCGCTCGACGCCGGCGCCGACGTCGTGGGCGCGGAAGACCTGCTCGAATCGATCCAGGCCGGCAACATCGACTTCCAGCGCGTGATCGCCACCCCCGACATGATGGGTCTGGTGGGTCGCCTGGGCAAGGTGCTGGGCCCCAAGGGCCTGATGCCGAACCCGAAGCTGGGCACCGTGACGCCGAACGTCGCCGAAGCCGTGAAGGCCGCCAAGGGTGGCCAGATCGAATTCCGCGTCGAGAAGGCGGGCATCATCCACGCCGGCCTCGGCAAGGCGAGCTTCACCGCCGAAGACCTGCGCAAGAATTTCGACGCCTTCGTTGACGCGATCGTCAAGGCGAAGCCGTCGGGTTCGAAGGGCAAATATGTCCGCAAGATCGCCCTGTCGTCCTCGATGGGTCCGGGCGTGAAGGTCGACGTGGCGGAAGTCGCCTCGATCTGATCGGCTGACGTAAAAAGATAAAGGGAGCCTCCTTCCTCGACACGGGGAAGGAGGTTTTCTTGTTTGGAGGGCTTGCTGCCCCTATTTTTACCCCTCACCCGGACTAGACCCGGGTTCCCGCCTTCCTGGAACGTTTCCTAAAATGAAAGCGGGATGCCGGATCATGTCCGGCATGACGAAGGAGCGCGAAATTCTCGCTCCCCATCAAACGCGGAGCATCTGACCTGCCGCTCCGGGCTTTCCTGTTGGAAGCACAAATGGTCGTTCGTATCCGTCGGTGATGGCGGGTCGCTTTTTACCGATGGAAAACAAGAATATGGCATTTGATACCCTTCCCGCCCTCCTGTCCCAGGCGCTTGTCGCCAAGGGCTATGAGGCGCTGACCCCCGTCCAGTCCGAAGTTACGCAGGAGGACGCGCATGGCCGCGACCTGCTGGTGTCGGCGCAGACCGGCTCCGGCAAGACCGTCGCCTTCGGCCTTGCCATGGCGGGCGAATTGCTGGGCGATGCGGATCGCCTGCCCGTCGCGGGCCTGCCGCTGGCGCTGGTCATCGCGCCGACGCGCGAGCTGGCATTGCAGGTCAGCCGCGAGCTGGAATGGCTCTATGGCGCGGCGCGCGCGCGGATCGCGACCTGCGTCGGCGGCATGGACGCCGCGAAGGAGCGCCGCAACCTCAGCCACGGCGCGCATATTGTGGTCGGGACGCCCGGCCGCCTGCGCGACCATCTGGAGCGCGGGGCGCTGGACCTGTCCGCCGTGCGGACGGTGGTGCTGGACGAGGCCGACGAGATGCTCGACATGGGCTTCCGCGAGGATCTGGAAGGCATACTCGACAGCGCGCCGGAAGGCCGCCGCACCCTGCTCTTCTCCGCCACCATGCCCAAGCCCATCGTGGCGCTCGCCAAGCGCTATCAGAAGGATGCGCTGCGCATATCGACCATGAGCGAGGAGCGCGGCCATGGCGACATCAGCTATCAGGCGGTGACGGTCGCGCCGTCCGACATCGAACATGCCGTGGTGAACCTGCTGCGCTATCACGAGGCGGAAACGGCCATTCTGTTCTGCGCCACGCGCGACAATGTACGGCACCTGCACGCCAGCCTGACCGAACGCGGGTTCGCAGTCGTGGCGCTGTCGGGCGAGCATAGCCAGAACGAGCGCAACCATGCGCTGCAGGCGCTGCGCGACAAGCGGGCGCGGGTATGCGTGGCGACCGACGTGGCCGCGCGCGGCATCGACCTGCCTTCGCTGAGCCTGGTCGTCCATGTCGAACTGCCGCGCGACGCGGAAACGATGCAGCACCGCTCGGGCCGGACGGGTCGCGCGGGCAAGAAGGGGACGGCGGTCCTCATCGTACCCTATCCGCGGCGCCGCCGGGTCGAATCCATGCTGCGCGGGGCGAAGATTCCGGTCGAATGGGGCACGCCGCCGAGTCGGGAGGCAATCCTGGAACAGGACAATGCCCGCCTGCGCGCCAGCCTGATGGAAAAAGCGGAGCTGGACGAGGCGGACTGGGCGCTGGGCGCGGAGTTGCTGGCCGAGAAAAGCGCCAAGGAAATCGCGGCGATGCTGGTGAAGAGCGCCCGCGCCTCGCTTCCTGCACCGGAGGAATTGCTCGACCGCAGCGAGGCGCCCGCCCGCAGCGAAGGGCCGCGTCCGGGGTTCGAGGATACGCAGTGGTTCCGCATGGACATCGGCCGCCGCCACAATGCCGATCCGCGCTGGATCCTCCCGCTGATCTGCCGGCGCGGCCATGTGTCGCGGCAGGATATCGGCGCGATCCGCATCGCTGCCAACGAAACGATGTTCGAGATACCCAAAGCCATCGCAGGCCGCTTCATCGCGGCGGTGAAGCGCACCGGCCAGGCGAGCGACGAAGGCGCGGACGTGGCGTTCGAGGCGGTCGAGGGCGCGCCGCGCGAACAGGCGCGGGAGAACAAGCGGCAGGGCAATCGCCCCAACGATCGCGGGCCGCGTCCGGGCGGCTATGCGCCCCGGCCTTTCAAGGGGGGCGGCGGGCGCAAGGGACCGCCGCGGGGCCGCTGACCTTTAAGACAGGCTAGGAGCGAAAGGGCCGCTCGTTCATTCCCGTCAGGATGAGCGACGGCCCTTTTCTCGTTCCGGTGCTGGGCGACCAGCTGAGCCTCGACCTTGCCTCGCTGCGCGCGGTGGAGAAGGGCAAGGCCGTCATCCTGATGATGGAGGTCGCGGGCGAGACGACCTATGTGAAGCATCACAAGGCGAAGATCGCCTTCATCCTGTCGGCGATGCGTCACCATGCCGACGTCCTGCGCAAGGACGGGTGGATGGTCGATTATGTCAGGCTGGACGATCCCGGCAATACAGGCTCCTTCACCGGGGAGGTGGCGCGGGCGGTCGAGCGGCTTCAGGCCAGCGCCATCCATGTGACCGAGGCGGGCGAGTGGCGCGTCCGGGCGATGCTGGAAAGCTGGGCCGATCGCTTTTCCATCCCTGTCACCATCCATGAGGATGACCGCTTCCTCTGCTCCCATGCCGAATTCGACACTTGGGCGGCCGCGCGCAAGCAGATGCGGATGGAGTTTTTCTACCGCGACATGCGGCGCAAGACCGGGCTGCTGCTGGACGAGGACGGCCAGCCCGAAGGCGGGCAATGGAATTATGATGCGGAGAACCGCAAGCCTGCGCCCAGCCGTGACCTGCTGATGCCGCAGCCGATCCGCTTCCGCCCCGATGCCGTCACGAAAGAGGTGCTGGGAATGGTGGCGGAGCGTTTCGCCGACCATATCGGCAGCCTCGACCAGTTTCATTTTGCGGTCACCCGCGCCGATGCGCTGCGCCAGCAGAAGCGCTTTCTCGACGAGGCGCTGCCGCGCTTCGGCGACTATCAGGACGCGATGCTGACCGACGAGCCGTTCCTATGGCACTCGATCCTGTCGCCCTATATCAATGCGGGACTGCTCGACCCGCTCGGCCTGTGCCGGGAAGTGGAGAAACGCTATCGCGCGGGCAAGGTGCCGCTCAACTGCGCGGAGGGCTTCATTCGCCAGATCATCGGCTGGCGAGAATATGTGCGCGGCGTCTACTGGCACGAAGGGCCGGACTATGGGTCGCGCAATGCGCTCAATGCCACGCGCGACTTGCCCGGCTTCTACTGGACCGGCGAGACGGACATGCACTGTATGGCGCAAGCCATCGGCCAGACCATAACCCAAGCCTACGCCCACCATATCCAGCGGCTGATGATAACCGGCAATTTCGCGCTGATCGCCGGGATCGACCCGCATCAGGTGCATGTCTGGTATCTGGAGGTCTATGCCGACGCCTATGAATGGGTCGAGATGCCCAATACGGTGGGCATGGCGCTGTTCGCGGATGGCGGGCTGCTTGGGTCGAAGCCCTATGCGGCAGGCGGTGCCTATATCAACCGCATGTCGGATTATTGCGGCAAGTGCCGGTACGACGTGAAGAAGCGCGTGGGCGAGGACGCCTGCCCGTTCAATGCGCTCTACTGGGACTTCATCGCGCGTAACGAAAGGAAACTGGCGCGCAATCCGCGCATGGCGATGCCCTATCGAAATTGGGAGCGGATGAAGGAGGAGGACCGCGCCGCCATCCGCGAACGGGCGGCGCGGTTCCTCTCATCCCTCGCCTAACGCGCGCCGCAGAGCGTCAACATGCGCGCCGCCAGTTCGCGTTCGCCCATGACGATGTGTGGGACGCCGAGCGATTCGAGATGCGCCACCTCCGCATCGCTGTGCGCGCGGGCGATGACGGTGAGGTTGGCGTTGAGATGCCGGGCATGTTCGTGGATGGCCCCGCCCTCAAAGCCTTCGGGCACGGCGATCAGCATGTTGCGCGCCTCGCCTATCCCCGCCAAGCGCAGGTGCCGATCCTCCAGCGCGTTGCCGCGCACCACGATATGGCCCGCCTCCCCGGCCTCCTCCGACTTGTCCTTGTCATCCTCTATGACAACAAAATGGACACCCTTGGCGGCCAGTTGCGCCGCGATCAGCTTGCCGACGCGCCCATAGCCGACCAGGATGGTGTGCCCCATCGTCTGCGCCAGCTGGGCGTCGGCGGCGGAGGGCACATCCTCTTCCTTTCGGTGGCTGCGCACGATCATCGAGAAGAGGATGGGGTTCAGGAAGATCGAGACCATCGCGCCTGCCAGGATCAGGTCGCGCGCATCCGCCGGCAGGACGCCGAGGCCCGTGCCGAGCGAGGCGAGGATGAAGGAGAATTCACCGATCTGCGCCAGGCTCGCCGCGATGGTGAGCGCGGTCACGTTCGGATGGCCGAACACGCGGACGATGCCCCAGGCGGCGATCGACTTACCGATGACGATGATGAGCACGGTGGCGAGCAGCGGCAGCGGATGTTCGACCACGATGGACGGGTTGAACAACATGCCGACCGACACGAAGAACAGCACCGCAAAGGCGTCGCGCAGCGGCAGGGTTTCCTCGGTCGCGCGGCGGCTCAAGGGCGTTTCGCCCAGGATCATGCCGGCGAAGAAGGCGCCGAGCGCGAAGGACACGTCGAACACATAGGCCGCACCGAACGCCACGCCCAAGGCGATGGCAAGGACGGCAAGGCGGAACAGCTCGCGTGATCCGGTATGGACTACCCAGTGCAAGGCCCAGGGGATGACGCGCCTGCCGACGACCAGCATGACGACGACGAAGCCGACCACCTTCAGCAAGGTGCCGAGCAGCGGCGCGAGCAAGGCGCTGGCCCCGCCGCCGTCCGCGCTGTTCATCACGGCTGCGAGCGCTGGCAGCAGGACCAGCGCCAGCACCATCACGAGATCCTCGACGATCAGCCAGCCGACCGCGATCCGGCCGCGGCGCGTGTCGACCAGGTCCGCGCCCTGCAAGGCGCGGAGCAGGACGACCGTGCTGGCGACCGACAGAGCGAGGCCGAAGACCAGCCCGCCCATGAGCGTCCAGCCCATCAGGTGCGCAAGGCCCATGCCGAGCAGGGTCGCGACGGCGATCTGCACCAGCGCACCCGGCACTGCGATGTTCTTCACCGACAACAGATCCTTGAGCGAAAAATGCAGGCCGACGCCGAACATCAGCAGGATGACGCCGATCTCCGCCAGTTCGTTGGCAAGGCCGGCGTCCGCGACGAAGCCCGGTGTGAAGGGGCCGACCATGATCCCGGCGACCAGATAGCCGACAAGCGGCGAGAGTTTCAGCCGATGGGCGATGGAGCCCATGATGAAGGCCACGACGAGGCCGGCGACGATCGTGCCGATCAGGGGCGTGTGGTGGGGCATATGTCCCTTTCCAATAACGGGCCGGACGCGGCCGTTCCCACGTCCGGCGGTATTTTCAGATCATTCGACGATGGTCATCATCGTCATGGCGAGCGCGGCGGCGGCAAGCCCCAAGCCGGTCATGACGATCGGCATGAACCACCAGGGCGGCCGGCGGCGGCCGGATCGCGGATCGTCTTCAGGCATGGACTCTCCTCCTGCTGCCGACGAAAGGCCCGCATATGGCGGACCCCTATGTGCGAATCGTCAGGTCAGGGCGGGAGGCGCGCGCGCGTGGCGAGCGCCGGCCAGCGCGGGATGCGGCAGAGGATCGACAAGCCGCCCGAAGCCATGCCCCACGATCGCCGTCCATCCGACCAGCAGGCACAGGGCAGCGATGCACAGGAGAAAGACCGGCAACGAATTGCTGCCGTCGGGCCGTGCGGCTTCGCGCACAGCCACGCGGGGCGCAGTCCGGGCCTTCACCACCACTTCGCTGGTGGCGGGATTGAAGGCGGAACCCCTGGCGCGGCTGAGCGGCGGGCCCAGCGGGGCAAGGGCGGACAGCAGGGTCACGGCGATCAGGGTCCAGAGCGCGGCGAAAAGCGCGGCGCGGCTGCCCGCACCCCTCTCCTTCCGTCGATCCATTCCCATGTGCCGCATCGGCTGCGTCGTTCCTTCCGTTCCAGGTCGAAGATAGGAGGCCGCCCCGCTGAAAACCAGTGCGGAAAGCGCGCCGGATCGGTTGACAGCGCCGCATCATTCCACTAACGGGCCACATTCCCGCGCGGGTCGACAGGATTTCTCCTCGATGATCTGCGTAAAGCAGATTTGAACGAGAAGAGACAAGCCATGTTCGCTATCGTGCGCACGGGCGGCAAGCAGTATCGCGTCGCCGCCGGAGACAAGATCGTCGTTGAAAAGCTGGCTGGTGAAGCCGGCGACAAGATCACGCTGGGCGACGTCCTGCTGGCCGGCGAAGGCGGCGACCTGAAGGACGCGTCGAAGCTGACCGTCGCGGCCGAAATCATCGCGCAGGCGAAGGGCGAGAAGGTCATCGTCTTCAAGAAGCGCCGCCGCCACAATTATCGTCGCAAGAACGGCCACCGCCAGAATCACACGATCCTCAAGATCGTGTCGATCGCCTGAGCCGCAGCGCAACAGATTCAAGGAGTTTAGGTCATGGCACATAAGAAAGCTGGCGGTTCGTCGCGCAACGGTCGCGATTCTGAGTCGAAGCGCCTTGGCGTGAAGAAGTTCGGCGGTCAGGACGTGATCGGCGGCAACATCATCATTCGCCAGCGCGGCACCCGCGTCTATCCGGGCCGCAACGTGGGCATGGGCAAGGACCATACCCTTTTCGCGCTCGGCGAAGGCAAGGTGGTATTCCACACCGGTAAGCTCGGCCGCAAATATGTGTCGGTCGACGCGGTAGCCGAAGCCGCCGAATAACGGACGATCGATGACGGGTCGTCCTTCGCAAGGGGCGATCCTCCCGGGGTTCAGGCACAGCGCCTGACGCCGGCATCCGAGGGAATAAGGGGCGCTCCTCACCGCAGAGGGGCGCCCCTTTTTCGTTGGGCGAAACCCCCTCTCAAAATCCCTCAAGCCTCTGGAACATAACGCCTTCTCGCGCGTCGAGCGGGCGCAAACCATCCAGAGCGAACCGTCGTCAAGCCGTCATCAACCACGGCTAACGGCGCGGAATAGAGGAGAGAATAGAATGTTCGCCCGTACCCCTCGCCTGCTGCTGCGTCCCGGCTGGATGGAAGACGCTCCGGCGCTGGCGCAGGCCATCGACGATCCCGCCATCCTGCGCAACCTGGTACGCGCGCCCAGCCCCTATGGGGTGAAGGACGCGGAGCAATTCCTGTCGTTGCCGCATGACGTCCGCCTGCCCCGGCTGCTTGCCTTCACCCGCACCAAGGGCGCGCCGCGCCTGGTCGGCGGATGCGGCATCCATCTGGACGAGCAGGGCGCGCCGGAACTGGGCTATTGGATCGCCCGCTCCTATTGGGGGCTGGGTTTCGCCACGGAGGCGGCGCGCGCGGTGATGAACATGGCGCGGGCAAGCGGCGTGAGCGGCATTCGTGCCAGCCATTTCGTCGACAATCCCGCATCGGGCAATGTGCTGCGCAAGCTCGGCTTCCGCTTCGCAGGGCAAGTCGAGCGTCGCTACAGCCTGGGGCGGGATGCGATGGTCGATTGCCTCCTGTTCGAGGAAGGGGAAGGCGCGCATGTGAACGACGATCCGGCCATGGACCTCTACGCGGACGCGCTTCCGGTCGCCGCCTGACGGCCCGATCAAGACAAGGCCGCCGTTCCGCTGAAAATAGGCGGCGGCCCCCTATTGGCGCGGGCGATCGAAAACCCGTGTGGGATGGCCGTTCAGTTGGGTGTCCACCAGTGGAGAGAAGCCGAGCTTTTCAGCGACCTTTATGGACGCGGCATTGCCCGGGTCGATGATGCAGCGGAGCGAGGGCGCATCGACATGGGCGTCGGCCCAGCCGACGACTGCCTGCATCGCTTCGGTGGCGATCCCCCTGCCCCAGGCATCGGGGCCGAGCACCCAACCGGCTTCCGGCACGCCCTCAAGCTGAGGCAGGCCGCGTTCGGCGCTGAGCAGGCCCGCTTCACCCAGGAACGCGCCGCTGTCCCTCTCCTCGATCACCCACATGCCATGGCCCAGCAGCGACCACATGCCGGCGTAGCGCAACAGGCGGAACCAGACGGCCTGCGCCTCCTGCGGCGTGCCGCCGATGAAGCGAACGACATCGGCATCGGCCCAAAGGCGGCGGCAAGCGGCATAATCCGCCACGTCATGCGGCCGCAGGATGAGACGAGGGGTGTGGAGGACAGGCGCTTGCGACATGCGGCGATAAGAGCCTGCCCCGCCGGTCCGGTCAAGCGGCCGAGGGCAGCGCGCCATTCATACGTGCGTCCGCATAAGGCGTGTCCGCCAGGGCGATGAGCGCGCGGTCGTCCACCTGCCACGGATGGAAGCCCGGCAGGAAGTAGCTGGCCCAGGGCCGTGCGATACACCGCAAGATGCCGGGGCGCAGCAGGGCGTAGCGCAGTAAGCCGCCCCAGGCGCGGACGCCGGTGATCCCGTCCTGCCGCAGCAGGTCCACCATGCCGCGCGCGCGGTGATGCAGGAAATGGCGGGTGACGATCAGCATCATCAGCGACTTGACCCACCAGCGCCGCAGGCGCGGCCAGTCGCGGGTCGCATGGACCCAAATGTCATGCGCCACGCCCTTATGCTCGATCTCCTCGATCGCGTGCCAGCGCCAGAGCGCGGCCAGTTCCGGGTCGGCCCCGTCCAGGTGACGCGGGTCGCGCAGCAGTTCGTGCGCGAGGATGGCGGTAAAATGCTCCAGCGCCATCGTCGCGGCAAGGCGGACGATCGGCGGACGGCTGTAGGCGAGATCCAGCACCATCGTCACGTCCGCGTCGAGGCGGGTGACGTCATAGCCATGATCGGTCACTTGCCGGTTGAAGGCGAGATGTTCGCGGCTGTGGACGACTTCCTGCCGGACAAAGGCCGCGACCTCCCCTGCCAGCTTTTCGGGCACGCCGTCGCGGAAGGCGCGGACGGAATCGATGAAAAAGGCTTCGCCGCGCGGAAAGGTGATCGACAGCGCATTGAAGAAAGCCGTGGCGATCGGATCGCCGTTCAGCCAATGTCGCGCCGACGCATGATCGCGGCCGAAGCGGCGATCGCGCGGCGTGATGGTGAGATCGGTGGGTGTCATGGACGCCTCCTGAACTTACTTACATTGATGTAAATATGAGTAACTGACACTGATGTCAATAAAGCGACTGCGCCTCAGCCCGGATGAAAGCCGCCTTGCCGCAGTCGAAGCGGCGCGCGCGCTGCTGATCGAAACCGGGCCGCAATCGGTGACTCTGAAGGCGGTTGCGGCGCGAATCGGGCGGACCCATGCCAATCTGCTGCATCATTTCGGGTCAGCGGCAGGGTTGCAGAAGGCGCTCGCCGGACATCTGGCAGACGTCATCACCGCCAATATCGGCGAAGCAGTGGACGCGGCGCGGCGCGGCGAGGTCAGCCCGCGCACCATCGTCGACATGACGTTCGACGCCTTCGACGCGCAGGGCGCGGGCGCGCTGGCGAGTTGGATGCTCTCGTCCGGCAATGAGGATGCGCTCGATCCGGTGGTGGAAGCGATCCATCGCCTCGTCGACAAGCTGGCGGCGAGCGCGCTGACGCCCAACCTCGCCGGCTTGATCCGGGAAAATACGCTGATGCTGGTGCTGCTGGCGCTGGGCGATTCGCAACTGGGCGGGCCGATGGCGGCGGCCATCGGCCTGTCGCGCGAGAAGGCGCGCGAGATCGCGACCCGCAGCCTGACCCACGCGCTGATGCAGGAGGCCGCCACCCTGGCGCAGCAGGCGGGAGCGACGCAGCAGGCCAAGGTTTAACTTTTCCGCCGATAGCGCTATGGGCGCGCCATGCATTTCCTCGATCAAGCGAAAATCTTCATCAAGTCCGGCTGGGGCGGTCCCGGCGCGGTCAGCTTCCGGCGCGAAAAATATGTCGAATATGGCGGGCCGGACGGCGGCAATGGCGGCAAGGGCGGCGACATCATCTTCGAGGCGGTGGCGGGCCTCAACACGCTGATCGACTTTCGCTACACCCAGCATTTCAAGGCGCAGCGCGGCCAGCCCGGCATGGGCAAGAACCGCTATGGCGCGGGCGGCGAAGACCTGATCATCAAGGTGCCGGTCGGCACGCAGATCCTGTCCGATCCCGTTCCGGTCGAAGGGAGCGAAGACCCTGAAGACGGCACGATGGAATATGAGCAGGAACTGCTGGCCGACTTCACCGAAGTGGGCCAGCGGATCGTGCTGCTGCGCGGCGGCGACGGCGGACGCGGCAACCTGTCCTACAAGACCAGCACCAACCGCGCGCCGCGCCAGCATGGCACGGGATGGCCGGGCCAGGAAATGTGGGTGTGGCTGCGCTTGAAGCTGCTGGCGGACGTCGGCCTGGTGGGGATGCCGAACGCCGGCAAGTCGACCTTCATCAACCAGGTGACGAACACCAAGGCGAAGGTCGGCGCCTACGCCTTCACCACCACCAAGCCGCAGCTGGGCGTCGTGCTGCACCGCGATCGGGAATTCGTGCTGGCGGACATCCCCGGCCTGATCGAAGGCGCGGCGGAGGGTGCCGGCATCGGCGACCGGTTCCTGGGCCATATCGAACGCTGCCGGGTGCTGCTGCACCTGATCGACGCGACCGGCGACGATCCGGTCGAACAGTTCCGCATCGTCACCGACGAGCTGGCGGCCTATGGCGGCGGGCTCGATGAAAAGCCGCAGCTTGTCGTACTGAACAAGGGCGACCTGCTGGGGCCGGAGCTGATGGAAGACATTGCCGACCAGCTGCGCGACGAAGCGGATGTGGAGGAGCTATTCATCATCTCCGGCGCGACCGGCGAAGGCGTGGGGGCGCTGCTCGACGCAGTGCTGCCGCTGCTCGACCAGCCGCCGGAAAGCGAAGAGGAAGACGCACCTGAGGGCGACAAGCCCTGGTCGCCGATTTGAACATCTAAACTCCCCTCCCATTCAAGGGAGGGGTCGGGCGGGTCGCGAGCGAAGCGAGCGCTATTCCCGGCTGACAGCTTAGAAGCGCCGCTCGCGCGGCGCACCCACCCCCTGCCCCTCCCTTGAATGGGAGGGGGGAAACATGGACCATGACCCACCCCCTTTCCGGATTCCCCCCTGCCCTCGTCCGCCGCCTGGTCATCAAGATCGGGTCGGCGCTGCTGGTCGATCCGGACGGTCAGGTCCGGACCGACTGGCTGCGCACGCTGGTCGGCGATGTTGCCGCGCGGGTCGCTGCGGGGCAGCAGGTTATCATCGTGTCGTCGGGCGCGATCGCGCTGGGCGCGCGGCGGCTGAAGCTGCCCAAGGGCGGGCGCGGCAGCCTTGAGGATGCGCAGGCGGCGGCTGCGACGGGGCAGATCGCGCTGTCGCAATGCTGGGCCAGCCTGCTGGAAGAACGCGGGATCACCGCAGCGCAGATGCTGGTGACGCTGGACGATCTGGAGAACAGGCGGCGTTACCTGAATGCGTCGGCGACGCTGGAGCGGCTGATGGCGCTGAACGTGGTGCCGGTGGTCAACGAGAATGACAGCGTCGCGACGGCGGAGATCCGCTTCGGCGACAATGATCGCCTCGCGGCGCGTATCGGACAGGCGGCACGGGCCGACGCGGTTGCGCTGCTGTCGGACGTGGACGGGCTTTACACCGCCAATCCGCACGTCGATGCGGGCGCCATGCTGATCGACACGATTGAGACGATAGACGAGGCCATCCTGGCGATGGCGGACGGCGGTTCCGCTTCGGGCATGGGATCTGGCGGCATGGTGTCGAAAATCCAGGCCGCCAAGATCGCCACCGGCGCGGGCGCGCACCTCGCCATCCTGTCGGGCAAGGTGGACGCTCCCCTCTCCCGCTGGGCGAACGGGGGCAAGGGGTCGATCTTCCTGGCGGCTCCGGGCAAGGGCGCGCGCAAGGGCTGGCTGGCGGGACGGCTGACGACGCTGGGGCGCGTGGTCGTGGATGCGGGCGCGGAAAGGGCGCTGGGCAAGGGCAACAGCCTGCTGCCCGCCGGTGTCGCGCGGGTGGAGGGCCTGTTCGAGCGAGGCGATGTTGTCGATATCGTGACGCAGGACGGCCGGGTGATCGCCCGCGGCCTGATCGAATATGACAGCGACGCCGCCGCGAAGATCGCCGGCCGGCGCAGCGAGGAGATTGCCGCGTTGCTGGGCGAAATGCACCGCTCCGTGCTGGTCCATCGCGACCATATGGCGATGGTCTGACAGCCATGGTGTTTCGGATTGCGATGACGGGCGCGACGGGGTTCGTCGGTGCCGAGACGCTCGACCAGGCGCTTGCCGAGGGAGTGCGCGTCAATGCGCTGACCCGCAGCGCGCAGCCGCCGCGCGCGCGGCTCAAATGGATACCCGGATCGCTGGAGGACGCCGCCGCGCTCGACACGCTGGTGCGCGACGCGGATGCCGTGGTGCACATCGCAGGCGTGGTGAACGCGCCCGACCGCGAGGGATTCGAGGCCGGCAATGCGCGCGGCACCGTAGCCGTGATCGATGCGATGCGGCGGCGGGGCATCAGGCGGCTGGTGCATGTCTCCTCGCTCGCGGCACGCGAGCCCAAGCTGTCGGATTATGGCTGGTCCAAGGAACTGGCCGAAAAACATGTGAAGGCGAGCGGCCTTGACTGGACCATCGTGCGCCCGCCCGCGATCTATGGCCCCAAGGATCGCGAGATGCTGGAGCTGTTCCGCATGGCGAAGCGCGGCTTTATGATGCTGCCACCGGGGGGACGATTGTCGGTGATCCATGTCTCAGACCTCGCCCGGCTGCTGCTGGCGCTGGCGCAGGAGCGGGAAAACAGCCTGACGCGCAGCTACGAAGTCGATGACGGCACCGCCGGCGGATGGGATCATAAGGATTTCGGCGCCGCGATCGGGCGGGCCGTGGGGCGGAACGTGCGGGTGATGGCGACGCCGGAATGGCTGCTGTCGATCGCGGCGCGGGCCGACCGGCTGGTGCGCGGCAAGCGCGCGAAGCTGACGCCCGACCGGGTGGATTATTTCTGCCATCCCGACTGGGTGGTGGGCAAGCGGAAGCAACCGCCCAAGCGGCTGTGGCTGCCGCAGGTGCCGACCGAAGAGGGGCTGAAGGCGACGGCGGCGGCCTATCGGGAAAAGGGCTGGCTCTAAACCCGGGTTAGTCCCGCGCGGAACGGCATGGGGCGAAGCGCCGTTCCCCCGGCATGACCGATCCCGAAGTCGATCCCGACCGCCCGCCGACCCGGCGCATGGAACGCGCCGCCATCTTCACGGTGTGCGTCGTCATCGCCATCATCATCTGCGTCTTCGTTGGCCTGAACCTGTGGCACGGACAGGAACTGAAACAGGATCAGGCGACCGGCGACAACCGGGCGACGGAACATACCGGCACGAAGCTGGACTGAAGCCTATTTGTCCTTTGCAGCCGGCTTCTTCGCGCGTTGTTCCGCCAGAAATTCGCTGATCGCCTGCCCGCTGGCATTGAGCAGCGGATAGGTGCGCGCGTCGCTCAGCCAGTCCGGCCGCCGCGCCGCGCTGCCGTAGAAAGTGTCATAGACGAGGCTGAAGGCGAGGAAGACGAGCGTCGCGCCGATGAGGCCCTTCACCGCGCCGAAGCCCGCGCCCAGCACCCGATCCACCGGCCCCAGGATCGACTGGCGCGTGCGGCGACCAATGGCGTGGGCGATCATCTTGCCGATGGCGAAGGTGACACCGAATACCAGCACCAGCGCCAGCACCGCCGCGCCGCTGGTCGTGCCGACGAAGGCGCTCAGCAACTCGGCGGCCGAAGCATGGAACAGGCGGATGGCGAAGATCGCCAGCACCCAGGCGATGAGCGACAAGGTTTCCAGCACGAAGCCGCGCATCAACCCAAGCACGGCGCAACCGCCGATGGCGATAAGGACGAGGATGTCGATGGCGTTCATGGCCCGCGTGGCTATCCCCTGCCCAGCATCTGGTCAACAAGCTGGCTGAGGGTCTTGAAGCCGCTGACCGCAATCCCCTTGACCCCGTCGGCGGCGGAAGCGGGAATCAAGGCGCGGTTGAAGCCCAACTTCGCCGCCTCCCGCAAGCGCAGCGGCGCATGGGCGACGGGGCGGATCTCGCTCGACAGCGCGATTTCGCCGAAGAGGACGACATCGGCGGGCACCGGCCGTTCCGACAAGGCGGAGATGAGCGCGGCGGCGACGGCGAGGTCGGCGGCGGGATCGCTCAGCCGATAGCCGCCCGCGACGTTCAGATAGACTTCGGCGGTCGAGAAGCTGAGGCCGCAACGCGCCTCCAGCACGGCGAGGATCATGGCAAGGCGGCCGCTGTCCCACCCCACGACCGCGCGCCGGGGCGTCGCGCCGCTGGACAGACGAACCACCAAAGCCTGGATTTCCACCAGCACCGGTCGCGTCCCCTCAAGCGCCGGAAAGACGGTCGCGCCCGTCACCGTCTCGTCGCGATGCGTCAGGAACAGGGCGGACGGGTTGGCGACTTCCTCCAGCCCCTCCGCCACCATGGCGAAGACGCCGATCTCGTCCGTGCCGCCGAAGCGGTTCTTGATCGCGCGCAGGATGCGATATTGATGACTGCGCTCGCCTTCGAACGCCAGCACGGTATCGACCATATGTTCCAGCACGCGCGGCCCGGCGATGCTGCCGTCCTTCGTCACATGGCCGACCAGGATGAGCGCGGTGCCGCGTTGCTTGGCGAATTTGATGAGTTCCTGTGCCGATGCGCGCACCTGGCTGACGGTGCCCGGCGCACCCTCGATCAGGTCGCTGTGCATGGTCTGGATCGAATCGATCACGAGCAAGGCGGGCGGCGGGCCGTCGCCCAGCGTCGTGAGGATGTCGCGGACAGAGGTGGCGCTCGCCAACTGCACCGGCGCGTTGCCGAGGCCGAGCCGCTGCGCGCGCAGGCGGACCTGATCGGCCGCTTCCTCCCCGCTGATATAGGCGACCGATAGCCCCCGCGCTGCGATCCGCGCCGCCGCCTGCAGCAGCAGGGTCGATTTGCCGATGCCGGGATCGCCGCCGATGAGCGTCGCAGAACCGCTGACGATGCCGCCGCCCAGCGCCCGGTCGAACTCCGCAATGCCGGTGGAGGTGCGCGGCGGCAGTTCGACCTGGCTATCGAGACCGACCAGCGTAATCGAGCGACCGCCCCCTTGTAGATCATGGCGCGCGGAGAAGACGGTTTCGGCCGCTTCCTCGACAATACTGTTCCATTCGCCGCAATCCTCGCACTGGCCCTGCCACCGACTGGTGACGGTGCCGCATTGCTGACAGACGAATTTGCGCTTTGCCTTGGCCATGCCACGGCTATGCCGACTAGCCATGAACATTGCAAGAACATGGCATCATGCTCTGGAAACATCCACGCGGCTGGCGCATTGATCCGGCATGACAACGATCCGCGTCGCGAGCTACAATATCCGCAAGGCCATCGGCACGGACAGGCGGCGGGTTCCCGAGCGGGTGCTGGAGGTGCTGTCGGAGGTGAATGCCGACATCGTGGCCCTGCAGGAGGCGGATCGACGGTTCGGTGTCCGGTCGGCGGCCATCCCCCCACAGCTGATGGAGAAATCCAGCGACTACAAGCCGGTGCCGCTCAATGTTCAGGTCGATTCGATGGGCTGGCACGGCAACGCGCTGCTGGTGCGCAAGACGGCGGAGATCGGCGCGCATGACGTGCTGCACCTTCCCTATCTGGAACCGCGCGGCGCGACCATGGCGGAAGTGTCGCTGGACGGCGCTAGCTTGCGCGTGTTCGGCATGCATCTCGACCTGTCGGGCCTGTGGCGGCGCAAGCAGGCGGCCGCCGTCATCCACGCCGCCGCGCAGCGGGAGGCGATGCCGACCGTGCTGATGGGCGACCTCAACGAATGGAGCGCGGAACGCGGCTGCCTGGCGGACTTTGCGCGCCATTACAGCTTCGCGCCGTGCGGGCGCAGCTTCCATGCGCGCCGCCCGGTGGCCCGGCTCGACCGGATCATGCATTGCGGGCGAATGACGCTGAAGGACTGCGGCGTCCATGAAAGCGCGGCGGCGCGCAAGGCATCCGACCATTTGCCGATCTGGGCGGATTTCAAGATTGGGTGACGCCCCCTCGACAAGTAGCCTGCCCTCTGCGACGCTCCGTCCATGAAGGAGCGGGAATTGCGCCTCGCGCTGGTCTGCTATGGCGGGATCAGCCTGGCGGTCTACATGCACGGCATCACCAAGGAGCTATGGCGGCTGGCGCGGGCGAGCCGCGCCTTCCACGACAATGCGCCCGCCAGCCAGGGCAGCGAAGCCGTGTACCGGCAGGTGCTGGAGGCGATCGAGGCGGCCAGCGGCATCCGGCTGCGCGTCATGCCCGACATCATTGCCGGGGCCAGCGCGGGCGGCATCAACGGCATCTTCCTGGCCCAGGCGATCGAGACCGGGCAGTCGCTGGAGCCGTTGACCGACCTGTGGCTGGACAATGCCGATGTGGACCGCCTGCTCGATCCCGACGCGCGGCCGGCGCGGGCGCTGACCAAATTCTGGGCGACCCCGCTCGTCTGGATGGCGGCGCGGCGGCCGGGCGATGCGGTGGAGCGCACCGTCGCCCCCGACACGCGGGAAGAGGTGCGGATGAAGCTGTCCCGCTTCATCCGCTCGCGCTGGTTCGAGCCACCCTTTGGCGGAGAGGTGTTCACCACCATGATCCTCGAGGCGTTCGAGGCGATGGCGCTTGCCGATCGGGGACCGCCGCTGCTGCCGGACGGGCATCCGCTGGACCTGTTCGTCACCGTCACCGATTTCGAGGGTCATGCGCAAAGCCTGAACCTCAACAGCCCGCCGCAGGTGATCGAGACCGAGCATCGCCTGTCCATCGGCTTCCGCGCGCGGGGGCGGGAGGCGCGCGCCTTTGCCGATCCGGTGGAACTGACCTTCGCCGCGCGCGCCACGGCGAGCTTTCCGGGCGCCTTCCCGCCCTTCACCGTGCGCGAGCTGGACCGGGTGCTGAAACGCCGCCATCGCACATGGCCGACGCGGGAGGCGTTCCTGGGCCGCGCCCTGCCCCGCCATGCTGCGCGCGGGACGGCGGAGGACGCGGTGCTGATCGACGGATCGGTGCTCGCCAACGCGCCCTTCGCGCAGGCGATCGGTGCGCTGCGCAACCGGCCGTCGCGGGGGGAGGTGGACCGGCGCTTCGTCTATATCGACCCCAAGCCCGGCCACCGCTCCATTCGCCTGAACAAGGATGGGGAGCAGGAGGATGCGCCGCAGGGCGCGGATGCGCCTCTCCCCGGCTTCTTCCGCACCATCTTCGGCGCGCTGAGCGACATTCCGCGCGAACAGCCGATCCGCGACAATCTGGAGGCGATCGACCGCCATTCGGCGCGCATCCGCCGCACCCGTCGCATATTGGACGCGCTGCGCCCAGGCATAGAGGCGGAGGTGGAAAGCGCCATCGGCAATATGTTGTTCCTCGACCGGCCGACGCCGGCGCGGCTGTCGGCCTGGCGCGCCAAGGCGCAGCAGCGGGCAGCAAGCGCGGCAGGCTTTGCCTATCCGGCCTATGGCCACCTGAAACTGTCAGGCATCGTCGAATCCCTCAGCGACCTGCTGTTCCGCCTGTCGGGCGAGGACAGCGCGATGATGCGCGAAGCCTATCGCCAGGCGATCTGGGCGCAGGTGCGCAAGGACGGGGCGGACCAGATGACGGGCTCCAACGGATCGGGGGCAGCGCCCGTCACCTTCTTCCGCGCCCATGACCTTGCCTTCCGCATCCGCCGCCTGCGCTATCTGGCGCGGCGGCTGGCGGACACGCTGGAACTGGAGGCGGAGGCCGACGACCCGGCCGTGCAGGGGATGCACGACGCGATCTACGGCGCGCTGGCGCTCTATGCCGAATGCGAGGATGCCGATTTCCACGGAACGCATGTCGCGGACGCGGCGAAGGATGTGCCCGGCGACGCAGGCGCGGCGCTGGAGGCGGTCGCAATGGCGCGCGGGCTCAAGGCGCGGGACGAGGCGGCGGACCGGATGCTGTCCGACGCGTTCGCCGCGCTGCCCAAGGCAGGGCGGCGGACGATGCTGCTCGCCTATCTCGGCTTTCCCTTCACCGACATCGCCACGCTACCGTTGCATCAAGGTGACAGTCTGGACGAATATGATCCGGTGAAGGTGGACCGGATTTCGCCGGAGGATTGCACCGCGATTCGCGCGGGCGGCGCAAACGCCACTTTAAAAGGCATAGAATTCAATAATTTCGGGGCCTTCTTTAGCAGGGCCTATCGGGAGAATGACTATCTTTGGGGCCGGCTGCATGGCGTGGAGCGGCTTCTGGATATCGTGAATAGTGCAACACCCGTAGCCAGCCGTCTTTCCCCTGAAACGGTTGCCGCGTATAGGCGTGCCGCGTTTCTGGCGATCCTGGACGAGGAAGAGTCGCGGTTGTCCCATGTGGGCGACCTGATCGCCAGCTTGCGGGAGGAAATCGGGTGAGCGGGCGTTTCGTGCTGGTTCCGGTGATGCTGATGCTGGCCTTGGCCGGCTGCCGCGATTCGTCTGCGGACAGCGCCCAGGCCGGCAACGTCGCCGCGCCGGCACCGCTGGACCTGCCGCCCGCCCCGCTCGCCATTGCAGAACCCCACGCGCCGCCGGTAAAGCCCGCGCCGTCACCCACGGTCACCGTTCGTGCCCAGCCCGCGCCGCGCAATCCGCTGGACCTGCCGGCCAGCGGCGACGACTCGGCGATGGAGCCCTTTCCGCAGGAAGTCACCGCCTTCATGGTGGATCGCGACGGATGCGACCATTTCCGGGGCGAGCAGCCGCATGACGCCGAACGGCGGGCCTTTATCGCCGAAAGCGTCGCGGAACTGTGCACCGGCACGGACGCGCGCCTTGCGATGCTGCGGCGGCGCTATGCCACCGACCCATCGGTGATCGCCGCCTTGAAGGGCTATGAGGACCGTGTCGAGGCGCCCGCTTCCTTCTGACCGTCAGGGCGCGATCGCGTCGATCGCCCTCGCCATGTCGACGTCCCGCTGGGACAGGCCGCTGGCGTCGTGCGTGGTAAGAATTATGTCCACCCGGTTATAGACGTTGGACCATTCGGGATGATGGTCCGCCTTTTCCGCCATGATCGCGATGCGGGTCATGAAAGCAAAGGCGGCGGCGAAATCAGGAAAGGTGAAGCGGCGCGTGATGCCGTCGGGGTCTCCGCCGGCGGTCCAGAGCGGCAGGTCCGCGAGCGCCAGCGCCCGTTCCTCGTCAGTTAATTTGGCAATCATGTCCCTATCCTGATCCCGTAGTTTCGCTTATGTCGCAGCCATGTCGCCCAACGGTCAACCGCTCCGCTTCGCTCCCACCAAGGAAGAAATTGAGGCGCTGGCGCTGGAGGCGCTGGGACGATTGCCGCCGCCCTTCTCCGACTATCTGGCCCATGTCGTGCTTTTCGTCGAGGATTTCGCCGACGCAGAGACGCTGAAGGACATGGGGATGGACGACCCGTTCGGCCTCACCGGCCTCTATAGCGGCCGGCCGGTGGGACAGGAGGCGCAGACCGGGGACGCGCCGCCAACCGTGCATCTCTATCGCCGGCCGCTGCTCGACGAGTGGGTCGAAACGGGCGTGCCGTTGGACGCGCTCATCACCCATGTCGTGGTGCATGAGATCGGCCATCATTTCGGCCTGTCGGACCTCGACATGCATGTGCTGGAGGATATGGTTTCGTCATGAGCGGGGCGGCGCTGCGGCTGACCGGGGTCGCCTGCGCGCGGAGCGGGCGAATGCTGTTCCGCGACGTATCGCTCGACCTGACGCGGGGTGGCGCGGCGCTGCTGACCGGGCCCAACGGCATCGGCAAGTCGAGCCTGCTGCGGCTGTGCGCCGGGCTGCTGCCCGCCTTTGCCGGCACGGTGAAGCGATCGGGCGGCGTGGCGATGATGGACGAGCGGCTGGCGCTGGACGGCGACCTCCCGCTGGCGAAGGCGCTGCATGTGTGGGCCGGCCTGGACGGCGCCGGGCCGGGCGCGAGCCCGGCCGCGCTGGAGGCGATGGCGCTGACGCCGCTCGCCGACCTGCCGGTGCGGATGCTGTCCACCGGGCAGCGCAAGCGCGCGATGCTGGCGCGGGTGATGGCGAGCGGCGCGGGCATCTGGCTGCTCGACGAGCCGGGCAACGGACTGGACGATCTGTCGCTCGACCGGCTGGGCCGCGCGGTGTCGGATCATCTGGCCGGCGGAGGCATCGTGGTCGCGGCGTCGCACCAGCCGCTTCCCCTTCGCGATCCGGTCCATGTCGCCCTCACCGATCATCAGGCGGAGGCGGCGTGAGGCGCTTCCTGCTGCTCGTCCGCCGCGACCTGCGCCAGGCCTGGACGTCGGGCGGGCTATGGCTGCCGGTCGCCTTCCTGCTGCTGGTCGCCAGCCTCTATCCCTTCGCGGTGGGGCCGGATGCGGCGCTGCTGGCGCGGACGGGGGGCGGGATGCTCTGGATCGCGGCGCTGCTCGCCAGCCTGCTGCCGGTCGACCGGCTGGTCGCACCGGACATGGAAGCGGGCGTGCTGGACCAGGTCGCGCTGCGCGGCATCGGCGAGGAAGTGGTGGTGAGCGCCAAGCTGGCGGCGCACTGGCTGGGCTTCGGCCCGCCGCTGATGATCGCGGCGCTGCCCGCCGCCGCGCTGCTGAAACTGGAGGCCGGGACGATCCTGAAGCTGGAGGCGGGGCTGCTCATCGGCACGCCAGCGCTGGCGGCGCTGGCGCTTCTGGTCGCGACGCTGACGGCGGGGTTGCGATCCAGCGGGGCATTGGCCGGGCTGCTGGCGCTGCCGCTGGCGGTGCCGCTGCTGATCTTCGGCGCGGGGACGCTGGGCGACGGCAGCGGTGCGGCGATCAAGTTCTTAGGGGCTTCCTCCCTGCTGCTGGTGGCGATCACGCCCTTTGCCGGCGGCGCGGCGATCCGGGCCGGACGGGAATAGGATTTCGCCAAATAGCGCCAGACTGACAGCATGCTATCGGTGATCCTGCCATGCCCCGGCGGCATTTCGTCGATGGTGTAATATCTTCGCAGGTCTGTTAGCGCTTGCGGGCGACGATAAGCTGCGACACCCCCAATCGACGCACCAGCGGCACGCGCTCCGCCACGGCAGCGATACGCCTGGCGATTGGAGCAAGCCTGCGCATGGCGTTCGACTGCTGGCCGCTGTTATTCTCGAACGTCTGCCAGACATAGCTGTGATGGTGAACGGCAAATCCGGCCTGCCGAACCATGCGCGCCAGTTCCAGCGGCCAATAGTTGCGCGACCAATAGTGCACGAAGCGTCGGCCGATCGCCATCGGCACCCACGGTAGCAGAAAAGTGCGTGCCATGCCGCGATGCGCGCCGGTCTTTAACGAATAGACGCCATGCGTCTCGAAAGGATGATAGCGGTTTGGAGAGAACAGCAGCAATATGCCGCCTGGCTTGAGAACGCGGGCGATTTCGTTCAATGCCAAGCGATCGTCTGGAACATGCTCCAGAACCTCGTTCAGCAATACCGCATCGAACGTCCCATCATCGAATTGCAGGCAGGCAAGGTCTCCGCGCACCACGCGACCGTCACCAGGATGTCGCGCATTCCATTGATCGACCTTGGCCTCGACATATTCGATCCCCTGCGCCTGCGCGCCTGCCCGGCACATCGCCTCGACATATTCTCCCGCGCCGCAGCCCGCATCCAGGATGCGGGCGCCAGGAAGATCGATCCATTTGCTGATGAGCCTCACGCGCTTGGCCACATTCAATGGCGTCGCGGTGTCGCTGCCCCCAACGGCGATTCCATCTCCCATGCACCCATCCCTCTTTCGGATATGGGAGCACTGTCGAGGAGTGACAGCACAAGTCAACTTAAATGCGGAAGCCGGGATCTGACTTCTTCCTAAGCGCTGAAAGAGCAGCGCGACCTCAGCCTGCGCTGGCATGTCGGAATAGGGAGACCGTCTGAAGCCTTCCCGTCCCAACCCTAGACACGCCCCTGCCGTTGCGCCAAGGGCCGGGGCATGTTCGGTATCGTCGCATCCATCCTGTTCGTGCTCATCTGGTCCACCGGCTTCATTGTCGCGCGGGCGGTGGTGCCGCATGGCGCGCCGGAACTGATCCTGGCGGTGAGGCTGGCGCTGGTCGCTGTGCTGCTGGGCGGCGCGGCGTTCTATGCCGGGCAGCCATGGCCGCGCCGCGCCAAGCTGGCGCTGCATCTGGCCGCCGGCGCGATGCTGCACGGCATATATCTGACGCTCAGCTGGTGGGCGGTGCAGCATGGGATGCCCGCCGGGATCATGGCGCTGCTGGGCGCGCTCCAGCCGCTGGTGGTCGCAGTGGCGAGCGTCTTTCTACTGGGCGAAAGACTGCCGGCGCGGGCGTGGGGCGGGCTGGGCATCGCGATCCTGGGCGTCGCCTGCGTGCTGGAACCGGCGATCGCGCGGGGCGGCACGGCGGGCATCGGCCTGCTGCCCGCCGTCGGCGGCGTGATCGCCATCATGGCGATGGCGGCCGGCACGCTGATCCAGCGGAGCGGGCTGGCCGACGATCCCATCCTGGTGTCAGGCGCGGTGCAGAATATGGGCGGCGCACTGGTGACGATCGCCGCCACCCTGCTGAGCGGCGAATATCGGTGGGATGGGACGCCGATATTATGGATCGGGCTTGCCTGGTCGGTGCTGGGGCTGTCGGCGGCGGGGCTGAGCCTGCTGGTCTGGCTGGTGCGGCACCAGGGGGCAACGCGCATGTCGATGCTGTTGCTGCTGGTGCCGCCGCTCGCCGCGATCGAGGCGTGGCTGCTGTTCGGCGAACGGCTGGGCGCGCTGCAACTGGCTGGCTTCGCGCTGGCGCTGGGCGGCGTGCTGATCGGCCGCGCGCAGGGGCGCAGGGAAGCGGCGGCGGAACCCGCCTGACCCGTCAGCCTTCGCGCAGCCTTTCATGGTGGCGGATCACTTCGTCGATGATGAAGCGCAGGAATTTTTCCGTGAAATCGGGATCGAGATGGGCGTCGGCGGCGAGTTGCCGCAGGCGGGCGACCTGCCGTTCCTCCCGGCCCGGATCGGCGGGCGGCAGGTCGTGCGTCGCCTTATGCTCGCCCACAGCCTGCGTGATCTTGAACCGTTCGGCCAGCATGAACACCAGCGCGGCGTCGATATTGTCGATGCTTTCGCGATAGCGCTTGAGTGTCTCGTCCATGCAGGGCTCCGTGTCGGTCGGGCTATTCGGTAAGGTCGGTTCGGTTTGGGCGCTTTTTGCCGCTTCCCGCCGATCGCGCAAGGCAATACCGCTTGCCTTTCGCCCTTTGCGCCGCCACATGAGCCGGGTCATGACAGCCCCCGCCCCCGGTAACGTCCATCCGATCGGTCGCGCGAACGCGGAACCGTCCCTTTCGCCCATCATGAGCCTGGTCGCCGACGGCATGAACCAGGTCAACGCCGTCATCCTCGACCGGATGCAGTCGCGGATCCCGCTGATCCCCGAACTGGCCGGGCATCTGATCGCGGGCGGCGGCAAGCGGCTGCGCCCGATGCTGACGCTCGCCTGCGCCGATCTGGTGGGCTATGCCGGCAGCCGCCATTACAAGCTGGCCGCCGCCGTCGAATTCATCCACACAGCGACGCTGCTGCACGATGATGTGGTAGACGGATCGGGGATGCGCCGGGGCCGCAAGACCGCCAACATCATCTGGGGCAACAGCGCCAGCGTGCTGGTGGGCGACTTCCTCTTCTCCCGCTCCTTCGAGCTGATGGTGGAAGCGGAATCCTTGAAGGTGCTGAAGATCCTGTCCAGCGCGTCGGCGGTGATCGCAGAGGGCGAGGTCAACCAGCTGACCGCCCAGCGCAAGATCGACACGAGCGAGGAGCAGTATCTCGACATCATCGGTGCGAAGACCGCCGCGCTGTTCGCCGCCGCCTGCCGCATTTCCGCCGTCGTCGCGGACCGCAGCGAGGCGGAGGAACAGGCGCTGGACGTCTATGGCCGCAATCTCGGCATCGCGTTCCAGTTGATCGACGACGCCATCGATTATGAATCGGACGGCGCGACGATGGGCAAGGATGCGGGCGACGATTTCCGCGACGGCAAGGTGACGCTGCCGGTGATCCTGGCCTATGCGCGCGGGTCGGATGAGGATCGCGCCTTCTGGAAGGCCGCGATCGCCGGACACCGGATCAGCGACGAGGATCTGGCCCATGCCACCGGATTGCTGCGTCGGACCGGCGCGATCGCGGACACGCTGGCGCGGGCGCGCCATTATGGCCAGCGGGCGATCGACGCGCTGGGCATGTTCGATGCCGGCCGGGCGAAAGCGGCCCTAACAGAAGCTGTCGAGTTCGCTATAGCGCGCGCCTATTGAGGAAAACGGCTGGTTCGTCCGTTCTTCAAACCAGTTCCGTTCGCCCTGAGCTTGTCGAAGGGCTGTTCTTCCCTTTCAAGAAAGCCAGGGGCTTCGACTGGCTCGGCCCGAACGGGACGAGGGGTGAAGCCAGTTCGCCGATGATCCTGACCCCTGAAACCATCGCCTTCCTCATGGCCGCCGCGCTGATGGCGGGGTGCATCGACGCGATGGCGGGCGGCGGGGGCCTCATCACCCTGCCCGCGCTGATGGCGGCGGGCATTCCCCCGGTCCAGGCGGTGGCGACCAACAAGCTGCAAAGCTGTTTCGGCACGTTCGGGGCGTGCATCGCCTATGCGCGACGCGGGCATATGGACCTTGCCACCTACAAGGGGCCGGTGATCGCGGCGTTCGTGGGATCCGTGGGCGGCGCATGGCTGTTGCAGCGGGTCGATCCATCGATCCTGGCCGGGTTGATGCCGGCGCTGCTGGTGGCGATGGCGGCCTATTTCACCTTCTCGCCCAAGCTGGGCGACGCCGACAGTCACGCGCGCGTCGGCATGGGCGGCCTGTCCGGGCTGATCGGCGTGGTAGGCTTCTATGATGGCTTCTTCGGGCCAGGCGCGGGTGCCTTCTACACCACGATCTTCCTGGCGCTGGGCGGGCTGTCCATCCTGCGGGCGACGGCACAGACCAAGGCGGCCAATTTCGCCAGCAACATCGCCGGGCTGCTCACCATGCTGGCGGGCGGCCATGTGATCTGGATAGCGGGCATTGCGATGGCGGCGGGCAGCATCCTGGGCGGGCAGATTGGTTCGCACCTTGCCATGCGGTTCGGATCGCGCCTCATCAAGCCGCTGCTGATCGTCATGTCGCTGGCGCTGACGACCAAGATGCTGCTGGACCCCAAGAACCCGATCCACCTCTATCTGTTCGGCTAAAGCATTTTCAAGTTGACCGTTTACGGTCAACGGCTCGGAAAATGCGGCATCGAAGAAATAGGGCATTTTCGCTCATAGCGAAAACGCCCTAGGTCAGTCGGACTGGAGCAGGATCGCCACGCGGCGCCGCAGTTCGTCCACCGCGAATGGCTTCGTCAGCACTTCCATGCCATGTTCGATATGGCCGTGGTTCAGCACAGCATTTTCGGCATAGCCGGTGACGAAGAGGATGCGCAGGTCCGGGCGCAGCGCGCGCGCGGCGTCCGCCACCTGCCGCCCGTTAAGGCCGCCGGGCAGGCCGACGTCGGTGATGAGCAAGTCGATACGCGCGCGCGATTCCAGGATGCGCAGTCCTGCGGGGCCGTCGCCGGCCTCCACGCAATGATAACCAAGGTCGCCCAGCGCGTCGCAGACCAGCATACGCACCGACGGTTCGTCGTCGATCACCAGCACGGTCTCGCCCGCGTCCGCGCCGACCGGCAGGTCGCCGGCGGGCACGACCTCCTCCGCTTCCTCCTCGCCCCGGTATCGGGGCAGGTAGATGCAGACCATCGTGCCCTGACCCGCTTCGGAATAGATGCGGACATGGCCGTTGCTCTGGCGCGCGAAGCCGTACACCATCGACAGGCCCAGCCCTGTGCCCTGCCCGATCGGCTTGGTGGTGAAGAAGGGGTCGAACACCCGGTCGATGATCGATTTGTCGATGCCGGTGCCGGTGTCGCTGGTGCAGACGGTGACATATTGGCCGGGGGTCAGCCCATGCTCGCGCGCGGTGCGATCGTCGAGCCAGCGATTGGCGGTCTCGACCGTGATCCGCCCGCCATGTGGCATGGCGTCGCGCGCGTTGATACACAGGTTCAGCAGAGCGTTTTCCAGCTGGTTGGCATCGACCATCGCGGGCCAGAGGCCCGACGCAGCGATCGTTTCCACCGTGATCTGCGGTCCGACCGTCCGCCGCACCAGCTCGGAGAAGTCGCCGAGCAGCCGATTGACCACGATCGGCCGGGGCGAAAGCGTCTGGCGGCGGGAGAAGGCGAGCAGCCGGTGGGTAAGCGCGGACGCGCGGCGGGTCGCCCCCTGCCCCGCCGCCAGATAGCGGTCGACATCGGCGGTTCGTCCCTGCGCCAGCCGCACGCCGATCATTTCGAACGCCCCGCTGATGCCGGCAAGCAGATTGTTGAAATCATGGGCGAGGCCGCCGGTCAGCTGGCCCACCGCCTCCATCTTCTGCGCCTGGCGCAGCGCGGTCTCTGCCTCCTCCCGCTCCGCGAGCGCAGCGGCGATGCGCGCCTCCAGCGTCTCGTTTAGTTCATGCAGTGCCTGTTGCGCCCGGACCTGTTCGCTGATGTCCTTGAACAGCACGGCGACCTGGCGATTTTCGAAGGGGCCGACCCGGAAGGAGGAGATGTCGAGATGATGACCGGTCGCTTCCAGTTCGCGCTGGAAGCGGATCGGCTTGCCGGTATGCAGCACCCCGCCATAGAGCTGGACCCAGCCCTCCGCCTCGTCCGGCACCATCTCGCGCACCTTCTGCCCCACGACATTGGGGATGCCGGCATGCCTTTCATAGGCGGCGTTGGCTTCGACATGGATATAGTCGCTCAAGGGGCCATGGGGGCCATCGAGAAACTCGATGATGCAGAAGCCCTCGTCCATCGTCTCGAAAAGAGTGCGATATCGCGCCGCATCTCCCGGCAGAGTTGCCATTATTCCTAGCCCCTTAGACGCCGCGGCTGTCCCGCGGGATTAACCTGGATCATTAGGCGGCCGAACGTATGGGCGGCCAACTGTTTCCGCGCAAAGGAAATTTCCCGCCCTTGCGGCCGCCGGATTTTGTCGCAAAGAGAATGGGATGAGCGATCTGCCCATCCATGCCGTACTGCCCCGACTGCTCGCAGCGCTGCGCGATAGCAGCAGCGCCGTGCTGGTGGCGCCGCCCGGCGCGGGCAAGACGACTGCCGTCGCGCCCGCTCTGCTGCACGAGCCATGGTGCGAGGGACAGGTGCTGCTGCTGTCGCCCCGCCGGCTGGCGGCGCGTGCGGCGGCCGAACGGATTGCCGAACTGATGGGCGAGCAGCCGGGCGGCACGGTCGGTTATGCGACGCGCATGGACAGCAAGGCGAGCGCGCGCACGCGGCTGCTGGTGCTCACGGAAGGCATTTTCGTGCGGCGGATACAGGATGATCCGGAACTGGCGGGCGTGTCGGCCGTGCTGTTCGACGAAGTGCATGAGCGCAGCCTGGATAGCGATTTCGGGCTGGCGTTGGCGCTGGATGCGCAGGCGGCGCTGCGGCCGGACCTGCGCATCGTGCCGATGTCCGCGACGCTGGACGGCGCGCGCTTCGCATCCCTGTTGAACGGCGCGCCGGTGATCGAGAGCGAGGGGCGCATCCAGCCCTTGGAACTGCGCCATATCGGCCGCGCGAGCGAGAAGCGGATCGAGGATGAGATGGCCGCCACGATCCGCCGCGCGATGAGCGAGGAAGCGGAAGGCGACCTGCTCGCCTTCCTGCCCGGCGTGGCGGAGATCGAACGAACGGCAGAGCGGATCGACGGCGTGGCGGAGGTGCACAAGCTGCACGGCAGCCTGGACCCGGCGGCGCAGCGGGCGGCGATCCGGCCCTCGCGCGAAGGACGGCGCAAGGTGATCCTGGCGACGTCGATCGCGGAAACCAGCCTGACCATCGATGGGGTGCGGATCGTGGTGGACTCGGGGCTGGCGCGGCGGCCGCGTTACGACCGGGCGGCGGGCGTCACGCGGCTGGTCACGGAACGAGCGAGCCAGGCGGCGGCGACGCAGCGGGCGGGACGCGCCGCGCGGCAGCGGCCCGGTGTCGCCTATCGCCTGTGGGAAGCGGCGGCAACGGCCGGGATGCCGCCGTTCGATCCGCCCGAGATATTGGAGAGCGACCTGTCGAGCCTGCTGCTGGACTGCGCGCTGTGGGGCGTAGGCGATCCGGCGACCCTGCGCTGGCTCGACCCGCCGCCCGCCGCAGCAGTCGACGAAGCGCGGCGGCGGCTGACGGTGCTGGAGGCGCTGGACGCGGACGGGCGGATCACGCCGCATGGGAAGGCGCTGGCGAAGCTGCCCCTCGCGCCGCGCCTGTCGCACATGCTGGTGCGCGCGGGCGGGATGGGGCTGGCGGAGGTCGCCGCCGAGGTCGCGGTGCTGCTGGGCGAGCGCGGCATCGGCGGGCAGGACACCGACCTGACGCTGCGCCGCCAGCGCTGGCGGCGCGAAAGCGGCAAGCGCGCGGATGCGGCGCGGGGGTTGGCGAAGCGGTGGGCGGGGCTGGTCCCCCCTTCCAAAATCCCCCTCCCGCTTGCGGGAGGGGTTAGGGGAGGGCCTGTAGGCGCGCCGAACCCCACCCGCCCTCCCCCGACCCCTCCCGCAAGCGGGAGGGGAGTCATTTCGGTAAGCGACGAGCATCAGGTCGGCCTCTGCCTCGCCCTCGCCTTCCCCGATCGCGTGGCCAAGCGCCGATCCGCAGACGGAGCCGACTGGGCGAGCGTGGGCGGGCGCGGCTTCCGGCTCGATCCGCTATCCCCCCTCGCGCGGGAAGAATGGCTCGCAGTAGGCGAGGTGCAGGGCAGCGCGGCGGGCGCGCGCATCCTGTCGGCCGCGCCGATCACCGAGGCGGACGTGATAGCGCTCTTCGGCGACCGGGTCGCGGAGCATCGCACAGTGCGGTTCCGCGCTGCCAATGGCGGGATCGAGGCGCTGCGGGATCGACGGCTGGGCGCGGTCCGCCTGTCCAGCGGATCGGACGACAGGCCCGACCCAGAGGCCGTAGTCGCGGCTTTGGTGGCCGGCGTGCGGCAGGGCGGCCTCGACCTGCTCCCCTGGTCGGAAGCGGCGCGATCGTTGCGGATGCGGGCGGGCTTCGCGGGCGTCGAGGCGCTGTCGGACGAGGCTTTGATCGACAGTCTCGACGACTGGCTGCCCCCCCTGCTGGCGGGCAAGCGTCGGCTGTCCGACATCGACCGGTCGCAACTGTCCGGCGTGTTGGAAGGGCTGATCGGATGGGACGGCAAGAGCCAGCTCGACCGGCTCGCCCCGCCCGACTTCCGCTCGCCCGCGGGGAGCCACCACGCCATCGACTATGCGGCGGAGGGCGGCCCGCGCGTCGAATTGCGCGTGCAGGCCTTGTTCGGCCTGGCGGAGCATCCGACCGTTGGGAGCCGGCGCATCCCGCTGGTCCTTTCCCTCACATCGCCCGCCGGCCGGCCGATCCAGACCACGCGCGACCTGCCGGGTTTCTGGGCCGGCAACTGGCGCGACGTTGCGAAGGAGATGCGTGGCCGCTATCCTCGCCATCCCTGGCCCGACGATCCCGCATCGGCCAGCGCGACGCTGCGCACCAAAAATGCCGACGCCCGCCGTCAGGGTGCGCCCAAGTCTTGACTTGGCGGCGAACGCTGGTGCAACGCAACGCAAAGATTTACCCGGAGTCTCCCGCGATGACCGCGCGCATTTACCAGATCCAGAAGAACGCGATGCAATCGGGCAAGGCGCTGACCCACAAATGGATGCTGGATTTCGTGCAGAGCGAGCCCCGCAAGCCCGATCCGCTGACCGGCTGGACCGGGTCCGGCGACACGCAGAGCCAGGTCAAGCTGACCTTCCCGTCGCAGGAGGCGGCGGTCGCCTATGCCGACAAATATGGCATCGCCTATGAAGTCATTCCGACACCGCCCAAGACGCTGAAGATCCAGGCCTACGCCGACAATTTCCGCTGACGCGGCCGCGTGGCCCACATATTCGGGCGCGATGCTGCCCGATTGACGCCTTATTCGCTTGCCAAAGGGCGGGAAGAGGCGGCAAAAGCCGCGCTTTGACGGAAAGATTTTCACGACAATGACGGATCGCAGCGCAATTTTCGACAGCGTCGCCGCCCAGATCGAACCCTTCAACAAGAAGGGCATCGAACTGACCGAAGGAACCAGCTTCGCCGGCGACCTGGAATGGGACAGCCTGACGGTGATGGATTTCGTCGCGGCCATCGAGGATGAGTTCGACATCATCATCACCATGAACATGCAGGCCGAGATCGAGACCGTGGGCCAGCTGGTCGATGCGGTGGCGAAGCTCAAGGCCGCCGCCTGACGCCCAGCCAAGCCCGTTCGTTTCGAGCGGAGGTTCGAGCTTGTCGAGAACCGAAGTCGAGAAGACGGGAAACAAGTTCTCGACAGCCGCATCTGGACTACGCTCGATGCTGCTCGAACCGAACGGAAGATATGGAATGACCGACGCAGCCGCCACCGCCAACGACGCGCGCACCCCCGCAGAGACGACCAACGCGCGCGACCTTTTTTCCAAGTTCGACGCGCTGATCGCCGAGCGCGAGGCGCTGCTGGCGACGGGCGTGCGCGACCCCTTCGCCATCGTCATGGACGAGGTGAAGTCCCCCACCCAGGCGGTGATCAAGGGCAAGGACACGATCCTGCTCGGCACCTATAACTATATGGGCATGACCTTCGACCCGGACGTGGTCGCCGCGGGGAAGAAGGCGCTGGACGATTTCGGCGCAGGCACCACCGGCAGCCGCGTGCTGAACGGCACCTATCAGGGCCACAAGGAAGTCGAGGACGCGCTCAAGGATTTCTATGGCACGTCGTCCGCCATGGTCTTTTCGACCGGCTATCAGGCGAACCTGGGCGTGATTTCCACGCTGGCGGGCAAGGGCGACTATGTCGTGCTGGACGCGGACAGCCACGCCTCCATCTACGATGGCTGCTTCCTGGGTGATGCGGAGATCGTCCGGTTCCGTCACAACAGCGTCGAGGATCTGGACAAGCGCCTCGGCCGCCTGCCGGCCGATGCGCTGAAGCTCGTCGTGCTGGAAGGCGTCTATTCGATGCTGGGCGACGTCGCGCCCCTGCCCGCCATGGTCGCGGCCGTGCGCAAACATGCCAATTGCATGATCCTGGTGGACGAAGCGCACGGCATGGGCTTCTTCGGCGCGAACGGCCGGGGCGTCTATGAGGAGCAGGGCGTCGAAAAGGATATCGACTTTGTCGTCGGCACATTCTCCAAGTCGGTCGGCACCGTCGGCGGCTTCTGCGTGTCGAACCACCCCAAGTTCGAGATATTGCGCCTCGTCTGCCGTCCCTATGTTTTCACCGCGTCGCTGCCGCCCAGCGTCGTCGCCACCGCAGCGACCAGCATCCGCAAGCTGATGCATGCGGGCGAGAAGCGCGCGCATTTGTGGAAGAACAGCCAGCGGCTGCACCAAGGCCTCACCGACCTCGGATTCAAGCTGGGCACGGAAACGCCGCAATCGGCAATCATAGCCGTCATCCTGACCGACCAGGCCCAGGCCGTCGCGATGTGGCAGACGCTGCTGGAGCTTGGCCTCTACGTCAACATGGCGCGCCCACCCGCAACCCCGGCAGGCACTTTCCTGCTGCGCTGTTCGCTGTGCGCCGAACATAGCGACGAACAGGTCGAACAGATCATCGGCATGTTCGAGGCGGCGGGCAAGGCGACCGGGGCGATCGGCTGAAGGCTGGAAGGGCCGCATGGGACGAGGCATGTTAAGAACGGTTCACATGCGTTGTTTCCCGGCGGCCCTTGTTGGGATAGTGTAACGGTCCATGGCCGACCTTTACACAGAGCCGGAACGCGGATGGCGCCCCCGCGCGCGACGGTCCGTCCCGTTGCTGCTTGCCGCGCTGCTGGTCGGCGCGCTCGGCCTTCTGCTCTACACCGCGAGCAACGCGTCGCGCGACCATGCGCGCGCGTTGGCGGAACAGCAGCATAGTTTCGAGATCATCGCGCTCGCCCGCGGGTTCGAGGCGCGCACCGCCCGCGCCGAAGTGACGCTGGCGCGCTATGTCATCAGCCTGGACCCCGACACCGGCCGCCTGTTCCAGGACGAATGGCGCAGCGCGGGCAGCCAGTTGAAGGCGCTCGGCTATGCCACGCGGGGCACGGACTGGCAGAGCGGCAATGTCGAGGCGCTGCGCTACGCCTTCGCGCAGAGGGGCGCGACGCTGAACGAGATCGGGCTGCGCACCACCTATGACCAGAAGATGGCGGCGCTGGCGCGGTTCCACGAAGCGGGCAAGTCGCGCGACGTGCGGCGGATCACTGCCCTGCTCGACCGGGTCATCAAGGCGGAGAATGACCGGCTGCGCGAACGCAGCCTGGCGGTGACGCTGGCGGGCGACCGGACCGAGACGATCGGCCGCACGTCCCGCCTGCTGGGGCTGGTGCTCCTGATCTGCGTGCTGTTCGCCGCCTGGTTCGCCAATGCCGCTTACAGCGAACGGCGCAAGGCGCGGCAGGCTGCGGAAGCCGAGGCGGAGCGCGCCGACCGGCTGGAACGGGCGGTGGCCGAACGCACGGCCGAACTGTCCGACGCTTATGAGCGGTTGAAGCGCGAGTCGGCGGAGCGCGCGGCGGCCGAGGAGCATCTGCGCCAGATCCAGAAGATGGACGCGGTAGGCCAGCTGACCGGCGGCATCGCGCATGATTTCAACAATATGCTGGCCGTGGTCGTCGGCGGCCTTGAACTGGCCAAGCGCAACCTGCGGCTGAAGCCGGTGGAAGCGTCGCGCCATCTGGACAATGCCATGGACGGCGCGAACCGGGCGTCGGCGCTAACCCGCCGGCTGCTGGCCTTCGCCCGCTCCGAACCGCTGCTGCCGAGCGCGGTCGATCCCGATGCGTTGCTGGCCGGAATGGCGGACCTGATCGACCGCGCGATCGGCGACCAGATCATCGTCACCTTCACGCAGGCGGCGGGCGGCTGGTGCATCTTCGTCGACCGGCACCAGATGGAGAACGCCATCCTGAACCTGTGCGTCAACGCGCGGGACGCAATGGAAGGGCGCGGCCGGCTGACGCTGTCCACCGCGCAGGCGACGGTGAAGGCCGGCGAGATCGGCGATTGCGCGGCGGGCGACTATGTCGTGCTGACCGTGGCGGACGATGGGTGCGGCATGTCGCCCGAGGTGGTCGCGCGGGTCTTCGAACCCTTCTTCACCACCAAGCCCGTTGGCAAGGGCACGGGCCTTGGCCTCAGCCAGATTTTCGGCTTCGTCCGGCAGTGCGAGGGCGATATCCGCATCGAATCCGAACCGGGCAAGGGCAGCAGCGTCCACCTCTATCTCCCGCGCTCGACCAAGGAAGCAACGGCTGGCGATCAGGAGGAGGCGTTCGCCCTGTCGCCGGTGCGCCATCCGCCGACCCGCATCCTGGTGGTGGAGGACGATCCGCGCGTACTCAACCAGACGATGGCCGCGCTTGGCGAACTGGGCCATCTGCCCATCGCGTGCGATCACCCGTCTAAGGCGGTCAGGCTGCTGACCAACAATCCCGAGATCGGACTGATCGTCAGCGACGTGCTGATGCCTGACACCACCGGGCCGGAACTGGTGAAGAGCCTGCCCATCCATCTACAGCACATCCCCGTGCTGTTCGTCACCGGATATACCGGCGACACCGGCGAAAGCGGCGACTTCGAAGGGCATGTGGTGCTGCGCAAGCCCTATACGCTGGCGGCGCTGGGTCAGGCGCTGGCGATGGCGCTCAGCGGATCGCACCTTTCCGGAACAGCCGCGGCAGCAGAGTGAGCGCGCCGATCAGCGGCCAGCGCCGCTGCCACGGGCGGATCGCGATTTGCGTCCCGGCATGGCGGTTGATCTTCCAGGCGAGATAGTCGATGCCGCCGGCATAGGTGAAGCTGGCCTTGGCGAGGCGCAGGACGGACAGTCGCTTGCCCCGGCGTTGAAGCCGCCCCCAGAGGGCCGGCGTATCGGGTGGCGACGGCGGCAGGCCGTCGGCCAGCGCCGCCTCCCCGAACCGGCGATAACGGTCAGGATCGGCGTCCACGATCGACAGGGAGCGGCCCGTCTTCTCGGCGCGCAGCTCCGCATTGTAGGTGAGGCCAAAGCCAGTCTTCCAGAGGGCGAGCGCGTCTTCCCCGTCCTGGGCCATCGGCCGCGCGAGCGAAAGGAGCGTCGGCGCGGCCTGCGCCACGGCGGCGATCGCGCGGCGGCGGGCAAGGTCGTCGGCCGCCCACAGCAGGCGCGAGGGCTGCGCGAAACGCGCCCAGACCGAGACATTGTCCGCCTGCCGCCCGTTCAACCGGGCAAAGTCCGCCTCCGACAGAACCGCATATTTCGCGATCAGCCCCTGATGTTCGAACGGGAAGACGTTGGGCGGGATCAGCCGGTTGGCCCTCGCCAGCCAGCTCTTGCCATAGGCGGCGCGATAATCCGACACGATGAGGTAGAAATCGAGCATCAGCCCGTCGAGATTGGCTTCGCGCAGGCACGAGCCGTAGAAGAGCACCGCGCGGGCCGCGTCAGGATAGCGGGCCGCGAGTGCGCCCGCCATGGCGGCGGCGCGCGGATCGGCCGGGCCGGCGAGTTCCGCGGCGACGAGGGAAGAAAGCTGGTTCGCCATATCTGCTGTGCCCGCCATCGCAGGGAGCCGGCGATGTTTCAATCCCTCTGACGCGGGACCGCCCAACCATAACCCGAAACGCGCGAAGGAGCGGAAGAGCAAGTCTCTCCCGCCCCATCCAATCGCATCAGGAACGGATCATTCCGCCGCCTGCGCCAGCCCCGGCGCTTCCCAGGTCAGCACCGGCTTGCGCGCGGCGAGCGTTTCGTCCAGGCGGCGGCGCGGCGCGTGATAGGGCGCGCCCTTCAGCGCCTGGTCCCCGGCCTTGGCGCGCTCCGCCAGGCTGCGCAGCGCGAGGATGAACTGGTCGAGCGCTGCCTTGCTCTCGGTCTCGGTCGGTTCGACCAGCATTGCGCCATGGACGACCAGCGGGAAATACATGGTCATCGGGTGGAAGCCCTCGTCGATCAGCCCCTTGGCGATGTCGAGCGTGGTGAAGCCTTCGGCCAGCCCCTTGTCGCTGAACAGCGCCTCATGCATGCATGGCCCGCTGCCGCCGAAGGGCGCATCCAGCACGTCGTCCAGACTGCGCAGGATGTAATTGGCATTCAGCACGGCATCCTCCGCCACCTGCCGCAGGCCGTCCGCGCCGTGGCTCAGGATATAGGTCAGCGCGCGGGTGAACATGCCCATCTGGCCGTGGAAGGCGCTCATGCGGCCGAAGCTCTGCGGCATTTCTTCGCCCACATTCTCCTCCTCGATAAGGTGGATCGTGCCGTCCGCCATCCGTGCGGTGTAGGGCAGCGGACCGAAGGGCGAGAGCGCCTCGGACAGCACCACGGGGCCGGAGCCGGGACCGCCGCCGCCATGGGGGGTGGAGAAGGTCTTGTGCAGGTTGATGTGCATCGCATCGACGCCAAGGTCGCCGGGGCGGACCCGGCCGACGATGGCGTTGAAGTTCGCGCCGTCGCAATAGACGAAGGCCCCGGCGGCATGGACCGCGTCGGAAATGACCTTCATGTCGCGCTCGAACAGGCCGCAGGTGTTGGGGTTGGTGATCATCACCGCCGCGACGTCCGGCCCCAGCCGGGCTTTCAGCGCTTCCAGGTCGACGCGGCCTTCGGGCGTCGCGGGGATGTCCTCCACCTTGTAGCCGCAGAAGGCGGCGGTGGCGGGGTTGGTGCCATGGGCGCTTTCGGGCACCAGCACCACCTGCCGCGCGTCGCCGCGCGCCTCCAGCGCGGCGCGGATGCAGAGCAGCCCGCACAGTTCGCCATGCGCGCCGGCCTTGGGCGTCATGGCGACGCCGTGCATGCCAGTCAGGTCGATCAACCAGAAGGCAAGCTGGTTGATGACGGCGAGCGCGCCCTGCACCGTCGATTGCGGCTGGAGCGGATGAATATCGGCAAAGCCGGGCAGCCGGGCCATCTTCTCGTTGAGGCGCGGGTTGTGCTTCATCGTGCAGGAGCCGAGCGGGAAGAGGCCGAGGTCGATGGCGTAATTCTGTCGGCTGAGGCGGGTATAATGGCGGACCGTCTCCTGCTCCGACAGGCCGGGAAGGCCGATGGCGTCGGTGCGGGCGAGAGCGCCGAGGCGGCCGGCGACCTGCGGCGCGGCATCGAAATCCACGCCGGTCGTATCGGTCGAGCCGATCTCGAAGATCAGCTTCTCCTCCAGCATCAGCGCGCGATTGCCGGTCGCGGTGCCCGGCGCCATATGCGCGCCCGCGACGGGCGCTGGGGTCGTGGGACGGCCTTCCTTGAGCATGGTCATGCCAGTTCCTCCTCAAGCGCCTTGGCAAATGTTTCGATGTCCTCGCTCGTCACGGTTTCCGTGACCGCGACGACAAGGCCGTGGCCCAGTTGCGGCGCGTGTGGGAAGAGGCGGCCGAGCGACACGCCGCCCAACACGCCACGGTCGGCGAGGCGGCGGACGGTTTCGCGCGCATCCTCCGACAGGAGCAGCGTAAATTCGTTGAAGAAGGCATCGTTCAGCAACGTCACGCCGGGCACCTTCGCCAGCCGGTCCGCAGCCTCGACCGCACGGCCATGGTTGAGCGCGGCGAGCTGGCGCAGCCCCTTTTCGCCCAGCAGCGTCATGTGGATGCTGAAGGCGAGCGCGCAGAGGCCCGAATTGGTGCAGATGTTGGATGTGGCTTTCTCACGCCGGATATGCTGTTCGCGGGTGGAGAGCGTCAGCACGAAGCCGCGCTTGCCCGCCGCGTCTACCGTCTCCCCGCACAGGCGGCCCGGCATCTGGCGGACATATTTCTGCTTGCAGGCGAAGAGGCCGAGATAGGGCCCGCCGAACTGAAGACCGACGCCGATCGACTGGCCTTCGCCCACGACGATGTCCGCGCCCATATGACCCGGCGCTTTGATCGCGCCCAGCGCCACCGGCTCGGTCACGACCGCGACCAGCAGCGCGCCCGCCGCATGGGCGGCCTCGGCCAGCGGGGTCAGGTCAGAAATGCGGCCGAGGATGTCGGGATATTGGACGACGACGCAGCTCGTATCCTTGTCGATGGCTGCGATCAGCGCGTCCATGTCGGTCGCGGCGTCGAGCGTCGGCGCGTCATGCACCAGTGCGTCGCCGGTGAATTTCGCCATCGTCTGCGCGACGGAGACATAATGCGGGTGCAGGCCGGAGGAGAGCAGCGCCTTGGCGCGCTTCGTGACCCGGCGCGCCATTCCGATCGCTTCCCAGCAGGCGGTCGATCCGTCATACATGGAGGCGTTGGCAACGTCGCAGCCCAGCAGGCGCGCGACCTGCGTCTGGAATTCGAACAGCACCTGCAGCGTGCCCTGCGCGATTTCAGGCTGGTAGGGCGTGTAGGCGGTCAGGAACTCGCCGCGCTGAATCAGATGATCGACGCTGGCGGGGACATGGTGGCGATAGGCCCCTGCCCCCAGGAAGAAGGGCGCTTCCCCCGCCGACAGATTCTGCCGTGCTAGCGCGCTCATGTGGCGTTCGACGGCCAGCTCGCTGGCATGGTCCGGCAGGCCGGGAATGGTGCCGGGCAGCCGCGCTTCGGCGGGCACGTCCACGAACAGATCGTCGATCGACGACGCGCCGATGACGGAGAGCATCGCCTGCCGGTCGCTGTCGGTAAGGGGTAGGTAGCGCATTTCATTCTCCACTCCCCTCACCCCTTCATCTCCCCTCCCGCTTGCAGGAGAGGCCGGGGGAGGGCCTGTTACGGAGACGGCGCCACACGCCCTCCCCTGACCCCTCCCGCAAGCGGGAGGGGAAAGTAAAAGATCAAAGGCTCGCGACGAACTTCTTGTAGGCGGCTTCGTTCATCAGGCCTTCCAGCTCGCCAGCGTCGGTGACGCGCAGCTTGAAGAACCAGCCATCTTCTTCCGCATCGCTGTTCACCAGCGCCGGCTCGTCGTCCAACGCGCTGTTGGTTTCGACGACTTCGCCCGAGATCGGGGCATAGACATCCGAAGCGGCCTTGACCGATTCCACCACCGCGGCGTCATCGCCCTTTTCGAAGGTCGTGCCTTCAGCCGGCAGTTCGACGAACACGATGTCGCCCAGCTGCTCCTGCGCATAATCGGTGATGCCGACCGTGGCGATCTCGCCCTCGACATCGATCCATTCATGTTCGTCAGTGAAATAACGGCTCATCGATATACTCCCCTTGGCGAAAAAGGATCAGGCCTTGCGGCGATAGCGGTGCGGCACGAACGGCATCGGCGCGACCGCGGCGGACAGGCGCTTGCCGCGCACCTCGATTTCGAGCGGCGTGCCGATGGCGGCATGGGCCAGGTCAACCCAGCCCATGGCGATGGGTGCGCCGACGCTGGGCGCGAAACCGCCAGACGTGACTTCGCCGACGACAGCCGACCCGGCGTGGATCGTCGCGCCCTCGCGTGCGGGCAGGCGGCCATCTATCTTGAGGCCGACGCGCTTGCGGGCCGGCCCTTCGGTCAGTTCCTTCACGACGCGCGCGTGGCCGATGAAGCCCCCCTCTTCGCGCCGGCGCTTGCCGATTGCAAAGCCCAGGTCCGCGCCGATGGTGCTGACGGCGGGGCTGAGATCGTGGCCGTAGAGCGGCAGACCTGCCTCCAGCCGCAGCGAATCGCGCGCGCCAAGGCCGATGGGCTTGACTTGCGGCAAGGCGCAGAGCGCGTCGGCGAGCAGCGCGACATCCTGCGCCGGCACGCTGATCTCGAACCCGTCCTCGCCGGTATAGCCCGACCGGCTGATCCACAGCGGGACGCCCCGCCAGGTGAAGAGGCCCGACTGCATGAAGAGAAGATCGGCGGTTTCGGGGATCAGCGCCGCTAGCGCCTCGCCCGCCTCGGGGCCTTGCAAGGCGAGCAGAGCCTGCTCGTCCATATGGTTCATCACGACTTCGTCGGGCAGATGTTCGATCATCCAGCCGATATCGTCATATTTGGTCGCGCCGTTGACCACCATATAGATGGCCGCGCCATCGAAGGCATCACCGCCCAGCCGCGAGACCATCAGGTCGTCGAGGATGCCGCCTTCCTCATCCAGCAACATCGAATAGCGCTGGCGGAAGGGCTTCAACCCCTTGATGTCAGCGGGCAGCAGATGCTCCAGCGCCTCATCCACGCCCTCGCCGGAGAAAGTCAGTTGGCCCATATGGCTGACATCGAACAGGCCGGCATGGTCGCGCGTCCACAGATGTTCGGCCATGATGCCTTCATACTGGATCGGCATGTGATAGCCGGCAAAGCCGACCATCCGCGCGCCCTGCGCCCGGTGCCAGCCATCGAGCGGCAGTTCCTGCAACGGCAGCTCTTCTTCCAGATGGGCGATGTCGTCGTTGGCGGTCATGAAGGGCCGGCCTTTCCGTGATGAGTCGCGTGGCGACAGCCATGGTCTGCCCGAAGGGCATCCTTGCTGCCACCCCCTCTGTCACGGGACCTGAGAGCTTTGACCAGCGGCCTTGCGGCCACATGGCTTACCCCTTCGGTGGGACGGGAAACCGTCCGCTTTCCAGAGCGCCCTGCGCGCGATGCGGTCCTTTGGCCTGAGAGATTCCGGGGCGGTTGCTCCTTCGGCGACGGGCGACGCCTGAAAGGCGACCCATACTCTCCCGCATCGTGCCCGCCCGACGAATCCGGCGGAGACATGCAGCGCCTTGCGGCAAAGGACGGGGCGCGTCAATCCGCCAGAACGGGAACGCCATAGATTTCGGCGTGGCGCTTTTCCGCGTAGCGATCCGTCATGCCGGCGATGAAATCGGCGATGTGGCGGCTGCGGGACGGTTCCTCCAGCGCGCAGTCGTCGCGCCATTCGTCCGGCATCAGCCGGGGATCGGCCTGATAGGCGCGGAACAGGTCCGCGACGATCACGCGCGCGCGATCGGCGGCGGCCAGCTGCTCGGGATGATGGTAGAGCGTCGCATACATGAAGCGCTTGAGGTCGCGTTCCTGCGCGGCCAGCTCGGGCGAGAAGCAGACCAAAGTGTCCCCGAAGGCGCGGACATCCTCCACCGTCTCCACCCCCGACGCGGCGATGTTGCGGCGGGTCGCTTCGATAAGGTCGTTCGCCATGACGCCGATCTGTTCGCGCACCAGTTCGCGCAGCAGCCGGTCCTGCGGCACATCAGGATAACGGGCGCGCACCCGGTCCCAGCAGCGCGCGACGAACGGCACCTCCAGCAACTGGTCCAGCACCAGCAGGCCCGCGCGCAGCCCATCGTCTATGTCATGGTTGTCATAGGCGATATCGTCGGAAATTGCCGCCAGCTGCGCCTCCAGCGAAGCATGGCTGGGCAAGTCCAGCGGGAACATCGCATCCAGCTCCCGCATCGCCCAGCCGGGTTTCAGGACCGGGCCGTTATGCTTGGCGAGGCCCTCCAGCATTTCCCAGCTGAGATTAAGGCCCCGGAAACGCGGATAGGGACTTTCGAGCAGCATCAGCGTGCGCAGCGTGTGCGCATTATGATCGAAGCCGCCATGCGCCTCTAGCGCGACTTCCAGCGCATCCTCCCCGGCATGGCCGAAGGGCGGATGGCCGATGTCGTGGGCAAGGCAGAGCGCTTCGGTCAGATCCTCGTTGAGGCCGAGCGTGCGGGCGGTGGTGCGGCCGATCTGCGCCACCTCCAGGCTGTGGGTCAGGCGGACGCGGAAATGGTCGCCATCGGGCGATACGAACACCTGCGTCTTGTGGCGCAGGCGGCGGAAGGCGATGGAATGGATGATGCGGTCGCGGTCGCGCTGGTAGACGTCGCGCGGCCCGCGCACCTCGCCGCCCTCTTCGCCATGGAGGCGGCCGCGGCTTCGATCGGGATGGCAGGCATAGGACGCAAGGCTGGTCATGCCCGGCCTCTTACTCGCCTCCCAGCCTTTCCACCACCTCCCCGGCGTCGCTTTTCCACGCGAACACGTCCGCGCCGTCGGCTCTCAGCTTCGCTTCCAGATCCTTGGCGCGGGTGAAGCTGGAGAAAGGCCCGACCAGCAGGCGGTTGGTGCGGCCCCAGCTGGCGCTCCACGCATCCTGCGGGGCAAGGCTGCCATATTTGCCGCGCAGCCGCTTCATGGTGAAGCCGAGCGCGGACTTGCTCTGGCCTACGCCCACCTGCAACCAGTTGCGCGAGGGGTTGGCGGCAAGGCGCTTCTTCTCTTCCGCCTCCTTCTTCGCCTTGGCGTCGGCTTCGGCCTTTGCCTTGGCCGCAGCCTCCTTCTTCGCCTTGTCGGCCGCTGCCTTGGCGGCGGCCTGCCGTTCGGCACGGCGCTGGGCCTGTAGGGTGGCGATCTCATCCAGATCGACCGCCGCGACGCTGGTCGCCCGTTCCGTTTCGGGGACGTCGATCGCGCGGATGATGTCCGCGAGCGTGCGGGTCGCCTCCGGATTGGGCTGCGGCGCGGCCGGCGCGGCTGGTGCCGTTGAGGATGGCGGCGTTGCAGCGGCGAGCGCGGCTGGCGCGGGTTGCGACGGCGTCGGGGAAGAGGGCACCGGCGATGGAGATGCAGTCTGGCGCGCGCGGGTATCCATCGACTCGAAACCGGGCGCTGGCGGCCCCTGAACCTCGCCTCTCGCTGCGGAGGCCGGTCCGCTCGCCGCTGGCGTGGCCGAGGCGTAAGTGGAGGGCGAAGGCGCAGGCACGGTCCGCGCAGGCTGCGACGAAGTCGGCTGAGACGGTGCCGGTTGCGACGGGGCCGGCTGCGGCAGAGTCGGCGTCGACTGCGCTGGTGCGGACGCCGTCTGGCCGGGGCGATTCTGGGGCGTAAGCGGCTGCGTGGTGGTGGTGGGCGCGGGCGTACGCGTAGCGGGGGACGGCGGGGTCGTCGTCGCCTGCGCGACCTGGGTCGGCGTTCGGGCGGGCTGCTGCGGGTTGCGCGCCTGCGCCCGGGCGAGCCTTTCGGCCTCACGCTGCTGGCGGCGCTGTTCCGCGCGACTCAGCGGCTTGGCGGGCGCTGTCGTCGGCGCGGCGGCGACGGTCACGGGCGCGCGCGTTCCAACGTTGATGCCCGGCGCGGGCGGCGTCGGCACGATCGCGGCGATGCTGGTGCCGACCTGCTGCGGGAAATGGCCGAAATGGACCGCCGCCGCCTTCTGCGCTGGCGTCAGATAGGGCATTTTCTGCATATAAGGCGTCAGCGCCGTGGCGAGCTGTTCGGGCAGGGTCTGGAGCGCGACCTTCCGCGCGTCCGCCTGCTTGTTGTTCATCGCATAGATGAACGCGCGATAGCGCCACGCCGCCCGGTCGCTTTTATAGAGCAACGGTTCCAGCACCTTGTCGGCAGCCTCCACCTGTCCCGAGATGCCGAGCGAGGCGGCATAGCGGCGGATCAGTTCGTCGTCCTGCGGGGTTCGGGCAAGAGCAGCCTGATAGTCGCGCTGCGCGCCCGCCTGATCGCCGGACATATCCTTTGCCAGCGCGCGGTCCGACAGGATGGTCGCATCGGGATAGCCCAAGCGCGTCGCCTGATCGAACTGGCGCAGCGCCTCGGCCGGGTTCTGGAGCTTCAGCATCACGCGGCCAAGGCCCGCTTTCACGCGGCCGTTGCCGCTCTGGATCGCTTCGGCGCGCGCGAAGAAGCCGGCGGCCGCGCGCGGATCGTCCAGCGCCAGCGCGGCCTCCCCCGCACCGATCAGCGCGGCGATATCGCGCGGGTTGGACGCCAGCCGGGCAAGATTGCTGTTGAGGTCGGCCGCGCCAATGGGGCGAGTCAGTTGCGACTGGTCCGATTGCGCGTGGGCGGAAAGCGGCGCGACGGAGAGGAGAGCAAGGCCGGGGATCAGGAGGGAAATGCGTGTCACGGTGGAGCCTTAACCAGAGTCCTGCTGAATGGGAAATGGACGCCACGAAAAAGCGCGCCGGACCGCCTTTGACGGTCGACGGCGCGCTTTCATGACGACGCGGCGAACCGCGCCTGCCTTATTGGTTGCTCTGGCGATTGAGGAAACGGGGAATGTCCACGCCCGGCGCTGCGGCATCATCCGCACCAGCCGCCTTGTCCGTTCCACGAGTCAGGCCGGCCATGCGCTCGAACAGCGTGCCGCCGGTCGCGACGCGCGGGGCGGGCTGGGCCGGAGCGGCGGGCGCGGCTTGGGTCGCGACAGGTTCGGCGCTGTCTTCGCCCAGCACCAGTTCGTCCTGGTCGGGATCTTCGTCCGAGAAGACGGCGGCGGGCTTAGGCGGCGCGAACGGCGCCGGCGTAGGCTGCGCGGCGGCAGGCTGCACCGGGGCAGGCGCTTCGGGTACGTCCAGTTCCAGCGCCTCGGGCTCCGGCTGCGGCGCGGGCTTGGCGGCTGCGGCCGGCGGCGTCACGCTCGCGCGCGGCGCGGCCGCCGGGGTTTGCGGCACGGAGACGGCAGGACGGCTGGCGAAGCTGAACGGCTGGGTCAGCGGCTGCGCCTGCGCGCCGACATCATTGTCGATACCGGTTGCGACCACCGATACGCGGATCTTGCCGTTGAGATTGTCGTTGAACGCGCTGCCCCAGATGATGTTCGCGTCGGGATCGACCAGTTCGCGGATATGGTTGGCGGCTTCGTCGACTTCCATCAGGCGCATGTCGTCGCCGCCGACAATGGAAACGATCACGCCCTTTGCGCCGCGCATCGACACGCCGTCGAGCAGCGGGTTGGCGATCGCCTTTTCCGCCGCCTGAAGCGCACGGCCGTCACCTTCCGCCTCGCCGGTGCCCATCATCGCCTTGCCCATCTCGCCCATCACCGACCGCACGTCGGCAAAGTCCAGGTTGATGAGGCCCGGCATGATCATGAGGTCGGTGATCGACCGCACGCCCTGCTGCAGCACCTCGTCCGCCATCTGGAAGGCTTCCTTGAAGGTGGTGTTGGGGTTGGCGATCAGGAACAGATTCTGGTTCGGGATGACGATGAGGGTATCGACATGCTTCTGAAGCTCCTCGATCCCCGCCTCCGCCGATTTCATGCGGCGATTGCCCTCAAAGGTGAAGGGCTTGGTCACGACGCCGACGGTCAGGATGCCGCGATCCCGCGCCGCCTTGGCGATGACGGGGGCAGCGCCGGTGCCGGTGCCGCCGCCCATGCCGGCGGTGATGAAGCACATATGCGCGCCTTCCAGCGCCTGCTCGACCGACACGATCGTCTCTTCGGCGGCCGCCTTGCCGATTTCCGGCCGCGATCCCGCGCCCAGGCCCTCGGTGATCTGCGGCCCGAGCTGGATGCGGCGTTCGGCCGGCGAGCTGTTCAGCGCCTGCGCGTCGGTATTGGCGACGATGAAGTCCACGCCCTCCACCGATGCGGCAATCATGTTGGCGATGGCATTGCCGCCCGCGCCGCCGACGCCGATCACCGCGATGCGCGGCTTCAGTTCGTCCACATGAGGCGGGCTGATCTCAATGCTCATAATTACTGCTCCCTCGGCTTCCTCGTCAGGAAGCGACACCGTCATATACTGTTAACACCAGAAAATAGGGGATTTCACCAGCTATTTTCGTCTTCGTCCAATTTCGTTCAATAGTTCGTCTTGATCGCGCGCATCATCCGTTGCCACCATATCGGCGCGCCCAGACGATGGACCGTCTGCGGCGCGGGCGCCATGGCGCGGAGATCAACCGGGTTGGAAGCGCCGTAAAGCGCAAGGCCCGCCAATGTCGCGAAGGCAGGGCCACTATGCGCTTCGGGCATGGCGGACAAGCCCCTCGGCCGCCCGACCCGCACTGCCCGGCCCAGCGCGCCCTGCGCATAGTCGGCGATGCCCTTCATTTCCGCGCCGCCGCCGGTCAGCACCACCTGCCGCCCGGTGGAGTTGAACCCCATGCCGGACAGCGCGGCATTCACTTCGATCATGATCTGGTTCAGCCGTTCGCAGATGACGCCGACCAGCGCCGCGCGCGTGATCTTGCCGCCCTCCGCGTTCGGCCCCGCCACCTGCCCCGGCAGCGCGGCGTCGCCATGGGGCGGCGCGATCTCGATCATCTCGCGAAAGTCGCGCGGGTTCTGCATCGCGGACCCGTAGAAGCATTTGATCCGCTCTGCCTGGCTGCGGCGGATGCCGAAGGCCGACGCGATGTCATCGGTAATGTCGGACGCGCCCATCGGAATGGAGTGGAGCCCGACCAGCATCCCGCCGGCATAGAGCGAGACGTTGGTGACGCCCGCGCCCAGCTCCACCAGCGCCACGCCCAGGTCGCGCTCCTCCTCCGACAGGCATGCAAGGCCCGTGGCGATCGGGGAAGCGACGATCGAATTGACGTTGAGGTACGCACCGCGCACGCACAGGTCCAGGTTGGCGAGCGGCGCGCCGTCCGCCAGCACGACATGGATGTCGACGCCCAGCAGGTCGGCATGCATCCCCAGCGGCTTCTTGACCGGCACCTTGCCGTTGATGGTGAAGCAGGTCGGCTGCGCATGGAGCACCACCCGCCCGTCCGGGTCGATGCCCTGCTGCCCGGTGGTCAGCAGGTCGTCGATGTCCGCCTGCTCCACGCGATAGCCGCCCATGTCGCGCTCGACCGTGACGACATCGCTGACCAGGCTCCCGCCCGAAAAGCTGACCCACACATCCTCGATATTGGTGCCCGCGACACGCTCGGCCTGCTCCACCGTCTCGCGCACGGCGAGTTCGGTACGTTCCATGTCCGCGATGAAGCCGCGCCGCACGCCTCGGCTTTCCCGCTGGCCGGTGCCCAGGATCGCGAGTTCGCCGGTGTCGGTACGGCCGGCGATCAGCGCCGACACTTTCCATGAGCCAATGTCGACCGCCGTGATGAGCTTTTCGACCTTGGGCTGCGCCATCGTCCTCAGCCTTCCTCGCCCACGTCCGCCGGCTTCACGTCATCCGCCGGCTTCTCCTCCACCCGGCCCTGCGGCAGGCGGAGGACGAACCGGTCGGGATCGCGCATGTCGAACTTCACGATGCCGCGCCCCAGCAAGCGGTTCACCCCGTCCATCCGCGCGAAATTGACTAGTGCCGATGCGGAGTCCTTCTCGCCCTCCGGCAGGGAGAGCGTCTCTCCGGATTGAAAGCGCAAGTCCCAGCGCCGGTTCCCGACCCAGGTCGCGCCCGCCAGCATGGGCTTCAAGGCGGGGGCGTTTTCCATCAGCTTGTTGAGGCCGGCGGTCTGGCGGTTGGCGTTGGGACCGACGACCAGCGGCAGGTCGGGCATTGCGCTGGTCGACACCGACTGAAGCACCACGCCGTTGACGTCGATCAGGTGCAGCTGCCCTTCATGCTGCCACACCGCCACCGGATCGCGCTCCACGATGTCCACCACCAGCGTGTCGGGCAGGCGGCGGGAAATGCGCGCGTCCTTGACCCAGCCGAGTTTCAGCATCTCCTCGCGCACCTTGGGCAGGTCGAGCGAGAGCATGGAACGGTCCACCTGGCCCAGCGCGATATTGTAGACGGGCAGTTCGTCCATCCGCTCGACGCCGCGCACCTCCACCTTGTCCACCTCGAAACCGGCGCGGGCGGCGATCTCCGCCGCCTGCTGCTTCATCATGCCCGGCACGCCGGCGAAGATGGCGATGGCGATGACCAGGCCGCCGACGATCCCGACGATCGCCCAGCTCGCCATGCGCTGAAGCGTCGCCTCGCTGAACGGCAGCAGTTCGATAAGCTGGTCGATCCAGCTGCGGCGCTTGAGCGCGCGGCCCCGGCCGCCCTTCGCCGCCCGGCCGCCCGCGCTGACGCGGGTGCTGCCCAGCCGCGCGGTGCCGCCCCGCCTGATCCGTGCCTCAGCCATCTGCCTGTCCCGCCCCCTGTGGCTTTGCGGCGCGGTTCAGCGCCTCCTCGACAATAGTCTCGACCAGAGTCGCATAGTCAATGCCCAGCTTCGCCGCCTGTTCGGGCATAAGGCTGAGCGGCGTCATGCCCGGCTGGGTGTTCACCTCCAGCAGGAACAATCCCTCGACGCCCTGATTGTCGTCCCAGCGGAAGTCGGACCGGGACGCCCCCTTGCACCCGAGCAGCTGGTGGGCGCGCAGCGCGATCGCCTTGCACGCCTCGCCTATCTCCGCCGGGATGTCGGCGGGGCAGACATGCTCTGTCATGCCGTCGGTATATTTGGCATCGAAATCGTAGAAGCCGCTCTTGGGCCGCAACTCGGTGACCAGCAGCGCCTCATCCCCCAGCACGGCGGTCGTCAATTCGCGGCCGCGAATATAGGGCTCCGCCAGAAGCTGCGGGAAATCCTGCCACGGCCCCACGCTGTCGCGAGCGATCGGGTTACCGTAATTGCCCTCCGCCGTGACGATGGCGACGCCGACCGAGCTGCCTTCGTTGACGGGTTTCAGCACATAGGGGCGCGGCAGCGGGTCGCCGTCGAACAGGCTCTCACTCTCGACGATGCGACCGCCGGGCATCGGAATGCCATGGGGCACGAGCGCCTGCTTGGTCAGTTGCTTGTCGATGGCGATGACGGAGGTGGCAAGGCCACTATGCGTGTAGGTGAGGCCCATCAGGTCCATCAGGCCCTGGATCGTGCCGTCCTCGCCGGGAACGCCGTGCAGCGCGTTGAACACCACGTCGGCCTTCGCTTCGGCCAGGCGCTGGGCGACGTCGCGGTCCATGTCGATGCGCGTGACGCGATGGCCGCGCGATTCCAGCGCCTTGGCGACGCCCTCCCCGCTCGACAGCGACACCGGCCGTTCCGCCGACCAGCCGCCCATCAGGACGGCGACATGCCAGGGGCCACGGCTCACTTCGCCAACCCCACCCGCTGAATTTCCCATTCCAATTCTATTCCGCTTTTCTCTTTCACGCGGCGGCGGACTTCCTCGCCCAGCGCCTCGATGTCGGCGCTGGTGGCGTCGCCTGTGTTCAGGAGGAAATTGGTGTGCTTCTCGCTCACCTGCGCGCCGCCGATCGTCAGGCCGCGACAGCCGGCTTCATCCACCAACTGCCATGCCTTGTGACCGGCCGGGTTCTTGAAGGTCGATCCGCCGGTCTTGCTGCGCAGCGGCTGGCTTTCCTCGCGCGCGGCGGCGATGCGGTCCATTTCTGCCTGGATCGCGGCGGGTTCGCCGGGATGGCCGCGAAAGGTCGCGCTGACCACCACCGCGCCCTCGGGCAGGGTCGAATGGCGATAGGTATAGCCAAGATCGGCGTTGGAGAGCATCACCTGCTCGCCCGAACGCAGCACGACATTCGCCTCCACCAAGATATCGCGCGTCTCGCGCCCATAGGCGCCGCCGTTCATGCGGACGAACCCGCCGACCGTGCCGGGGATGGAGCGGAGAAACTCCAGCCCCGATATGCCCGCATCCCGCGCTGTCGACGAAACGAGGATGCCCGACGCGCCGCCGCCGCAGGTGAGCGTCGTCGCATCCAGCCGCTCGACCTTCGCGAAGGGCTTGCCCAGGCGCACGACCACGCCCGGCACGCCGCCGTCGCGGACGATGAGGTTGGAGCCGAGGCCGAGCGCCATCACCGGCACGGCAGGATCGAGGTTACGCAGGAAGGCGGACAGGTCATCGCCATCCTGCGGCTCGAACAGCCATTGCGCCGCCCCGCCCGCCTTGAACCAGACGAGCGGCGCGAGCGGGGCATCGGCTTTCAGCGAACCGCGAACCGGAGGAAGGGCGAGGGTTTCGCTCAAGAACGAAAACCCCACAGGTTCATCCAGCCCTTCATCGCGCGCATATTGGCTTCGCCCGCCTGGCCTGCCGCGCGTCCGACCTCGACCTGGCGCTGCGCCGCCTCGACCATGTCGCGTGCGACTTCGATGCCCTTCATCTGCGCGTCGATCATGCGCTTCTGCATTTCGAGGCCAACGGCGAACAGCTCGAACATCAGGCCGCTTCCTTCGCTTTTCCCGCGACCGCAGGCGCAAGGCCCGCCGCCCATTTGGTGATGTCGCCTGCGCCAAGGCAGATGACCATGTCGTCGGCCTGGATGTCGGCGGCAAGGTGCGCGGCAAGGTCGGCCGCGTCCGCCACGGTCGCGGCATTGCGGTGGCCGCGCCGCTTCAATCCCGCGACCAGCGCGGCGCTGTCCACGCCCTCGATCGGCTGCTCGCCCGCGGTATAGACGGGCGCGGCATAGACGATGTCGGCGTCGTTGAAGGCCTGCTGGAACTCGTCCATCAGGTCGTGCAGGCGGGTGAAGCGGTGCGGTTGGACCACGGCGATGACGCGGCCTTTCGCCCCTTCGCGCGCGGCGGCGAGGACGGCTTTGATCTCGACCGGGTGATGGCCGTAATCGTCGATCACGGTCGCGACGCCGCCGCCCACCGCGATCTCACCGACCTTGGTGAAGCGGCGCTTGACCCCGCCGAACTTGGCAAAGCCGGTCTGGATCGTCGCGTCGTCGATGCCCATCTGGAGCGCCACGCCGATCGCCGCCATGGCGTTCAGCACATTATGGCGGCCGGGCATCGGCAGCTCGATCCCCTCGATCCGGCGGGTCGATCCGTCACGCTCGCGGATCTGCACGTCGAAACGGTTGCCGCCGGGGATCGGCTGGACATTCTCGCCACGAATATCGGCCTGCGCCGAAAAGCCGTAGGTGACGATCCGCCGGTCCTGCACGCGCGGCAATATCGCCTGCACCTCCGGATGATCGAGGCACAGCATCGCCGCGCCATAGAAAGGCACGTTGCCGACGAACTCGACGAAGGCGTCCTTCACCCGGTCGAAGCTGCCATAATGGTCGAGATGCTCCGGGTCGATATTGGTGACGACCGCCAGCGTGCCGTCCAGCCGCAGGAAGCTGCCGTCGCTCTCGTCCGCTTCCACCACCATCCAGTCGCTGTTGCCCAGACGCGCGTTGGAGCCGTAGCTGTTGATGATGCCGCCGTTGATCACGGTCGGGTCCACCCCGCCCGCGTCGAGCAGCGCCGCGACCATGGAGGTCGTCGTGGTCTTGCCATGCGTGCCCGCCACCGCGACGGTCGATTTGAGGCGCATCAGTTCGGCCAGCATCTCCGCCCGGCGGATGACGGGGATGCGGTTTTCCAGCGCCAGTTCGACTTCCGGGTTGCCGCGCTTGATCGCGGTGGATGTGACGACCACGGCGGCATCGCCCAGATTTTCGGCCTTGTGGCCGATCATCACCTTGATACCCTTGCTGCGCAGCCCCTCGATCACATAGCCCTCGGCCATGTCCGACCCTTGGACCGAGTAGCCGAGATTGTGCATCACCTCGGCAATGCCGGACATGCCGATGCCGCCGATGCCGATGAAATGGATCGTGCCGATGTCGGTGCCGACACCCTTCATGCGGGAACTCCCTGGAGATTGAGCGTGGTCGGCGTCGGGCCGACTTTGATAGGATCATTCATGATCGGCGCCTTGCCGATGCTTTCGAGCAGATCGGCCATGTCGCGCGCAGCGTTGGGGCGGCCACAGTTCCAGGCGCGCTTGGCCGCGTTCTGGAGCGCGCCGGGCTCCATCGCCATCTTCTGCATCTGCTTGGCGAGTTCGACGGCGGTGAAGCGCGCCTGCGGGATGGTGCGCGCGCCGCCCGCCTCGGTCATTTCACGGGCGTTGGCGGTCTGGTGATCGTCCATGGCGCTGGGCAGCGGGATGAGGATCGCCGGCCGGCCCGCGCAGGTGAGTTCCGCCAGCGTCGACGCGCCTGCCCGCGCGATCACCAGATGCGACCAGCCGAGCTTTTCGGGCACATCGTTGAAATAGGTGGCAAGGTCGGCGGGGATTTCCATCTCCGCATAGACCTTCCGCACGCGCTCGATGTCCTCGGCGCGGCATTGCTGCGTCACCTGAAGCCGGCGGCGCAGCGCGACGGGCAGCATGGACAATCCCTCGGGCACCACGCTCGACAATATGGTCGCGCCCTGGCTGCCGCCGATCACGAGCACGCGGAACACGCTTTCGTCGGTCAGAGCGGGGAATTCCTCTTCGCGCAGCTGCTTCACTTCCTCGCGCACCGGATTGCCGACCAGATGCACCTTGTCGGCATGACGAGGCTTCAAACGCTGTACATCGGGATAGGCGGTGGCGATGGCATTGACCCGGCCCGCGAGCAGGCGGTTCACGCGGCCCAGCACGGCATTCTGTTCGTGGATGGCGGTCGGGATGCCATCCGCCAGCGCGCCCAGCAGCGCGGGCATCGCCGGATAGCCGCCGAAGCCCACCACGGCAGTCGGGCGGAATGTTTCGTTGAGGCGGCGGGCCATGGCGCGTCCGGCGAGGATCGCCTTCAGCGCGCCGGGCCAGCTCATCGGGTTCTTCGTCATGCGTCCGGCGGGCATGACGTGAACCTGCGCGCTCTCGAAGATACCGGGGATCTTCGCGCCGCGCTCGTCGGTGACCAGCGCCACGCGATGGCCCCGCGCCATCAGTTCCTCCGCTACGGCATGGGCGGGAATCATATGACCCCCCGTCCCCCCGGCGGCGAGGACGAAGTGACGGGAAATGCTCATCGACCACTCCATTTGACGACCGTGTGCCGACCCATGAAGGGATTGCGCCGCGTGAATGCGAGCAGCAGGCCGACGCCGATACAAAGCGCCAGCATAGAGGAGCCGCCATAGCTGATAAAGGGCAGCGTCATGCCCTTCGACGGAAAAATCTGCGCATTGACGCCCATGTTGATGATCGCCTGCAACCCGAACTGGGTGGTGAGGCCGGCGGCGGCGAGGATGGTGAAATTGTCCTCCTCGTCCAGCAGGCGCAGCAGCACACGGACGACGATGGCGAGATAGACGCAGGCGATGGCGATGCAGGCGAGCAGGCCGAACTCCTCCCCGATGACCGAGAAGATATAGTCGGTATGCGCTTCGGGCAGGCGGAACTTGTTCTGCCCGCCGCCCGGCCCGACGCCGGTGAAGCCGCCATGGGTGATGGTGCGGAACGCAAGATCGGTCTGGTCCGGCCCGGTGTCCATCTGGACGCCGATGCCTAAGAAGTCGTTGATCCGCTGACGCCCGTTTTCATAGAACATATAGACAGCGACAAGGCCCGCGAGGCCCGCGCCGCCCAGCATCGCGATCCAGCGCATCTCCAGCCCTGACAGTAGCAGCAGGCAGCCCCAGCAGGCGAGGAAGATCACGGTCTGGCCGAAGTCGGGCTGGCGCATCAGCACCGCCGCGATCAGCAGCGTCATCGCGCCGGTCAGCGGCATCACCGGCAAAGTCTTATCCTTCGCGCGCAGCGACAGCAGCCAGGCGATGGTGACGGCATAGGCGGGCTTGAGGAATTCAGAGGGCTGGAACCGGAAGCCGGGCAGGTCGATCCAGCGTTTCGCGCCGTTCACCGTGCTGCCCAGGATCGGCACCGCCAGCAGCATCAGGAAGAAGAAGGCGCAGAAGAAGATGGCGAGCCGCCGCGCCTGCGGCCGGGGCAGCATGGAGATGACCAGCATGATGGGCAGGCCCAGGAACACCCACATCAGCTGGCGGTAGAAATAGATGAGCGGATTGACGGCGACCGTCGCGGTCGACCGGTCGATCGCGGCGACGGGCGAGGCGGCGGCGACGGCGACGAGGCCGATCGCCATCAGCGTGACGATCAGCGACAGGAGGACGCGGTCGATCTCCCAGAACCAGATGGCGAGCGCGGTCCGCTCGCGCGGGACGGTGCGGCCCTTGAAGCCCTTCACCAGTTCGCCCGGTCTGAACATGCCCGTTCCGCCTTCCCTGTTCATGCCCCGCAGCCCCCCATAAGATCCTATTCGAGCGCCTCGACCGCCGCGACGAAGGCGTCCCCGCGCGCTTCGAAGTCACGGAACTGGTCGAAACTGGCGCAGGCCGGCGACAGCAGCACGATGTCGCCCGGCTGGGCGATACGCGCCGCGCGGCGGACGGCGGCGCTTAGCATCTCGCTGTCATCCACCGCCATATGCGGGCGCAGCAGATCGGCGAACATATGGCCCGCTTCGCCGATGGTGTAGGCGTGGGCCACATTGCCGAAATGCGGCGCGCATTCGTCCAGATTATCAGTCTTGGCGAGCCCGCCGACGATCCAGTGGATGCGCGCCTTGCCGTCCTTCGCCGGCCAGGCGGCGAGCGCGGGCGCGGTCGAGGCGGGATTGGTCGCCTTGCTGTCGTTGACGTAGAGGACGCCGTTGCGCGTGCCCACCGCCTGCATCCGGTGGGGGAGCGAGGCGTAACTTGCGAGCGCGTTGGCGATGGTCGTTTCGTCGATGCCGAGCGCCTGTGCGACAGCGACCGAGACAGCCACATTCTGCGCATTGTGCGGCCCCTGCAAAGCGGGCCAGCTAAGTTGGTCGTCGGGATCGATATCGGTCGAGGCGACTTTGACCACTCTGGAGTTCAAACCCTGAGCAATCCCCCGACTCGGCTCATCCTCCGTCGCGATCACCGCGACATGATCCGGCGACTGCATCCCGAACAGCCGCGCCTTGGATGCGACATAGCCCTCGAATCCGTCATAGCGATCGAGATGATCGGGCGTGATGTTGAGCAGCACCGCGACGTCGCAATCCAGGCTATGCGTCAGGTCGATCTGGTAGCTCGACAGTTCCAGCACATAGACGCCCGCGCCCTTGAGGTTCGGCTCCAGCGGCGGCTGGCTGAGGATCGGCAGGCCAATATTGCCGCCCATGACGGTGGGCAGGCCCGCCTGGCTGATGATGTGGTGGATCAGCGCCGTGGTGGTCGACTTGCCGTTGGTGCCGGTGATGCCCACCACCTTGTGCGGCGGGAGAGTCGGGCGGGCGAGCGCGAACAGTTCGATGTCGCCGATGATGGGGACGCCGGCGATCTTCGCGCGCATGGCGATGGGGTGGCGATTGAGGGGCACGCCCGGCGACACCACGATGCCATCGAAGCCGGCAAGGTCGATCTCCATCGGATCGCCAAGTTCGGCCGTTGCTTCCACCAGAGCGCGCGCTTCCTCCCGGCTGTCCCAGGCGACGACGCGCGCGCCGCTCGCCACCAGCGTCTCCACCGTGGCGAGCCCCGAACGGGCGAGGCCGAGAACCGCGTAGCTCTTGCCCGCAAAGGCGCTGCTGACGATCATCGCAGCTTCAACGTCGCGAGGCCGGCGAGCGCCAGCACGAAGGCGATGATCCAGAATCGGATTACAACGGTCGGTTCGGCCCAGCCCATCTGTTCGAAGTGATGGTGGATCGGCGCCATCTTGAACACGCGCTTGCCGGTGCGCTTGTAGAAGAAGACCTGGATGATGACGCTCATCGCTTCCACAACGAAGAGGCCGCCGATGATCCCCAGCACGATCTCATGATGCGCGGTGACGGCGATCACGCCGATCGTGCCGCCCAGCGCGAGGGAGCCGGTGTCGCCCATGAAGACGGCGGCGGGCGGCGCGTTGAACCAGAGGAAAGCAAGGCCAGCACCGATGATCGCGCCGCACAGGATGACGAGGTTGCCCGCCCCCGGCACATGCGGAATGCCCAGATATTCAGCAAAGTCCGCGCGACCGACCAGATAGACGATCAGCAGGAAGGCAAGGCTGGCGATGATGACCGGCATGGTGGCGAGGCCGTCGAGGCCATCGGTCAGGTTCACAGCGTTGCCGAACGCCACGATGACGAAGGCCGCGAAGCAGAAATAGAAGGGGCCAAGCTCGATCGCAGGACCATTGTAGAAGGGCACGTAGAGCGCGGTGTTGCCGTGGCTGTGGACGATCATCCATGCCGCGATCCCCGCGATCAGGAATTCGGCGGCCAGCCGCGCCTTGCCCGACAGCCCCTTGTGGCTGGCCTTCGTCACCTTGTCATAATCGTCGAGAAATCCGATCGCGCCGAAACCCAGCGTCACGAACAAACAGGCCCAGACATAGATGGAGGAAAGGTCCATCCACAGCAGCACGGACGCCACCATCGACGTCAGAATCATGAGGCCGCCCATGGTGGGCGTGCCGCGCTTGGCGAGGTGGCTTTGCGGGCCGTCGTCGCGGATCGGCTGCCCCTTGCCCTGCCGCACGCGCAGCCAGCCGATGAAGCGGGGGCCGATGACGAGGCCGATCAGCAGCGCCGTCGCGATGGACGCGCCGGCGCGGAAGGACAGGTAGCGGATGAGGTTGAACACCCCCGCGAAATCGAGCGTCTGGGCAAGCCAGTAGAGCATCAGTTCGTATCTCCGTCGCGCGCGGCGTCGGCAAGGGCAGCGACGAGGCGGGACAGGCCCACCCCGTTCGAGCCCTTGACCAGGATCGCATCGCCCGCGCGCATTTCGGTCTGGATAAGGGGGATGGCAGCCGCCGTGTCGGGCACATAAGCGTGGGGCAATGCGCCGCCAAGGGCGCTGGCGAGCGGCTCCATTTCCTTGCCCACAAGGATGGCATAATCGACCTGCGCGCCTTCCAGCGGCTCGGCCAGGCCGGCATGGAGACTGGCGCTCTGGTCGCCCAGTTCGCGCATTCCGCCCAGGATGGCGATGCGGCGCCCCGCCTTCTCGCGCCCAAGCTGTTTCAGGGTGGCCGCCATCGACAGCGGATTGGCGTTGTAGCTTTCGTCGATCAGCAGCGCTTCGCCGCCTTCGACCGGCAGGATGCGGCGCGCGCCCCTTCCGGGAAGGCCCGGCATTTCCGCGAGCGCAAGGCCGGCTGCGGCCAGATCGCCGCCCACCGCTTCCACCGCCGCCAGCACGGCCAGTGCGTTCGACACCCAATGGTCGCCCGGCGCGGCGACGGTGAAGCAGATGTCCGCGTGGGGAAGCGTCGCCGTCACGATGCTGCCGCCATTGGGCGCCGGCACCACGTCGAGCGCGCGGACGTCTGCGCCTTCGCTCATGCCAAAGGTCAGGATGTGCGCGGCATGCCGCTCCGCCTTGGCATAGAGCGTCGCGACATGCGGGCTGTCATAGGGGATGATCGCGGTGCCGCCCGGCTCCAGCCCCTCGAAGATTTCTGCCTTCGCCTGCGCGATCTTTTCCTCGGTGCCGAAAAATTCGATATGGGCGGGCGCGATCGCGGTGACGATGGCGACATGGGGCCGCACCTGCCGCGTCAGCACGGCCAGTTCGCCGGCGTGGTTCATGCCCATTTCGAACACGCCATAGGCGCTGTCGCGCGGCATGCGCGACAGGCTCAAGGGCACGCCGACATGATTGTTGTAGCTTTTGACCGACCGGTGAACCGCGTCCGGCGCGGCGCGCTCCAGCGACAGGAACAGCGCTTCCTTCGTGCCCGTCTTGCCGACCGATCCTGTGACGCCGATCACCTTGCCCTGCATCCGCCTGCGCGACGCCATGCCCAGCGCTTCGAGCGCGGCGGCGCTGTCGGGGACGAGGATATGGGGATGATCGACCGCCTCACTGACGATGGTGCCCGCCGCGCCTTGCCCGAACGCCTTGTCCACGAACCGATGGCCGTCCGTGGTCTCGCCCTTCATCGCGACGAACAGGTCACCGGGGCCGACTTCCCGGCTGTCGAACGCGACGCCCGAAACGGCGAACGGCGCCGACGCGGCGCCGCCCGTGGCTTCAGCGATCTCGGCCGAGGTCCATAGGTCGCTCACCCCGCGCATTCCCGCGCCACGGTCACATCATCGAAGGGCAGCACCCGGTCTCCGATGATCTGGCCCTGCTCATGCCCCTTGCCCGCCAGCAGGACGATGTCGTCCCCGCCCGCCTGGGCTATGGCGGCCGCGATGGCGGCGCGGCGGCCGCCGATTTCCTCCGCACCAGGAGCGCCCGCCATCACGGCGGCGCGGATCGCGGAGGGTTCCTCCGAACGCGGATTGTCGTCGGTCACGATCACATGGTCGGACAGGTCGGCCGCGACCTTGCCCATCAGCGGCCGCTTGCCCGCGTCGCGGTCCCCGCCCGCGCCGAACAGGGTGATGAGCCGCCCGCGCGTATGCGGCCGCAGCGCCTCGATCGCGGCGCGCAGGCCATCGGGCGTATGGGCATAATCGACATAGACCGGCGCGCCCGCCCGCGTGATGACGGCGCGCTCCAGCCGACCGCGCACCGGCTGTACCCGGCCCAGCAGTTCCAGCACTTTTGCCGTATCGCCGCCCGTGGCAATCACCAACCCAGCCGCCGTCAGCGCGTTCGCCGCCTGATAAGCGCCGATCAGCGGCAGGTTGACCTTGTAGGCCTTGCCGCCAAATTCCTGGGCCGCCTCGATCTCCAGCGTCTGGCCCAACTGGGTCGGGGTGCGGTTGGCAAGGCGCAAGCCCTGCCCCTGCACCCCGACGCTCAGCACACGAAGCCCCCGCTTCGTAGCGCGCTGGATCGCCTTGTCGGACCACGCATCGTCCGCCCAGATCACCGCGTGGCCATCGGCGTTCACGACCTCGTCGAACAGCCGCATCTTGGCATCGAAATAGGCGTCCATGTCGCCATGATAGTCGAGATGGTCGCGCGACAGGTTGGTGAAGGCGCCCGCCATCACCGGCAACCCTTCGGTACGATACTGGTCGAGGCCGTGGCTGGACGCCTCGAACGCGGCATGGGTGATGCCCTCGCGCTTGAGGCCCGACATGTTGGCGAGGAAAGTGACAATGTCCGGCGTGGTGAGGCCGGTCGACACCTGATCGACCGAGGTGGTGACCCCCAACGTGCCGATCGAGGCCGACTTGTGCCCCAGCATCCGCCACAATTGGCGGGTCAGTTCCACCGTGCTGGTCTTGCCGTTGGTGCCGGTGACGGCGACCGTGACGTCCGGAAACGGCGCGAAATAGCGCGCGGCCATCAGCGCAAACAGGCGACGGGGATTGGCATGGGCGATGTGGAGCGCGCCCTCCACCTTCGCTTCCGGCCGGGCCACGACCGCCACCGCGCCCGCCTTCACAGCATCGGAAATATAATCCTCGCCATTGACGCGCAGCCCCTGGAACGCGCCGAAGACGGTGCCGGGCGCGACCTTGCGATTGTCGATGGCGAAACCCGTTACGGACGACTCGAGGCCAGCGCTGCCACCGGCCTCGACGTCCAGCCCCTCGATGAGCGACCCGAGGCGCATCATTCCTTCTCCTTGTCGCCGTGCAGCAGCGGCATGAGATCCGAGATATCGACGTCGCGCTGCTCGTCCGGCATGACGCCCAGCATCGGCCCGACCCGCTCGACCACGCGCTTCACCACGGGCGCAGCGGTCCAGGCGGCGGTGCGCAGGCCATATTGGCCCGTCGCCTCGTCCATGATCGCGACCACGACGTAGCGGGGATTGTCCATCGGGAAAGCAGAAGCGAAAGTCGTCACCAGCGAAGTCTTGTTGTAGCGCCCTTCCTGGGGCTTTTCGGCGGAACCCGTCTTGCCGCCCACCCGGAATCCCTTGGCGTCGGCGCTACGCCCTGTACCTGCCGCAACGATCATCCGCAACAGTTGGCGCATCCGCGCGCTGGTGGCGGCGGAAAAGACGCGGCGGCCCTCCGGCACGGCGTCGGGATCGAGCTTGCGGACGGTGGCGGGCCGCCAGATGCCGCCGTTGACCAGCGCGGCATAGGCCGCCGCCAGATGCAGCGGCGTCACCGCGATGCCATGACCGTAGGAGGTCGTCATGCTGGTGATGCGACCCCAGTTGGACGGCCACAGGCCGGCGGCGCGCTCGTGGAATTCGATCGGCGCGCGCTGGTCGAAATCGAGGCTGCGGAACAGTTTCTGGAGCGGTGCCGCGCCCATTTCGTCGGCGATGCGGGCGGTGCCGATGTTGGAGCTGTGTACCAGGATTTCGGGCACGTTGATCCAGCGGCCGAGCGGATGGTCGTCCTTGATGCGGAAGCCGCCGATGGGCAGCGGCGCGGTCGCGTCATAACGCTTGCTCATCGACGTGACGACGCCCGCGTCCATCGCCGCCGCGATCGACAGCGGCTTGAAGGAGGAACCCAGTTCGTACCGCGCCTGCACCATATGGTTGCAGAGCGGCGATTCGCTGCACCGCTTGCCCGCATAATTCTGCAGCTTGTTGGGATCGAAGACGGGAATGGACGCCATGGCGATGATCTCGCCGGTGTTGGCGTCCATGATGATGCCGCCCGCGCCCTTGGCGTTGGTCTGCACCAGCTGCGCGTAGAGTTCGCTTTCCAGCGCGCCCTGCACCCGGCTGTCGATCGACAGGGCGAACGGCCGGCCGCGCTGCGCCGGGTCGATCAGCCGGTCGTTGAACGCGGCCTCCACGCCCATGCCGCCCTGCCCTTCGGCATTGGGCGCGAAGCCAAGCACATGCGCGGCCAGTGTGCGCTGCGGATAGAGGCGCTCCTTCTCGCGCGGGAATTCAATGCCGATCTCGCCCAGCGCGTTGACCGCCGCCACTTCCTCCGGCAGCGCGCGGCGGCGCAGATAGGCCCATCCCCGCCCGGTCAGCTTCTTGTAGAAAGCGGTCTCCGGCTCGTCGGGAAATATCTCGTGCAGCTTGCGCGCGATCTCGGCGGGCTCGCCGATCAGCTTTGACGGGCGCACCGCGATGGAATAGGCATCCATCGTGCGCGCCAGCGGCACGCCGTTGCGGTCGACGATGTCGGCGCGGGCCGGCAGGAAACCGGCGAGGGCATCGTCGCCCGACGCGCCATGCGCGAAAATGCCGACCCACAGGAGCCGGCAGATCACGATGGCGGTGATGCCCAGGAACATCAGCAGCAGGAGCATCAGCCGGTTATGGGCGATCGCGGTCAGATCGACCCGCTGATGCCCGGCGCGGGGGCCGCCCGGCTGGACGATGATCGTGGCCATCAGCGCGCCTCCTTGCGCTTTTCACGCGCCGCCTTCGCGGTCAGATCCCCCAATGTGCTGTCGTCCAGCAGCTTGGCGTCGAGCATCGCCATCCGTTCCGCCTTGCGTGCGACCGGGTTGGGCCGCGACAGGTCGGCGTCGGCTCTGGCCTGGCTCGCCGGGGTGGAACGAGCGGGCCGGGGCAACTTGTCGACATTGTCGGCGGCATGGGCTTCGCGGATCACGGCGATATCGCTGCGGATCTGTGCGGCGGCAGGGCTTTCGGGCGCCTTCTGCGTGGCGGCGGGCAGGTCGGCGGGCGTCTGCACCATGGCAACCATGACGGGCGGCGCAACATAGTCCGGGCCGTTGGGCTGCACCCCTTCGAGATGGGCCAGCGCCTGTTCCCCGCCCAGATATTGCTGCGCGGTCGGAGTCGCATAGAGGAAGTCGTGCTGGTTCCAGCTTTCCAGCTGCCGCATGGAGGCGCGGGCGCTGAATTCCGTTTCCAGATAGCGGATGTCGGACTTCGCCCGGGCGATCTGCGCGCGCACCTTCATCAGCTCGTTACGCTCGGTCGCGACCTTCAGCGACACCATATAGGCCCCAAGCGCCCCCAGCGCGACCAGGATCACCCAGATCAGGCTCTGCAACCTCTTGACGGCGATCATGCGCGGGCACTCCGGGCGGAGGGGGATGGGGCGGCAGTGCGGACGGCGCTGCGCAGCGTGGCGGAGCGGGCGCGGGGGTTGCGCGCCAGTTCGGCCTCGCCCGGGCGCACCGCCTTGGCGGGCTTGGCGAAGGTGGGCGCGGGACCATCGGCGCGCTGGGGCAGGTGACGCGATCCCGCCCCTTCCCCACCGCTGCGGTTGCGCAGGAACTGCTTGACGATGCGGTCCTCCAGGCTGTGGAAGGTCACGACCGCCAGCCGGCCGCCTTCCTCCAGCAGCGCCTCGGCCGCTTCGAGTCCGCGCTCCAGCTCCTCCAGCTCGCGATTCACATGGATGCGGATCGCCTGGAAGGTGCGGGTCGCGGGATCCTTCTTGTCATGCGGCTTGTAGCCCAGCGCGCGGCGCACCACGGCGGCGAGCTGGCCGGTGCGCTCCAGCGGGCGCGCATCGACGATGGCGCGGGCGACGCGGCGCGAGCGCGGCTCCTCGCCATAGCGATAGATGACGTCCGCGATTTCCTCTTCCGGTGCCGTGTTGAGGAAATCGGCGGCGTTCATGCCGTCCTGCGCCATCGTCATGTCGAGCGGGCCGTCCGACTGGAAGGAAAAGCCTCGCTCCGCCCGGTCGAGCTGCATGGAGGAGACGCCGATGTCGAGCGTGACGCCCGACACCTTGTCCACGCCGCGCTCCGCCAGCAGCGCATCCATGCGGGAAAATTCGCCGGGGATGAGCGTGATGCCATGCGCGTCCGCCACCGCCTGCCCCTCGCGGATCGCATCGGGGTCGCGATCGAGCGCAAAGACGCGCGCGCCGGCGCGCGCCATGGCGCTGGCATAGCCGCCCGCGCCGAAAGTGCCGTCGACATGCACCTCGCCCGGGGCGATGGCGAGGGCGTCGAGGACTTCTTCGAGCAGGACGGAAATATGGGGCTCGGGGGCAGCGGCGGAGGCAGGCGCGCTCACTTCGTCGCTCCTGCCGCGCGCGCTTCGATCCAGCGCTTCACCTTGTTGCGGATCAGCGCCGGCCGGTCGGGGCTCGCGACCAGCGCCTCCGGCTTCCAGATTTGGAAATAGCGGCCGACGCCATAGAAGAAGATCGCGTCGTCGATTTGCGCTTCTTCCTTGATATCGGGGTGCAGGAAGAAACGGCCGCCATCGTCGAAATTGACGTCCTCGATCGTGCCGAGGCGATTCTCGCGCTCCAGATCGGCGTTGAAGGGGCGACCGGCCTCATAGGCCTGGCGTTCGAGCTTCTCGACCTCCTCGAACAGGTGGATCTTGTGGCTGAGGCCGAAGCCGGTGGCGCAGCCATTGTCCATGTGGACCGAAAGGCAGAGGCGGTTCTGGCCGCCGCTCGCCTGGGCGACGAGCTTGCGCATCTCCAGGGGCAGCACGAACCGGCCCTTGCCGTCCGCGACGCTGAACGCGTTGCCCGAATAGAGAATGACGTCCGACACGCTGGAACAGGCCCCTTGTTTCCTTGGGGCAAAGACTTCCCGCCGCCGGAATCGCCTGTGCGACCCCACGCCACGGAACTGATCAACGCCTTAAAACCCCAATGCGGTTTGCTTACCAAGCATCGGGGTGGCTGTGAAGGGATTTTTTGGGAGAGCATGGGAAAAGCCGGTCAAAAATGGGATCAGCCGTTTTCTCCTGATTTCAGCGCGTTATTTTCCCTTTTTGTTCCTGTGCGCCAACCCATTTCAACCCGGCCGATCAGCATCATTCCCAGCATCGCCCAGAAAATCCCGGTCCCGATCGCCCAGCGCAGCGCCGCGATCACATCGGCCGGCGCGCGCATCCAGCGGCGCTCGCCCGCCCCCTCCCCGTCCAGCCAGCGAACGAGCAGCGCCGGCGTGTCCGCGCTCCAGAGGCGGGGGTCGAGCGGCCCGGCGGGGTCCGCCAGCCACAATCGGTCATCCAGCAGGTCGGCGTCCCCGACCAGTCGGACGGTCCCCCTTCCCACCTGTCGTTCGACCATCAGCGCATGGTCGCGCAGTTCCGCCCCCGATATTGTCACGAGCGCGCCATCGGGCATGAAATGGCGGGTTTCCGAAGGCTGGAACTGTCCGCCGGGTTCAAATCCCCAGTGCGACAACAGTGGTCCCAGCGGGCTGACGGACGGCGCGCGGCGGCGGTCGCCCAGCGGCAATCCGCCCGGCCAGCGCAGCAGCGGATCGGCCAGCACCAACGCCATGCCACCGCCGCGAACCCATGCATCGATCGCCACCAGTTGCGCAGAGGTCATGGCTCGCGGCTGGGCTAGCAGCAGGCGGCGCGCGTTCGTTCGCGCGAGGTGCTGCGGATCGTCCAGCGGCATCACCGCGAAGCGCGTCCGCAGGACCGTAACCACCGGCGCGTCGCGCGGTCCGCCTCGTCCCATCTCGTCCCAGAAGAGGGGAAGCGCCGTTATCACGGCGAGTGAAGGCCGATCCGAAACGGGCCGCAGCGGTTGCGCCGGACCACGCCAGAGCAGCAGCGCCGCGATCCCAAGCATCAGAACGCCTGCTGCCCTTGGCTTGCGACGCAGCAACGCTCCACCAAGAACCGAGAGCAGCCCAATGGCGAGCAAGGCCGCCGCATCCCGCACGTTCGGCGCACGCACGGCCGCACGCGCACAAAACAGCAGCGCTGTCCCGACGCTACCCAGCGCCACCCAGACGAACATGGCCCATCCGCGCCGCGCCGCGACCGTCCCGATCACCGCCAGCCCGAAAGCCAAGGGCAGGCCCCAGTCGAACGGATCGGCCTGCCCCGTCAGCCACGCGCGGTGCAATCCAACGAGGAACAGGACCAGCGAGGGCAGCCAGAGCCAGAGGAATCGCGTGCAGGCCGCCTTCACCGGCAGCGCTCCGGCCCTGGTCCCATCGCGTCAGTTCTGCTGCTGCGCGGGATCGCGGTCCATGGGCTTGCGGATGTTCGGATCGGGCTGGAGATCGGGGACGATGGGGGCCTGCTCGGGCGCGGGCTGTACGCCCAGTTCAGCCAGCGGCTCCTTGGGCGAGACCGCGTTCTGCGTCAGCGTCGGCACCACCGGCGGCGGCAACGCAGCGTCGTCCAGCCGCGCCTTTTCGATCACGATGTTCGCCAGGCCCACGAGCAGCACGACGCCCGCCAGCCCGGTGAGGCCGATCTGGACACGCTGCAACCCTTCCTGACGGCGGGGTGTTTCAGCCATGCAACCCTGTTGTCCCTCTGCGCCGCGACCCGTGTCGGCGATCAGCCATTTTGCGCGAGCCAGGGGAAGACGGTCAAGCCCTTAGATTCCAGCCACTGCCGGTTGTAGAGCGTGGAAAGGTAGCGGAAGCCGGTGTCGCACAGGATCGTCGCGACCCGCTTGCCCGGACCAAGCTGCTTTGCCAGCGCGACGGCGCCCGCCACGTTGATGCCGGACGAAAGGCCGAGGCACAGCCCCTCCTCGCTCAACAGGCGGCTGACCCAGTGCAACCCGTCCTCGTCGGAGATGCGGAATTGCGTATCGATGGGCGCGCCGTCCAGATTGGCGGTGATGCGCCCCTGGCCGATGCCTTCGGCCACCGAATTGCCCTCCGCCTTCAATTCGCCATGGGCATAATAGTTGAACAGCGCCGCGCCGTGCGGATCGCTGAGCGCGATGGTGATGCCCTCATCCTTCGCCTTGAGGCCAAGGCCAACGCCCGCGATCGTGCCTCCCGTGCCCGCCGCGCAGGTGAAGCCGTCGATCCGGCCTTCCATCTGCGTCCAGATTTCTTCGGCCGTGCCGACGATATGCGCCTTGCGGTTGGCGATATTGTCGAACTGGTTGGCCCAGATCGCATTGTCCGTCTCTTCCGCGATGCGGCGGCTGGTGTGGACGAAATGGCCGGGATTGGAATAGGCGGCGGCCGGCACCGTGACCAGCTCCGCACCCAGCGCCCGCAGCGTATCCATCTTCTCCCGGCTCTGCGTTTCGGGCATGACGATGATCGTCTTGTACCCCTTGGCATTGGCGACGAGGGCAAGACCGATGCCGGTGTTTCCGGCCGTGCCCTCCACGATCGTCCCGCCGGGCTTCAACAGCCCCTTTTCCTCGGCATCGTTGACGATGAACAGCGCCGCCCGGTCCTTGACCGACGCGCCGGGGTTGGCGAATTCGCATTTGGCGTAGATGTCGCAGCCGGTGTCCTGCGACGGGCCGGCGAGGCGCACCAGCGGGGTGTTGCCGATGAGCGAGAGGCTATCAGGGTGAAGCAGCATGGCGCTTCGCATAGCGGACCCCGCCGCCCTTTGCCAAGCAAGCGAATGATGGAAGCGACAAAGGCTGGATTTTAACCTTTGCGATTGCGCCCGTCCCACATCGGCACAGCCCGGAATCGGGTAAGGAAATCAAAGCGGAACTGATGTAGGGCGCGCCTTCATGCGGCGACGGGCCGTGACGGGAGCGACATGCGCGTAGGCGGGCGATCTTTGGAAGCGGGCGGCGCGGGCCGGCGCGGCAATTGGGCCGGCCGGAGCCTGATCCTGCTCGCCGCGCTGCTGGGGCTGCTCGCGCCGCGCCTCATCACCGCCGCGCCGCTCGATCTGCTGAACGGCGGCGAGGCGGCAACGGCGATCGATCCGGCTGAGCAGCCGGGCGACAATTTCCCCGGCTCCGCCTTCTTCTTTGCAGAAGGCGCGTTCGATCCCGCGCCGGGCACCGAAACGCTGCGGTCGCAGCATGTGCTGGGGCTGGACAGCGTCAGCGCCGCCCCGTCCGCCCGCTTTCAAGGCCTGACCGCGATCGACCGCTATCGGGCGCTCAACTGCCTGACATCGGCCATCTATTATGAGGCGGGCAACGAGCCGGAGGACGGGCAGCGCGCCGTCGCGCAGGTCGTGCTCAACCGCGTGCGCAACCCGCTCTGGCCCGGCAGCGTGTGCGGCGTCGTCTATCAGGGGTCGGAACGAGCCGACTATCGGTGCCAGTTCACGTTCAGCTGCGACGGGTCGATGGCGCGCACGCCCCTGCCCTCCGCCTGGGTCCGCGCACGCCGCGTCGCGCAGGAGGCGCTGGCCGGCCATGTCTATGCGCCGGTCGGCCTTGCGACCCATTACCATACGCTGGCGGTGCGGCCGGACTGGTCGTCCAGCCTGCGGCCGGTGGCGGTGATCGGTGCCCACATCTTCTACCGCAATCTCGGCCTCAACGGGTCGGCGGCGGCCTTCAACGCCGTCTATCGGGGTTATGAAAGCCTGTCGGGACCAGCACGCACATCCTGGCCGGTCAGGCCGGTCGCACCGTCCGAGATGCTCGCCGGCACCGTTACGCGTCCCGCTACTCCCTCTATCTCGCCGTCGGCCTCGGCCGGATGGGCCTCGCCTGCTCCCCCGCCGGCGCAGGACGGCCTGCCTCAATCGACCATTCGCCCGGAATATCGCAACAGCGGCCGGCCGCTGATCTGATTTTCTTCAGTGAAGATTGTCGTAACCAGCCAAGTCGTTGGGATAGCTCGACAATAAAAAGCACTTTTTTATCGCGCGCGCCGGAACCCTTTTGCGGCTTTGCGGGTTCTACACTTCGGATAGCAAATCTTTTGCCCCCCGCTCTTGCTATCCGCAAAATATGAGCCCGGAACGTCTCCCCCCCCGACGCGTTCCGGGCTCAGACTTTTTTGGGCGCTCAAATATCTGAATTCTTTCTTCTTTTCGGTCGCGGAACGGAAGCTGCTGGCGCGGGTTCTTGCCTTCGTCTGTTTTTGAGGAGGTTTTCGATGACGAAGAAGATTCTGGCCGCGCTGCTGCTCACCGGCTCGCTGATGGTTGCGGCATGCAATACCGTCGAGGGCGCAGGCAAGGACGTGCAGAGCGCAGGCAAGGCGGTGGAAGACGCTGCCGACTAAACGCATTCATAGGCCCCCTAGCATGACCCGCCTTCCGGGCGGGTCTTTTTTTTGCGCCTCGTTCGCCGCCGCGCGGCCATGGCCGCCATTGCCCTTACCGCCAGCCGCCGCTAAAGGCGCGGGCATGTCCAGCACCGCGCCCCAAAAGACCCACGCCATCACCCCGGAAACCGTCGCCGAACATGGCCTCTCTCGGGAAGAATATGATCGCGTCCTGAACGCGCTCGGGCGGGAACCCAACCTGACCGAACTCGGCATCTTCTCGGTCATGTGGTCGGAACATTGCAGCTATAAATCCAGCCGCATCCACCTCAAGAAGCTGCCCACCACCGGCCCGCAGGTCATCTGCGGCCCCGGCGAAAATGCGGGCGTGGTAGACATCGGAGACGGTCAGGCCGCGATCTTCAAGATGGAGAGCCACAACCACCCGAGCTATATCGAACCCTATCAGGGTGCGGCGACCGGCGTGGGCGGCATTTTGCGCGACGTCTTCACCATGGGCGCGCGGCCGATCGCCAATATGAACGCGCTGCGTTTCGGCCGGCCGGATCATCCCAAGATGCGCCACCTGATCAGCGGCGTGGTGCACGGCATCGGCGGCTACGGCAATTGCGTGGGCGTGCCGACCGTGGGGGGCGAGGTGAATTTCCACCCGGCTTATGACGGCAACATCCTGGTCAACGCCATGACCGTGGGCGTCGCGGACACCGACAAGATCTTCTATTCGGCGGCGTCGGGCGTCGGCAATCCGATCGTCTATGTGGGATCGAAGACCGGGCGCGACGGCATCCACGGCGCAACCATGGCGTCGGCCGATTTCGGCGAGGACAGCGAGGAAAAGCGCCCGACCGTGCAGGTGGGCGATCCCTTTACGGAAAAGCTGCTGATCGAAGCGTGCCTGGAACTGATGGCGTCCGACGCCATCGTCGCCATTCAGGACATGGGCGCGGCCGGCCTCACCTCTTCCAGTGTCGAGATGGCGTCCAAGGGCGGCGTCGGCATCGAACTCAACATGGACGACGTGCCGCAGCGCGAGACCGGCATGACCGCCTACGAGATGATGCTGTCGGAAAGCCAGGAGCGGATGCTCATGGTGCTCCAGCCCGGCAAGGAGGATTTCGCCGAGGCGATCTTCCGCAAGTGGGAGCTGGACTTCGCGGTCATCGGCCATGTCACCGACACCGGCCGCATGGTGCTGGTCCACAAGGGCGAAACGGTGTGCGACATTCCGCTTGCCCCGCTGGCCGACGACGCGCCGCTCTACGATCGCCCCTCGCTGTCGCGCGAGGACTATAAGGCCTGGGCGAAGGTCGAGCCGCTGGGCGACCTGCCGCAGAGCGCCAATGTCGGCGCCGACCTGCTGACGCTGATGGCCTCCCCGGACATCGCCAGCCGCCGGTGGATCTGGGAACAATATGACCATATGGTCGGCGCGGACACGGTGCAGCGCCCCGGCGGCGACGCGGCGGTCGTGCGCGTCCATGGCACGCGCAAGGGGATCGCGATAAGCACCGACTGCACGCCGCGCTATTGCTATGCCGATCCCTATGAGGGCGGCAAGCAGGCGATCGCGGAATGCTACCGCAACCTGTCGGCGGTGGGATCGACCCCGCTCGCCGTCACCAACTGCCTCAATTTCGCCAACCCCCAGCGGCCCGAGATCATGGCGCAGCTGACCGGCTGCCTCGACGGCATGGGTGACGCCTGCCGCGCGCTGGACTTCCCGATCGTGTCGGGCAACGTGTCGCTCTACAATGAGAGCAAGGCGACCGGCGGCGGATCGGCCATCCTGCCCACGCCTGCGATCGGCGGCATCGGCCTGCTGGCGGATGTGGACGTGATGGCGACGGTCGCTTTCAAGACGGCGGGCGACGCCATCTGGCTGATCGGCGGCGAAGGATCGCATCTGGGCCAATCCATCTGGCTGCGCGAGATCGCGGGCCGCGAAGCGGGCGACGCGCCCAAGGTCGACCTGGCGGCCGAACGCGCCAATGCCGATCTCGTCCGTGCGCTTATCGCGGACGGCACGGCGACCGCAGTTCACGACATTTCCGACGGCGGGCTGCTGGTCGCGATTGCCGAAATGGCGCTCGCCGGCAATATCGGCGCGGAAACCCTCACCGCCTTCACGCCCGCAAGCGCCTTTGGCGAGGATCAGGGCCGCTACATCGTCACCACCGCGCCGGGGGTGGAGATCGAGGGCGCGGTACGGATCGGCACGGTGGGCGGCGATGCCGTGGCCGGCGTGCCGCTGGCGGACCTGCGCGCCGCGCATGAAGGCTTCTTCCCCGCGCTGATGGGCGGCGAGCTTTAAGGGCGATCAGGGCCGGCGATAGATAAATTCATGGTCGGTCCAGTCGCCGACCGGGAAGCCATATTCGCCGACCTTGGCAAAGCCGCGCTTGGCATAGACGGCCTGCGCCCGCGCGTTGCCCGACCAGACGCCCAGCCACACCGGCCCCGGCATATGCGTCCCCAGCCAGTCGAGCGCCACGTCCAGCAGCGCGCGCCCCGCACCCCGGCCCTGCGCGGCGTTGAGCGCGTATATCTGGTATAGTTCGCCCTCGTCGGCACTGGCTTCGGGATGGGGCAGCTTGCACGGTCCCACATGCGCATAGGCCAGCAGGTGCCCGCCATCCTCCACCAACCATGTCGCATGGGTGAGATCGGCAATCTCCCCCGCCACCTTCTCCTCGCCATAGCTCTCCGCTTCGAACCGGGCGAGGTCGGCGGGCGGATAGGGCACGCCGAACCCGTCGAGGAAGGTTTCGCGAAAGGCCGCCAGCTTGAGCGCGGCGAGCGCGGTCACATCGTCGGTCGTGGCGGGGCGAAGGGAAAATCCGGTCGTCATCTTGGCGGCATTGCATGCGGCCCGCCGGGGCGCAATCCCCGCCCTCAGCGCGTCACGCGGCCGAACAGCAGCTGATAGCGATCCTGCCCCCCGGCGGCGTCATAGGCCTGCATCACGCGCCGCAACTGCCCGGCGGACAGCGGCGCGCGCCCTTCGTCGGGCACGACCGCGCCGATGCCCTTCAGATGCGCCAGCAGCGCCCGCGCGCCCTGGCCCTCGATCGCCACCTCCTCGTCGAAGGCGAAGGCATCGCCATGGTCCGCCAGCATCGCCCGCAACCCGTCCAGCGTCGGATAGAGCGGCACGCCGCACGGCAGGCCGCAGGCGTCGTGCGCCGCGCGCCAGCCCATGAAACTGCCCCGCCCCATGGTGGAAAAGATCAGGCTGCCGCCGGGCCGCAACAATCCTGCCAGCCGGGCGACGGCGGCCGGCAGGTCGTCGAACCACTGGAAGGCAAGGCTGGAGAGGATGAGGTCGAACCATGGCCCGTCGAACGCCGGATCCTCGCCATCCATCGTCAGGAAGGTGCCGGCCACCCGGCCCTGCGCCGCCGCCTGCGCCAGCATCCCCGGCGAGATGTCGGTCGCGGTCAGGTCCGCCGCGGGCCAGCGCGCCTGGATGTCGCGCGTCAGCAAGCCCGTGCCGCAGCCTATCTCCAATATGCGCGGCGCGCCGCCCGCCCCCTCCCCGCCCGGATGCTGCCGCTGGGCAAGATCGGCGACGAGCCCGGCTGCGAAGCGCTGCGGACCGGCATGCGCCTCATAGTGCGCCGCCGCCGCGCCGAACGCGTCGCTGATCCGCTGCTTGCGCGTATCGGTCATGGCTGCATCAGGGCGGGTTGGCGGGTCACCTACCCGCCTTGTAAAATGCGGCGATGAAGCACAAGGGCCTTTTCACGCCGGATAAAAAGGCTAGGCGCGTCCGAACACCGCCAGCCCTCCCGGCCGAAGCAGGAAAGCATCGTCGCATGACCGCATCCCCCCGCATAACCGCCATGGACGTGCTGCGCGGCTGCGCGGTGCTCGGTATCCTGTGGATGAACATCACCGCCTTTGCCCTGCCGCAGAGCGCCTATTTCAACCCCGCCGTCGCCGGACCGCTATCGCCGGGCGACATCGCCTTCTGGGCGGCCAGCCTGATCCTGGTGGACGGCAAGATGCGCGGCCTTTTCGCCCTGCTGTTCGGCGCGTCCATGCTGATGCTGATCGACAGGGAGGAAATGGCCGGCCGCGACGGGCGGCGGACCCAGATGATCCGGCTGGCCTGGCTGTTCGTCATCGGCTGCGCGCATGTCTTCCTGCTCTGGTGGGGCGACATCTTGCGCATTTATGCCATTGTCGGCCTGTTCGCGCTGCTCTTTGTGGGCTTGGAACCGCTGGCGCTGGTCAAGCGCGCCTTCCTCTGCTTCCTGATTCAGTTCCTGCTGATGGCCGCCTTCGTCGCGAGCCTCTATCTGCGGGGGAGCGCCGCCGCCGCGCCAGACGCCAGCGCCGCCACGCGCGATGGCTTCCAGGCCTTCATGGATACGCTGAGCGATCCCGCCAGCCCTGCGACGCTGCACGAGATCGCGACCTATCGCGGCGGCTTCACTGGCATCCTCGCCATGAAGGTTGCGGCCTTCCCCGGCGAATGGCTGTGGGGATTCCTGTTCAACGCCTTCGAAACGCTGGGCTTCATGCTGCTGGGCATGGCGATGCTGAAGGGTGGCTTCCTGACCGGCAGCTGGGACGCCGACCAATATCGCCGCACCGCCCGCCATTGCTTCCTGATCGGCCTGCCGCCGATGGCCGCGATGGCGCTTTGGGTCTGGGCGAGCGGCTTTGCCCCCCTGCCAGCCTATGGCGTGGCGCTCGCCTGGTCGCAGCCCTTCCGCATTCCGCTGACGGTCGGCTGGGCGGCGCTGATCCTGTGGCTGCTTGCCCGTCACGCCGGCAGTCCGGTCATGGCGCGACTCGCGGCGGCGGGACGCATGACGCTCAGCAATTATCTCGGCACCAGCCTCGTCATGACCGCGCTGTTCTACGGCTGGGGGCTGGGCCTGTTCGCCCATGTTGGGCCTGCGCTGCTGCCCTTGTTCGTGATCGGTGGCTGGGCGCTGATGCTGCTATGGTCCAAGCCCTGGACGGATCGCTTCGCCTTCGGCCCTGTGGAATGGCTGTGGCGCAGCCTGTCGGCGGGTAAAACGCAAAAGATTCGCAGGAGCAGCTGAATCTACTATTGCGACCCATTATCATCCGCGCTATCTCCTCTCACACAGGAGAAGCACTGCGATGGTCGTCTGCATCTGTAACGCGATTCGGGAAAAAGACCTGCGGGAAGCCGCGCGCAATGGCGCGGACACGCCGTGCAGCGCCTATGCCCAGTTCGGCCGCCGTCCCAAATGCGGCCAGTGCGTCTCCTTTGCGCGCACCATCATCGCGGCTGAACGCGCGTCGGCCTGACAGGATTGCGAAGCATCCGCAGGTAATTGCCGCGATCATCACGCAATAGCGCAGCAAAAAATCGCGGTTTTCCAAGGCTTTTCGGCTTAACAGCCTCGTACCGAAAGGCTATGCTCCGGCCGTTCCCCAAACGCCGGAGTATAACGCCATGAAGGGCGACCCGAAGGTCATCGAATTTCTGAACGAGGTGCTCAAGAACGAGCTGACCGCGATCAACCAATATTTCCTCCACTACCGCATGCTTAACCATTGGGGCGTCGAGAAGCTCGCCAAGTTCGAATATGAAGAGTCGATCGACGAGATGAAGCATGCCGATAAGCTGGCAGAGCGCATCCTCTTCCTCGACGGCCTGCCCAATTTCCAGCTGCTCGGCCGCCTGAAGATCGGCGAGACGGTGGAAGAAATTCTGAAGGCCGACCTTGAGCTGGAATATGAGGCGCTGCCGGTGCTCAAGGACGCGATCGCCTATTGCGAATCCATCCGCGACTATGTGAGCCGCGACCTGTTCCAATATATCCTCGAAAGCGAGGAGGAGCATGTCGATGCGCTGGAAACCCAGTTCGAGATGATCGAACGGATGGGCATCCAGAATTATGTGCAGTTGCAGAGCAAGGCCAAGGAAGACTGACCAGGCGTGGTTCGGCAGGAAGGGCGGGCCGCCCGGGCCGCCCTTCCTGCCCTACCGCGCGACGCCGCCTCTCTATAGCAGCGCATCCAGCAAGCCGATCAGCGGCAGGTCGGCGGGAGGCATGTCCAGCGCGTAAAGCTGCGCAGGGCGCACCCATTTGAGCGCCGTCGCATGCCGTGCCTCCGCCACGCCCTGCCATTTGCGGCAGACGTAGAGCAGGAGCAGGAGATGCCTGTCGCCCAGCGGCTCGCTGGCGAAGGTCGCCGGCGCCAGGCAGCTGGCGTGGGTGCGGATGCCCAGTTCCTCCTCCAGTTCGCGCACCAACGCCGCTTCCGGCGTTTCGCCGGCCTCCACCTTGCCGCCCGGAAACTCCCACAGTCCCCCCATGGCCTTGCCCGGCGGCCGCTGCTGAACCAGCACGCGCCCATCCGCATCGACCAAAGCCACCGCGACCACGAGAAGGGGAGGAAAACCGGTCATATCGCTCCAGATGAGAGGGCTTTGTTAACCCTGCTTCCTTTACATGGGCAACGGGGACTGTCTGCAGCGAAACGGGGAAAATGATGCGTGACATTTTACGGTATCTCGCCCGTTCAAGGCTCATGCGATGCAACCGTGGGGGCACCGCCATCGAATATGGCTTGATCGTCGCGTTGATCGTGCTGGCGATGATAGCAGCGCTGAACACGCTCGCCAGCAAGACCGTGGGCATGTGGAACAATGTCGCAAGAGAAGTAAGTTCCCATTAACCATCAAAGTTTGACAATCGGACCGCGGCATTAAGTCTTTTTCAACCGACCTCCTCTAATTCCATCGTTGCTGACCACCAATTTCCAGTCGGGGCGGCCGGGTAATTTTACGCTGTATTTGGTATTTCAAGGAGACATAGCATGAAGTTCGTGCGCAAGATGCTGAAGAATGAAAAGGGTGCCACCGCGATCGAATACGGCCTGATCGCCGCCCTGATCGCCGTCGCCGCCATTGGCGCGATGAGCAACCTCGGCAGCCGCCTGAGCGGCACCTTCAACAACGTCTCGGGCAACCTGAAGTAAGCTCCGCATCGTTGACGAAACAAAAGGGCGGCGGACGAAAGTCCGCCGCCCTTTTCGTGCGTCGGTCACCAGCCGACGATCTTGACCCTTTGCCCCGGCCGCAGCGCGGCGTTGGCGGTGAACGCGTTGATCGTCAGGAACCGCTCCAGCGGATAATCGCTATAGGCCATCCGCTTGGCGAGCGACTGCACGGTGTCGCCCGACTTGACCGTTACTATCTGCACGCGGCGCGGCTTGATGGCGGCGGCATCCTGCGCGGACAGGCGCTGGATCGATTCCACCATCGGCACGAAAGGACCGACCCCACGCCCCGCCGGCGTGATGAGCAGGAAGTGATAGGCCTTCCCCCCGCCGAAATCATAAGCGAAGACGGTCGCATCAACCTGGCTCGACTGGGTGGAGGCGCGCACCGTGCGCCATGCGGCGGGCAGGCCGTTGATCGTGGTGCGCTGCACCTCGCCCTGCGGCACCCCGCCGTTCCCGCCGCCCAGCCTGGCGAACACGCCATTGACGTAAGCGGCGAGGTCGCCGTTATATGCGCCGCCGCTGAACTGCGCCTGCCCGCCAGATCCGGTGATGGACACCGCGTCCGTGCCATTTTCCATGCCGAAGCCGCCGGGCGCGGTGAAGCTGACGCGCAGGTCGGGATGGCGGAAACGGTTGCCGTCGATCACGCCCTGCTTGGGATCGTCGCCATAGAGCACGCCGTCCAGCGCGTTGAGGAAGGCGTCGCGATTGCGGGTTTTCCCGGTCGCCCTCGTCGCATCAGCCGCGCGCGCCGCGCGCGTCACGCGGGACGCGGGGTCAGGGTGGGTGCTCGCCCATTCCGGCATCGACCGGGCGCTGCCCGCCACTCGCGCGTCGAGACTGCTTTGCGCGGCGAGCGACGCAAGCATGCTCGACAACGCGCGCGGATCGTAGCCGGCGGATGCCAGATAGCGGATGCCCAGATCGTCCGCCTCATATTCCTGCGTGCGCGAAAATTTGAGCGTCAGCAGCTGGCTGCCCGTGCCGATGCCCTTCTGCACAATGCCCGCTAGCCCTGAATCGCCCAGAAATGCGCCAGCCAGTGCCCCCAGCAACGCGCCGCCGATGGCGTTGCGCTGCGCTGCCTTCTGCCGCCGCTGGCCATGTTCCGCCGCGACATGGCCGACCTCATGGCCCAGCACGCCCGCGAGCTCCGCCTCGTCGTTCATCAACGCCATCAGCTGCCGCGTCACATAGACATAGCCGCCGGGGATCGCGAAGGCGTTGTTGACCGGGCTGTTGAGCAGGGTGACGGTGAAGTCGCCCTGCGCGTTGGAAAGGCCGGACTGGACGGCGATGCGCCGCCCGACCCCTTCCACATATTTCGCCTGCGGGCCGGCATAGGCGCCGCCAAATTCCTTCAGCAGCTCAGGATGCTGCTTCGCCCCGCTCGCCTTGTCCTGCGCGCTGATCGACGATGTGGTGCGAATCGCACGTTGCTGCCCGATCACGGCCGGCGCAGTCATGGCGACGACCAACGCCGCGCCCACGCCACCCAGTGCCCATTTACCTTTCATGGCTCCTCACCCTTTCCCGTTACCCCTACGTAACGAGCGACAGTGGCGGGGCGTTCCCGGAAAATGAAGTGGGTTCAGGCCCCTATGGCGAGAAATTTGTCGGCCCGGTCGGTGCGCAGCGCGTCGGCGGCCATGCCGTCGAGCGCGTCCAGTTCCGCCTCGATCGCCGTCCCCAGGCTGGCGATCGCCTGCACCGGCTCGCGATGCGCGCCGCCGACCGGCTCCGGCACGATTCGATCGATCACGCCCAGGCTTTTAAGGTGCTGCGCCGTCACCTGCATGGCGGTGGCGGCATCGCTCGCCTTGTCGGCCGTGCGCCACAGGATCGACGCGCAGCCTTCGGGCGAGATGACCGAATAGACCGCATGTTCGAACATGATCACGCGATTGGCGGCGGCCAGCGCGATTGCGCCTCCCGATCCGCCCTCGCCCACCACGGCGGCCACCATCGGCACGCCCAGCTTCAGGCAGGCTTCGGTCGACCGCGCGATGGCTTCCGCCTGTCCGCGCTCTTCCGCCTGCACGCCGGGAAAGGCGCCCGACGTATCGACGAGGGTCACGACCGGCAGGCCGAACCGGTCCGCCAGTTCCATCAGGCGGATCGCCTTGCGATAGCCCTCGGGCTTCGCCATGCCGAAATTGTGGCGCACGCGGCTGGCGGTGTCGTCCCCCTTCTCATGGCCGATCACCATCACGCGCCGTTCGCCCAGCGTCGCGAATCCGCCCAGGATCGCCTGATCGTCGGCAAAGGCGCGGTCACCGGCCAGCGGCATGAAATTGTCGAACAGGCCGGCGACATAATCCTTGAAATGGGGCCGGTCGGGATGGCGCGCCACCTGCGTCTTCTGCCAGGGCGTCAGCTTGCCATAAGTGTCCGCCAGCAGCTTGGCCGCGCGATTTTCCAGCGTGGCGATCTCGCCGTCGATGTTGATGTCGCCGACGCTCGCGGTGGCGCGCAATTCCAGGATGCGCGCTTCCAGTTCGGCGATCGGCTTTTCGAATTCCAGAAAGCTAACCATGGCGCAAGGCGTTAGGGGGATGGCGCGTCCTCGTCAACGCGGGCGTGCGCCACGCGGGGTGCCATGCCGGCCAGCGGATGCCGCTGGTTGACCAGCTCCACCAGCCGCCGGCTATCGACATGGGTGTAGATCTGCGTCGTGCCGATGTCGGCATGGCCCAGCATCGTCTGCAACGCGCGCAGGTCCGCCCCGCCCTCCAGCAGATGGGTGGCGAAGGCGTGGCGCAGCACATGCGGGCTCACCCGCTCCGGCGCGATTCCCACGGCGGCGGCCAGGGCCTTCACCAGCTGGTAGAGGCGGATGCGGCTCAGATGGCTCTTGCCCGAAGGGAAAAGCCAAGGGCTCGCCCCCGGCACATGCGCCAGCCAGGCCGACACGGCGGCGCGCGCCCGATCGGAAATCGGCACCAGCCGCTCCCGCCCGCCCTTGCCCTTCAGGATCAGGAAGGGGCGGTCGGCTGCCAGCGCCCGCCGCGGCAGCGACACCAGCTCGCTCGCGCGCAGGCCCGATCCATAGAGCAGTTCGATCAGCGCCGAGAGCCGCAGGTCCAGCGGCGCAGGATGCTCGACATCGGTCCGCTCCGCGATCAGCGCGAAGAAGCGATCCACCTCCGCCGTGGACAATATCTTGGGCAGGGGCCGCCGCGTCACCGGCCGGGGCAGAGCGGAGGCCGGATTGTCGGCACGCAGCCCCTCTTCCTCCAGAAAGGCGTAGAAGGCGCGCAGCGCGGACGCCTTGCGCGCGACGGACGAAGCGGCAAGCTGCGCCCACTCCGCCGTCAGGCCAGCCAGCGCATCCTTGTCCGCGCCCGCCAGTCCGCCGACCAGCGCCGCCGCGCCAGTCAGGTCCGTGCGATAGGCGAGCAGCGTGTTCCGCGACGCGCCGCGCTCCGCCGCCATCATCTCCAGGAAGCGGTCGATCAGGGCGGCGTCTTCCTGCCCCATGGTCAGGTCCGGCTGATCGCCTCTGCCGCGATCATCCGCGCTTCGGGGTCCAGCCCCACGCGATGCAGCGCCGCGACGATATGATAGAGATGCGTAGGCGGCAGCTTCGACCAGTCATTGCCCTGCATCCCCACCGCCGCCAGCAGCGCCACGGTCGCCTTCTCGCCCCGCTGCGCCGCTGCGCCGATGGCCCGCGCCCAGCGGCTGTTGGCGGCGAGCGGCACGCCATTGTCCTGCGCCAGCGATTGCGCATCGCCCGCCGACAGTCGCGACAGCCCGGCCAACGCCGCGATCAGCATCCGCCCCTTCGCAGCGCCGGCGTCCTCGATGTAGGAGGAGACGCGGCTGCTGCCGATATCCACCACCGGGCTGGGCGCGCCGACCGCCAGCAAGGCCCAGAATTGCGACGCGCCCGCCCCGTCCAGCTGGCCGATCGCGCGCGCCCACCGCGCGGCGTTGCGGTCGTATCCGGCGGTCAGCATCGATGCGACCAGATTGGCGGCGTCCTGCGCATCGGTCTGCGCGACGGGCAGCGCGGCGGCGGCGCGCGCGGTCGCGATCAGGCCGACATAGTCGGGCTGCGCATTGTCCTGCCACCAGCTGCGCATCCCGCCGATCCGGTCGCCCACCGTCGCGCCGGAATAGGCGGTGCGCAGCGCATCCACCCGGTCGGCCACCTCGGCCGGCGGATCGCCCTCCGTCCCCATCTGGCCGTAAAAGCCCACCATCGCCGCGCTGGAAAACACGCCCAGCCGCGCCGCAATGTCGACGCCCGGCCGTCGCCGCATCGGCGACAGCGCCGCCGCGCGCGCTTCCCACGCACGGACATGCTGCCCCGCCGTCGCATAGAGCGGCTCTGGTATCTCAACGTTCAGGGCAGTGGCGAGGCCGTAGCGCCAGGATGTGAGCCGATCGACGCCCGTCCATTCGATCTTGACCGAACGGCGCGCGTTGAAGCCGGTGCCCACCACTTTTTCCGCCAGCCGGTAATCGACGCCGCGCACCTCGCCGCGCCGCTGCGCCTGGTTGAGCGCGCCGCTCGCCGTCCCCTGATCGCCCGACAGCGCCGGGCAGATGGCGCGGGTCATGGCCCACCCCGCCGCCTTGCTGGTGCGCAGCGCCCCGTCCGACAGCGGGCACAGCCCCGCCGGATCGGCGGTCGCCAGATAGGTTTCCATCGCCACCGCATAGAGGCGCGGCGTGAACCGGTCCGAATCGACGCTCTGCACCATCAGCCGGGCGCTGTCCGCCTCGCCCATGCGCAGGAGCAGCCAGGCGCGCTCCGCCGCCCAGTCCGCCCCGTCGATGTCGCGCGGCGTGTCGGTGGCGGACAGCAGCGCGCGGCGCAGCAGGATGGAGGCCCAGCGCGACACGATCGGCGCGTGGGTCTCGCGCATCAGCGCCGCCAGATATTTGCCCGACTGGTCGCCGAACGCCGCCGCATCGAAGCCCCGCGTTTCCGGCGTCAGCGGCCCGATGCGGTCGAGCGAACGGCGCGCGGTTTCAGGCAGGTCATATTTGGCCTTCTCCGCCGCCAGTTCCTCCGGCGACATCTCCTCCGCCGCATTGTCGCCTTCGAGCAGCGAGAGATCGGGCGGCGTCACCGTTTCGAGCGGCTGCACCATCGGAACGGCGGGCGCTGCGGGCGAGGAAGGCGACGGCTGCGCCGGCCGGGAAGGCTGCGGCGCGGGGGTTTCGGGCGCATCGCCAAAGCCGGGCGGCAGCAGCGATTCGGGCGCCTGTTGCGCGACGACGGGCAGCGCCAGCGCGAGCGCGAAGCTGCCCACCGCCCATCTGGCGTTCCCCCGCGGCCAGCGCATCGGCCTTATTGCCCCAGCTTGTCGGCGGGGATGACCTTCTCGACCCTCTGCTGCGGCTGTTCGCCGCCGCGCGACCAGAAGAAGGCGAGCAGGGCGACGACCAGCAGGACGAGGATGATGGGAATGATCGGCAACCGGGTGCCGCGGCGGCGCGAACTGCTATCGAAACTGCCGAAGTTGCGATTATTCTTCATAAATCCTTGGCTTAAGCTGACGGGCCTGCAAGGCCCGGCGTCCGGGGGAAAGATGCGATTTGCCTCTGCGACGGCTGGCTGTATAGCCCCGCAGGCCATGCAGCGAAACAGCAAAATCCCCGACAGTCAGGCCGGCCGTGGCCCCATCGTGCTGGTGGGCATGATGGGCGTTGGCAAATCGACCGTCGGGCGCAGGCTGGCGGCGCGCCTTGGCCTCAGCTTCGTCGACGCGGACGAGGAGATAGAGAAGGCTGCGGGCATGAGCGTGGCCGAGATTTTCGAACGCTATGGCGAGGCGCATTTCCGCGACGGCGAGCGGCGGGTGATCGCCCGCTTGATGGACGGCGCACCCAAGGTGATCGCGACCGGCGGCGGCGCCTTCATGCAGGAGGAAACCCGCCGCCTGATCCTGGAGGGCGCGATCGCGATCTGGCTGGACGCCGACATCGACATCCTGGTCGATCGCGTGGCGCGGCGCGACAGCCGCCCGCTGCTGAAGGGCAAGGATCCGCGCACCGTGCTGACCGAACTGGCGGCGACCCGCAACCCGATTTACGCGCTCGCGCCGATCCATGTGAAGAGCATCGCCGCCCCGCATGAAGTCGCGGTCGAACGCATCATGGAGCAACTGACGGCATGGCAATAGTCCGCGTGGCGCTCGACGCGCGCAGTTACGACATAGTGATCGAACAGGGCGCGCTCGACCGCGCCGGGGAACTGCTGTCGCCCTATGCGCGCAAGGGGCGGCTGGTGGTGGTCACCGACACGCATGTCGCCGCCGCGCAACTGCCGCGCCTGGACGCCGCCCTGCGCGCGGCCAATGTAACGGTCGAACCGATCATCCTGCCGGCGGGCGAACAGACCAAGAGTTGGTGGCATCTGGAACAGCTGCTCGACGCGCTGCTGGCGCTGGAGATCGAACGGGGCGACCATGTCGTCGCGCTCGGAGGCGGCGTGATCGGCGATCTGGTGGGCTTTGCCGCCTCCATCCTGAAGCGCGGCTGCCATTTCATCCAGGTGCCCACGACCCTGCTGGCGCAGGTCGATTCGTCCGTGGGCGGCAAGACGGCGATCAACACGCAGGCGGGCAAAAATCTCGTCGGCAGTTTCTACCAGCCCGCGCTGGTGCTGATCGATCCGTCGACCCTCAACAGCCTGCCCCCGCGCGAAACCCGCGCCGGCTATGCCGAAGTGGTCAAATATGGGCTGATCGACGATCCCGACTTCTTCGCCTGGTGCGAGAGTGACGGCCATCGCCTGCTCGCGGGCGAGCCGCAAGCGCGCGCTTATGCCATCGAAAAGAGCGTCCGCGCCAAGGCCGCCATCGTCGCGGACGACGAGCGCGAGACATCGGGCCGCCGCGCCCTGCTCAACCTCGGCCATACCTTCGGCCACGCGCTGGAGGCGGACACGGGCTTTTCCGACACGCTGCTCCACGGCGAAGGCGTCGCGGCCGGCATGGCGCTCGCCTTCCGCTACTCCGCGCGGCTCGGCCTCTGCCCGCAGGAGGATGCCGACCGCCTGACCGCGCACCTGCGCGCAGTCGGCCTCCCCCACGACCTCGCGTCGGCGCATGTCACGGCAGACGGCGCGGCTCTGGTCGCGCACATGCTCCACGACAAGAAGATGGCCGCCGGCACCCTCCCCTTCCTCCTCGCGCGCGGCATCGGGCAAACCTTCCTGTCGAAGGACATCGCGCTGGACGACGTGGCGGCGTTTCTGGATGAGGATCGAGCGGCGGGGTGAGATTGATCGAAGCGACTAGCAAACGTTCAAGTCGGAGTGGGGTGTCGCACAGGGACGCGAGCGGACAGCTTTAACGCAGGTTTGCGCCCTGACGGCTTTGGACACTTCGTTATACTGTCGCGCTTCGACAGGTCCGACTTCCATCTGTCCGACACCTCCAGACCACTTAGGCAACACTGCAACCTCGCCGCCCCTGTCAGCCATCAGGTTGACCACCTGCGCCAGGCATTCGGACGTTCCGGTGACTTCAATGTTCACCTTCTGCCTTGCGGCCGGGATTTCGTCAGCGGAGTGACAGCCGGTGGCTAGAAGCAAGATAAGCACGGTTATGGCACATGAGACTTCCGTCATCATCAAAGCATGTCAGCGAACATCAGCATCCGCAACCATGTCGAGGTTTTGGCGCTTATGACGTCCATAATTGGTCGCTTTTACGTCATGCCGGGCTTGACCCGGCATCCCGCTTCTTTTGCCCATTTGAAAAGGCGGGACCCCGGCTCAGGGCCGGGGTGGTGTACAACAAAAAAGGCGCCCCGTCCCCGGAGCGCCCCTTTTATCTCAAACCCTTTAAGGCCGATTACTTCTTCAGCGTCAGGCCACCGAAGCGCTTGTTGAAGCGCGCCACCTGGCCGCCGGTGTCGAGCTGGCGGTTGCCGCCCGTCCAGGCCGGGTGCGACTTTGGATCGATGTCGAGCGCCAGCGTGTCGCCTTCCTTGCCCCAGGTGGAGCGGGTCTGGAAGGTGGTGCCGTCGGTCATCTGGACGGTGATCATGTGGTAATCGGGGTGGGTATCGGCCTTCATGGCGGTGATGCTCCTATGGTGGCCGGTTTCCGACCGGCCGGATGCAAAAAAAATGCGAAGGCGCGCCGTTAGCGGTTTCGGCGCGCCAAAGCAAGTGCGGTGATGGCCCGCGTCAATCCTTGGGCGGATCGGCGATCATCGCGACGAACTGCGCCTCGGCGGCCAGCTTGCCGTCGACCATCGCCTTGCCGCTGAACTTGCAGACCGCGCCGCGAAACTGCGTCGCTTCCACATGCAGGTCGAGCAGGCAGCCCGGCTCCACCGGAGACCGGAACTTCGCGCCGTCGATGCTCATGAAATAGACGAGCTTCCCCGAATCCGCGAGGTCCATCGAATCGACCGCCAGCACGCCCGCCGCCTGCGCCATCGCTTCCACGATCAGCACGCCGGGCATGATCGGCCGTCCCGGGAAATGCCCCTGGAAAAACGGCTCGTTCATCGACACCGCCTTCACCGCATGGATCGACTGGTTGGGCACCAGCGACACCACGCGGTCGACCAGCAGCATCGGATAGCGGTGCGGCAGCGCGGACATGACCCGACGGACATCCATCGGGCCACGGGCGGTCGATTCAACTTCCCCCGTCATCTTTGCGTCAGCGCGACTTGGGGGCCTGCGCCGGGGTCGCCGGAGCGGCGGCGGCAGGAGCCGCAGCGGCAGGCGCACCCTGTGCCTGGCCCGGCTGCCAGCCGGCCGGCGGGGTGATGCCGACGCTGGGCACCAGCGCGTTCAGCTCGGTGATGACGGCGGGCGTGATGTCCGCGCCGGCGCCGAAGCTTTCGGTCGCGCCCTTCTTGAACACGATTTCCGACTTCGTCTTCGCGGTCGCGGCCTTCAGCGCGTCGTCCAGCTTGGCAACGATCTGCTGCTCGACATAGGCGCGGGCCAGCTGCACCGGCTGGCTCAGGCGCTGCAGTTCGGCCTGGCCGTTCTGCTGGGCCTGCTGAAGCTGCTGATACTGGGTCTCGATCGCCGGAGTCGGCTTGTTACCCGCAGCCTTGTATGCGGCCTGCAGCGCGTCGTTCTTGCTCTTGAGATCGGTCTCGATCGCGGTGCGGCGCGTGTTGATCTGGTCGATCTGCGGCTTGTAGGTGGTCTGCATCTGCGTCATCGCGGTGGTGAAGGCCGCGCTGCGGGCGACGGCCTCCTCCAGGTCGACGACCGCGATGCCCGACTTGGTCTGGGCGGCGGCCGGCACGGCGGTCAGCGCAATGGCAGTCATGGGCGCCAGCGCGATCGCGGCCGCCTTGATAATCGTCTTCATCAGAATTGAGTCCCTACGTTGAAGGTGATGAGCTTGGTGTCGTCCCCTGGTTCCTTGAGCAGGGCCCTGGCGATGTCGATGCGGAACGGGCCGAAGGGCGAGTTCCAGTTGACGCCAAAGCCCACGGAAACACGCGGCTTGAGCGTGTCGCCGAGATATTCTTCCTCGAAATTGCCGCCCGCGAATGTAAAGTTGGTGCCGCATACGGGCGCGCGGGCGCTGCCGGTGGCGCGCACGCGGGTCGATCCGGTGGGCGCGGCCGTGGTGGGATCGCAATAGCCCGCAAAGCTGCCGGTGCCGTTGACCAGCACCGGATCCTTGATGCCCGCGACCGCGCCGGCGTCGACATAGATGGACGGACGCAGGCCCATCTCACGCGCGCCCGATCCCAGCGGGATTTCCAGCTCGGCGCGGGACATATAGTAGATGCGGCCGCCCAGCGCGTCGTCCGACACATTCTGGTTGCCGTTGACCCGCTCATAGCCGGTCGTCGCGCCGTTGCTGTCGGTGGTCGCCTGGAGGAAATAGCGCTTCACGCGCGGGCCGACGCCGCGAATGTTGAAGCCGCGAATCTGCGGTTCGCCCAGGAAGAAGCGGTCGACCAGGCGGATGCGCTCGGTCGGGAAGCCGTCCGGGTCGGTCCGCTGCCCTTCGAGCGAATGGATATAGCCGCCCTCTCCGGTCACGGAGAAGATGAAGCCGCTGCCCAGCGCCCAATATTTGCCGGCGTTCACGCGGGTGCGGACATATTTGACGCTGCCGCCCAGGCCCGCGAAATCCTGGCTCAGCACCACGCTGTTGCCGCGCGTTGGACGGATGCGATTGTCGCGCGTGTCGTAGATCAGCGAATAGCCGAGCGAGGACGTGGTACGCTTGCCGATGGCGTCGCAGAGATAGCGGCCCGCGAGCAGCGGGTCGCACCGTTCGGCCAGCGGCCCCGCGCCGTCCGGATCGGAATAATAGGTAGCCCGGTCGAGCGTCACATCGTCGAAATTCAGGCTGTAGCGCAGCGCCAGCGAGATATATTCGGTGATCGACAGGCCCGCGCGCAGCTGAAAACCGGTCGTGGTCTGCTCATAGGTGGTGTCGCGGTCGTTGGTGCTGTTGCCCAGGAACCGGAAGCTGTTGAGGTCGCGGCGGTAGATGTCGCCGCCCAGCGCGATATTCTTGTCCATGAAATAGGGCTCGGTGAAGCCCACTTCCACCGACTTGGAATAGGCCGAATAATTGACCGAGGTGCGCAGTTCCTGGCCCTTGCCGCGGAAGTTGCGCTGGGTGATCGACGCCGACACGATGAAGCGTTCCAGCGAGGAATAGCCCGCCGACAGCGACAGTTCGCCGGTCGATTTTTCCTGGACGTTGGTTTCCAGCACGATGCGGTCGGGCGCGGAACCCGGCTTCTGCTCGACGTCCAGCTTCTCCTGGAAGAAGCCGAGCGAGTTGATCCGGTCCTTCGACCGCTTGACCAGGAAGCTGTTGAAGGCGTCGCCTTCGGCCAGGCGGAACTCGCGACGCACGACCTTGTCCTGCGTCAGCGTGTTGCCGTTGATGTCGACCCGCTCCACATAGACGCGGGGCGCGTTGCCGATGCGGAAATTGATCCCCATCGTCAGGTCTTCCTTGGACCGGTTGAAGTCCGGCGACACGTCCGCGAAGGCATAGCCGAACAGGCCCGCCGTCTCGCTCAGCGTGTCGACGGTGTCCTCGACCTGCTTGGCGTTGTACCAGTCGCCCTTCTTCATCGGCAGCGTCTTGGTCAGCGCGTCGCCCGACAGGTCGCGAATGTCCGATTCGACCTTCACATCACCGAATTTGTAGCGGTCGCCTTCCTCCACCACATAGGTGATGATGAAGTCCTGCTTGTCCGGCGTCAGTTCCGCCACGGCGGAAATCACGCGGAAATCGGCATAGCCTTCGGTCAGGTAGAATTGGCGCAGCTTCTGCTGGTCATAGGCCAGACGGTCGGGATCGTAGCTGGTGCCTGACGAGAAGATGCGGAACCAGCGCGACTGCTTCGTCACCATCTGGCTGCGCAGTTCGCCGTCCTTGAACTTCTCGTTGCCGATGATGTTGATCTGGCGGACCTTGGACTTGGGGCCTTCGCTGATCTCGAACACGATGTCGACGCGGTTCTGGTCCAGCTGGACCATCTTGGGTTCGATCGTGGCGGCGAAGCGGCCCTGCCGGCGATACAGCTCGATGATGCGGGCCACGTCGGCGCGGACCTTGGACCGGGTATAGATCTGGCGCGGAGCCAGTTTTATTTCAGGACGTATCTTGTCTTCCTTGAGGCGCTTATTACCTTCAAGGACGATGCGGTTGATGACCGGGTTTTCCTTCACCTGGACGGTCAGCGCGCCATTGTCGTTGCGGATCTGGACGTCGGCGAACAGCTCCGTTTCGTAGAGGTCGCGCAGCGCCTGGTCGAGGCTTTCCTGGCTGAAGGGCTGGCCCTGGCGCAGCTTGGTGTAGGACAGGACGGTGTCCGGTTCCAGCCGCTGCGTGCCGCTGACGGTGATCGAGCCGATGGTGCCCAGCGGCGCGCCCGACGGCGTCACCGCAGGCGCGGTCGAAGCGGCAGCGGGCGCAGGCGCGCTCTGGGCCATGGCCGCGATGGGCAGGCCCGCGATCACCGTCGTCGCCAACAGGGCGGCCACGACCGGGCGCTGCCTCATGCTGCTGTTCATCGCTGTCACCCGCTCCACCTCAAACTCAAAACCCGAATGTTTCCGCCGACACAGACGATGCCGGAGGGCGCTTCCCTGCCCGATGCGCGTCAGCCGATCAAGCCGGACAGGCTTTTCCACAGGCCGAAAGACGACAAATCGTTGAAAGTCACCAGCAGCATCATTGCCATCAACAGCGCCAGCCCCGACCGATAGGCCCATTCCTGCGCGGCTGGGCTGACCGGTCGCCGCTGGACCGCCTCGATTCCGTAGAAAAGCAGATGCCCGCCATCCAGCATCGGAATTGGCAACAGGTTGATGAACCCCAAGTTAATCGAGATGAGCGCGACGAAGAAGATGAAGCTTTCCAGGCCCAGCGTCGCCGCCTGCCCCGAAACCTGCGCGATCTTCAGCGGCCCGCCCAACTCCTTCACCGACCGGCCGCCGCCCACGATCTGACCCAGCGTCTCGACCATCGTGCGCACGATCTGGCCGGTGCGCTCGATGGCGACGATGGGCGCGCGCCACAGCGGCACCGGCTCGACCACCGGCTCGCCCGGCGCGATGCCCAGCCTGCCGACGGCGAACTTGTTGCCCAGCCCATCATCCTCGGTCACGCTGCCGATGCGGCCCTGCTTGACGATGCGGCGGCCGTCGCGCTCGATCACCAGTTCCACCGGCTCGTTGGGGCGGATCTGCGCATAGAGGCGGATGTCGTCGAACGTGTCCATCGACCGGCCGCCCAGCGACACGATGCGGTCGCCCGCGACGATACCCGCCGCCACCGCCGCGCTGCCCGGCTGGACCTGCCCCGCCACGGCCGGCGTGCGGCTTTCGCCATGCAGGAAGGCGAAGGTCGCCAGGATCAGGATGGCGAAGAGGAAGTTGATCGCCGGTCCCGCCGCCACGATCGCCGCGCGTTGCCACAGCGGCTTGGCGGGGAAGCTCTCCGCGCGATCCTTCGCCGGCATCTCCAGCCAGGCGGGGTCCGTCATGCTCGCCGCGTTCATGTCGCCCTTGAACCGGACATAGCCGCCCAGCGGGAGCGCCGCGACGCGCCAGCGGGTGCCGCGCCGATCGACCCAGGCGAACAGCTCCGGCCCGAAGCCGATGGAGAAGGCCTCCGCCTTCACGCCGAACCAGCGCCCGACCAGATAATGGCCGAGCTCGTGCACGAAGACGAGCGGCCCGATGACCGCCACGAAGGCCAGCACGGTCAGGATGAAACCGGGATTCTGGATCAAGCCGTCAATCTTTCCATCACTTCGCCCGCCTGCGCGCGGGCCTGCGCGTCCGCTGCCAGCACATCGTCGATCGACGCTGGCGGCGGCGCCCTGTATCGCTGCAACACATCCTCCACAATCATGGCAATATCAAGGAAGCCGATGTGGCCCGCCAGGAAAGCGGCGACCGCGACCTCATTGGCGGCGTTGAGGATGGCGGGGGCCGCGCCCCCTTCCGCCGCCGCGGCGCGGGCCAGCCGCAATGCCGGAAAGCGTTGTTCGTCAGGCGCTTCGAAATCGAGCCTGCCAATCCTTACCAGGTCCAGCGGCTGGCATGGCGTGGCGATCCGTTCCGGCCAGGCAAGCGCATGGGCGATGGGAATCCGCATGTCCGGCGACCCCAGCTGCGCCAAAGTGGAACGGTCGCGATATTCGACCATCGAATGGATCACCGATTGCGGGTGGACCAATATCTCGATCCGCTCGAGTCCGATCGGAAAGAGGTGGGCGGCCTCGATCAGTTCCAGCCCCTTGTTCATCATCGTCGCGCTGTCGACGCTGATCTTCGCGCCCATCGACCAGTTGGGATGGGCGACCGCCTGCGCAGGGGTAATGTCCGCCATCTCGGCGCGGCTGCGGGTGCGGAAGGGACCACCGCTCGCCGTCAGGATGATCCTTGCCACATCCTGCAACCCACAACTGGCAAGGCACTGGAATATCGCGTTATGCTCGCTGTCCACCGGCAGCAGCGTCGCGCCCGACGCGGTCGCCGCCTGCATCATCAGCCCGCCAGCCGACACCAGCGATTCCTTGTTGGCGAGCGCAACCGCCCCCCCGGCCTTCAGCGCCGCCATGGTGGGCTTGAGGCCCGCGCAGCCGACGATCGCGGCCATGGTCCAGTCGGCGTCCAGTCCCGCCGCCTCGACCAGCGCCTGCTCGCCCGCCGCCGCTTCGATGCCGGACCCGGCCAGCGCATCCTTCAGCGCGCCATAAAGCCGCTCCTGCCCGATCACCGCGACCTGCGCGCCGGTTTCCCGCGCCTGCGCCGCCAGGCTGTCCACATCGCTGTTCGCGGTCAGCGCGACGACGCGATAGGCATCGCGGTCGCGCCGGACGAGATCGAGCGTCGACAGGCCCACCGAGCCGGTCGCGCCGAAGATGGAAACGCGCTTCATGCCCCCTGCACCAGGATGAGGTAGCAGAGCGCAGCCAGCGGGGCTGCGGCCACCACCCCGTCCAGCCGGTCCATCACGCCGCCATGGCCGGGGAGCAGCGTGCCGCTGTCCTTCACCCCCGCCCGGCGCTTCATCCAGCTTTCCAGCAGGTCGCCCAGTTGTGCAGCTACCGCCAGCAGGCCGCTCGCCGCCGCCAGCTGGATCGGCAAGCCGGCCAGGCGATGCAGCAGGAAGCCCAGCAGCAGCGCCGCGAGCACCCCGCCGGCCAGCCCCGACCAGGTCTTGGACGGGCTGACGCGCGGCGCGAGCTTCGGCCCGCCGATCGATCGCCCGGCGAAATAGGCGCCGATGTCGGTCGCCCACACCAGCGCCAGCGCCCAGAGCGCGAGCAGCAGCCCGAACGCATAGGGTTGTTCCCCCCGCAGGAATTGCAGCGCCACGATGGGGACGCAGATATAGGGGATGCCGAGCGCCAGCGCGGGCTTCCGGCTGGTGAACAGGACGAAGAAGAAGGCCGCAGCGCCCGCGATCATCACCGGCCAGTCGATTCCCGCCGCCAGCGGGCATAGCAGCGCCAGCGGGATCGAGACGGCGAACATAGCATTCTTGCGCTGCTGCGGGTCCGCGCCGGTCAGGTCGCCCCATTCGCCCTGCATCAGCACGCCCGCGATCGCCAGCAGCATCCAGAAGATGACGCCCCCGGCCAGCAGCGCGCCTATCGCCAGAGCGATCAGCGCGACGCCCACAGTGGCGCGGGTGCGCAATTCACCTGTCATGCGCTCACAAGCCGCCGAACCGGCGGTCCCTCAGGCGAAAGGCGTCCAGCGCCTCCGCCAACGCACGCCCGTCGAAATCGGGCCACAGCATGTCGGTAAAATAGAGTTCGGCATAGGCCGCCTGCCACAGCAGGAAATTACTGAGCCGCTGTTCGCCCGAAGTGCGGATCATCAGGTCCAGCGGCGGCAGGTCGGCGGTGTAGAGTTCGGCATCGATCGTCTCGACGCCGATGTCCTGCGCAATCAGCTTGCCCTGCGCCGCGCGGTCCGCGATCGCCCGGACCGCCCGCACCATCTCGTCCTGCGCGCCATAGTTGAGCGCGATCGCCACGATCGGCCCGCTATTGCCCGCCGTGCGCGCCATTGCCTCTTCGATCAGGTCGACCAGCGCCGGGTCGAGCGCGCGATAGTCGCCGATGATGCGCAGCCGCACGCCGTTTGCGTGGAATTCGTCCAGGTCAGACTGGATGAAGTGGCGCAGCAGGCCCATGAGGTCCGATACCTCGCTTGCCGGCCGCTTCCAGTTTTCGGAGGAGAAGGCATAGAGCGTCAGGCATTCCAGCCCCATCTCCCGCGCCGCGCGCGCGACGCGACGCACCGCTTCCACCCCTGCCCTGTGCCCCGCGATGCGCGGCAGCAAGCGCTTCTTCGCCCAGCGGCCATTGCCGTCCATGATGATGGCGACATGCCGGACCCCCAGCGCTCCGGGCGGAACGCCTTGGGTGCGCGCACCATCGGTGGGTGCGACGCCGCTCAGGTCGGGCTTGGCTTGACTGGCCATCAGAAGGACATGCGGGTTTTGGCCACGAAAGAAAAGCCCCGGCTTACTGGCCGAGGATTTCCTTTTCCTTGGCCGACGCTGCGGCATCGATATCGGCGATGGTGCTGTCAGTCAGCTTCTGCACTTCCGTTTCCAGCCGCTTGCGTTCGTCCTCGCTGATCTCGCCCTTCTTCTCGTCGGTCTTCAGGCTGTCCATGCCGTCGCGGCGGACGTTGCGCACGGCGACGCGCGCGCCTTCGGCATATTTGCTGGCGAGCTTCGCCAGTTCCTTGCGCCGCTCCTCGGTAAGGTCGGGGATGGGCAGGCGCAGCGTCTGCCCGTCGACGATGGGGTTGAGGCCAAGGCCCGCCGAACGGATCGCCTTGTCGACCGGGCCGACATTGGTCTTGTCCCACACCTGCACCGACAGCATGCGCGGTTCGGGCGCTGAGACGGTCGCCACCTGGTTGAGCGGCATGTTGGCGCCATAGACGGTGACCATGACGGGATCGAGCAGCTGCACATTGGCGCGACCCGTCCGCAGGCCCGTAAGGTCGCCCTTCAGCGCTTCGATCGCGCCCGCCATGCGGCGTTCCAGATCGGCTTTGTTATATTGCGGCATGGGATTTCAGCGCTCCTGATTTTGCACGATCGTCGCGACGCCGTGCCCGGCGAGCACGGTGGCGAGATTGCCGGTCTCGCGGATGTTGAAGACGACGATGGGGATATTATTCTCTCGGCACAGCGCGATGGCGCTGGCGTCCATGACTTTTAGGTTGTCGTTCAGCACCTGGTCGAAGCTGATCTGGTCATAGCGAGCGGCGTCCGGCACCTTCTTGGGATCGGCATTGTAGATGCCGTCCACGCTGGTCCCCTTGAACAACGCATCGCAATTCATTTCGGCGGCCCGCAGCGCGGCGGTGGTGTCGGTCGTGAAGAAGGGACTGCCCGTCCCCGCCGCGAAGATGACGATGCGGCCCTTTTCCATATGCCGTTCGGCCTTGCGCCGGATATAGGGTTCGCACACGCTCGCCATCGGGATGGCGGATTGGACGCGCGTGTCGTATCCCCGCTTTTCCAGCGCATTCTGCACCGCCAGCGCGTTCATCACGGTTGCGAGCATGCCCATATAGTCGGCGCTCGCCCGGTCGAACCCTGCCGCCGCGCCGGCCAGCCCGCGAAAGATGTTGCCGCCGCCCACGACCACGCAAATCTCGAAGCCTGCATCCTTGGCCGCCGCAATCTCCCCCGCCACGCGGTTCACGGTCGCCGGCTCGATGCCGAACTGACCCTGCCCCATCAGCACTTCGCCGGACAATTTCAGAAGGATGCGCTTGAAGGCTGGCCGGGTCATGCGGGGCGGGAATCCTTTCGAAGGGAGGGGAAGGCGGCCGGACTTTAGTGGCGGCGGCACAGGATGTGAAGGGCGATTGTTGCCCCTTTGCAGCACGCGCAGCCCCGCTGCATACTCCCTATCGACAACGGGCCAGAAAAAAAGGGAGCGTCCGGGATGGACGCTCCCTTTTCGTGATCCTGCCTGTCGGGCCGATCAGGCGCCGGCGGCGGCCGCGACTTCCGCCGCGAAGTCGCTGACTTCCTTCTCGATGCCTTCGCCCAGCTGGAAACGGATGTAGCTCTTGAGCGTGATCGACTTGCCGGCATCCTTCGCCGCCTTGGCGACGACGTCCGCGACCGGGGTCTTGTTGTCCATCACGAACAGCTGGCTCAGCAGCGCCTGTTCCTTGGCGAACTTGGCGACGGCGCCGTCCACCATCTTGGCGACGATCTCGGCGGGCTTGCCGCTCTCGGCAGCCTTCTCGGCGGCGATGGCGCGTTCACGCTCCAGCAGCGCCGGGTCGATGTCGGCCGCCGACAGCGCCAGCGGGAAGGCGGCGGCGATGTGCATGGCAAGCTGCTTGCCCAGCGGCTCCAGCACGTCGGCGGGGGCATCGCCCTCCAGCGCGACGAGCACGCCGATCTTGCCCAGGCCCGGCGCGGCGGCGTTGTGGACATAGGGCACGACCACGCCCTGGCTTACTTCGACATGGCCGACGCGGCGGACATTCTGGTTCTCGCCGATGGTGGCGATGTTGGCGACCAGCTTTTCAGCGACGGTGCCGCCCGACGGATAGGCCGCTGCGGTCAGCGCCTCGGCATCGGCCGCGCCGGTTTCGAGCGCGATCTGCGCCACGGTGCGGACGAAGTCCTGGAACTGGTCGTTCTTCGCAACGAAGTCGGTTTCGCTGTTCACTTCGACGGCGACGCCCTTGGTGCCGGCGACGGCAACGCCGACCAGCCCTTCGGCGGCGGTGCGGCTCGACTTCTTCTGCGCGGCGGCCAGGCCCTTGGCGCGCAGCCAGTCGGTCGCGGCCTCGATGTCGCCATTGGCTTCGGTGAGCGCCTTCTTGCAATCCATCATGCCCGCGCCCGAACGGTCGCGCAGTTCCTTGACGGCGGCAGCGGTAATCTCGGCCATGTTTCGGCTCCTAAATGTTTCGGGTGGTTCAAATATGCGGGAGGGCGCGTCTCCGAAGAGCGCGCCCTACCCTGCCAATCTTGCAGTATCGCGACGCCCTTCAGGCTTCGGCGACAACCTCTTCGGCCTCGGGCTCATCCAGAGCGCCGAGATCGACGCCCGAAGCCTGCTGCGCACCACGGTTGCCCTTGGTGGCGGCGGCGGCGATGGCGTCGCAATAGAGGCGGATCGCGCGGCTGGCGTCGTCATTCGCCGGAACGGGGAAAGCGATGCCGTCAGGCGACACGTTCGAATCGAGGATCGCGACGACCGGGATGCCCAGCGTGTTAGCTTCCTTGATCGCCAGCTCTTCCTTGTTGGCGTCGATCACGAACATGACGTCGGGGATGCCGTTCATGTCGCGGATGCCGCCCAGCGACAGCTCCAGCTTCTCGCGCTCGCGCGTCATCTGAAGGACTTCCTTCTTGGTGAAGCCGTGGGTGTCGCCCGACAGCTTTTCCTCAAGGGTCTTCAGGCGCTTGATCGAGCCCGAAATGGTCTTCCAGTTGGTGAGCATGCCGCCCAGCCAGCGGTGGTTGACGAAATGCTGGCCCGACTTGCGCGCGGCTTCCGCGATCGGATCCTGCGCCTGGCGCTTGGTGCCCACGAACAGCACCTTGCCGCCGGCGGCGACGGTCGCCGACACGAAGTCGAGCGCGCGGCCGAACAGGGGCACGGTCTGGCTGAGGTCAAGGATGTGGATGCCATTGCGCTCGCCGAAGATGTACGGCTTCATGCGCGGGTTCCAGCGGTGGGTCTGGTGGCCGAAATGGGCGCCAGCCTCGATCAATTGGTGCATGGTGACGACAGGTGCCGCCATGGTCTTTCTCCTTCCGGTTGCTACCTCTGGGAATCAGGAACCGAAGAAGCGCGCCTTAAAGGCGGCGTCGGCACCGGATATGGCGATTCCCATGTGGAATGGTCGCGCCCATAGACGCGAAAAAAAGCGATGGCAAGGGTTGACCTCTGTTCCGAACGAGAACATAAGGGGAACAGACGGAACAAAAACGGTTAACGCCAGTTTACACCGTCATACTGAGACATGCCGTGCAAATGGCAAGATGGAAAGTGATCTTACATGTTCACTCTTGTTGCAGCGACCCTGTTTTCCGCCGCTTTCCTGATGGCGGCCGGCACCATGGCCTGGATGTTCGCGGCCTATCGCGACAAGATGGTCGCTGCCTTGCTGTTCCAGCCCATACCGCAGGAACCGGCCGTCTATCATATCCGCGTCCGCCGACCCCGGGTCGCCGCCCCTGCGCCCCGCCCCGCGCCGCTTCCCACAACCGTTCTCGCCGCCTGAGGATTATCCGGCGGTCGAGGGCAATGCCGCGCTCTCGCGCTGCCGCTTGACCTTCGCATAGGACATCACGCCGAAGGGGATCAGCGCGACATAGCCCCCACAGATGATGAGCAGCGTGAGCCAAGGGTCGGTCACCAGCAGCGCCGCCAGCAGCCCCGCCACCGCGATCGCCTCCAGCCTGATCCGCTTGCGCAGCCGCAGCGCCGACCAGCTATAGGTGGCGATGCTGGAAATCATCAGGAAAGCGGTAAAGGCGGTCCATGGCGCGACCACATACCAGGCGCGGAATATCTCCTGCCCCGTCACCAGCCACAGATAGAGCGGCACGAAGGCAAGGCCCGCGCCCGCCGGGGCCGGAACGCCGGTGAGGAAGCCAGCCGACTTATGCGGCTGCTCGTCCGCGTCGATATTGGCGTTGAACCGCGCCAGCCGCAGCGCGCAGGACAGCGCATGCGCCAGCGCGAATATCCACCCAAATTTCGGCATCGCATGCAGCGACCAGAGATAGAGGATCAGCGACGGCGCCACGCCGAAGGCGATCGAATCGGACAGCGAATCCAGCTCCGCCCCGAACCGGCTCTCGCCGCGCAGCAGTCGCGCGATCCGGCCATCCAGCCCGTCCAGCACGCCCGCGAACAGGATGGACAGCACCGCCCGCTCCCATTCGCCCGATATGCCGTAGCGCACGCCCGTCAGGCCGAAGCACAGCGCCATCGCCGTCACCGCATTTGGCGCGACCATGCGCAGGGTAATGCCCCGGCGCAGCCCACGCGGCACGGTGCGACGATAGCGGCTCACTGCTGGATGCCCGGCACCACGCGCCGGTCGCCGATCTGGCCCAGGATCGTCTCGCCCGCGATCGTGCGCTGGCCCAGGATCACGCGCGGCGCGGTGCCGGCCGGCAGATAGACGTCGACGCGGCTGCCGAAGCGGATGAGGCCGATGCGCTGCCCCGCCGCGACCATGTCGCCCGGCTTCACGAAGGGCACGATGCGGCGGGCGACAAGCCCGGCGATCTGCGTGAAGCCGATGCGTACGCCGTCATGCCGTTCCACCAGGATATGCTGCCGCTCATTATCCTCGCTCGCCTTATCCAGGTCGGCGTTCAGGAACTTGCCGGAAATATAGACGACAGACTTGATCGTACCACCGATCGGCGTCCGGTTGATATGTACGTCGAACACGCTCATGAAGATCGACACACGGATCAACGGTTCGTCGCCCAGGCCGCTGGCGCCCGCCATCTCGCGCGGCGGCGGCACCCGCTGGATCAGCGTGACCAGGCCATCGGCGGGCGCGATGATCGCCCCTTCGTCCTGCGGCACGGCACGCACCGGATCGCGGAAGAAGGCGAAGACCCAGATGGTGAGGATCAGCATCAGCCATCCGACCACATCCCATCCCAGCAGGAACAGCACCGCCGTGATCGCGACCGCGATCAGGCCGAATTTCATGCCTTCAGGATGGACCGAGGGCCAGCGCCATTTGACATTGCCGCCCGCGGCGATCGTGATCTCGTCATTTTCCATGGGCACCGTCTTTAGGGAGAGGTTCGTCCCCTGACAACGACCGATGCCGCCCATGGCTCCCGCCGGGGCAGATAGCGCGCGCTCGATTGTTGAACCTAGGGGTTGAACCCAACAGTTGAACATTGCCGCCGCTTTCCTTAGGGCGGGCGCATAAAACCACCCGAGACAGGAAAGCGAAACAGGCGCATGGCGAAGATCAAGGTGAAGAATCCCGTCGTGGAGATCGACGGCGACGAAATGACCCGCATCATCTGGGAATGGATCCGTGAGCGCCTGATCCTCCCCTATCTCGACATCGACCTCAAATATTACGACCTCAGCGTCGAAAAGCGCGACGAGACGAACGACCAGATCACGATCGATTCCGCCAACGCGATCAAGCAATATGGCGTCGGCGTGAAGTGCGCGACCATCACGCCGGACGAAGCCCGCGTCGAGGAATTCAACCTCAAGCAGATGTGGAAGTCGCCCAATGGCACGATCCGCAACATCCTGGGCGGCGTCGTCTTCCGCGAACCCATCGTCATTTCCAACGTGCCGCGCCTCATCCCCGGCTGGACCAAGCCGATCGTCGTTGGCCGTCACGCCTTTGGCGACCAGTATCGCGCGACCGACTTCAAGGTGCCCGGAGCCGGCAAGCTGCGCCTCGTCTTCGAAGGCGAGAATGGCGAGACGATCGACCGCGAAGTGTTCGACTTCCCCGGCTCGGGCGTCGCCATGGCGATGTACAATCTGGACGATTCGATCCGCGATTTCGCGCGCGCATCGTTCAACTACGGCCTCAACCTCAAATGGCCGGTCTATCTCTCGACCAAGAACACGATCCTCAAGGCCTATGACGGCCGCTTCAAGGATCTGTTCCAGGAAGTGTTCGAGACCGAGGGCTTCGCGCAGAAGTTCAAGGACGCCGGCATCGTCTACGAACATCGCCTGATCGACGACATGGTCGCCTCCGCGCTGAAGTGGAGCGGCGAGTTCGTGTGGGCGTGCAAGAATTATGACGGCGACGTCCAGTCGGACCAGGTGGCGCAGGGCTTCGGCAGCCTCGGCCTCATGACCTCCGTCCTGCTCTCGCCCGATGGCAAGACGGTCGAGGCCGAAGCCGCGCACGGCACCGTCACCCGTCACTATCGCCAGCATCAGCAGGGCAAGGCGACCTCGACCAATCCGATCGCGTCGATCTTCGCCTGGACCGGCGGCCTCAAGTTCCGCGGCAAGTTCGACGAGACGCCCGATGTCGTGCGCTTCGCCGAAACGCTGGAGAAGGTCTGCATCCAGACCGTCGAGAGCGGCGCGATGACCAAGGATCTGGCGCTGCTGATCGGCCCGGAACAGTCGTGGATGACCACCGAGCAGTTCTTCGAGGCGATCCGCGTCAATCTCGAAACCGAAATGGGCAAGTGGAACTGACCGGGCGGAACTGATCGCGGCCACCGCGGTTTCAATACGCTAACGGAACGAGGCGGCGCCGGATCATCCGACGCCGCCTTTTCCTTGCCTGCCAGAAGCGGAAAGATCGATGACCACCACCGGCAAGAAACGTCTTGAAACCCGTGCCGCCGTGCCCGGCGACGCACGCGGCATCCAGCGGCTGATCGCCCGCGCCTATCCCGGCATGCCCAATTATTCGCTGGCGACGATCCGGGGCCAGATCAACAATTTCCCCGGCGGCTGCTTCGTCGCCCTCTATGACGGCAAGGTGGTGGGCTATTGCGCGACGATGCGAGTCAGCAAGGGCATGGCCTTCTCCTACCATGACTGGGAGGAGATCACCGCCAATGGCTTCGGCACGCGGCACAGCGCGGCGGGCGAGTGGCTCTATGGCTATGAAATGGCGGTCGATCCCAAGCTGCGCGGCCTGCGCATCGGCCAGCGCCTCTATGACGAGCGCAAGGAACTGGCCGAGGAACTGGACCTGCACGGCATCGTCATCGCCGGCCGGATGCCGGGCTATGCCAGAGCCAAGCGCCGCGCCGGCAGCCCGGCCGACTATCTGGAAAAAGTGGTCCAGGGCAAGCTGCGCGATCAGGTCATCAGCTTCCAGTTGAAGAACCAGTTCGAGCCGCTGGGCGTGCTGGAAAACTACCTGCCGGAGGACAAGCAGTCGGACGGCCACGCCGCCCACCTCGTCTGGCGCAACCCCTATGTGAACCCGGACGAAGCGCCGGAAATGCGGGTGCCGCGCGGCGTCGAAAGCGTCCGCCTCGCCACCTGCCAGTTGCAGGCGCGCGCGGTGCAGGATTTCGACGAATTCATCCGCAACATCGAATATTTCGTCGATGTCGCCGCCGACTATCGCTCCGACTTCATCGTCTTTCCCGAACTCTTCACCCTCCCCCTCCTCTCCTTCGAGCAGAAGAAGCTCTCGCCCGTCGAGGCCATCGACAAGCTCACCGGCTACACCCCGCGTCTGACAAAGGAGCTGACGCGGATGGCGCTCGAATATAATATCAACATCATCGGCGGCTCCCACCCGACCCGCGCCGACGACGGCGACATCCAGAACATCGCCTATGTCGCCCTGCGCGATGGCTCCGTCCATACGCAGGAGAAGATCCACCCGACGCCCAACGAAGCCTTCTGGTGGAACATCAAGGGCGGCGACGCGCTCGACGTGATCCAGACCGACTGCGGCCCGATCGGCGTCCTCATCTGCTACGACAGCGAATTTCCCGAACTCGCCCGCCGGCTGGTGGACCAGGGCGCGCGCATCATCTTCGTGCCCTTCTGCACCGACTCGCGCCTGGGCTACATGCGTGTGCGCTACTGCGCGCAGGCCCGCGCGATCGAAAACCAATGCTATGTCGTCATGTCCGGCAATGTCGGCAACCTGCCGAACGTCGACAATATGGACATCCAGTACGCCCAGAGCGCGATCCTCACCCCCTGCGACCTTCCCTTCGCGCGAGACGGGATCGCGGCGGAATCGACCGAAAATGTCGAAACGCTCACCATGGCGGACGTGAACCTCGCGGACCTGAGCTGGGCGCGCGCGGAAGGCACCGTCCGCAACCTGCGCGACCGCCGCTTCGACCTCTACCATATCGACTGGGACAGCAACCCCGACCACGGCCACGCCCCCAGCGGCGGCCCGGTGCCGGCCGGCGGGCATAATTCGCCGGGCGGTGGGTGAGATAGGGGCAGACGGCCCTTATCCCGTCATGCCAGCGCAGGCTGGCATCTCAGGCCATGATGCACGCCATCTCCTGAGACCCCAGCTTCCGCTGGGGTGACGGAGTTGGGGTGGTTTGCGGAAGGTCTGCTTTCGGCTTACACATATGAGATGAACACGGCAGAGCCCAACGGCATATTGATCATTTTCGCAATCGCCGGTGCAGCTTATTGCGCTTATGAAATATGGTCTGGCTTTAAGAACGATCGTATGATTTTAATACTATGGACTAAATCCGAGGCGGTCAAACGGGAAAGTGCCAGCAAGTTCTACGTGTATTCCTCGTTTAACTTATGCATTTTGGCAGCATGCCTGTTTTACATATTCGCCTAGGTGCGCGTCTTATCACTCAATCTACATGTCTGCTTCGAAGCATCGGCCATTCACATTTGAACGGCTAAGAATGGCCCGAGAACCAACCATCACCCCCGTCATGCCGCGCCTGACCCGGCATCCCGCTTGCCTCCTCCCACACCGCCCAACGCGCCCTTTCCTATCCGCCGCCGCCATGATCCACCGGCAGCATGTCCCGCTTCCCGACCCTCCCGCCCAACGCGCCATCCCCTATCCGGCCAGTACAGGAGAGGCGTCGCGAGCGCTTCGGGGACGCGTCGGCGAGGCGTCCGGGACGCTTCGCGAGAGCGTCGCGGGAGATTCGACGCTTTTGCGTGGCACAACGGTGTGAACTTCGCAGGAGCGGCCGCGCCGCCTCCCTATTCGACCGTCACCGACTTCGCCAGGTTCCTCGGCTGGTCCACGTCCGTGCCCTTCAGCACCGCGACATGGTATGCCAGCAACTGCACCGGCACGGCATAGACCATCGGCGCGATCAGCGGGTGGACCTTGGGCATGGTGATGGTGGCAAGGCACCCTTCGCCCGCAGCCTGCACCCCGTCATAGTCGGAGATCAGCACCACCTCGCCGCCGCGCGCCTGCACTTCCTGCATGTTGCTGACGGTCTTTTCGAACAGCGGCCCGCTCGGCGCGATGACGATCACCGGCACCAGTTCGTCGATGAGGGCAATGGGGCCATGCTTCATCTCGCCCGCGGCATAGCCTTCGGCGTGGATGTAACTGATTTCCTTGAGCTTGAGCGCCCCTTCCAGAGCCAGCGGATAGTCCGTCCCGCGCCCCAGGTAGAGCACGTCGCGCGCCGGCACGATATGATGCGCCATCGCCTCGATCGCCTCGTCATAGGCGAGCGCGCCGTTGATCGCGGCGGGCGCTTCAGCGAGGTGGCGGACCAGCTCCTTCTCCGCCTTCGCGTCCAGCCGCCCCTTGGCCCGGGCGAGGTTCGCGGCAAAGGCGGCCAGAACGGCCAACTGGCAGGTGAACGCCTTGGTCGATGCGACGCCGATCTCCGGCCCGGCATTGGTGGGCAGCAGCAGGTCCGCCTCCCGCGCCATGGTGCTGGTCGGCACGTTGACGACGGCGGCGATCTTCTGTCCCTCCTCGCGGGCATGGCGCAGCGCGGCGAGCGTGTCGGCGGTCTCGCCCGACTGGCTGATGACGATCATCAGCCCGCCATCTTCCATCACCGGCGCGCGGTAGCGGAACTCGCTCGCCACATCGATATCGACGGGCACGCGGGCGAACTGTTCGAACCAATATTTGGCGACCATCCCGGCATAATAGCTGGTGCCGCAGGCGACGATGGTGACGCGACGGATCGCCGACAGGTCGAAATCCGGGATCGGCAGCGACACGCGATCATCCATCCGCTGCAGATAGGCTTTGAGCGTCTGGGCGACGACCACAGGCTGCTCGTAGATTTCCTTCTGCATGAAATGGCGATGATTGCCCTTGTCGATCATCGCGCCGGAAACGCCGCTGATCGTCACCGGCCGCTCGACGGGGTTGTTGTCCTTGTCGAAAATCTCCGCGCCATGTGCGGTGATGACGACCCAGTCGCCCTCTTCCAGATAGGCGATGCGCTGGGTCAGCGGCGCGAGCGCCAGCGCGTCCGACCCCAGGAACGTCTCGCCGTCGCCATAGCCCACCACCAGCGGCGACCCCAACCGCGCACCGATCAACAGGTCGGGATGGCTGCGGAAGGCGATCGCAAGCGCGAAGGCGCCATGCAGGCGCGGCAGCACGTCGCGCACCGCCTCGATGGGCGACGCGCCCTGCTCCACCTTCTCGCTGACCAAATGGGCGACGACTTCGGTGTCGGTCTGGCTGTCGAAGGTGCGGCCGCGCGCGATCAGTTCCTCGCGCAGCGGCTTGAAATTCTCGATGATGCCATTGTGGACCAGCGCCACTTCGCCGGTCGAATGCGGGTGCGCGTTGCTGGTGGTCGGCGCGCCATGGGTGGCCCAGCGGGTATGGGCGATGCCGGTCGTGCCGGGCAGCGGCGCGTCGCTTAGTTCGCGGACCAGATTGCCCAGCTTCCCTTCGGCACGGCGGCGGTCGATCGTGCCGTCATGCACAGTGGCGACGCCCGCGCTGTCATAGCCGCGATATTCGAGCCGCTTGAGCCCGTCCACCAGCCGTCCCGCAACGTCGTCCTTGCCGATGATACCGATGATGCCGCACATGCCGGAATGCCCCGTGGAAGCCAGTGGATAGGGATGCGCCCATATAGGGCGGCTTTATCGCCATGCCATTAACGGCCCGTGCGCAACAACGCCATGGCGGGCGCATGAAAAGAATTTCATGCAGGCCGCACGGTGACGATCCAGATATCGGGCGGCGCGAACATGCGGATGGGCAGCCCGCTGGTGCCGACGCCGCCCGACACGATCAGGGTCTTGTCGCCCTCGCGAAAGAGGCCGCAGGCATAGCGCGTTCCATATTTCGACGGCACATAGGTGACGCCCAGGATAGGAAAGGCGACCTGGCCGCAATGGGTGTGCCCCACCATCGTCAGCAGCGGCTGGTCGGGCAGGGGCGGAAAGATATCCGGGCCATGCGCCAGCACCACCGGCGCGCCGCCCAGCGTCTTCATGGCGGCCAGCGTCCCGCCGATGTCGGGATGACGGGTATAGGGGTCTTTCAGCCCGCCTACCGCGATGGGTCCGCGCCTGACCGCACCATTCTGAAGCAGGGTGATGCCGAGCGACGCGAATTTCTCGGTCCATACGCTGTCGCTGAAGGGCCAGCGATTTTTGCGGCTCTTGCTGTCATGGTTGCCCAGCACGGCGACCACGCCCAGAGGCGCGCGCAACCCGGCAAAGGGTTCGATGCTGGCGGACGCATCATAGGTCGCCGCACCCTTGTCGTCACCGATATAGTCGCCGCCCAGCAGGATCAGGTCGGGCCTCAGCGCATTGATCTGCGCCACGATGCGCCCCATCCGTTCCGGGCTGTTGTCGGGACCGGACATGTGCGTGTCGGTCATCAGCGCGATCCGTACCGGACGGCGCGGCGCGTCTGCGGGAAAGGGCAGCGCTATCTCCGCCTGCCGCACCACTGGCATCGCCCGCGCATTGGCGAACAGCCACCCGACGAAGACAATGACGGCCAGCAGCAGGCACAGCAAGGCCGTCAGCCATGGGCGTCGACGGACGAAGCTCATCCCTTGGCGGCGGCCTTCTTTGCCTTCATCCGCTCGCGGAAACGCACCGCCCAGCCCGGCTTCTCCACTTGCTCCGGCCGCACCAGGCACAGCGCGTCCGCTTCGACCGGGCGGGTCACCACGCTGCCCGCCGCCACGATGGCGCCCGCGCCGATGCTGGTGGGCGCGACCAGCGCGCTGTTCGACCCGATGAACGCTCCAGCCCCGATTTCGGTGCGATATTTGAGGAACCCGTCATAGTTGCAGGTGATCGTGCCCGCGCCGATGTTCGCGCCCGCGCCGACATGCGCGTCGCCGATATAGGACAGGTGATTGGCCTTCGCGCCTTCGTCCAGCCGCGCCTTCTTGATCTCGACGAAATTGCCGACCTTGGCCCTGGGGCCGATCTCCGCGCCGGGACGCAGCCGGGCATAGGGGCCGATCTCCGCGCCGCTCTCCACGGTCGCACCCTCCAGGTGAGAAAAGGCGTGGATGGTGACATCGTCCGCCACGCTGACGCCGGGGCCGAACACCACATTGGGCTCCACCACCACGTCGCGGCCCAGCACCGTGTCATGGGCGAAGAAGACGGTGTCGGGCGCGATCAGCGTCACGCCGTCCTGCATCGCTTCGGCCCGTCGCCGCGCCTGCCACACCGCTTCCACGCCCGCCAGTTCGATCCTGCTGTTCACGCCCGCGACCTCCCACGCCTCGGTCTCGATCACCGCGCTCTGCCCGCCGGGCAGCATGACGATGTCGGGCAGATAATATTCGCCCGCCGCATTATTATTGCCGATGCGGTCGAGCAGGACGAACAGGTCGGTGGACCGCACCGCCATCAGGCCGCTGTTGCACAGGGTGACGGCGCGCTCCGCCTCGCTCGCATCCTTATATTCCACCATCTTCTCGATGATGCCCTGCCCGTCGGCGATGATGCGGCCGTAGGCGGCGGCGTCATCGGGCCGGAAGCCCAGCACCACGGCGCGCGGCTCGTCACCACGATTGAGGCGGTCGATCATCGCGCGCATCGTTTCAGGGCGCACCAGCGGCACGTCGCCATAGAGGATCAGCACGTCGCCCGCGAAGCCCGCCAGCGCGTCATGCCCCTGGGCCACGGCATGTCCTGTGCCAAGTTGCTGTGCCTGCACCGCCACGGTGACGCCCGTGTCCGCAACCGCCTGCTCCACCTGCTCGCGCCCGGCACCCACGACCACGACCTGCCGCTCGGGCTGCAATTCGCTCGCGCTCGCCAACAGGTGCAGCAGCATGGGCCGTCCCGCGACGGGGTGCAGCACCTTGTGCAAGGACGATTTCATCCGCGTCCCCTGCCCCGCGGCAAGGATGATGACGGCGATCGGGCGGGTAAGTGTCACGGGCGGCTGATCCTCATGCGACGCAGGTCTCTGTCGCGCGCTCTCTGCCATGTTTGCCTTGCCTTTGCCACCATCCACGCGGCATGGCGGGCGCATGAACGGCTTCCCTTTCGACATCGTCGGCTTCGACCTGGACGGCACCCTCATCGACACCAGCGGCGATCTTGCCGCGGCGGTGAACTATGCCATCGGCACCATCGGCCGCCCTGCTTTCCCGGTCACATCGATCCACCCTTTCGTCGGCAAGGGGGCGAAGGTGATGCTGGAACGAGCGCTCGACGCATCGGGCGGTCACGACGCCGCGCTGCTCGACGAACTTCTGCCGATCCTGCTGGACTATTATGAGCAGAATCTCGCCATCCACTCCGTCCCCTATCCGGGATTGATCGAGGCCATGAATGCGCTGAGTGCGCGCGGGGTGAAGCTCGCCATCTGCACCAACAAGGCGGAACGCTTCACCATTCCGCTGATGCACCAGCTTGGCCTGTCCGATCGGTTCGCCGCGATCGTGGGCGGCGACACGGTGGGCGTCGCCAAGCCCGACCCCGCGCCCATCCGCGCCATGATCGAACGGGCGGGTGGCGGACGAACGGTGTTCGTCGGCGACACGATCAATGACATCGCCGGCGCGCGCAATGCCGGCATCGCCAATGTCGCGGTCAGCTTCGGCTTCCTCGATGGCCCGGTCGAAAATCTGGCGGCGGACGCGGTGATCCACCATTTCGACGAACTGGTGCCGACGCTGGAAAACTGGCGCTAGGCGCGTTTGCGTTAGCCGATGCCCACGGCGGCGTCGACCCAGATCAGCGCGACGGCCGCGACGACCGCAACACCCGTCATCATGCGCCAGATCGGCCGCACGGCCATCCGGCTCGCCAGCTCGACCCCGCCGCCCATCATCCCCAGCAGCAATGCGGCGGCGGCAAAATCCTCCAGACCCCAGTTGACCTCGGCTGTGAACCGCATGGCGACGGCCGGCAGCAGCAGCAGCCCCGCCAACCCGACCCACATCCACCGACGCCAGGAGGCATCCGACCCTTGAACGGTTGAAGCTTGCATCATGAACCTCTCTATCCGTCCATTCTGCCATGGAAGCCGGACGGGCTCAATCCTCTCGCCCCAAACGCAAAAAGGCCCCCGCATTGCGGAGGCCCCTTCTTTTCGCGCTCGGCGAAGGACGCGATCACATATGGATCGGCTTGCCCGTCACGGCCATCGCCGCTTCCTTGATCGCTTCGCTGTGCGTCGGGTGCGCGTGGCATGTATAGGCGATGTCCTCGCTCGACGCGCCGAACTCCATGGCCTGCGCCGCCTGGGCGATCATCGTGCCGGCCACGGTGGCGATGATCCACACGCCCAGCACCTTGTCGGTTTCCGCGTCGGCGATGATCTTCACGAAACCGTCCGGCTCGTGATTAGTCTTGGCGCGGCTGTTCGCCAGCATCGGGAACTTGCCGACCTTGATCGCGCCCTTTTCCTTGGCCGCTTCCTCGGTCAGGCCCACGCCCGCGATTTCAGGCTTGGTGTAGACGACACTCGGGATCACATCATGGTTCACGATGCCGGTCAGGCCCGCGATATTCTCCGCGACGGCGATGCCCTCATCCTCGGCCTTGTGCGCCAGCATCGGACCGGGCACCACGTCACCGATCGCCCATACGCCCGGCACCTTGGTCGCGAAGTCGTGATCGATCTCGATCTGGCCGCGCTGGTTCACCGCCAGCCCGATCTTGTCGAGGCCAAGGCCTTCCGTGTTCGGACGGCGACCGATCGACACCAACACGACATCGGCCTCGATCGTCTCGGCCTCGCCACCGGCAGCAGGCTCGACGGTCAGCCTCACGCCCTCGCCCACGACTTCCGCGCTCGTGACCTTCGTGCCGAGCTTGTACTCAAAGCCCTGCTTCTTGAAGATCTTGTTGGCTTCCTTGCGGACTTCGCCATCCATTCCGGGCAGGATCTGGTCGAGATATTCGACCACCGTGACCTTGGCGCCCAGGCGCTTCCAGACGCTGCCCAGTTCCAGGCCGATGACGCCGCCGCCCACGACCACCAGATGGCCCGGCACCTTGGCGAGTTCCAGCGCACCGGTCGAATCGACGATCTTGCCGCCTGCATTGTCGACCGTAACACCCGGCAACGGCGTAACCGACGATCCGGTGGCGATGACGATGTTCTTCGCCGTCACCTTTTCGCCCGCGATCTCGATCGTGTTCGCGCCGGTGAAGGACGCAAGGCCCTTCAGCCAGGTCACCTTGTTCTTCTTGAACAGGAACTCGATGCCGCCGGTCAGGCCCTTCACCGCGTCAATGCGCTGGCCCTGCATGGTGGGCAGGTCCAGGCTCATCGCGTCGATCTTGACGCCCAGCTTGGCGAGCGCGCCATTGGCGGCCTCGTCATAGAGTTCCGACGCGTGCAGCAGCGCCTTCGACGGGATGCACCCCACATTCAGGCAGGTGCCGCCCAGCGTCTCGCGGCTTTCGGCGCAGGCGGTCTTGAGGCCCAGCTGCGCCGCCCGGATCGCGGCGACATAGCCGCCGGGGCCGGAGCCGATCACAAGGACGTCATAATCGAAGTCTGCCATACCAATCTCCGTTCGCCCCGAGCCTGTCGAAGGGCCGTACTTTTCTTTTGTTTCCATTGCAGGAAAACGGGGCTTCGACAGGCTCAGCCCGAACGGATATAGGTGCTCGCGAGATCTATTACAGGTCGATCAGCAGGCGGGTCGGGTCTTCGATCGCATTCTTCACCGCGACCAGGAAGGTCACCGCCTCACGACCGTCGATCAGGCGATGATCGTAGCTCAGCGCCAGATACATCATCGGCCGCACCACCACCTGGCCGTTACGCACGACCGGGCGGTCCTCGATGCGATGGAGGCCCAGCACCGCCGACTGGGGCGGGTTGATGATCGGGGTCGACATCAGCGATCCGAACACGCCGCCGTTGGAGATGGTGAAGGTGCCGCCCTTCATGTCCTCCATCGTCAGCTTGCCTTCCTTGGCCTTCTTGCCGAAGTCGCCGATGGTCTTCTCGATCGTGGCGACGCTCATGCTTTCAGCGTTGCGGATGACGGGGACGACCAGGCCAGTCGGAGCCGACACGGCGACCGAGATGTCGGCAAAGTCGTTATAGACGATCTCGTCGCCCTCGATCTGCGCATTGACGCCCGGAATATCCTTGAGCGCCATGCACACGGCCTTGGTGAAGAAGCCCATGAAGCCCAGGCGAACGCCATGCTTCTTCTCGAACAAATCCTTATATTTCGCCCGCGCCTCAATGACGTTGGTCATGTCGACATCGTTGAAAGTGGTCAGCAGCGCGGCGTTGTTCTGCGCTTCCTTGAGGCGCTTGGCGACAGTCTGGCGCAGGCGCGTCATCTTGACCCGCTCCTGCTTGCGCGACGGGCCGGCAGTCGGCGCGTCGGCGGCGGGGGCGGCGGCCGGAGCAGCCGCAGCGGCCGCCTTTGCGGTGCCCGCCGCAGCAGCGGCCATCACGTCGTCCTTGGTCAGGCGGCCGTCCTTGCCGGTGCCCTTGATCTTGCTCGGGTCAAGGCCATGCTCCAGCACCAGGCGGCGCACCGCAGGGGACAGGGTCAGGCTGCCGCCCTCGCCCTCTTCCTCGGCAGCAGGGGCCGGGGCAGAAGCCGCGGGCGCGGGCGCGGCGGCCTCCGCCTTCGCCGCCGGAGCAGCGGGCGCGGCGGCCGGAGCCGGCGAGGCACCGGCTGACGCGCCTTCGTTCACATAGCCGAGCAGCGCGCCGACCTCGACGGTGTCACCTTCCTGGGCGACGATGTCGCCCATGGTGCCGGCAGCCGGCGCGGGCACATCGACCGCGACCTTGTCGGTTTCAAGGCTGACGATCGGCTCGTCGGCCTTCACCGCCTCGCCGGGCTTCTTCAGCCACTGGCCGACGGTTGCTTCGGTAACGGATTCGCCCAGCGTAGGGACTTTGACTTCGGTGGCCATGAGCTGTCTCAGCCTTTCTTCTGGCGACGGATTTCTTCACGAACGCTGTGACCCAGCGCATCGGCGACGAGGGCACCCTGTTCGGACACATGGCGCGACGCCAGGCCCGTGGCGGGCGAAGCGGACGCCTTGCGACCGGCGTAGCGGGCACGCATCGGCGCCTTGCCGGCCTTGGCCAGCGCTTCCTCGATATAGGGTTCGACGAAGAACCAGGCACCGTTGTTGCGCGGTTCCTCCTGACACCACACGACCTCCTCCAGGCCGGTCATGCGGGCGATGCGCGTGGCAAGCGCGTCCGTCGCGAACGGATAGATCTGCTCCATCCGCACGATCTGCACGTCCGTATCGCCAGCGGCGTCGCGCGCATCGGCCAGGTCGTAATAGACCTTGCCCGAGCAGAGCACCAGCCGCTTCGTCTGCGCATCGGCCGCCCCGTTGGGATCGGACAGGATGCGCTTGAACTGCGTGTCGCCAAGGAAATCCTCGGCCTTGCTCACCGCGCCCTTGTGCCGCAACAGCGACTTGGGGGCCATGATGATCAGCGGCTTGCGGAATGGACGCAGCATCTGCCGGCGCAGCGCATGGAAATAATTGGCCGGGGTCGTGATGTTCGCGACCTGGATATTCCCTTCCGCGCAAAGCTGCAAATAACGCTCCAGACGCGCCGAGCTATGCTCCGGCCCCTGCCCTTCATAGCCATGCGGCAGCAGGCAGACGAGCCCGTTGGAACGCAGCCACTTGGTCTCCGACGAGGCGATATACTGGTCGAAGATGATCTGCGCGCCGTTAGCGAAGTCGCCGAACTGCGCTTCCCAGATGACCAGGCTCTTGGGATCCGCCAGCGCGAAACCATATTCGAAGCCCAGCACGCCATATTCGGACAAAGGCGAGTCCAGCACCTCGAACCGGCCATGCGGCACGGTCGACAGCGGGATATATTTCGCCTCGCTATCCTGGTCGGTCCAGACCGCATGTCGCTGGCTGAACGTGCCGCGGCCCGAATCCTGGCCCGACAGGCGCACGCCATAGCCTTCCGACAGCAGCGATCCGAAGGCCAGCGCTTCGCCCGTCGCCCAGTCGAAATTCTCGCCGGTCTTGAACATTTCCGCCTTGGCATCGAGCACGCGCTTCAGCGTCTTGTGGACGTTATGCCCTTCGGGAACGGTGGTCAGCGTCTTGCCCAGGCTGTCGAACAGCTTCTGGCTGATCGCAGACTCCACGCTCTGCCGCGCGGTCTCGGCGTCGGCGGGCTTGTGCAGGCCCGACCAGCGACCGGCGAACCAGTCGGCCTTGTTCGCCTTGTAGCTCTTGGCCGCCTCGAACTCCTCCTCCAGATGCGTGACGAAGCCGTCGGTCTGCTGGCTGATGAAGGCATCGTCGATCACGCCCTCCGCCTTCAACCGCGCGGCGTAGACGTCGCTGACTGGCGGATGCTGGCGGATTTCCTTGTACATCAGCGGCTGGGTGAAACCCGGCTCGTCGCCTTCATTATGGCCGAAGCGGCGATAGCACCACATGTCGATCACGACGTCGCGGTGGAAGGTCTGGCGATATTCCATCGCCAGCTTGCACGCGAAGGTCACGGCTTCCGGATCGTCGCCGTTGACGTGCAGGATCGGCGCCTGCACGCCCTTCGCCACGTCGCTCGGATAGGGCGAGCCGCGCGAGAATTGCGGGCTAGTGGTGAAGCCGATCTGGTTGTTGACGATGAAGTGGACGCAGCCGCCGGTATTATAGCCGGGGACGCCGGAGAAGCCGAAACATTCCCACACGATACCCTGGCCGGCAAAAGCCGCGTCGCCGTGGATCAGAACCGGCAGCACCTGCTCGTGCTTGCCGAGGTCATCGCGGAAGGTCTGCTGCGCGCGCACCTTGCCCAGAACCACCGGATCGACGGTTTCCAGGTGCGACGGGTTGGGGACCAGCGACATATGCACCTTGACCCCGTCGAACTCGCGGTCGGTGGAGGTGCCGAGGTGATATTTGACGTCGCCCGATCCGCCGACATCCTCCGGGTTGGCGGTGCCGCCCGAAAATTCGTGGAAGATCACGCGGAAGCCCTTGGCCATCACGTTCGCCAGCACGTTCAGGCGGCCGCGATGCGCCATGCCGAACACGATTTCACGCACGCCCGACTGGCCGCCATATTTGATGACCGCTTCGAGCGCGGGGATCATGGATTCGCCGCCGTCGAGGCCAAAGCGCTTGGTGCCGACATATTTGCGGCCGAGGAACTTCTCATACTGCTCGGCCTGGATGACCTTGGCCATGATCGCCTTCTTGCCCTCGGGCGTGAAGATGATCTCCTTGTCCTTGCCCTCCAGCCGATCCTGGAGGAAGCGGCGCTCCTCCACATCGGCGATGTGCATATATTCAAGGCCGACATTGCCGCAGTAGTTTGCGCGCAGGATCGAAACAATCTCCGCCACGGTCGCATATTGCAGGCCGAGCGTACCGCCCAGATAGACCTTCTTCGACGGGTCGGTGAGGCCGTGATATTCAGGCGTCAGGTCGGCGGGAAGGTCGCGCTTGGACAGGCCCAGCGGGTCGAGATTGGCGGCGAGGTGCCCGCGCACGCGATAGGTGCGGATCAGCATCTGCGCGCGGATCGCATCGTCGGCGGCGGCGACCGCATCGGCGTCGGACACGCTCTTGCCCGCGCTCTTGGCGGCGGCCTTCACCGCCACCTGCATCTGCGTCGGGTCAAGCGCCCCGGTCAGATCGTCGGTATCATTGAGCGGCCAATTGTCGCGCGCCCAGCTCGGACCGCGCTCGACTTCGAATTCCTGGTTCTCGTAACCCATCGTCTGTCCCATCCCAGCCGCGTGCAGTCGCGGAAGCGGGAGAATAGCGGCCGGGGTGCAGCCCGGCCGCTCTATATGTAGGAGTTAACTTACCCCTTCAAGACCTCAACCAACGTCGAGCCCAGTTCGGACGGGCTGGCGGCGACCTTGATGCCGGCCGCTTCCATCGCCGCGATCTTGCTTTCCGCGTCGCCCTTGCCGCCCGACACGATCGCTCCGGCATGGCCCATGCGACGGCCCGGAGGCGCGGTGCGGCCAGCGATGAAGCCGGCCATCGGCTTCTTGCGGCCCTTCTTCGCCTCGTCGATCAGGAACTGGGCGGCCTGTTCTTCCGCGTCGCCGCCGATCTCGCCGATCATGATGATCGATTCGGTCGCGTCGTCGGCCAGGAACAGCTCCAGCACGTCGATGAAGTTGGTGCCGTTGACCGGATCGCCGCCGATGCCGACAGCCGTGGTCTGGCCGAGGCCCGCATTGGTTGTCTGGAACACCGCCTCATAGGTCAGCGTGCCCGAACGCGAGACGACGCCGACGCTGCCCTTCGAGAAGATCGAACCCGGCATGATGCCGATCTTGCATTCGTTGGGGGTCAGCACGCCGGGGCAGTTCGGGCCGATCAGGCGCGACTTGCTGCCGGACAGCGCGCGCTTCACGCGCACCATGTCCAGCACCGGGATGCCTTCGGTGATGCACACGATCAGCGGGATTTCCGCGTCGATCGCTTCCAGGATCGAGTCGGCCGCGAATGGCGGCGGAACGTAGATGACAGAGGCGTCCGCGCCGGTCTTGCTCTTGGCCTCGGCGACCGTGTCGAACATGGGCAGGCCGATATGCGTCGTGCCGCCCTTGCCCGGCGTTACGCCGCCGACCATCTGCGTGCCATAGGCCAGCGCCTGTTCGGTGTGGAAGGTGCCGGTGGCGCCGGTCATACCCTGGGTGATGACCTTGGTGTTCTTGTTCACCAGAATGGACATGGATTGTCCCTTTATTTCCGTGGACGTGGCACTTGGTCGAAAAGCGCTACGCCTCGGGCTGCGCACTTACCTGAGGCGTAACGGTGCAGGTTTCTTGAAAATCAGGCGAGCGAAGAGTCGATACCCTTGCAGGCGACCAGCAGTTCCTTGACCGCGTCGACCGACACCTGAAGGTTCGCCTTGGCCTCGTCGTCCAGCTTGATCTCGACGATCTGCTCGACGCCATCCTTGCCGATGATGACCGGGACGCCGACATAAAGACCTTCATCCAGACCGTACTTGCCCTCGACGAAGGCCGCGCAGGGGAGCAGGCGCTTCTGGTCGTAGAGATAGGCTTCGGCCATCGCGATACCGCTGGTCGCCGGGGCGTAATAGGCCGACCCGGTCTTGAGCAGGCCGACGATCTCGCCGCCGCCCGAACGGGTCCGCGCGACGATGGCGTCGATCCGCTCCTTGGTGGAGCGGCCCTGCTCGATCAGGTCGGGAACCGGAATGCCCGACACGGTCGAATATTGCACGACCGGCACCATCGTGTCGCCATGACCGCCCAGGACAAACGTGTTCACATCCTTTACCGAGACGTCGAATTCTTCGGCGATGAAGTGGCTGAAGCGCGCCGAGTCCAGCACGCCGGCCATGCCGACGACCTTGTTGTGCGGCAGGCCCGAAAATTCGCGCAGCGCCCACACCATTGCGTCGAGCGGGTTGGTGATGCAGATGACGAAGGCGTCAGGCGCGTTCGCCTTGATGCCCTCGCCCACTGCTTTCATGACCTTGAGGTTGATGCCGAGCAGGTCGTCGCGGCTCATGCCGGGCTTGCGGGCGACGCCGGCGGTGACGATGATGACGTCCGCGCCCGCGATGTCGGCATAGTCGTTGGAACCCGTGATCTTCGCGTCGAAGCCCTCGACCGGGCCGCACTGGCTGAGGTCAAGCGCCTTGCCCTGGGGCACGCCCTCCACCACGTCGAACAGGACGATATCGCCCAGACCCTTCAGCGCCGCCAGGTGCGCGAGCGTGCCGCCGATGTTGCCAGCGCCGATCAGCGCGATCTTCTTACGGGCCATACGTGTCATCCTCCAAGCCATGACTATTGGATGGAGGCCCGCCTACGCCCATCGAGCGGGGGTTTCAACCGAGGAAATCCGCGTCGGGCAAATTATCTTTGCAATTAGTTCGCAATTGCATTAGTAGCAATGTCACAGCCTGTCGCTCGTTGGCTCCTACCCTGGCCGCGAGCCTTCCCTGCAGTGCTACCCTGCCGGGCGCGCCCATCCTCCCGCGCGCCCGGCATTTTCTTACCGACCGACATGACATAGGAATGAATGATCGCGCGAAGGGAGGCGGGCTGGACGGCCTGCTATTTCGTCCCGTGGCCGAGGGCGAGATACTCGTCCGACTGCATCTCCATCAGGCGCGATACAGTGCGTTCGAACTCGAACGATCCGTCGCCGGTCGGGTAGAGCCGCGCGGGCGACGCATCAGCGGCGGCGAGCAGCTTCACCTTATATTCGTAGAGCGAGTCGATCAGGGTGACGAACCGTGCCGCCTCATTGCGCTTCTCCGGCCCCAGCACGGGGATGCCCACGATGATGACCGTGTGATATTTGCGCGCAATCGCCAGATAGTCCGGCGCGCCGCGCGCTTCCTCGCACAATCGCTTGAAGGAGAAGACCGCGACACCCTTCAGGCTTTTGGGCACATGCAATGTGCGTCCGCCTTGCACCGCTATGTCCTCGGCCGGCACCTTCGCCCGGTCTTCGACCGAAAAGTCGGTGAGGCGGAAGAAGGCGTCGGAGAGCGCCTTGGTCGCTTCCGGTCCGTTGGGGCAATGCCACAACCGCGCGTCGCCCAGCCGGTCACGGCGGTAATCGGTCGGGCCGTTAAGACTCAGCACATCCAGCTTCGCCTTGATAAGGTCGATGAAAGGCAGGAAGAGCTGGCGGTTGAGCCCATCCTTGTAGAGATCGTCGGGCACCCGGTTGGACGTGGTGACGATGGTCACTCGCTTTTCCAGCAGGCCGGTGAACAGCCGCGACATGATCGCCGCGTCGGCCATGTTGTTCACCACCATCTCGTCGAAGCAGAGCAGTCGCGCTTCCTCGGCGAGGGAGTCCACCACCGGCGGGATCGGATCGCCCGTCTCGCTCCTGCGCGCCTCGGCCAGCCGGGCATGGACGTCCAGCATGAATTCGTGGAAATGCGCCCGCTTCTTGCGCTTCACCTGCACGCAGTCGAAGAACAGGTCCATCAGCATCGATTTGCCGCGTCCCACCCCGCCCCACATATAGAGGCCGCGCGGCGGCTCGGGCGCCTTGCGCAACAATTTCCACAGCGTCGATCCGCGCGCCGGCGCCGCCGCCAGTTCCTGCTGCAACCGGTCGAGCCGCTCGGCAGCCGCGCGCTGATCCGCGTCAGGCCGCAGTTCACCCCCCTGCACCAGCGCATCATAACGGGACAGCACGGCCATCATCGGGGCATCGGCGCCTTGCGGATCGTCGCAGTCGAAGCCGCGACCGGCTCGCCATCCTGGGTGATGAGCATGCGCAGAAACATGAGCCGCCCGGTCTCGCGCAGCAGTTCCACTTCGGCAATCAGGTCTGGCCCCACCTTCCCGGCGCCCAGATATTGCATGGTGAGGTCCAGCGTCACGCCATTCACCTGCGCCTTGTGCCCCATGATCCAGAGCGCACCGAAATAGGCATGATCAGCGAACGCGGCCAGCAATCCGCCGTGCAGCGTATCGAGCCGGTTGCGGTGGCTGGTCCTGGTCTCCAGCGCCACCAGGCCCTTGCCGGGTCCAACCGCGCGCATATAGCCGCGCCCGATCGCCTGCAGGAATGTGTCCGGGCGCGGGTCGGACCACGCAGCCCAGCCCGCCCATTTCCCTTCGCTCAGCGGCGTGCCGCCGGCAACGCCGTCACTTGCCAACTTACAGCTGCCGCTCGACCATCATCTTCTTGGTCTCGGCGATCGCCTTGGCGGGGCTCAGGCCCTTGGGGCAGACGTTCGCGCAGTTCATGATCGTGTGGCAGCGATAGAGGCGGAAGGGGTCTTCCAGCTCGTCGAGCCGCTCGCCGGTATATTCGTCGCGGCTGTCCGCCAGCCAGCGATAGGCCTGGAGCAGGATCGCGGGGCCTAGGAACTTGTCGCTGTTCCACCAATAGCTCGGGCAGCTGGTCGAGCAGCAGGCGCACAGGATGCACTCGTAAAGGCCGTCGAGCTTCTCGCGGTCCTGCGGAGACTGCAGCCGCTCCTTGCCGCTGGGCGCGGGGCTGACGGTTTGCAGCCACGGCTTGATCGAATTATACTGCGCATAGAAGTGCGTGAAGTCGGGGACCAGATCCTTGATGACGTCCATGTGCGGCAATGGCGTGATCTGCACCTGCTTGCCGCCGCACTCATCGATGGCGGTGGTGCAGGCAAGGCCGTTCTTGCCATTCATGTTCATCGAGCAGGAGCCGCAAATGCCCTCGCGGCAGGACCGGCGGAAGGTCAGCGTCGGATCATATTCATTCTTGATCTTCAGCAGCGCATCGAGGACCATCGGGCCGCAATTGTCGAGATCGACCTCGAACGTGTCGTAGCGCGGATTCTCGCCCGAGTCGGGGTCATAGCGATAGACCTTGAAGCTGCGGACATTGGTCGCGCCTTCCGGTGCCTTGTGAGTCACCCCTTTGCCTGAGATCTTGCTGTTCTTGGGCAACGTGAATTCAGCCATGACACTTCCTTTCGCGGCGGGCGATAGCCAATTGCGAGCTTCAGCAAAAGGCCAAATTGTCATATCCGGCCAAAGCTTGCCCGCTTGAATGACAAAAGCCCTTATCATAGGGCGCGCACATGGCTCGAATCGCTCTTGTCACATACGAACTCAACCAGGGGGGCACCAATCGTGTGCTGTGCCACCTGGCTAACGGATTTGCCGAACAGGGGCATCGAGTCGACGTGCTGTACTGCACAACGGCGCGCGCGCAATTCGATCTGGACGCCACGCTGCGAAAGGACGTCAATCGGCTGGCCTTCGGCGAAATGGACGCCAGGAGCCGGGGCTTCGCGCAATTCACGATGTTCAGGCACTATTGCCGGTGGCTTCGGCGCGAGCGGCCCGACATCGTGCTGGCGACGGGCAACAATATCAGCTGGTTCACGGCGCTGGGCGTTCTCATTACGGGCGCAGCCAAGCGCTATTATGTGAAGACCACCAACCCCATCATCCGTGAACGGGACAGCCGGTTCATCACCTGGATACGACGGCACGTCTATACCTATATATTCCGCCGGGCAGCAGGCGTGCTGACCTTGAGCGACGCGGAAACGCGCATGCTGCAAAGCCAGTTTCCGCTCGCGGCGGACAAATTCGGCATGGTCTATAATGCCTATCTGACCAGCCAGTTCGAAACGCGCGACGCGCCACCGCGCCAGAAGACGGATCGCCCGATCACGATCCTGGGCGTGGGACGGCTGGTGCAGCAGAAGCGCTTCGACCGGCTGTTGCGCGCCTTCGCCGCGATGCGGTCGACCAACGCGCGGCTGCGTATCGCGGGTGAGGGCAAGGACCGCGAGGCCCTGACCGCGCTCGCCGCCGAGCTCGGCATAGCGGACCGAGTGGAGTTGATGGGCTACACGCCCGATGTCCCCGTCGTCATGGCCGATGCGGACCTTCTGGTCCTGTCCTCCGATTATGAAGGCCTGCCCGCCGTGGTAGTAGAGGCTCTGGCGTCCAACCTGCCGGTGATCAGCACGGACTGCTTCGCCAATGCGCGCGATCTGCTGGAAGGGCTACCCGGATGCGCGGTGGTGGAGAAGACCGACGATGCGCTGACGAAAGCCCTGGATGCGTGGATGGCCGCCCCGCCTTGGGGCCTAGAGTTGAAGCCGTACGCCATGCGCTATTCCACCCTCTCCGCCACGCGCAGCCACTTGGCGGCGATGACCTGAAAGCATCTCCATGTCGACCATAGCCCTGCGCCAGATCGGCGCGAATGCGACGCCGATCTGGGGCATGTCCAATGCCGAGCGGAACCGGCGCATGGCACAAAGCGCGGCGAAGAACGGCAGCAGGCTGGCGCCGGGGCATGAACTGCTCTTCAACCTAGCCTATGCCTTCGACCCGCTGCTCCTGCGGCTGGCGCTGGAAACGCCCGGCACCCTTTTCGCCTGGGCGGGCGAGCCCGTCGTCGGGCAGGTGGAGCAAGGCAGCGATCCGCTCACCGCGCCGCATGTCGTCGACCTGTCGGACGGCCGCAAGCTCTATAACCGGCAGCTGCGCAAGCTGGAACAGCCCATGGTGCGCGAACTGACTCCCGACACCCGGCGGGAGATCGAGCGGCGCAGCTATTTCGGCGCCTATAAGGGCGTCACCGACCTGCTCACCAAATATCTCTGGCCCGAACTGGCGCTGATCCTGACGCGCATCGCCGCGCAGTTGCGGATGACGCCCAACATGGTGTCGGTGATCGGCGTGACCCTGTGCGTGCTGGCGACCTTCCTGTTTGCCAAGGGCATGTACTGGACCGGCTTCCTCTCCGGCTTCATCTTCATGGTGCTCGACACGGTGGACGGAAAGCTTGCTCGCTGCACTATCACCTCGTCCAAATGGGGCAATGTGATCGACCATGGCGTCGATCTCGTCCATCCGCCCTTCTGGTGGTATTTCTGGGGGACGGGGCTTGCCTATTGGGGCCTGCAACTGTCCGGCGGCACCTTCACCTTCATCATGACGGCGGTGATCGCGGGCTACATCCTCCAGCGCCTGATCGAAGGGATGTTCCTCAAGGATTTCGGCATGGACATCCATGTCTGGCGGCCGTTCGACAGCTGGTTCCGCCTCATCACCGCACGCCGCAATCCCAACATGGTGATCCTGTTCGTCGCACTGCTCGTCGGCCGGCCTGACATCGGCCTCGTTGTCCTGGCCTGGTGGACCATCCTGTCGCTCCTCGTCCATGCGGTGCGGCTGGCGCAGGCCTATGCGGTGAAGCGGTCCGGCCGTCCCATCGTCAGCTGGATGGATGAGGCGGAAGGAGCGACGGCATGAACGCCACCATCGACAAATTCGGCTATCCGGCGACGCTGGTGGCGGAGTTCGACCATTGGCTGGTGCTGCTGCGACCGGTCCAGCCGACGCTCGGATCGCTGGTGCTGGCCGCCAAAAGCGACGCCACCGCGTTCGGCGCCCTGCCGGCAGACGCTCATGCCGAACTGAAGCAGGCGACCGCCGCCATCGAAAGCGCCCTGTCCCGCGCAGTCGATTATGCCAAGATCAACTATCTGATGCTGATGATGGTCGACCCGCACGTCCATTTCCACGTCATTCCCCGCTATGAGGGGGAGCGGAGCGCGGTCGGCCTGACAATCGCCGACACCGGATGGCCGAGCCAGCCTGATCTGGCGAAAGCAGTCAAGCTGGACAGCGATGTGGACAGCCTGCGCGACTGGTTGAAGGGCTATTTCGCGGCCTGCTGACCCGGTCTGTCCGTCATCGCCACACGTTGCTATAACTGCCCTACGGTCGGCCGTTGCTCGAAAGGATGTTGCGGCAGTAGGAAACGCAATGTCAAAATCTACGGGAAATGTGCGAAGTTAAGGCGGGATTTTCCTATTTGCCGTAGCGGCCTTCTTCAACCCATTTCGCGGTCAGAACCATCGCGGCTTCTACATCCTGCGGAAAATCCACCTCCTGCCATTCCAGTCCTTCGATCGATGCCGTCCCGACCCGATTGCCCTTGGCGATGATGTCGATGGCGCGCAGATACCAGCGCTCGACGCCCTCGGGCGTGCGCATCATCTGGTCGATTTGGTTGCGGAATATCGCCGGCCCTTCCCCGGTAAAGGCCAGCATCCCGATCGACTCGGCATTGGTGTCGGGCGGCAGCAGCCTTTTGCCGATGGCGCGCAATCGCCCGTCCGCGTCGCGGCTGACCTTCATGTCGTCATCATCATAGTCGCCATCGGGCTTCACATCGACGGTCACGGTGATGGCGTCCTGCGCTCCGGCGATCAGCTTGCCGACTATCTCGTCAGAAACGATGGTGTCGCCGTTCAGAATGATGAAGTCCCGGTCCATCTCTTCCCGCACGATCCAGCAGGTGCCCAGATTGTCGGCCACCTGGAAGAAGGGGTTGAAGACGGTGCGGATGCGCGCCCCGGTGTCGCGATACAGCTGGAGCGCATGGTCCTCGACCCGCTCGGTGCGGAAGCCGGTGACCACCACGATGTCGGTGACGCCGTTCGCCACCAGCGCCGCGACCTGCCAGCTGATAAGGCTGCGACCGTTGAAGTCGATCATGCATTTGGGCACGTCGCGCGTCAGCGGCAACAGGCGCGAACCCTGCCCCGCCGACAGGATGATGGCTTTGGTGATGCTCATGGCCGGCGCCTTAGCGCGGGATTGGGCCGAAAAAAAGGCGGCTTCAAGTCGGCCCGCGCAATCGCTAGAGAAGGTCTCGCCGGGCATCCGGCCGCCACAGGAAAGGCCTTCCGTCATCACCATGTTCAAGCAAGGATCGGGCGCGGCTGGCGATGGGTTCGCGCGCATCCTGGCCAATACCGGCTGGCTGCTGGGGGGCAAGGGCGTGGGCGGCGTGCTCAGCCTCGTCTATCTCGCCATCGTCACCCGGACGCTGGGCGTCGCCGACTTCGGCCGCTTCGCGCTGGTGCTGAGCGCGGCCACCGTCATCAAGACGCTGGTGTCCTTCGACAGCTGGCAGATCGTCGTGCGCTACGGCCAGCGACATCTGGCGACGGGAGACGGCGACGCGCTCAACCGGGTGCTGCGCTTCTGCGTGCTCGTAGATCTCGCCTCCGCCGCCGTCGGCGGCCTGATCGCCGCGATCATCCTGTTTTTCTTCGAGGATCTGCTGGGCCTGGGCGTCGGCATGGGCTGGCAGGTCTGGCTGTTCTGCATGGTGATGCTGATCACCATCCGTTCAAGCCCGACAGGCGTGCTGCGACTGTTCGACCGCTTCGATTCGGCGGCGCTCGCGGAAACCATGATCCCGGTGGGCCGCATGATCGGCGCGATCCCGGCGTGGCTGCTGATGCCCAACATCACCGGCTATCTGATCGCCTGGGGCATGGCGGAAGTGCTGTGCGCCGCCACCTACTGGTATCTGGCGATCAAGGTCGGGCAGGACCGGATCGGCAGCTGGGGCGCGGGCCGCGCCATGGATGCGAAGCACGAGAATCCCGGGATCATCGGCTTCCTTACCGCCACCAACCTTCAGACCAGCCTCACCTCGGTCGGTCAGCAGGTGGCGGTGCTGATCGTCGGCGGCTTCGTCGGCCCGGCGGGCGCGGGTCTCTATCGTCTCGCCAACCAGCTCGCCAATTCCCTGACCAAGATATCCAGCCTGCTGTCGCGCAGCATCTTCGTGGAGCTGGCGCGCACCAGCGATCAGGGGAAGGAGGCGCTGGGCGACCTGTTCCGCCGCACCAACCGGCTCGCCCTGGTGGCGGGCGTCGTCATCATCGGCCTGATCCTGATGATCGGCAAGCCGCTGCTGGGCCTGATCGCCGGCCAGGAATTCGTGCCCGCCTATCCGTTGCTGCTGATGCTGGGGGTGGCCGCCTGCATCGAACTGATCGGCGTCAGTTACCGCCCGCTGCTGATGGCGACGGACCGCGCCGGCCTGTCGCTGCGCATCACCTTCGCCGCGACGCTGCTCTTGCTGGGGCTTCAGGCGCTGCTGCTGCCGCTCTACGGCACCAACGGCGCGGCGATGGCGAACATCGTTTCCTCGCTTGCGAGCTTCGCAATGATGGGCCTGGCCAGCCGCCGGGCGGTCAGGCAGTGAAGCGCGATGGCGCGTAGCGCTGCGGATCGACACCGGCGAGCGCGTCCGGCATGGCATCGCCCCGGATGAGCGCAGCGCCCAGCAGCGCGGCCGCCGGCGCGGTCTGGATGCCGAACCCGCCCTGCCCCGCGAACCAGAAGAAGCCGGGCACCTTTGCATCGAAGCCATAGACGGGCGCCCGGTCCAGCGCGAAGCTGCGCAGGCCAGCCCATCTGCGCTCCACCGCTGCCACGCGCCAGTCGACCGCCTCCTCGAACCGGGCGATAGCCTGCGCGACATCGAGTTCCTCGGGCGCGGCATCGCAGGGCTGCGAAGGCACCTCGTCATGCGGGGTCAGCCATACGCGGCCCGGCCCTTCGGGCTTGAAGTAGAAACCCGAACCCAGGTCCATGACGAGCGGCAGATCGGGCGAGGGCATGTCCGGCACGCGCAGCTGCACCACCGTCCGGCGCAGCGGCGTGATGCCCACCGGATCGACGCCGCACGCGACCGCCACCGGATCGGCCCAAGCGCCCGCCGCATTCACCAGCAGCCGGCAGGATAGCGCGCCCTGACCCGTTTCGACCCGCCAGCAGTCTCCGACCCGCTCTGCCGCCAGAAGGGAAGAAGCCAGCCCCAACAGGCCGCCCGCGCGGCGGAACTTCCGCAGATAGGCCTGATGCAGCGCGGCGACGTCTATGTCGCGGCAGCTCGCCTCCAGCACGCCCAACGTCCATTCCGGGCGCAATCCGGGCACCATCCCGGCCGGGTCGACCTGCGTCAGTTCCACCCTCCCGGCGAAGTCGGATAGCAGCGCGTCCCGCAACGCCTCGTCCCCCGCCTGGCCGATATGCAGGGTGCCGCGCGGCGAAAGAAACGAACGGTCGTGGAAATCGGGATCGGGGTTGGCCAACAACGGCCCCGACGCGGTGGTCAGGGGCTGCACCGCCAGGCCGCCATAGCTCTCTTCCCAGAAGGCGACGGAGCGGCCGGTCGCGTGATAGCCGGCCTGATGCTCCATCTCCAGAATGACGACATCCGCATGGCGGGCCAGCTCCGCGCCCAGGCTGGCGCCCGCAATGCCGCCGCCCACGATCACGATGTCAGTCTGAATCAACGCGCCGTCTCGTCCAGAAAAGCGTCGATCCTGCCCAGCGCATCCAGCCGGACCGGATCGGATTCGCGCAGTATCTCATGCGCTGCCTCCGGCCCATAGACATGCAGCCGCGCGCTCGCAATGCGTCCCACCACCCGCCGGATCGCGGGCGTGGACACCAGCCTGTCCTCCCGCGCAGCAAGGATCAGCAAAGGCGTGGCGATCCGCGCGATGGCGTCTCCATCGGCAAGGCTGCGGGTCGAACGCAGCGCCTCCAGCACCCAGGTCCAGCTGGGCGACCCCAAGGCGATATCGCGGCTGTGATCGCGCCACCATAGCTCGTCAGCGTAGCGATCGGGATCGTGGGTCAGCCGCCTCTGCCGGATGCGGTCCAGCCGGTCCGTCCCCTCCTTCTGCGTCCAGGCCTGCCGCTCGCCAAAGCCCAGCCGTACCATGGCCCAGGCGATCGCAACCGCCAGCCAGCGCGGCAGCGGCGCGCTGTGCACCCCCAGCATCGGCGCAACCGCGACGGCGGCATCGGGCGGCATCATCCCTTCCGCCAAGGCGCGCAGCAGCATGTGACCGCCCATGCTGTGCCCCAGCATGACCAGCGGCCCCTCCCCCTCCGCGCGCCAGTCCGCCGCCAGCGCCCTGAGGTCGGAAATCCAGACTGCGTAATCGTCGATGTGGCCGCACATGGGATCGTCGGTCAGCCGGCCCGACCCGCCCTGCCCGCGCCAGTCGAAGCTGGTGACGGCCCAGCCGCGGCTCGCCCAGTGATGGATGACCTCCAGATATTTCTCGATCATGTCGCCGCGCCCGCCCAGCACCAGCATACGGCCTCGCGCGCCGCTGCCCAGCCGGTAGCGGCGGATCGGCCAGCCGTCGGGTGCGGACCAGTAATCCAGACGCCCGCCAGCCGGCCAGGCCCGCCTGTCGATCGGCATGGAAGGGAAATCAGGCGAATCCATCGATCATGGTTACGGTTTGGTAAGCCAAAAGGTCTAGTCCGCAGCGCATGACCGGGGATTTTTTCAGGCTGGCGCTGATTTGCGCTCTGGGCGCGTTGCTGATCGTCGCGGCGATCACGGACCTTCGGTCCCGCATCATTTCCAATCGGCTGAACCTGATCGTGGCGGCGCTGGCGCCGCTGTGGTGGATCGCCTGCGGCCTGCCGCTCTGGCCGGGCGTGGTGGTACAGCTAGGCGGGGGCATCCTCGTCTTCATGATTTTCGCGGGCCTCTTCGCCCTCGGCATGATGGGCGGCGGCGACGTGAAGCTGCTCGGCGCGCTCGCTTTGTGGTTCCCCTGGCAGATTCTCGTGTCGCTGCTGGTGTTGATGGCGCTGCTGGGCGGCGCCGTGACCATCCTGACCGTCATCGACCACAAGCTACGGAAAAAACAGGGCCAGGCCGAGATTCCCTATGGCGTCGCCATCTCGATCGCGGCCCTTTGGGTGCTTGGCGAACAATATCTTAACCATTTTGCGTGATGACCGGGATGTTTGGGGCAGTGCACCCATTTGAGGGAGGCGAATTTCGTCATGGATGCTAAGAAGATCGTGCTGTTGGTGGGGGCGCTAATCGTGGCGGTCACGACAGCGTTGCTTGCGCGCAGCATGCTGAGTTCGTCCAGCACTCCCCAGGTCAACGCCGCGGCCATGCCCGCAGATGCCGACCAGCCCCATGTGCTGGTCGCGACCAAGGCGCTGCCCGTTGGCACCATCATCGATGCGGAAAGCTTCCGTTTCCAGCCCTGGCCCAAGGATCTGGTCGAGCAGGCCTATTATCTGCGCGGTCAGGCCGATCCGGCAAAGATCGCGGGCAGCGTCGTGCGCACCGCCATCACCGCCGGGCAGCCGCTGACGCAGGGCGCGCTGGTGAAGCCGGGCGAGCGCGGCTTCCTTGCCGCAGCCCTTGGCCCCGGCATGCGCGCCGTGACGGTTCCGGTATCGGCGCAAAGCTCCGTCGCGGGCTTCGTCTTCCCCGGCGACCGCGTCGACCTTGTCCTGACGCAGAGCGTGTCGGGCGGCGGCGACGGCGATCCGCTCAAAGTGTCCGAAACCATCCTGCGCAACCTGCGCGTGCTCGCCACCGACCAGCGCATGGACGCCATGGGCCCGGACGGCAAGCCGGTGGTTCAGACCTATTCCAACGTCACCGTCGAGGTGACGCCCAAAATCGCCGAGAAGATCGCGGTTGCCCAGACCATCGGTTCGCTCTCCATGTCGCTGCGTTCGATCGCGGATAACGCCTCCGATCTCGACGCGGCGATCGCGGGAACCGATGTCGACCTGCCCGGCAACGCCAATCCGAACGCGGAAAAGGCGATGATCGCAAAGCTGGCGTCGCGTCCGGTCGATCGCGGCTCCACCTATTCGACCGGGGCGGACGTGTCGCGCTACCAGCGTAGCTCGGTCCCGGCCAAGGCCGAAGCAGCCGTGCCCGCCATGGCGGCCGCCAACGGCGCGCCGGTCGGCACGGTCGCCTTCAAGGGACCGGTGATCCGCGTGGCACGCGGCACCAATGTGACCGAAGTTCCGGTCGGGGGTAAGTAAGATGAAGAGCTTGCACATGCACGCCGCGCGCGTCGCCCGTCCGGTGATCGCGCTGGGCATCGCGGCTGCCGCCGTGATGGCCCCCGCCGTGGCGGTCAACGCCGAACCGTCCACCATGCAGGACAATGCGATCCTGATGTCGGCGGGCGGAAGCCGGGTGGTCAACCTGTCGGCACCGATGTCCGACGTGGTGATCGCCAACCCTGAGGTCGTGGACGTCCATGTCCGCTCGCAGAACCAGCTCTACCTGATCGCGAAGAAGGCGGGCGAAACTACCGTCTTTGCGACCGGAAAGAACGGCAAGGTGCTGTTTTCCGGCACGGTGCGGGTCGGCAATAACCTGACCAGCATCGACGACATGCTGCGCCTGGCGATGCCGGAGGCGGACATCGCCGTCAACAAGATGAACGGCATGATCCTGCTGACCGGCACGATCAAGGCCCCCGAGGACGCCGCCGAAGCAGAACGGCTGGCGCAGGCCTTCGTCGGCAAGGACGTGACCGTGGTGAGCCGCCTGCGCATGGCGACACCGCTGCAGGTCATGCTGCAGGTCAAGATCGCTGAGGTGAACCGTGATCTGGGTCACAAGATCGGCATGAACATCACCGGCCTCGGCACGGGCACGGGGAGCTTCAGCGGCTACATCAATCGGGCAACGCGCCCTTTCCAAACCAATAGCGGCGGCGGCGCACCGACGGACGACATTTCGCGCTCCTGGCTCTTTAACAGCCCCACGGATGGGACGACCTCGCTTGGTTTCGTTGCCAAGTTTCTGGGCATGGACCTCGCCGCTGCGCTGGATCTAGCCGAATCGAGCGGTCTCGCTACCACCCTCGCCCAACCCAACCTGACCTCGCTGTCGGGTGAGACGGCGAGCTTCCTCGCAGGCGGCGAATATCCCTACACGGTCAATAACGGCCCATCATCGGGCAATAGCATCGAATTCAAGCAATATGGCGTGCAGCTGGCCTTCACGCCGACCGTGCTGGCCGATGGCCGCATATCGCTGCGCGTACGGCCGACCGTGTCCAGCTTGGACTTTTCGGTAAACGCCAACGTGCCGGCGCTGCGCAGCCGCACCGCCGAAACCACGGTGGAGCTGGGTTCGGGCCAGGCCTTCATGATCGCGGGCCTCCTCAACAACCAGACGAGCAACAACATCTCGAAGGTTCCAGGCCTTGGCGACATTCCGATCCTGGGCAGCCTGTTCAAGTCGCGCCAGTTCCAGCGCAACGAATCCGAACTGGTGATCGTCGTCACCCCCTATCTGGTGAAGCCGATGAACGCGACGGACGTGCGCCTGCCGACGGACGGCTTCCGCAATGCGACGGAGTTGCAGGGCGTCATCACACAGCAGACCAATGACGGGGTCAGCGGCGGCCGTCCGGTCGGCCCGATCCGCGAACCCGGATCACCGGCACCTGCACCCGCGATTGCGCCGCAGGCCTCTGCCGCAAGGCCCGGCAAGTCCGGCGCCGTCGCTCCCGGCTTCAGCTTCTGACGGAAGGTTAAAGATATGATCCGCCATACCCCCGCCCGTCTGTCGCTCAAGGCTCTGGGCATTCTGACCCTCGCCACGCTGCCGATGCTGGTGCAAGCGGCCCCGCCGCGCGAGAACCGCAGCCTCGATTCGGTGCATCAGCCGGTCGTCAGCCAGTCCGCCTACACGTTCGACGTGCAGCCGGGCGCGAGCGGCGGCCTGTCGGCGGCCGAAGCGCTCCGCCTCAATGACTGGTTCGTTTCGATCGGCCTCGGCTATGGCGACGATGTCGCGATCGTCACCGAGGGCGGCTATTACAGCCCTGCGGTGCGCGACGATGTCGCCGCCGTCGTGGCGCGCCATGGCCTGCTGGTGTCGGAAGACAGCTCCGCCGTCGCCGGTCCCGCGCCGGCTGGCAGCCTCCGCCTGATCGTGCGCCGCTCGACCGCGCGCGTCCCCGGCTGTCCCGACTGGCGGTCGAAGCAGGAAACCAACATGAGCCTGCCGACTTCGTCCAACTTCGGATGCGGCGTGAACAGCAACTGGGCCGCCATGGTCGCCAATCCGGAGGTTCTGGTCCGGGGCCAGGGCACCGACAGCGACCTGCGGACCGCCACGTCCAACCGGGCGATCTCCGCCTATCGTGACAAGGCCCCGACCGGCGCAGGCGACCTCAAGCAAATCAACGCGGGAGGCCAGTGACATGAACGCACCCTGGAAACCCGGCATGACCGGACAGCGTGATCCTTTCCACGCCTTCGTCTGCGACGATCACAGCTTCGACATGCTGCGCGCGGTCGCGGCCGAGATGGGCTGGGCACCGGAGAAGGTGAACAAGGGCGGCATGCGCAACGCGGTGCAGAGCCTTTCCATCACCGCTTCGCCGCAAATCCTGTTCATCGACATGTCGGAAAGCGGCGACCCGCTGAACGACATCAACAGCCTGGCCGAAGTGTGCGAGCCCGGCACGGTGGTCATCGCCGCCGGGCAGGTCAACGACGTGCGCCTCTATCGCGATCTCGTCGCCAGCGGCATCCAGGATTATCTGCTCAAGCCCTTCGGTGCGGACCAGCTGCGCGATGCACTGGCCCAGGCGCAGGCGGTCTTCATGGCCCCGCGCGATACGGGGCCGGAACGCCCCCACTGCACCATGGCGGTGATCGGCGCGCGTGGCGGCGTCGGCGCTTCAAGCGTCGCGACCTCACTTGCTTGGCTTCTGTCGGAAAAGAAGAAGCGGCCGACCGCCCTGCTCGACCTTGACGTCCATTTCGGCACCAACGCCTTGGCGCTCGATCTGGAGCCGGGCCGTGGCTTGACCGACGCAATCGAAAATCCCAGCCGCATCGACGGCCTGTTCATCGAACGGGCGATGGTGCGGGCCAGCGACACGCTCGCGATCCTGTCGGCCGAAGCGCCGATCAGCCAGCCGCTGATGACCGATGGCGGCGCATTCTACCAGCTGCTGGAGGAATTCCACCAGGCCTTCGAATGCAGCGTCATCGACCTGCCGCGCAACATGCTGATCCAGCATCCGCACCTGATGGCGGACGTGAATGTCGCGTTGGTCGTTACGGAATTGACGCTGGCGGCGGCGCGCGACACGATCCGCATCCTCTCCTGGATCAAAACCAACGCGCCTCAGAGCCGCGTGGTCGTGATTGCCAACCGCGTCCACCCCGGCTCGCCCGAAATCAGCCGCAAGGATTTCGAACAGTCGATCGAGCGCAAGGTGGACGTCCTTGTCCCCTTCGACCTGCGGGTGGCATCGCAGGCCGCGAAGCTGGGCAAGACGATCGCCGAAACCGCCAAGGGCAGCAAGGTCGGCGCGGCCTTCACCGGCCTGCTGAACGCCGCGATTGGCGCGGGGGATGCCGATGATGGCGCGCCAACGAAGCAGGGCGGGAAGAACCAGTCCCTGCTGGGCAAGATCGATTTCAAGTCGATGATCCCGTCACGCCGCAAGGACAAGGCGGCGCACGAAGGCTGAGGGCCTGCCGCCTTGGGGCGGCGGGCTTCACATAGAGGGACTGGCGGAGGCGATGGACGGGAATTTCATTCTGATCATGGTGCTGGTGGCGACCCTTCTGGGGATCGCCGTCGTCGCCATTGCCGGTCCGTCAGCCGACAAGGCGCAAAAGCGCCGCGTCGCCATGATCCGCGGCCGGCACAGCGAGTCCGCCGAGGCGCTGCTGGAAGCCCGCATGCGCCGGGCCATTTCCAACCGGAACACGGGCGGCGACGCAAAGATGCTGGTGTCGCTGATCCCCAATCCGGAAAATCTGGCCAAGCGGCTGCAGATGACCGGGCGGAAGTGGACGTTGAGCCAGTATATGACCGGCTGCGCGGTCGTCTTCCTGCTGATCACCGGCTTCCTGGCCGTGCGCGGCTTCCCCTTCCTCTTCGCGATGATGGTGGGGCTGGCGGCGGGCCTCGGCCTGCCGCACTGGTGGGTCGGACGCCTGATCAACAAGCGCGTCAACCTCTTCACCGTCAAGTTTCCCGATGCCCTCGAACTGCTGACGCGCGGCCTGCGGTCGGGCCTGCCGATCACCGAGACGCTGGGCATCGTGTCGAGCGAAATCCCGGGGCCGGTGGGCGAGGAATTCAAGCTCATCGCCGAACGGATCAAGATCGGCCGCACCATGGAGCAGGCGCTTCAGGAAACCGCCGACAGGCTGGGCACGCCGGAGTTCCAGTTCTTCGTCATCACGCTATCGATCCAGCGCGAAACCGGCGGCAACCTCGCTGAAACACTGTCCAACCTGGCGACGGTGCTGCGTCAGCGGGCCCAGATGAAGCTCAAGATCCGCGCCATGTCTTCGGAATCGAAGGCGTCCGCCTATATCATCGGCGTCCTGCCGTTCCTCGTGTTCGGCCTGATCACCTACATCAATTTCAACTATATGATGCCCTTCTTCACGCCGGATCCGAACGGACTGTTCGGGCTCGGCATGATGCAGGTCGTCGGCATCGGCGGGATGTGCTGGATGGGCATTGGCGCCTTCATCATGGCCCAGATGGTCAATTTCGAGATTTGAGGGGGAAATAGCATCATGGACGCCCCTGCCCCCGCCGGCACCCTGTTTGGCCTGACCGCAACCGATGTCGGCACGTTGCTCGCCGCGATGGCGACCCTTGCCGTGCTGTTCGCGCTCTATGCCGTCATGACAGTGCGCGATCCGATGGCCAAGCGGGTCAAGGCGCTGAACGACCGGCGCGAACAGCTCAAGGCGGGCATCACCGCCTCCACCGCCAAGCGCCGCGCCAAGCTGGTCAAGAAGAACCAGACCACGGACCAGATGCGGTCCTTCCTGTCGAGCCTGAAAGTGCTTCAGGACGACCAGCTGAAAGACGCGCAAATCCGATTGGCGCAGGCCGGCATCCGATCGAAGGATCTGGCGGTCGCCGTCATCTTCGGTCGCATGATCCTGCCCATCCTGATCGGCGGTACGGCTGCGGTGCTGCTTTACGGCGTCGGCATCCAGCCCGAATGGGGACCGATGAAGCGCTTCTTCGCATTCGCGGCTGCGCTGTTGCTCGCCTACAAGGCCCCCGACATCTATATCAACAACAAGGTGCAGAAGCGGTCAGCGGCGATCCGCAAGGGATTGCCCGACGCGCTCGATCTTCTGGTAATCTGTGCCGAAGCCGGCCTGACCGTCGACGCCGCATTCAGCCGCGTCGCGCGCGAATTGGGCAAGGCCTATCCCGAACTGGGCGACGAGTTCCAACTGACCGCGATCGAACTGAGCTTCCTGACCGAACGGCGCATGGCCTTCGAAAATCTGGCGAACCGCGTGAAGCTCGACGCGGTCAAGGGCGTGGTCACGACCATGGTCCAGACCGAGAAATATGGCACGCCGCTCGCTTCCGCCCTGCGCGTCCTGTCGGCCGAGTTCCGGCACGAGCGCATGATGCGCGCCGAGGAAAAGGCGGCGCGCTTGCCCGCGATCATGACGGTGCCGTTGATCCTGTTCATTCTGCCGACCCTGTTCGTCGTCATTCTGGGTCCGGCGGCCTGCTCGATCAGCAAGGCCTTCTGACGGCAAAGGGCAGGATCGGGCGCTTGCCGTAGCGTCCGACCGCTCCTCCTTCCAACTCGTACAAACCGCTGGAACCGAAGGCTTTCTGCGGCTATTTTACGCTGACGTAAAAGGAAAGAAGAGAGGATCGCATGCGCTTCAATCGTCCCGCCGCCATTGCTGCCTTTGGGGTCGTTGCCCTTTCCGCGCTTCCGGCGCAGGCGGCGCAGCCCGTCACGGGGCGGTGGGCCACGGTCGATGGGAAGGCGATCGTGGCGATCGCGCCCTGCGGCCAGCAGCTGTGCGGTCGGATCGAGAAGATCGTGAAGCCGACGCCCGGTCGGCCGCAGACGGACATCAAGAACCCTGACCCGGCGCTGCGGTCCAAGCCGCTGGTCGGTCTGGCGCTGCTCACTGGCTTCACGGATGCGGGCGACCTTTGGAAAGGCACCATCTACGATCCCGAAAGCGGCAAGAGCTACACGTCGAAGGTCAGCCGCAACGCCAACGGGACATTGAAGGTCCAAGGCTGCATCGCCTTCTTCTGCAAGACGCAGACCTGGACGCCAGTGCGATAAGGAAGGGTCGCGCCGGAACGCCGTTGCGTCCCGGCGCGCATGTTTCAGAAGGCTTCGGCGGGCAGCGCCATCATCGCCTGCTCGCCCGCGAGGATCGCGGTCGCCAGCCCTTCCGACTGTGGCAGCACGCGATCGGCATAATAATCGGCGACGACGCGCTTGGCGCGATGCAGGTCGTCCTCTCCACCGGCCGCCACGGCCATGCGCGTCCACATCCAGCCCATCGAAACGAGCGCGAACAGGCGGAGATAGTCCACCGCCGCCGCACCCGCCGCGTCCACCGACGCGCCCTGAAGGCGTGCCGTCACCTGCCGCAGCCGATCCAGCGCCTCGGCCGTCCGAGCCGCGACCGGGACAGCGCCATGGTCCGCCAGGTCCGCCTGGATGAGATCGAAGAAGCCGTTGACGACGCTGCCACCGCCCAACGGCAGTTTGCGCCCCACCAGGTCCATCGCCTGGACGCCGTTCGTCCCTTCATAAATCTGGGCGATGCGGGCGTCGCGAACATATTGTTCCATCCCCCATTCGCGAATGTAGCCATGGCCGCCGAACACCTGCTGCGCCTGCACCGCGCTTTCGAAACCAAGGTCGGTGAAGGCCGCCTTCACGACCGGCGTCAGCAAGGCAACCAGCGCGTCGGCCTTCGCCCGCTCCGCCGCGTCGGGATGGTGATGCGCCCGGTCGAGTTGCAGCGCGGTCCAGCCGGCGAGCGCCCGCCCGCCTTCCACGAACGCGCGAATGTTGAGCAGCATGCGCCGCACATCGGCATGTTCGATGATCGGCACGGGCGCACGGCCGCCGTCCGCGCTGCGGCCCTGCAGCCTGTCCTTGGCGTAGGCGGCCGCCTGCTGATAGGCCGCGCCGGCAATGCCCAGCCCCTGGATACCGACCATCAGCCGTTCCGCGTTCATCATCGTGAACATGGCGGCAAGGCCGCGATGGGCTTTGCCCACTAGCCAGCCGGTCGCGCTGTCATAATTCATGACGCAGGTCGGCTGGGCGTGGATACCCATCTTCTTTTCGAGCGCGCCGACCGACATACCGTTGCGGACGGTGAAGTTACCCTGTGCACCAGGCAGATATTTGGGAACCAGGAACAGGCTGATCCCCTTCACCCCCGGCGGCGCATCGGGCAGCCGGGCAAGCACGAGATGGACGATGTTGCCGCCGAAATCATGATCGCCCGAGGAGATGAAGATCTTCTGCCCCGTCACGGCATAGCTGCCGTCCGCCGCTGGAACGGCTTTGGTCTTGAGCAATGCCAGGTCCGTGCCCGCGCCGCTTTCCGTCAGCGCCATCGCGCCGGTCCATTCCCCGCTCACCATGCGGGGCAGGTATGTCGCCTTCAGATCGTCGCTCGCATGGGCCATGATCGCCTCGCACGCGCCCCGCGTCAGGCCGGGGAACAGGCCGAAGGACAGGTTCGCCGCCGACAGCATCTCGTCGAGCCAGAGTTGCAGGATGAAGGGCAGGCCCTGTCCGCCATAAGCAGGGTCCGCAGAAAGCGAGGCCCAACCAGCCTCGGCAAAGGCGCGCCATGCGTCGGCAAAGCCACTGGGCGTTACGACTTCGCCATCGATCAGGCGGCTGCCTTCCTCGTCGCCGTGGCGGTTGAGCGGGTGCAGACGCTCCGCGCACATTCGGCCCGCCTCCTCCAACACCGCGACAGCCAGGTCGGCATCCACCTCACGGCCCAGATCCTCCATTTCCCGGTCGAAGCGAAGCGTGTCGGCCAGCAGGAAGCGGTAATCGTCGATCGGGCAAACATAGTTGAACATCGGCTTCTCTCCTTGCGCGGAGTAAATACCAAACATCTGTTGTAGTCAACGTGATTGCCGACATCATACTCATTGAAGTGCGTCCCGGCACGGTCGCGCCATGCCGCCATCGCGTCTCACGCGAAAAGACATAGACGGCATCTATGGGGCTTATACCCCAAACCCGTCTGGCGCATCCCCCCCGACTTGCGGATGCTGAATGGACAAGATGGTCTTGATCGGGGAACATCGGCTTCGTTGCCTCATGCATGGCTGACAAAGCCTGCACGAACGAGGCGACATTTCGGGGACAGCGTTATGGAAGGCGTTCGCGTAGGCAAGAGAGTGATAGGCGCGCAGGCGCCGGTCATCGTCGGGTGGGAAAATATCGGCCGCGTGGAAGGCGGTCCGGTGAAGCAGTTCATCTTCACCTGGTTCCAACCCGCGGCGCTCTTCGCGCTGGTCGCCTTCTGGTACTATGCCCCCAATTCCATCGCCAAGGCGTCCACCGCGATCGGCATCGGCATCGGCTTCAAGATACTGCTGCTGGCGCTCGAGTGGGTCAGCCCGCGTTACGAAAGCTGGCGCCTGACCTGGAAGGAACTGGTCACCGACCTCTTCTATGTGGGCCTGGGCTATACCATTCTGGACCTGGTCGAACATTATATCGGCAGCGGGGCGATGATCGAGGCTATCCAGCATAGTTTCGACTGGGACAAGGTGGCATGGTTCACCGGCCTGCCGCTGCTGTTGCAGGCTTTCCTGATCTCCTTCATCTTCGACTTCGGGCAATATTGGATGCACCGGGGCATGCACAACTGGTATCCGCTCTGGCTGCCCCATTCGGTGCATCATTACATCACCCAGTTGAACATCAACAAAGGTGCGGTCGGCAATCCGATCGAGCTTTTTCTGATCGGTCTCGGCATCGGCGGCTTCTTCGACTTCCTGCCCAGGGCCGCGCTCCTTGCCGGCACCTTTGGCCTGACGATCGGCATCTACCAGCACATCAATGTCCGCTTCAACACGCCGCGTTGGTGGCGCTTCCTGTTCAACACCACCGAGCATCACAGCCTGCATCATTCGCAGGACTATGAGGCGACGCGGAGCAATTATTCCAACACCTATATCTTCATCGATCGGATGTTCGGAACCTGCGTCGACGGCGAAGCCGAATTGCTAGGCCTGGAGAACGGACGCCGCATGTCGATCCGCGAACAGATGACCTATCCCTTCACCGAAGGGTGGAAGAGCATCAAGGAACGCTATGGACGGCCCGAGACGGCGGTGCCGGCGGAATGACGGCTCAGTCGCGCTTACAACGAGGGGATGACGTGACCGTGCGGTTCCTGGAGTGGATCTGGCATGTGAAGGGCAGCCTGGCGCTGACGTCAGAGCAATCGGCCGACGATGCTCTGACGAAGCTCGGCCCCTTGTTCAACCAGAACGGGACCAGTTACGAGCGCAGGGGCGACACGCTCACCTTCAGCAAGAGGGACCAGGCCGCGCAGGACAAGATGTCGATCTTCGATGGCGGCGTCCTCAAAATCGAGAGGGAGCCGGCCGGGCCGGTGCTGCGCTATCATCTGACCAGCCGGGCATTGCTGTTCTGCTTCCTCGCGCCCTTGCTGTTCCTGAGCTTCGCCGGGCTGACCATCGCAGCCGGCAAGTTCACCAAGCCGCCGGCCGAAGAAACGTCGAAGAAGGACGACAAGAAGGACAAGGCCCTGCCGCAGCATTGGATCGATAAGGCGCTGGGCGCCCCCGCTCCTGAAAAGCCCAAGAAAGACGACAAGAAGAAGGACGAAGGCAAGGGTCCGAAGCCCACCGCGGCCTATGTCTTCGCAGGCCTGTTCGCCGCGCTCTATGTGGTGGGCCGCATCCTTGAGGATCGGCTTGTCAAATCATTGTTCCGGAAGAAGCTGCTGGGCTGAGATGGCTGGGATCGGTTCCTTCGCGCTGCGGTTCAACCCGAAGGAGTTGAGCGGCAGGGCATCGTTCAGCACGAGTTCTCCGCTCTCGATCCTGCGCTTGAGATAGGCGAAGGTCTGGGCCGTCTGGTTGAACAGATGCTCGCCGCCTTTCAGGGGTGCATAACGCGCCGGCTCGCCGGTCGTGACCGGAGCCACGACATAGTCATAGTCGCATGCGTGGAAGAGCGCGAAGGAATAGCGTTCCTCCCCGACCTTCTTCACCCGGTGCCGCGTGGCGACATAGCGACCGTTGGAGAGGATCTCCATCATGTCGCCGATGTTCATGATCATCGTCCCCTGGATCAGCGGAACGTCCATCCACGCACCATGCTTATCGACGATCTGAAGACCGGGCGCGGTGGCGAACAACAGCGTGAAGCATTCATAATCGGTATGCGCGCCGATACCGGGACGGTCCTCCGCGGTGGCGTCCAACGGATAATGGATCAGCCGAAGCTGGGTCGGCGGATTGCGGAGATGCGCGTCGAAATGATCCTCGTCGAGCCCGAGCGCCAGCGCAAAAGCACGGAACAGCTGTCCCCCGATAGTCGTGACATGGCGGTAATAGGCTTGCACGTCCTCACGGAAACCCGGCATATCCGGCCAGAGGTTGGGCCCCAGCAACGGTCGCCGGCCCTCTGACCCTCTATAGTCGCAATTGACATCGAACGCTTCCTTGAGGTCGCGCTGGTCGGGGGCGAACTGCTCCTCTCCCACCGGCACATATCCGCTGTGATTTTCCGAAAGGCCGATATAGCTCTGCATCTTGATAGCGGTATCGAGCGCGAAATAGCCCCGCGCCCGATCGACGATGCGGCGGAACAGAGCGTCGTCCATCTGCGCGCCAGCGATGTAGAGGAAACCGGACTCCACGCAAGCACGGTCGATTTCGCGCGCGACGGACAGCCGATCCTCCACGTTCGGGCTCGCCAGCTTCGAGATGTCGACGAGCGGCAGGACAAGGGGCTGGGTCATGGTCCCCGAAGGTAGCCCGCCCAGGTCATAGCGATAGACAGGCCGATGTTATGATTTCCATCGATTTGATCTATGAGCCAAGCAACAGACCGCCTATCCTGATAGCGACCCGGTCATATTCGGCAAAAGGCAAACATCCGCATGAGTGATCGAACGCCACTGATCGACAGGAAATTCGCCAGCCGCGTCGACTGGAACCTCATGCGAACCTTCGTGGACATCGTCAGGGCCGGCGGCATCGGCGCGGCGGCTCGGCGGCTCAATCGGCAGCAGCCCAGCATTAGCGCGGCGCTCAAGCGGCTGGAAGACCATGTCGGCACCGCCCTGCTCCATCGCACCGCCACCGGCGTGGAGATGACGGCGGCGGGCAAGGCGATGATGGCGCTGTGCGAAGACATGCTGGAATCGGCGCGGATGATGCCGCACGTCATCGCCCAGGCGACCAAGCGGGTCGAAGGCTTCGTTCGCATTCAGATCGTGTCCGGTCTCGTCTCGCCGGAGTTTGACGAGGCCATCGCCAGCTACCATCGGCGCAACCCGGCGATCCATATCGAAATCCGCGTTTCCCCCTGGCGTCAGCTTCTCGATGCGCTGGAGCAGGGGGAGGTGGAGATCGGCGTCGGTTATGACAGCAGCGTCCGCGGCAGCCTGATGTACGAACCTCTGCTGGTCGAGCGCCAGCAACTCTATTGTTCGCGCAGCAGCCCCTATTTCGGCTATCGGGTGAACCGACTGGGCGAACTCAAGGATCAGGGATTCGTTCTCACCGGCGAGGATGAGATCGAGGCGATCACCCAGCTGCGCCGGCGCTATCGGCTCGGCACCGTGGTGAGCGGCTTGGCCGAAGACATTAACGAAGCCCGGCGGCTCATCAGCATGGGGGTCGGCATCGGCTTCCTTCCAACCGCCGCCGCCGCGAGCGATGTCGAGAGCGGGCGCCTGTGGCCCATGCTCTATGCGGATTTCGAACCTGCATATGACATCTTCCTCCTCGCGCGCGCCGAGCCGGCGCGCGACACGGCGACGCAACTCTTCTGGGATGAGGTCATCCGGCGCGTGCGCGCGCAGAGGGCATAGACGCAATCTATGGATTTCATCGGGATTTTCCATCTCCCCTGATGATGCAGGCGAGCGCAGTTTCGGCCGGTTAGACGGAGCTGCGGCATGGAAAAAAGCCTGAAAGACCGGCTGTTCGACCTGATACCCCCTGCCATGATCGCGGTCGTACTGGGGTTCTGGGCTTATGGCCCGCGCACCTTGGTGGACCATCCTTGGGCTCTCGCCGTCACCTCCCCGCTCATCGTGATCGTCATCCTCCTTCTGGAAGCCGTGCACGAACGCCATGCGGGCTGGCGCATGAACAAGCAGGAGTTCGCGACGGACCTCTATTATTCCGTGCTCAGCGCGACGGTGATTGCCTGGCTGACGCAGATGCTGGCGGAAGAACCGCTCGTCGCGCTTAAGGCATCCGTGGGCATCACCACGCAATGGGCAGCCCACCTGCCCTGGCTGGCGCAGGTCATGCTGGTGATCTTCGTGATCGAGTTCGGCCAATATTGGATGCACCGGCTGATGCACAATTGGACGCCTTTCTGGCTGACCCATGCGCCGCATCACCATATCACCCAGCTCAACGCGGCAAAGGGCGCGGTCGGCAACCCGATCGAGCTGTTCCTGATAAGCCTGAGCGTCGTCGCTCTCTTCGATCTCGACAGGACGGCGATCTTCGCCGCGCTGAACACTTTGGGCGTTATCTCGGGCTTCGCTCACGCCAATGTGCGCGCCGACCCGCCGATCTGGTATTCCTTCTTCTTCACCACGATCCGGCATCACAGCCTGCATCATTCGACCGACTATGAAAGCACGCGGAGCAATTACGGTAACTCGCTGATCCTGCTCGACCGCATCTTCGGAACCTATCGCGAAGGCGAAGGCGTGCTGGTGGGACAGGATGATCGCAAACGCCTGACCATCTGGGAACAGACCATGTTCCCCTTTGTGCCTGTCATCGAAGCCTACAAGGCAAGGCGTGCGAAGAAGCCGTTGGCAAGCGCGCCAGTCCAGTCTGAATTGGCGGATGATGGAAACGGGACAGCCGCGGGAGCAACGGCGACGGCATGATGGCGGCCCGCTCCGGTCAGGCGATTGCGGCGCGCGACGCGCTGGCCCGGGGCGATATTCATGGCACCCAACGCCTGGCTGCGAGCCTGGTGTCGAGCAATCCGGGGGATGCGGAAGGTCACTTCCTCCTCGGTGTCGCGGAATCGAGCGTCGGCCGCGTTCGGGCCGGCATCCAGCATCTCGGACGCGCGGTCACGCTCGATCCGCAGGGCGAATATCGCGCCCATCTCGCCAAGCTCTTCACGCTGGTACGCGAAGACGGCGCGGCTGCCGCCGTGCTCCAGGATGCGGAGCAGGCGCTGCCTGACGATGCACTGAGCCGCGATACGATGGGCTGCGTCTATGCGCGCCTTGGCAAACATGCGGATGCACTGGGGCACTTCTCCGCGGCTGTGCGGCTCGACCCGCAGAACCGGCAGTTCCGCTATAACCAGGCCGTGACGCTCAATTTCCTCGGCCGGGCCGAAGAAGCCGAGGCTGCACTGGAAGCCTTGATCGCTTTGGCTCCCGACGACGCGCGCGCCCATCACCTTCTTTCCAGCCTGCGCAAACAGTCGGCTGCGCATAATCATGTCGAACGGCTTGCCGCCACCTCTGAGAGGGCGACGGACAAGCGTGACAGGCTGCTACTCGGCTATGCGCTGGCGAAAGAGCTTGAGGATCTGGGCAAGCCGGGCGAAGCGCTGGAGCGGCTGTGTGCCGTCAATGCCGAACATCGGCAAACCCTGGATTATGCATTCGCGCGCGATGCCGCGGCGTTCGATGCAATAGAGGCGAACTGGCCCACGGTCGCGGCCGCGCCGGTACAAAATGCTCCACAGGACGCGCCGATCTTCATCATCGGAATGCCCCGAACCGGCACGACCTTGGTCGATCGTATCCTCTCGTCCCATCCTGCCGTCGAGAGCGCAGGCGAACTTCAAGCGATGCCGCTCTCCGTGAAGCGGGCATCGGGTACGCGGACGCAGACGGTCATGGACCCGGAAACCATCACCGCTGCAGCCGCAAGCGACATGGGCGCGATCGGCCGCGACTATCTCCAGCGGGCCGATCATCACAGGCGCTGGTCCCACCGCAGGTTCATCGACAAGTTTCCGGGCAATTTCCACTATGCCGGGTTCATTGCCCGCGCCCTGCCCGCCGCCACCATCGTCTGCCTTCGCCGCAACCCGATGGACACGGTGCTCAGCAATTTCCGCAACCTGTTTGCGGTGGGCTCGCGCTATTATGACTATAGCTACGATCTTCTCGACATCGCAGCCTATTATGTCCGCTTCGACCGGCTGATGGCCCTCTGGCGCGAAGCCTTGCCCGGGCGGGTGATGGAAGTGCGTTACGAAGATCTGGTGGCGGACCAGGAAGGACAGACACGCCGCCTACTCGCCCATTGCGGGCTGGAATGGTCCGACGCCTGCCTGTCCTTCCATGCCAACGATGCGCCCGTTTCCACGCCAAGCGCCGCGCAGGTGCGACAGCCGATCTACCGCGATTCGGTCGCCCGGTGGAAGCGGCACGAGCAGGTTTTGGAACCGGTGCGGCGCTTCTTCGAACACTCCGGCATATCCATCGACTGAAAAGGGACGCATCCTGCCATGCCGAGATTAGCAACATTCACCGTCTGCATGGCCTTGGCTGCGGGGCTTGCGCAGCCAGCCGCAGCATCTTCCCCCCGCACCCGATTGATCGAGCGCCAGTCGGAAAATTACCTGCTGATCACCGGCAGCCGCGACGATACGGCATCGGAAATCACGATCAATGGCCGTCCGGTAATGGTGGAAGGCGGCCGGGAATGGCGGGTCCGGTTGCCCATTGACACCATCCGATCCTGGTCAGCCCCCCACGCGCGCGCCATCACGGTGGCGGTAGATGGATCGCGGGTCGAAACTGCCTTGCCGCTCGGAATGCTAGGCCGCGCCGACAGGCTGGCGATGCTTGTGGTGACCGCCAAGTAATAAACAGTGCAGGTCAAAGTAATAAAGTACCAGATTCGCGTTCCATATTGAAAATTTCCTCTGCCGAGCCTATTTATGCGTCAGTCGCCAAAGAGCGGCGCTTATGTTTCGCTCGGGAGAAGATGATGAAAATTGGGCTTATGGCGCTGGCGGTTCTCGCCTTCGCGCCCTCGGCAATGGCTGGCACCACCAGCGGCAACCCCTTCGCTCAGGATTCCGCGATCCTCAACCTCAAGGGGCTGGACCTTGCGACCGCATCGGGACAGCGCAGCCTGGCGATCCGCATGGATCAGGCAGCGCGCGCCGTGTGCGGCGATCAGGTCTCGGGCGTGCACCTCGCCCTCGACGCCAAGGCGCGGGATTGCCGCGCAGCAGTTACAGCCGATATCCGTACCCGGATCGAAGCCAAACTCGCCAAGGCGGACGACCGCTCGCCCGTCCAACTGGCTTCCGCCCGCTGATGTCATGATCCGTCGGCGGCGCACGATGGCTGCCGCGGACGGATCATTTCGCCAAGGTCATCTCGCCAGCTTCGCGGGGTCGGGCCACCAGGTCAGCGTATGCACGTCATGCGCGGAGGTCCAGATGCCTGAGGGCGTGAAGCGCAGCGCTCCGCTCCCTTCCGCTTTCCCGACGCGTGCCTTTACCGTCATGGACTTGGGATCGATCACGACGAAGGTCTGGTCCTCCGTGGTGCGCAGCCACACCAGCCCGCCGCCCGTGTCGATGTCGCCCCATTTCAGCACCTTGCCGATCTTGATGCGACCAGCCACGTCGCCGCTGTCGGGGTCGATGCGCACGACCGTTCCGTCGCCCTGCTCCTGCACCCAGACACCGCCCTCCCCGGCCGCAAGAAAACCTGGCTCCTTCCCGAGCGCAGTGGTCTTGACGACGCTGTTGGTCGCGGGATCAATGCGCTGGATCGACCGGCTTTCGCTGCTCACGGCCCAGACCGATCCGAAGCCAAACGCCAGATAATGGGTGCCGAGGTTCACCGGGATGGTGGCGGTGACCGTGTTCGTCGCCGGATCGACGCGGGACACAACGCCCTTCTGGTCGCTGGCGACCCATATCGATCCCGCGCCCGCGACGACGTTCAGTTCGCCTTTCGGGTTGGCAATGCCGGTGGGGATGGTCGCCGTCTTCTGCGCGCTTTGCGTGTCGATCCGCACGAGCGCATTTTCCTGGCAATCGGCCACCCACAGCGCTCCGTCGGACAAAGCCATGGCGCCGCAAGGCTTCGACATGGCGACCGCAGCGAGCTTGCCCTGGCGCGACCAGCGTTCGACCCGCCCGGCGTTGGTGGCCCAGACGCTATCGCCATCAACGGCCAGGAAGTCCGCGAAGCCCGGCACATCGATCACCTGCTCCGCATAGGCCGTAGACGCCGCGCATCCCGCCGCCACCGTCATGATCCATCTCCTCAGCCGTTTCATGTCCTGCCCTTTCGTCGCAAAGATCAGGCGCGCTGCGCGATGTAGGCGCGCCATCCGCCAAGCGCCGTGATGTCCTCCGCACCCGTCACCGCGCGCGGCTCGGCAACGAAGCCCTTGACGCTGCTGCCGTCGGCCAGCGTCACCGTACCGATGGCGAGCGGCGCGGGAACCTCCACCACGAAGCTGCCGAATTCGGCGACGCCGAGTTCGTAAACCTCAAGGGCGATCGATGCGCCGTCGTCGCTATGCACCAGTGCCGGCTTGGGCGGCACGCTGTTCGCGATCGCATAGAGGCGATAGTTGGGGGCAGTCTCGAACGCGCCCACGAACTTCGCCTCGCGGGACGTGAGCTGCCAATGCAACGGCATGTCCTTCAAATGCGCACCGACGACAGCGAGTTTTACCGTTTCCATTTTGCCCTCCAGATCAAGCGGTGGCGGCGGCGGAATGTCCGCAGCCGTGATGTAGGCGTCGGCCGCGTCCAGCAGCGCAAGATCGCTGGCGGCGGGGCCAATCAGGGTGATGCCGAAGCCGGTCCCGTTCGCCCGCGCGCCGGCAGGTACGGCAACGGCGGCCATATCGAGCAGGTTCACGAAATTGGTGTAGAAGCCCAGAGCGCTGTTAAGCGCGATCGGTGCGGCCTGAAGTTCCGCAACGCGATAGGTCGAGCCGGTTGTCGGGAAGGCGAGCAGGTCGATATCGTCCCACAGCGTGTCGGCATGGCGCTTGAGTTCGGCCAGGCGATAGATGCCGTTGAACAGGTCGACGGCGCTGATATCAAGGCCCGGCTCGACGACCTCGCGAACCGTAGGATCGAGCGCATCGGGGGCTTCGGCGAGGATGCGGGCCAGCGCCGCGGTTCGCTCCGCCACCCAGGGGCCACCATATAGAAGCTGCGCCGCTTCCTGCAGCGGCGCATAGTCGATCTCTACCAGATCGGCCATGGTAGCGAGCCTGTCGAGCGCCACATCGTAGAGATATTCCGACTGCGCATCACCAAAGAAGGCGCGCTGATCAGGCCGGGGGACACCGATCCGCTTGCGCGCGACCGGCACGTTGGCGAGCGGCCTGGAATAGGGATCTGCGGCATCGAAGCCCGCGACGACGGAATCGACGAGCCGCGCGTCCGCGACATCGTCTGTAAAGACGGTGATACAGTCGAGCGTCCGGCAGGCCGGCACCAGCCCCCTGTTGCTCCACCGCCCCTTGCTGGGCTTGAAGCCGATCAGATGCTGGAAAGCGGCAGGGACGCGACCAGACCCTGCCGTATCGGTGCCCAGCGCAAAGGCGACCAGCCCTGCCGCGACCGCAACCGACGAGCCCGAACTCGATCCGCCGCTGACATAGGCCAGATTATAGGCGTTCCTAGGGCTGCCATAAGGGCTGCGCGTGCCGTTGAGGCCAGTGGCGAACTGGTCGAGATTGGTCTTGCCGACGCAGATCGCGCCTGCCGCGATCAGCCGTTCGACGACCGTGGCCGACGCTTGGGGCCGATAGGCGAAGGCGGGACAGGCCGCCGTCGTATCCAGCCCTTCGACATCGATATTGTCCTTCACGGCGAAGGGCACGCCCGCCAGCGGCAGGACTTCCCCCGCCGCCACCCGCGCATCGACCGCGCGGGCGGCCTCGATGAGAGCATCCGGCGAAAACCGGCTGATCCAGACCTGGGGCTGAACCGCGTCATAGGACGCCAGGCGCGCGATCGCCTCTTCCGCCACCGCCACCGCGCTCAGGCGACCGGCGTTCACCGCACCGGCGATCCCAACGGCGTTAAGGCGCCCACCTTCGCTTGCGACGCCGCCGGTCATCCATGCCTCCGCAGCGCGATCATCGGCGCGCCGGGCTGGAGCGACTGGCGCTCCTGCACATAGAGCGCCTCCACCGTACCGGAGCCAGGGCTGTGAACCGCACATTCCATCTTCATTGCCTCTATGATCGCTATGGTTTCGCCCGCCTCGACCTCCGCGCCCGGCGTGACGAGCAGTTTCCAGAGGCTGCCACCGAACGGCGCTTCGACAAGATCGGCGCCTTCGGGGACGTCCACCGCATCGGCCTGCGGCTGCTCCGTCTCGGCGAGATCGGCGACCCTGTCGAATTCGCCGTTGCGCTGCCACTCGGCGCGTTCCGCGTCGAAGGCAGCCTTGCGTCGGGCCTCGAACGCGGCGATGGCCGGAGCGTTGTCCGCCAGGAAGGCGCGATAATCGGCCAGGCGGAATTCGGATGGCTCGATCCGGATCGACCGCCGGCCGCTGGGGAAATCGCGCCGCCACGCCGCCAATTCTTCCGCACTGACCGGATAGAAGCGGATTTGGTCGAAGAAGCGCAGCAGCCAGGGCTTGCCTTCGATGAAGGCATCAGTCTGCCGATGCGTATTCCACATCTGAATGGTCCGGCCGAACAACTGATAGCCGCCCGGTCCTTCCATGCCGTAGATGCACATATAGGCCCCGCCGATCCCGACGACATTGGGCGGCGTCCATGTGCGCGCGGGATTATATTTGGTGGTGACCAGACGATGCCGGGGATCGACCGGCGTTGCCACAGGCGCGCCCAGATAGACGTCGCCAAGGCCCATGACCAGATAATTGGCCTCAAAGATCAGATTCTCGACAGCTGCGGCATCGGGAAGGCCGTTGATGCGCCGGATGAACTCGATATTATCGGGGCACCATGGCGCGTCGGCACGCACCGCCCCCATATATTTTTCGATCGTCTCGATCGTGGCGGGATCGCGCCAGCTAAGTGGCAGATGGACGATCCGGGACGGCACGACGAAGTCCGCCAGATCACCGATCCGTTCCTCCGCCGCGATCAGCATGTCCAGCGCCCCGCGCTGGCTCATGACCTCGCCGTCGAAATGCAGCTGGAGCGACCGGATGCCCGGTACGATATCGATAATCCCGGCAGGCGCGAGCCGTTCGAGCTCGGTCATCAGCGCATGCGCCCGTATGCGCAGCTCGATATCCAGCACGATGGGGCCATATTCGACGAGGATGTTGCGATCGCCTTGCTGCCGATACACGGTGCGCGGGCGTTCCGGCGCGGCCGGAATTTCCGCCAGGATGGGCGTAAGCGAGCCGATCGGCCGGGCCGAGCCGGCCTCGTATGCCGTGCCCGACGCGATCAGCCGGCGCTGCTGCCTGTCCGCCGCATGGGCATCTTCGACATCGACCGGCACGAAGCGCAGCGTATCGCCGGGCGCAAGCTGGCCCATGATCCATCGGTCGGCGGCGATGACCACGAAGGGACAGACGAACCCGCCGAGCGAGGGTCCGTCCGGTCCCAGGATGATGGGCATGTCGCCGGTAAAGTCCACGGCGCCGATCGCGTAGGGATTGTCGTGGATGTTGGAGGGGTGCAGCCCCGCCTCGCCGCCGTCGGCGCGGGCCCAGCGCGGCTTGGGGCCAATCAGGCGAACGCCGGTGCGGTTGCTGTTATAATGGACCTGCCATTGGGCGGCCACGATCTCGTCGATATCCTCGTCGGTGAAGAAATCCGGGGCACCATGCGGGCCGTAAAGAACGCGCAACGTCCACTCCCCGGTCAACGGCGGAAGCGTCACCTGCGGCAATGCCGGCCCGACAGCCTCGCCGGCCAGATGCAGCGTATCGCCTGCCAGCAAGCGCCGCGCAGCATGACCGCCGAACTGACCAAGCTCGAACGTGCTGCGGCTGCCGAGATAGGGCGCGATGTCCAGCCCGCCCGCGAACAGGATGTAGCCGCGTATCCCGCCGCCCGTTACGCGGCCCAGCGTCAGCGTCCGCCCTTCTCCCACGTCGACAGGAACGCCGCGGAGCACCGGCACGCCGTCCAGCTTGGCACCGAAATCAGCGCCGGTCAGGCAGATGCGAGCGGGCGCATTGAAGGTCAGCGTCGGACCGGTATGGATGACTTCAAGGCCGGCCATCCCTTCGGCATTACCGAGCAGCCGGTTGCCGAGCCGGAAGGACTGATCGTCCATCGGGCCGGACGGCGGAACGCCCACGGCCCATAATTTCTGGCGGCCGGGCCAATCCTGCACGGTCGTCGCAGTGCCACCGCTGACGACCTGGACGCTGCGGGGATGGAAGGCGATGCGGTCGAGCACGCGGGTCGAGACTTCACCGCTGACGAATTCGGGGGAGCGCACCACATCCCGCAGCCAGCGCAAATTTGTTTCGATCCCGTCGACGCGGCTCTGGTCCAGCGCGGACTGCATGGCCGTCACGGCCTCCGCCCGCGTCGGCGCATGTACGATCAGCTTCGCCAGCATCGGATCATACCAGGCGCTAACCGTGCTGCCGGCCATGCACCAGGTTTCGGCCCGGATGTCCGGTGGAAACTGGACCGCTGTCAACGTTCCGGAGGTCGGGCGATAGTCAAGCGCCGGATCTTCGGCATAGAGGCGCACCTGCACTGAATGGCCTTCGGGACGCGGCGGATCTCTATCGAGGAAGGAGAAGTCGCCGCCTGCGCCGCGGATCATCCATTCGACCAGGTCGATGGCCATCACTTCTTCGGTGACGCCATGTTCGACCTGAAGCCGGGTGTTCATCTCCAGGAAGAAAAATTCTTCCCGTTCCGCGTCGTACAGGAATTCGACCGTGCCGGCAGACCGGTAGGCTGCCGCCTCGCCCAGGCGGGTGGCGGCGGCGATCAACGCGCTGCGCACCGCTTCGGGCAGCAGGGGCGCCGGCGCTTCCTCCACGACCTTCTGGTTGCGGCGCTGAAGCGAGCAGTCCCGTTCGCCCACCGGCAGGACGCGCCCCACGCCATCGCCGAATATCTGGACTTCGATATGCCGGGCGCGCCGGATGTAGCGCTCCAGGAAAATCCCGGCATCGCCGAAATTGCTTTCCCCCAGACGCGCGACGGCCGCGAAGCTCTCGCGGACGGCGGCCTCGTCCTCGCAGACCCGCATGCCGATGCCGCCGCCGCCTGCGGTGGCCTTCAAGATCACAGGAAAACCGATGTCCCGCGCGGCAAGCACCGCCTGCGCCTCGTCCTTCAGCAGGTCGGTGCCGGGGGCAAGCGGCACGTCATGCGCAGCGGCAAGCGCACGCGCGCTGTGCTTGAGACCGAAGGTACGGATATTGTCGGGCGTCGGCCCGATGAAGATGATGCCCGCCTTGGCACATGCCTGGGCGAACTCGACATTTTCGGCCAGGAACCCGTAGCCCGGATGAATGGCGCCGGCTCCCGTAGCGCGGGCGGCGTCCAGTATCGCCTCGATATTGAGATAGCTTTCGGACGCGCGTGGGCCGCCGATGCACACTGCTTCATCCGCTTGCGCGACATGGAGGGACGCCTCGTCGGCTTCCGAATAGACGGCGACCGAACGCAGGCCCATCCGCCGAAGCGTGCGGATGATCCGCGTCGCGATCGCACCACGGTTGGCGATAAGGACGGTATCGAACCTCATGCAGCGACGATCATACGCACGGGCGTCGGATTGAATCCGTTGCACGGGTTGTTGATCTGCGGGCAGTTGGACACGACCACGATGACGTCCATCTGGGCGCGCAGGTCAACGGTCAGTCCAGGTGCGGATATGCCATCGACGATGCCCAGCGATCCGTCCGCCTCGACCGGCACGTTCATGAAGAAGTTGATGTTGGAGACGATGTCGCGCTTGCCGCGTCCTTCCCGCAAATTCGCCTCCAGGAAATTTTCGACGCAGGCATGTTCGGCCTTGGTATGATGGCCGTAGCGAAGCGTATTGGATTCGCAGGAACAGGCGCCGCCGATCGTGTCGTGATAATCGACCGATGTGGCGGTGATGGTCATCATCGGCCGTCCTTCGTTGGAACGCAGCACCGTACCCTGGCGCAGGAATAGATTGCCCTGGGCGGATACGGTGTCCTGCGCGCTGTAGCGTTCCGTATCGTCCTGCGCGGCGTAAAGCAGGAAGTCGACCGCCTGATTGCCCTCCAGATCGACGATCCGCAGGGTCTGACCCGCGGCGACATGGTGCAGCCATGGGGCGCGAGCGGGCACGATCACATCATGGACGACCGCTCCGGGAAGACCGGACAAATGAATATCTGCGCTCATGCGGCAGTTTCCCTTCTAACGGCGGAAATAGTCTTCGACATTCTCGAAGGCGCGCAGGCCTTCCGGCGTGGCATTGCGGATCGGGTCGGCGGCCGGCGTCACAGGCCCCCGCCACGCGGTCGCGCGCAGCGGCGTCACCGTCCACTCCTCGCGCGGGTCGAGAACATGGGGGCAATTGGCGATCACCAGGATCACGTCCATTTCGGCGCGCAGCACCAGCTGGCGGCCGGGTTCGAACGGCCCGATCTGCGGCACGATCGTCCCGTCGCTCTCGATCCGCGCGCCCTTGAACAGATTGACGCAGGGATGCACGTCGCGCCGCTGGAGGCCATGCTTGGCGACGCCGAGCAGGAAGCGGTCGCGGCCGCTGGGCGTCGGGCCGCTATTGGTGCCCGTCCCATATTTGGCTGCATTAGTGACGGGGTTGGATGTGCCGCAGAAGGTATCGTGCGTTTCCGCTCCATCTTCGAGGAGGCTCATGAGCACGCGGCCCATGTCCGACAGCAGCAGCTTGCCCGCGCCCAGATAGGCATTCCACTGCACCTTGACCGTATCGGCTACGTTCAGCCGCTCGGTCGGCATATCGGCGTTGAAGATCAGGAGCGAGGCGCAGGCGTCGCCCTTGAGGTCGATCAGCCGCAGGCGGGCCCCTCGCGGGATCCGCCGCGTCGCATAGCCGCCAGGCGCGATAGTCTCTTCCCATAGCAGCGCATCGGCGGACACGCCGTCCGGCAGGTCATCGGCCACCGGCGGCAGTACCGGCATGGCTTCGACCACCGTCCCCGCCATCGCGCGGGCATGGTTACGGGCGGCGGTGGGATTGGCAAGCGTCGTCATGCCATCGCTCCCTCTGTCTGGTTGGTGGAATCGGGTTCGTAGAGCGGCGGCAGCAGCGCGGTCGTCGTGACGAGTTGCAGCTGGTGAACGCCGCGCACCCTGCGCAGCGCATCGCATAATTCCTTGAGCAGCGACGCTGGGCCCTGCACCAGCAGGACTTCGAGCGACTGGTCGTCCTCCAGGAACACATGCTGGGAGGAAATGACTTCCTTCAGGAAATCCGCCTGCATCTGCGCCAGTTGATGCCGCACGCGGCCCCTGTCCCCGCGATAGACGATCGTGATGGTGCCGGCCAGCATCTCATCCGGACGCGTGAACGCCTCATGTTCGGCGAGCGCGTGGCGGATCAATTCGGCGATCAGCTGCGAGCGCGACGGCAGGCCACGTTCCTCCACCATGATGTCGAGCTGCCGGAACAGGTCCGCCGGCAAGCTCATGCTCAGCCTTGCAAGGCCCGGCGTGTCGCTAGCCATGTCCAATCTTCTCCTCATCATCCTGTTCGCCACCAGGCGCTGTCGCCTCGTTGCCATCGGCGGCAGTATCCTCGGGCACAGGCTTTTTCAGTGGCAGGTCATAGACCGCCGTCGCGCCGAAGCGGTGTGGGGCGTGCGGATCATGGCGGCGCTTGTCGAGGGCAAGCACCCGCGTGCCCAGGCTGAACGCCTCGCGAATATCGTGCGTCACCATGATGATCGTCAGCGAATAGTCGCGCCACAACCGGGTGATCAGGCGATGCATGTCGGCGCGGATACCGGGATCAAGCGCGCCGAATGGTTCGTCTAGCAACAGGATGCGCGGCCGCTTGATCAGCGCCTGCGCGATCGCCAGACGCTGCTGCATCCCGCCCGACATCTGCGCCGGATAAAGGTGGAGGCTGTCGCCAAGGCCGACTGCGGTCAGCATCTGCGTCGCTTCCTCCTCCGCCTGGCGACGCGCCGTGCCGAACAGGCGCGCCAGAAACGGTGCCTGTTCGCACTCCAGCCCGAACATGGTGTTGCGCAGCACCGACAGGTGAGGAAAGACCGAATAGCGCTGAAAGACGACGCCCCGGTCAGGGCCGCATTCGGGCGTCAGGGGCGCTCCGTCGAGCAGGATCGACCCGCGCGTCGCCGCCTCTTGCCCCAGAATAAGGCGCAGCAGGCTGCTCTTGCCCGCGCCCGAAGGCCCGATGATCGAGACGAAGGATCCTTGCTCGATGTCGATCGACACCCGTTCGAGCACGACCTTGTCGCCATATTCGATCCAGACGCCGCGGAGGGAGAGGATCGCGCTCAATGGCTCGCTCCGTGGGCCCAGGGGAACAGCCGCTGGTTGAGGAAGGTCAGCAACAGGTCCATCGCCACCGCCAGCAGCGCGATCCAGGCGACATAGGGGATGATGACGTCCATCGAGAGATAGCGGCGGACGAGGAAGATGCGATAGCCAAGCCCCACGTCGGACGCGATCGCCTCCGCCGAAATCAGGAACACCCAAGCCGGTCCCAGCGACAGGCGCATCGCGTGGAACAGGCGCGGCATCGCCTGCGGCAGCGCGACCCGCGTCATGATCTGCCAGCTGCTCGCGCCCAGCGTCTGCGCCTTCACGATCTGCTCGCGCGGCAGGGCGGCAACATGCGCGGCGATGTCGCGCACCATGACCGGCGCTATGCCGATGACGATCAGCGCGATCTTCGCCGTTTCGCCCAGACCCAAGGCGATGAACAAAATGGGCAGCAGGGCGATGGGCGGGATCACGGCGATGGCGGTGACGAGCGGGCCGAAGGCGGCACGCACCGGCGGCAGAACGCCGATCACCAGCCCGACCAGCAGAGCCGCCAGCGTCGCCACGCCAAGGCCTATGCCCAGCCGCTGGAGGCTGGCCAGCGTATCGGCCCAGAAGAGCAGCTGCCCCGTCAGCTGGTCGGGCTGGAACAGCAGCGCCGCCATCGCCTTCGCCATGCCGTTGGGCAACGGCAATATCTTGTCGAACGGATTGGCAGCGTGGCGCTGCGCCGCCAGGAACAGGTAGAGTAGGACGAGCAGCAGGATCGGCACCGCGCCCATCAGCAACCGATCGCCTCGGCTGATTTGTCGATTTACCCAGCGCATGGCATCATCGTCCTAAAGGGGGACCGACCGGGGCGGCTCACAGCTTTCCGTCTGCAGCCAGCTTCATGAAGCTGTCGTCGAACCGCAGCGTCACATGCTGCGCGTCGCCCAGCGTCTTCCCGCCGGCAAAGCCCATGCCGACCGCATCAGCAGAAGCGGCCCCCTTGAACAGGCCATGGGCGAAGCTGAAATCGCGTACCTGCTTCATGCTCTGGATGAGCGCCGGCGCAGTGGCCGCCGCCACGGCGGATTTGGCGTCGGAATAGAGATGCGTGGTGGTCAGCTGGCTCTCAAACTGCTCCGGCGTGGTGCCCGCCAGTTTGGCCATGGCGGCACGGGCCGCCTTTCCTTCTGCATCCTGTCGCGTCATGAGCGCCATGGTATCGAACCAGATGCCGGCGAGCGCCTTGCCCAGATTGGGGTTGGCCTTCAGCGTCGCGGTGTCGACCACCAGAAGATCGAGTATCTCGCCGGGGATTTGGGCCGAACTGAAGACCTCCTTCGCGCCGGCCTGACTCTTCATCACGGACAGCTGCGGGTTCCAAGCCACCGCTGCGGTCACGTCCGGACTGGCGAAGGCGCCGACGATATCGGCGTCCGACGTGTTCACGGTCTTGATGTCGGTGGGCTTTATGCCCGACTTTTCCAGCGCACGGGCGAGCAGATAGTGCGACACCGAAAGCTCGACCAGATAGACCTGCCGGCCCTTGATCGCGGAAAAACTGTCCGCGCCCTTCAGCAGAATGCCGTCATTGCCGTTGGAATAGTCCCCGACGATGATCGCGCTCGTGTCCTTGCCGCCGGCCGCCGGGATGGTCAGCGCATCCATGTTGGTGACCGTCACGCCGTCGAACTTGCCGGCCGTATATTGGTTCACCGATTCGACATAGTCGTTGACCTGGACGATGTTGATCTTGATGCCGTATTTATCGGCCCATTTCTTCGCGATGCCTGCCTGCTGGGCATAGGGCCAGGGCATCCAGCCAGCATAGATCGACCAGCCGATGTTGAACTCTGTCTTGGGCTTGGAAGGGGCGTCCGGCCCTTGCGAGCAGGATGCAAGCAGAAGCGCTCCAGCCATCATGGCGGCCATGCTTGCGGTGCGGAACATTCGGATCATTGGTCGTCCCCCTTCGCCATCACTATTGCAAAGCAGCAAGAGCCTGTCCACCGACATTTATTACATTTTCAATTTTGCGTAATACCAAGCAAAGCTCTGTAAGCTTTGGCGGAATCCTTCGCCTTGCGGTCCCAAAAGCGGGATGCCTGATCCCTCATCCGTAAACAAACCGACCTTTCGTGCGGGCTGAGACGGTGGGAGGTGCAAGGCTATCTCCGACCATGCCTTTCCTCGATTCGCAGAAAGACTCTCGGCGATGAAGTGGCGCAGCGTGACATACAGCCCTTGTCGCAACTCGCCTAAGCTGTAAGAAAACGGCCATATTGTGCAGTGCACCTATCTTATCAGTCATACTGAGCAGCCGCAAAATTATTACGCTTGACGCGTTAGGTAATATCCATACCGTAGAGTCGACCGCTCAGGAAGCGGCGAACCCATAGATGGAACAGCCGATAATCACCGGCTTGAAGTGAGGGCTCGTGGATCGACGACCGGCTCGCATTGCTGATCTTTCAGGTGCGACGCCGCCGTTCGCCGGCAATGCCTGCCGTTATGGCCTTGCCGATCCAATCCATGGTTTTCGGACGGGTAGAATGACGATGACGACTGGCCGGTCAACGGCCGAAAAGGCGCCGGACTAGCCAGAGCGCCAGGGGAGAAGGATGTCACTTGAGGCTCAACCGCAAAGGGGGGCGAAGTGACCAAGAGAGTGTTTCGCAATACATTGCTCAGCGCGACCATACTCATGGGCGTTGGGACCACTTCGGCTTTCGCCCAGGGTGCCGCAGCCGGCGCTGATGGCGCAGGTAGCGATGGTAACGAGATCGTCGTGACGGCCACGCGCCGTGCGGTTTCGATCCAGGACGTGCCGATCAACATCAGCGCCGTGGCGCAGGAACAGCTGGCGCGCCAGCGGATCGACGACGTTCGCGACCTTGCCGACTTCACGCCCGGCCTCACCATTTCGGACACCGGCCCGGGTTCGACCGGAACCATCGTGCTGCGCGGCCTGAACGCTTCCGACTCCAGCTCGACCGGCAATTCATATGACAGCGCGCTCGGCGTCTATCTCGGCGAAGTCCCGCTCTATTACGACTTCAAGCTGCTCGACATCGCGCGCGTCGAAACGCTGCTGGGGCCGCAGGGCACGCTCTACGGCCTTGGCACATTGGCCGGCGCGATCCGCAACATCCCCAACCGGCCCAATACCGACAGCATCGAAGGGGAAGCGCACAGCCGCCTCTACGGCAAGAGCCATAGCGGCAAGCTCGGCTATCAGGTGGATGGCGTCATCAACATCCCGATCGTGAAGGATCATATCGCCTTCCGTTCGGCCACCGGCTATTTCTACGATCCGGGCTTCATCGACTATCCTTTGCTGCTCCAGACGCCCGGCGTGTCCCTGCCGCAACCGGACGGCCCCACCGGCATCTCGCCGGCAGGCTATGCCGCGAACCTGCGGAAGGAGAAGGATCTCAATTTCGAGAAGACCTTCACCACCCGCAACCAGCTGCTGTTCCAGTTCAGCGACGATCTGAAGGTAAACTTCACCTACGCCTTCCAGCAGACCAAGACCGATGGCGGCCAATATAACAGCGACGGCGTGCTCGGAACGGGCAAATATGAAAGCGCGGCCCGCTATATCGAGCCGGTGAAGCGCCGCGCGCATCTGGGCAGCATGGAGATCAACGCCAATCTCGCGGACATTGCCGACCTGGTCGCGACTACGGCCTACACCGATGTGAAAAACGACCGCGTTGGCGACAATACCGACCTTCTCCTCGATCTCGACTATGGCTATGAATCTTTCCCCGCCTTTTCGAGCTGGAACGAAAGCCATGACCGCCGGAAGCAGTTCAACCAGGAAGTCCGCTTCGTCTCTCGCCATGGCGGCCCGTTCAACTGGGTGATCGGCGGCTTCTACAACCAGCAGAAGCGGCTGAACGAATATACCGAGCATGTGCCGGGCCACCCCTGGGTCGAATTCGGCACGCAGCCCAACCCCGACGAGGTGGAATATAACAGCTTCAACAGGTCGAAGGTAACGGAGAAGGCGGTCTTCGGCGAAGGCACGTTCCGGATCATACCCGAATGGCAGGTTACGGCAGGCGTGCGCTATTTCGGCTATACGTCCGACGTCGCCGGTCGCGCCGTGCTTCCGCTGCTCGGCGACCCAGTCAGCCCCTATGACCTTCCCTCCGCCGGCGGCAAGTCGAAGAAGAGCGGCTGGGTGTGGAAGTTCAACAGTTCCTACAACTTCACGCCCGACATCATGGCCTATGCGACCTACAGCAAGGGCTATCGGATCGGCGGCCCGAACACGGTCGCGCCGTGCGTCCTTCCGCTCGATACGACGCAACAAAATGTGTGCGCCCTGCCCAACGAAATCCAATATGGGCCAGACACGACCAAGAATGCGGAACTTGGCATCCGCACCCAGCTTTTCGACCGCAAACTCACGTTCAACTTCAACATCTTCCAGATCAAGTGGGACGGCATCCAGGTCGATTCTGCCACCGTCAACGGGATCGTCGGCATCATCGTCAACGGCGGCAAGGCGAAGTCGGAAGGCTTTGAAGCATCCTTCCAGGCGAAGCCGGTCGACGGATTGTCGATCCAGGGAACCTATTCCTATACCGACGCCAAACTGACCCAGGACGTAGCGAAGATCATCGCCGTCAACGACCCGCCCGGCACCTACCCCAGTTCGCCCATTCAGCTGGACGCGCTGTCGGGCGATCGCCTGCCGGGCTCGGCCAAGAACAGCGGCAGCCTGGGCGCAACCTACACCATGCCGTTCATGGCCGGCAATCTGGTGGCGGACTGGACCGCGACCTATCGCGGCAATGTGGTGACGCGGCTCGGCTGGGACCGTGCCTATGGCGCAAAGCTGCCAGGCTATGTCCTGCACCGCGCATCGCTCGCTTACGAGACGGACAATTACAGCCTGGTCCTGTTCGCGAACAACATCTTCGACAAATATGCGGTGGCATCGGTGTCCAACGATCGCTCCCGCGTCGGCCTGAACGACGGCGTGCTGCTGCGCTACTACAGGCAGACCGTCATCAATCCGCGCACCTTCGGCATCGAAGCGCGGTTCAAATATTGACGTGACTGAGCCGCCGGGGCGCCTTTGCGCAAGCATGGCACCCCGGCATTCGGGCAGCATGGCGGCCATTCTGCCTCTGCATGAAAGGAAGGATGCAGGCGGGATGCGGCTGGCACGAATCGTTGGATTGAGCGCGGCGCTCCTGATGGCGAGCGGCGTGGCGCAGGAAGCCACCGCCGCCTGCCCTCCCTTGCCGAAGCTGTTTGCGGAAAAGTGGATCGACGGCACCCTGCCGCAGGAGCCTTCCACGCAGGTCCAGAAACTGGACAACGACAGTTTCGTGATCCGGCAATCGGTCAAGACCAATTTCGAAGCGCCTTTTCTCTATCTGCTCTTCGGGCGCGACAGGGCGTTGCTGGTCGATACGGGAGCCGAAGGCGGCCAGATCCGGCCGGCAGTCGATCGGCTGATCACGCAATGGCTCGCCGCGCACAAACGCAGTTCGATCCCGCTGGTGGTGGCGCACAGCCACAGCCATGGCGACCATGTCGCCGGGGACGCCACCTTCCGCGACCGCCCCGATACGACCGTCGTCGGGCTCCAGCCTTCTGACGTTGCCAGCTTTTTCGGCGTCCATGACTGGCCGAAAGGGATCGCCACTTTCGATCTCGGCGGGCGGGCGCTCAGCATCATCCCGACCCCGGGGCATCAGGCGGCGGCGATCATGATCTATGACCCCCGCCTCAAAATATTGCTGTCGGGCGACACGCTCTACCCGGGCCGCCTTTATGTGCCGGTCAATTTCCTCGACGATAACCGGGCCAGCGTCGATCGGCTGGCCAGCTTCGCGGCAAAGCATCCAATCTGCGCCGCTCTGGGCGCTCATATCGAAATGACGTCCGAACCGGGCCGCGATTACGGTCACGAAGCGCCCGAGCATCGGCACGAACATCCTCTGCAATTGCCGGCACAGGCCATCGGCGAACTCCAGGCCGGCCTGCGAAAGCCACTGGACACGCCCGATCAGCGGCAGGTCCACGATCACTTCATTATCGTCCCGGTGCCCGCCCGCCTGGAATGATTCGACCGAGCGTCGCCTGATCTCGTCGCCGCAATGGGCTTCGCCAGGACGCTTATGCGCGGATCACCGCCTTCCCTAACTGACTCCATGAAACGCCAGATGGCGAACTCGATTCGGAATTCGGAGTCGTTGCAGCGACATGGCCCTAAGCCCCTTAGCCTCCCGGCAGAATGCCGACCGACGTCCGGTAAGGACATGGAAGTCCTGCTTCCAGCGCACGGTCGAGGCGAGAAAGGGACAACGGCATGGCGGCCGAGATCATCGACAAGGCTGCTGGCAATGCAGATCAGCTACCGACAGATGATCCGACGTTGGCCGGCATCCGACCAGGGAAGCCCGCCGGCGTCCTATTACGCAGGCTGGCCCCTTGCGGACGGGTAGGCGTCGAGAGTCCAGCGCCCAGGCCGCGGCCACCCTGACGGGATAGCACAGTCCGGGGTTAATGGCGGTAGCGCCGATCTGCGACCCTCCATCATGCACCGCCTATCTTGGCAAGGCGCTCCTGCAATGCCCTGTTCTCGGCTTCCAACTGCGTTAGCCGTTCATGGAGCGGCCGAACCGCCTCATCTATCTCGCGCTGCGTGAAGCGCGGCGTGATATGCTGCGGGCAGTTCCAATCGAACGCTTCCAGCCGCAGCCGAAAGATGCGCTCGGCCCGCGCCTTGTAATCCTTGTGCGTGACAAGATCGGTCAGCGCCGCATCGGCATCGAGCGCCAGCTTCTCGACATGGACATAGATTTTCAGCCGCGCCCGATGGGGATAGTCCATCAGAATGAGGCAAGCCCGGTCGTTTGCGGCGAGGTTGCCGGTGCTGATATATTGGCGGTTGCCGCGATAGTCGGCAAAGGCCAGCGTTCGGTCGTCGACCATTTTGAGGAAGCCCGCGGGACCACCGCGATGCTGGACATAGGGCCAGCCATCTTCCGACACGGTCGCCATGTAGAAACTGTCCCGCACTGCCAGGAAATTGGCTTCATTCGCGGTGAAGCGGTCGAAGGCCCGGTTGCCGCCGAACGCCGCCCAATGCGCATCCGCGCCCATCTCTGCCTGCGCTGCGCGTACGCTCGGCGTCGTCGCGATATCCAGAAAACCATAGGACACGGCCTGTCTCCCATCATCCGTCAGCCGGGTGGGGCCATGCTTGACCATGGCCCCACCCGGATTCAGCGCGCCGCGACCTTGCGATCGAGGAAGTCGCGGATCAGCGGTGCCATTTCGTCAAGCTTGTCTTCCAGGGCGAAATGGCCGGTATCGAGAATATGCATCTCCGCATCCGGCAGATCACGCCGGTAAGGATGCGCACCGGCTTCGGGAAAAATCTTGTCGTTCTTGCCCCAGAGGATCAATGTGGGCGGCTTGCGGTCGCGGAAGAAGGCCTGGAAGGCCGGGTAGAGCGGCACGTTCGTGCGATAGTCATAGAACAGGTCGAGTTGGATATCCTTGTTGCCCGGCCGGTCGAGCAAGGCCTGATCCTGCACCCAATTGTCGGGGCTGATCCGCGAGACGTCACGCACGCCATCTGTATACTGGAACTTGGTGGCGTCGAGGCCGACGAGCCAGGCCTGCGCTTCCCGGTCCTTCGCCGACCCGCTCTTCCAATACGCCTTGATCGGATCCCAGAAGGTGCCCAGTCCTTCCTCATAGGCATTGCCATTCTGGACGATCAGCCCACTGACCCGCTCGGGATGCTTGATGGCAAGGCGGTAGCCGACCGGTGCGCCATAATCCATGACATACATGGCATAGCGCTGGGAACCGATCTTGCTCATCAGCATGTCGACCATGTCGGCATAATGGCCGAAGCTGTAGCGGAACTGGCGATGGTCCGGCGCGTCGCTTTGACCAAAGCCCGGATAGTCCGGCGCGATCACATGATAGCGGTCGGCAAGCAGAGGTATCAGGTTGCGGAACATGTGCGACGATGTCGGGAAACCGTGGAGCAGAAGCACCACCGGGCCACCAGCAGGGCCGGCCTCACGGTAGAACATCTTTATGCCATCTATCGTGGTGGTGCGGTAATGGACCGTGACGGGCGCGGCCTGCGCGCGAACAGCGCTGGCCGGCGCAGCGATCGCGCCGCCCGAGGCAGCAATGCCGGCGGCCGCCAGCAGCATCGAAATGACCAGTTTCTTCATCATGTCCTCCACCCTGTTGGGGGCGCTGAGCAAAGGCTTCAGCTTCTGGAGACAGGATTAATCCTTGACGAAAATTCTGATAATTCGATAAAGGTGGAAGTCATTATTTCGGTAAGTGCAATAATCATAATCCTTGCTGTAACAACGGGTTGGCGCGCAGTCGATCGACCGCCAGATCGACGAAACTGCGCACCTTGGCGACCGCCCTGCGCCCTTCGGCATGGATGACGTGGATCGGCAGCGGCCTTTCCATATGCTCATCCAGTACCGTGACCAGCCGTTCGGCCGCCAGTGCGGGCTCGACCTGGTAGGACAACACGCGGGTCAAGCCCCAGCCTTGTTCGGCGGCGGCGATGGCTGCTTCATTGGTGTTGCAGAAGAGTTGGGGGCGGACTGTGATGCTGCGCCTGCCGTCAGGGCCGAAATGCCATTCGGGTGAGGCCCATGCCCCGGTCGGGCCGATGATACGATGATGGATCAGGTCGCGGGGGGTCTGGGGCGCCGGATGACGCTCAAAATAGGCCGGCGCGCCGCAGATGACGCGCCGCACCGACCCGACCCGGATGGCGCTGAGCCCGGAATCCGGCAGATGCCCGATCCGGACGGCAACATCGATGCCCTCCTCGATGATGTTTACCAGCCGGTCTACGAACAGGCTGTGCCCGGTCACGGCCGGATAGCGGTCCAGATAATCGAGCAGGATCGGCAGCACATACATCTGGCCAAAGATCACTGATCCCGTAACGATCAATGTACCGGTCGGATTGCCATGGGTGCCAGCAGCCGCCGCGTCCGCATCTGCCAGGTCGGCCAAAATGCGGCGACAATCGTCCAGATAGCCGCGCCCCGCCTCGGTCAGCTTTACCGACCGTGTCGTGCGGGTCAGCAACCGCACGCCGATCTCCTCTTCCAACGCGGAGATCGCCCGCGTAACCGCCGGCGGGCTCAAATGCAGTTGCCGCGCTGCTTCCGCAAAGCCGCCCGCTTCCGCCACGCGGACAAATATCTTCATGGCTTGCCAGCGGTCCAAGGCGTTCTCCGGAATTATGCCCGCGAACAACAACTGCGCGCAATGTCATGCATCGGTCAATTCATGCCGGCCCATGGATCGACCAGAGGCGCGACATATGGGTCCGCCGATGCGCCGGTTTTGCGACCAAGCCAAAGCGGACGTCAGAATCATCGACATTGTGAGAATGGGTGGTGCAGTACCCAGTCTTGAGCGAACCCGTCTCTTCCCTGCCTTTCCCTGTAGTCGCCACGAAACGCCTTTTTGCTTCAGAATAGCTCATTTGAGCGGCGAAAAGTGACGGAAAGCCGCCGTTTTGAAGGAGAAATTCCCTACTCGCCGTTACAGGGAAATCGTCAGCCTGTTACAGGGAATTCCCCAAAAGATTCAGGGAATGGGCCGAAGCGGCAAAAAATCGGCGCCCTCCAAACGTTGGTAGGCGCGAACGCCGCGATGATGCTTCTTGCACTTTCCAGCGAAGGAGAACGAACATGATGCAAGGCCCGTGGTATTTCTTCCATCTCGATAGCCCTGGCTATCTCCAGAGGAAACTGGATCAAGGCGAGCCGATTTCAAGGTCAGAGCTTATCAGAGCTTTTAAGGCCAATCCCGGCTTCGCCTGGGAAGGCACCCTTTACAAGCTGTACTGTCAGATGCTGGATGGGTCGTTCAAAGGCAAGCCTGGCCCCAAGGAACGGCTCAGCTGGTCGATGTGGCAGTGCATCAACGCTTGGGTCGACCTTGAGGCCGAGGATATCAGGACTGAGCGCGCCGGCCGCCCTCAAATCGGAGCGGATCTATCGCCGATGCAGGAAGCCTATGAAAGAACGGCGCGACAATTTCAGCTGGGAAGCGGCTCAAGCCTGGCCAATAGCCTGAGCTCACGCAAACTGCGGTAAGATTCAATGATCGCGCCAGAACGCCGCGCTGTGACATCTGACTGAGTGCCGCAACGAAGGAGGTTTTATGCATTCACAGCGCGGTCCCCTCTCCGGGGGGGACCTAGTGCAGCGTGACATCACGCTTCTCAAGCCCCATGCGCGCAATGCGCGTACTCACTCAAAGAAGCAGATCAGCCAGATCGCCCGCAGCATCCGGAAGTTCGGGTTCACCAACCCGATCCTCATCGATGAGCAGGATCGGATCATCGCCGGTCACGGCCGGGTGGAGGCGGCAAAGAGCCTCGGATTGACCCGCGTTCCGGTCCTGCTGCTTGAAGGCATGAGCGAAGCCGATCGCCGCGCATATATCGTTGCCGATAATCGGCTGGCGGAGCTGGCTGGTTGGGACCGCGAGCTGCTCGGCCTGGAACTGGGCGATATCTCGGCGCTCGTCCCGGATTTCGACTTCGGCATCATCGGCTTTGACGCCGCCGAGATCGAAGCCTTGCTGAACGGCGTGGATGAAAAGGAGGTCGTGGAAGACGCGGTCGAGAAGCCTGAGCAGAAGGCGCCGTCCGTTACGCGTCCGGGCGACATGTGGCAGCTGGGCGAACATCGGCTGATCTGCGGCGACTCGACAAAGGCAGAGACGTTCAAGAGGCTGATGGGCGATGAGCTGGCCCAGATGGTGTTCACCGACGCGCCCTATAATGTGCCTGTAAACGGTCATATCTGCGGTCTTGGCAAGGTTCAGCACGACGAGTTCGTAATGGGCGCCGGAGAGATGAGCCGCGCGGAGTTCACCGACTTCCTCGCGACGGTAATGGACAACCTTGCTGCCCACAGCATCGATGGCTCCATACATTATCAGTGCATGGACTGGCGGCACATGGGCGAGATGCTTGAAGCCGGCGAACGGGTTTATGACAGCCTGCGCAACCTTGTCGTGTGGAATAAGGACAATGGCGGCATGGGCACCTTCTATCGCTCCAAGCATGAGCTGATTTCGTGTTCAGGAAAGGAGCTGCGGCACACATCAACAATTTCGAGTTGGGGCAGCATGGCCGCTATCGCACCAACGTCTGGGACTATGCCGGCGTCAATTCAATGAAGGCAGGCCGTGATGAAGAGCTTGCCATGCATCCCACGGTAAAGCCGGTGAAGATGGTGGCTGACGCCATGCTGGATTGCTCTCGCCATGGCGGTATTGTTCTTGATGCCTTTTCGGGATCGGGGACCACGATCATCGCGGCCGAGCAGACGGGACGACTGGGGCGTGCGGTCGAGATGGACCCGCGTTATGTCGATGTGGCCGTACGGCGCTGGCAGAAGCTCACCGGTCATAAGGCGATCCTGTGGGGAAGCGATCTCAGCTTTGACGAGATCGAAAAGGTGGTGAACGAAGTCGATATCTGAGCCTGGGACAGCGCTGGCGTGCGTCGGCGCTGTCCTCACCGAATTCCCCACAGGTTTTCATGACAGACTTTCCCTGCACCGCGGGTCTATCGCCATGTCACTGCAAAGGCGCAGGTGTTGATTTCCACTGAGAAGTGACCCGGGTAGGGCGTAAATTTCCGCTGAGAATTGACCCATGTTGAACTCGTCCCTGGCTTTGACAAGCGAGGGTATATGGAGTGTTGGACATGGCGTTATTGAG